>ONCX01000003.1 GCA_900316455.1 uncultured Eubacteriales bacterium
CTGGCAATGAGGCTCTTTCCATTTTGGAGAATGTCAGTCTGATGGGCATAAAATATCCTGCGCTCATTGATAAAGTCATTCGGCAATTGCTCGGAAAAGATAAGCAGGAGTGAAAAAAGATTCCAAAAATTTCAAAAAACCTCTTGACAAATGCCAAATCTCCCCCTGCCGGTTCATTCACACCGTGAGCTGACAGGGGGATTTTTTGGTTATTATGTCCGTAGTCATTACGTAGTCAACATTTTAAATTTTATGCCTTATACTGGGATTTATAAGTGTTTTTAGCTTTGACTACGAATCAAAAGGTCGGGGGTTCGAGCCCCTCCAAGCGCGCCAAAGCAAAATCCTGTCGTCGCAAGACGATGGGATTTTTGCTTTGTATTATTCATTTTTAGTTATAATGAATAATAATATGATAAGCCGTACTCCAATGGAACAGATAGTATTTGACGGAGAATGAAGCGCGTTTCTCATTGCGCTCTGTTTTCCGGCAACTGCAAAACAGCCGCAAGGTCACGTGAAAGTGCTTTGCGGCTGTTCTTATTTACATTAAGCTCTGTTTTATTTGAAATAATAAAAATGATTACTGAATGTTCAGTCTTTTGAATACCTCGGCATAGGCTTCCTCAACGCCGCCCATGTCGCGTCTGAATCTGTCCTTGTCGAGCTTCTGATGTGTCTCAACGTCCCAGAGACGGCATGTATCGGGAGAAATCTCGTCCGCGAGGATTATGTCGCCGTGGAACCTGCCGAATTCGATCTTGAAGTCGATAAGCTCAATGCCGATGGTCTTGAAGAACTCTAAGAGGACATCGTTTACCTTGTACGCCATTGAAGCGATTTTGTCAAGCTCCTCCTGAGTGGCGGCGCCGATAGCGAGAATCTGGGTATCGTTTATCATAGGATCGCCGAGAGCGTCGTCCTTCAGGCAGTATTCAAGAGTGGGATTGTTGAGCTTTGTACCCTCAGCCACTCCGAAACGCTTGGAGAAGCTGCCTGCCGCGGTATTTCTTATAATGACCTCAAGAGGAACTATCTGCACCTTTTTAACCAGAGTTTCCCTGTCGTTAAGCTCCTCAACATAATGGTTCGGAACGCCCTTCTGCTCCAGCAGCTTGCAAAGCATATTGGACATTCTGTTGTTCACAACGCCCTTGCCCGCAATGGTTCCTTTCTTTTCACCGTTGAAAGCCGTAGCATCGTCCTTATAGGATACAATGCAGTAATCGGGATCGTCTGTAGCAAAAACCTTCTTTGCCTTGCCTTCGTAAAGCTGTTCTTTCTTTTCCATGATTTTTAGCACTCCTTATATTTATATATATTAATAAATTGAAAGATATCTGTCTATTTCCCATTCGGTAACGGCTGTACGGAAACTGTTCCACTCGGCTTTCTTGCCTGCCACATAGCTCTTGTAAACATGGTCGCCAAGAACGCCGACGATGTATTTGTCCGCCTCGAGAGCGTCGAGAGCCTCCTTGAGATTGCCTGGGAGACTGTCAATGCCGACAGCCCTTCTGTCCTGCTTCGTCATAGCATAGATATCGTCGCTTATCTGATCGACGGGAACCATATTGTTCTTTATGCCGTCAAGACCCGCGGCAATGCAGACCGCAAGCTCAAGATACGGATTGCACGCCGGATCGGGATTGCGAAGCTCCACACGGGTTCCCGCACCTCTGGAAGCCGGAATCCTGATAAGCGCGGAGCGGTTGCTCGCAGACCACGCAATATAACAGGGGGCTTCAAATCCTGGCACAAGACGCTTATATGAATTCACGAGGGGATTTGTAATGGCAGCCATGCCCTTGACATGCTTCATAAGACCGGCAATGAAATTATAAGCAACCTCGGAAAGTCCAAGACCCTTTGGATCGTCAGGATCGCAGAACGCGTTCTTGCCGTCAAGCGTGCAGAGGGAAATATTTGTGTGCATACCGGAACCGCAAACGCCGTAACGGGGCTTAGGCATGAATGTGGCATAAAGTCCGTGACGGTATGCGACAGCCTTCACAGTCAGCTTGAATGTCATGATATTGTCGGCAGTCGTCAGAGCGTCGTCATACTTGAAGTCAACCTCGTGCTGAGCCTCCGCGACCTCGTGATGAGAGGCTTCTATCTCAAAGCCCATCTGACCGAGAGTAGTGCAAATATCGCGGCGGCAGTCCTCGCCCATATCGGTAGGAGCAAGGTCGAAGTAGCTCGCCTCGTCATAGCTGTTTGTAGTCGCGTGACCGTGCTCGTCGGTATCAAAGAGGAAGAATTCGGCTTCAGGACCTATGTTTACAGTGTAGCCCATTTCCTCGGCTTCCTTGAGGACACGCTTGAGCACATATCTCGGATCGCCCTCAAAAGGTGTTCCGTCCGGCTTGTAAACGTCGCAGATAAATCTGGCGACCTTGCCGTTCTGGGGTCTCCACGGGAATATCACGAAAGAATCAATATCAGGTCTGAGATACATGTCGGATTCCTCGATACGCACAAAGCCCTCGATGGAAGAGCCGTCGAACATACACTGATTGTCAAGGCACTTTTCGAGCTGGCTGACAGTGATTGCCACGTTCTTCATGTGACCGAAGGTATCTGTGAACTGAAGGCGTATGAATTTTACGTCCTCTTCCTTGACTATCCTTACGATGTCCTCTCTGGTATACTTTGCCATAAACAAATCAACCTCCAAAATAATAGCTTGAAAATGAGAAAAAGGCGTCCGGAAAAACAACTTTCCCGAACGCCATTGTTCTCCAAAGCATGCACTAATTCTATCACAGCCGAACGGTCATGTCAATGAGTTCATCACAAATTCCGCAAATTCTGCCGATTGAACCAAAAGCCGCCGTGCGTTCTTGAATTTTTAGGCAAATAACATATCACGACCGATTCAGGGAATTATCTGTAGATAACCTCGTCTCTGCCAGGACCGTTCGATACAATGTCTATCGGGAAACCGATCTGACCTTCTATGAATTCTATGTATCCACGGCAGTTTTCCGGCAGCTCGTCATATGATCTTATGCCGCGCACATCGCACTTCCAGCCCGGAAGAGTCTGCAATACGGGCTTTGCCTTTGCCAGAAGGTGAGTGACGGGGAATTCATGCGTTATCTTGCCGTCGATTTCATATCCGACACAGACGGGGATTTCGTCAAGATATCCCATAACGTCAAGGCAGGTCATAGCGACCTTGGTCGTACCCTGAGCCATGCAGCCGTACCGCGTGGCAACGCAGTCGAACCAGCCGACGCGGCGGGGTCTGCCTGTAGTCGCGCCGTACTCTCCCCTGTCGCCTCCGCGTCTGCGAAGATCCTCAGCCTCGTCTCCGAATATCTCGCTGACAAACTCGCCCGCGCCGACAGCGCTTGAATACGCCTTTGTCACAGTAATTACCTCGCTGATAGCCCTCGCGGGAATACCCGCGCCAACAGCGCCGTAGCCCGCAAGCGTCGAGGACGAAGTGACCATGGGATAAATGCCGAAATCGGTGTCTTTAAGGGAGCCGAGCTGTCCCTCAAGCAGAATATTCTTATCCTCGCGGACTGCCTTCTGCAAAAACTCAAACGTATTTGCCACATAGGGCGCGACGATTTCTTTGCAGCGCATGAGGTAGTCGAATATCTCCTGCTCAGAAATTTCCGGCTTTCCGTATAAATGCCTTATAAGCGTATTTTTAATATCCAGTACCTTCCTGACCTTTGCTCTCAGATATTCCTCGTCGGCAAAAAGCTCGTTGACCTGGAATCCGATCTTTGAATATTTATCTGAATAAAACGGTGCGATTCCGGATTTTGTGGAACCGAAAGCCTCGCCGCCAAGACGTTCCTCTTCATATACGTCAAAAAGGATATGATACGGCATAATAAGCTGTGCGCGCTCCGAAATCAGGATTTTTGGGGTAGGCACTCCCTGTTCGGTGACAGCCGCAAGCTCCTTTTCAAATTTCAAAAGATCGAGTGCGACGCCGTTGCCTATAATATTTACAGTATGCTGATGGCAAACGCCCGACGGCAGCAAATGAAGTGCAAATCTGCCGAAATCATTTATAATGGTATGTCCTGCGTTGGCTCCGCCCTGAAAGCGAATAACAATATCCGACTCAGCGGCAAGCATATCAGTAATCTTCCCCTTGCCCTCGTCGCCCCAGTTAGCTCCGACTATAGCCTTAACCAATTCACGCTCATCTCCGTTTTTCCTATTTAACAATTTAATCAACTAACGGGCAGAATAAACAATGCTTTTTCTGCAACTCAAATATTATAGTACATTTTCCGTTTCATGTCAACGGAGAATTATACATTTTTACGACATTTCTCATATTTCTCACCTGAATTCTTGTTATTATAATAATATTCAGTAGCAGCATTCATATCATTGCGAAAAATATAACAAAATTCAGGCAGGAATTAGTTTACATTTACCGACAACTGTGATAAAATGGTTATATATAAAAAGCTGGAGTGGTTTGAATTGACTGCATATGAACAAATGGCAAAATTTGAAATCGGTCTTGACATGGGACTTCTTACATTGGACGAGCTGAGGGAATTTATCAACGGCGCGTTAAAGCAAAAGGAAGTGCCTTATATCTACACCGACGTGTTCCTCTCGCTTGACAAGGGGCAGGAGGAAGTCATAAACGTGATATTCTACAATCTACAGGGCAATTATACCGCCGACAGGAACGCGGGCAACACTGTACAGCGTTCACTCATCGGAATAATTCGCGACAAATATCGCGCCGGCACGATTGACAAGGAACGGTGCGTCGAATTGCTCCACCGCCTGACCGACTATTCCGACGGCGATTGGAACCTTCTCTCAATCGACGAGTATTACAAGCTGAACAAAACCGGCTACTGCTCCGACGCGGATTTTGAGGAAAGTCTCAAGGGCATTTTCGACATGGGAATATAACCGCATAGCTATCATCATTTACAACATAAAAAAGCAAAGCGCATTCATTCACCTAAGTGGATCATGTTTGCTTTGCTTTTTATTTGCGCTGATTATTTGAGAGAAATAATTATGTTCTGTAATCGCCGTTTATCTTAACGTAATCATATGTCAGATCACAGCCCCACGCCTTTGCGGAGCATTCGCCCTGATGCAGGTCTATCATAATAAAAATCTCGTCGGCGGAAAGAACCTTGGCGGCTTCCTCCTCGGAAAATTCAATTCCGGCGCCTTGGCGGCATACCGAAACGGTTCCTTTTTCTGAGGAAATATCGACGTCAACCCTGTCTATGTCAAAATCAGCCTCCGCATAGCCTACAGCGCAGAGTATTCTGCCCCAGTTTGCGTCCTCGCCGAAGAACGCGCACTTTACAAGCGGAGAACGTATCACGCTCTTGGCAACAGTGATAGCGCAGTCAAGAGAAGGGGCTCCGGAGCATTTGCATTCAATAAGCTTGCTTGCGCCCTCGCCGTCCTTTGCGAGCATGCGCGTCAAATTCATCATTACAAAGTACAAAGCAGATCTGAATTCGGAATAATCGGCGCATTCAGCGGTAATTTCGTCATTTCCCGCAAGACCGCTCGCCATCAGAAGCACGCAGTCGTTGGTTGAGGTATCCCCGTCAACGCTGAGACAGTTGTACGTCACCTTAACCACGTCCGAAAGAGCCCTTTGCAGCATTTCGGGACTCACGGCGGCGTCAGTAGTAATAAAATTCAATGTGGTAGCCATATTGGGGTGAATCATTCCGCTGCCCTTAGCCATGCCGCCCATTCTGCACGCTCTGCCGCCAAGCTCGAATTCCACGGCGATTTCCTTCATCACCGTATCGGTCGTCATGATCGCGTTGGCAGCCCTGCCGTGATTTTCGGGCGAAAGACCTGCCGCAAGCTCTTCTATATGTCGGGCGACAGGCTCTATCGGGAGTATCTGACCTATTACGCCTGTAGACGCGACAACAATTTCTTTCGGATCCACACCAAGCGCCTTTGCGGCGAGCGAGCACATCATTTCCGCCTTTTCAACGCCGTCGGCATTGCAGGTATTGGCGTTCTTGCTGTTGGCAATGAATCCCCGCGTCCTGCCTCCGCAGGCGGCAAGGTGTTCCTTTGTCACCAGAAGCGGTGCGCCTTTGACCTTGTTAGTTGTATATACCGCGGCGGCATTGCACATAACGTCGCATACCACAAGCCCAAGGTCATTCTTGTTTTTATCACTGTTGAGACCGCAGTTAACGCCGTTTGCCCTGAAGCCCTCAGCGGCGCACACGCCGCCGTCAATGGTGGGGAACTGCTTTTCTTCTATTGCGTTTATCATTATTAAAATCAATCCTCAAAAATAATATTATCCGGTATTCCTCCGATTTTTTTCAGGAAGCTCCTCCTGTGAACCGGAGACGCGCCATATTTCCTGAGCAATTCAATGTGAAGCTTTGTTCCGTACCCCTTGTGCCTTGCAAAATTATACTCAGGGTACTGCCTGTCAAGCTCAAGCATGAATCTGTCCCTGCTGACCTTTGCGAGTATCGACGCGCAAGCGATGCTCATGGAAAGCGAATCGCCCTTGACAATAGTGCGGCAGGGAATTTCTATCTGAGGGGGCTTGCGGTTACCGTCGATAAGGCAGATATCCGGCTTGACTTCAAGACCGGATACAGCCTTGAACATGGCAAGATACGTCGCCTGAAGAATATTTATAGTGTCTATTGTTTTTTCGTCAACACAGGCTATGCTGTAATCAGCTGCCTGAGAAATAATAATATCGAAAAGCGCCTCGCGTTTTTTTTCGCTGAGTTTTTTTGAATCGTTTGCGCCGTCTATGATCTGTCCCCTGTGAAGGACAACCGCTGCGGCAAATACAGGTCCGGCGAGAGGACCCCTGCCCGCTTCGTCAACGCCGCAGACAATATCAAAGCCCTCATCAGCGGCTTGACCTTCATATCTGAGCCAATCAATATCTTCCGGAGCTTTTTGCATACCTTACCCCACCTTCCAAATGAACGCGGACTGTCAATCCGGCATTTCAAGCGTTATCCTGCCGAGTCTGCCAGCCCTGTACTCGTCCATAATCATCACCGAGACGCGTTCGTAATCCGTCTCGCCGCCGCGCATGATCATTCCGCGCTTTTTGGCGATCGATTCCATTATTTCAACAGGCGTAAGCCCCTCCACGCTGTCCAGTTTGTATCTCTCGCAAATTCTTTGGGGATAATTTGCGCTCATATATCCAAGCAGATCAAGACACAGCGTTTCCACGTCAATTACAGCGTCCTTGACAGCGCCGGTAAACGCGAGCTTGCGTCCCACGTCGGGGTCGTCGAATTTAGGCCACAGCACGCCCGGCGTGTCCAGAAGCTCTATTCCGCCCCCGATTGTGAACCACTGGTTCCCACGAGTGACTCCTGGACGATCGGCAACCCTTGCCTTTCCGCCCTTTGCCATTCGGTTTATGAATGAGGACTTGCCGACGTTAGGGATTCCGACGACCATCAGCCTGACGCTTCTGCCGCCCATTCCCTTTGACTCCCACACGGCAATCTTTTCGGCAAGCAGTTTTCTCACCTCGTCAGAAAAGCGGTTAAGCCCTTTTCCCGTTTTGCAATCACAGGCAATTGCCCTTGCGCCGCTTCCGGAAAAAAAATCTATCCAGCGTGAAGTAGCCGCTCCGTCGGCAATATCGGCTTTATTGAGCAGAACAATCCTCGGGCGGCGGGAGGTTATCGCGTCTATATCCGGATTCCGGCTGCTCAACGGTATACGTGCGTCGATTATTTCAACCACGCCGTCAACCAGCTTAATGCATTCCTCAATGCGTCGGCGGGTCTTTGTCATGTGTCCTGGATACCACTGGATATTCTGCGAATTGTCGCCCAGTGAACTGAATCCGCCCATCAGTCCAGACCTCCGACTCTTTCAAACGGATAAATCCTGAAAATAGCCTTGCCCATAATATATTTTTCTTCCACCATACCAAGACCAGGGTCGCGGCTGTCAAATGAATCGTTGCGGTTGTCACCCATAACGAACACCTTGCCCTTAGGTATAGTCAGCGGATATTGATAAGATTCGCCCGAACGCTTGATATCCTGATCGAGAATATACGGTTCATTGATTTTAACGCCGTCCACAGTAACCGAGTCGGTTTCTGCGTCCACCGAGATAGTCTGTCCCTCAACGGCAATAACGCGCTTGATAAGCGGCTCGTTGTCGTGTGAATTAGGCTGGGTAATAACAACTATATCTCCGTTCTGAGGAATATATAAAAGGCTGTTAAGCACTATTCTGTCGCCGGAATAAAGAGTCGGATTCATGGACGGACCGGAAACGCTCACAACGCGGAAAAGGAATGTGAAAAGCAGTACCACTATGGCGAGCGCGAAGGCTACTGCCTCTAACCATTCATATACCTCTACAACAAATCCGCCCGTCTGATTTTCCTGATTGTTGTTCTTCTCACTCATATTGATCCTCCGTTAAAAAAATATTCACATCCAATATTATAATACTATTTCATCTTCATTGGAAGATAATTTAAAAAAAAAAATAAAATTTTTAAGCGGCAGCGGTAAGCCGCATGTGGAGAGATAACGTCGGCAGGTTCAAAGGAAAAGGGATACCGTCCACATAAAAACAGTATCCCTTTCCATTGAAGCCTTTATGATGTACAGGCGAAGTAAATATATCCTGAGCGGAATTACTTCTTGATAAGCTCCTTGACCTTGGCAGCCTTGCCAACGCGATCGCGCAGATAATAGAGCTTGCTTCTTCTGATCTTACCGTGACGAACTACCTCGATATGATCCACAGCGGGAGCGTTCACGGGGAATACTCTCTCCACACCCACGCCATAGGATACGCGGCGGACGGTGAATGTCTCGGAAACGCCGCTGCCTCTGCGTGCAATAACCGTACCCTCGAACATCTGGATTCTTTCCTTTTCGCCCTCTCGGATTCTGACGAACACCTTAATGGTATCGCCGATCTCAAATTTGATAGGCTCTGCTCTCATGCTGTCTGCTGCGATGGACTTCAATGCTTCTGCTGCATTCATAAAAAAACCTCCTGAAAAATTCAGATATTCATACGACGCACAAATGCGGCGTCCAGAGGAATACCCGCTTTGATAAATGCGCGTTGCGGCAAGAAAAACCGCCCTGCGCTCTGACAAATCCCCTGACTCGCACCGAAGAAGAACGCTGTGAGTCGGAAAAACCGATCATTTTCCACTGATTGAATGAATTGCGACCGATAACTCAATTATTTTAACACACATAAAAAAAAAATGCAACACTTTTTTTAATTTTTTTATCATGCCGGTTAATCTGATAAAAGAATAAATGTAAAATTTCTTTGGAATGTTTACAAGGGGAAAAAAATATGATATCATTAATACATAATTCATAATGCGAGGTTTAAAAATGTCAAACATAACTGATAATTCAAGCCAAAATAATTCCTCAGGAGCCAAGTCATTCAGCCGTAATATTGACGCGACAAATCTGCACGCGGATCAATTCATGTCCGATGATCTCAATTTAGGCGGCGGCACGGACAGCAATTGGGACGAAATGCTGAATGAATTCAACCGTATTGAAAGCGAAGCTCAATTTTTTTCTGACAATACAGGCAGCAGAGACAACAATTCAGTTAACGCATATTATAATGAAAGCGAAGCCAGCGGTTTTGTACCGGCAACAACTGAATACAACGACAGCTTTGACGACGGCTTCAACGACAGCTTCAACGACGGCTTTGACGATGATCTGGAAGAGAATATTTATCCCACGGAAAATCGCAATAATGAGGAGAATGCAAAAAGAGCGGCGCAGCAGGAAAAGCGACCCGTAAAAGCTTCAAATGAAAAAAACATATCCGGAAGACTGCTCGCATTGCTTGCGGCTGTTATTTTCGGGTTCGGGGTGTTTTTAATCATAAGGTTAGGCGATTACGCCACGGAAATTCAGCCTGTTTCCGAATCCGAAATACAAAACAAGGTTTCGGATTCCGACAAAGCGGAGAGCAGCAGTTCCGAGCCGGATATTGTTTCTTCCGCTGAAACTGTCTCCGAAGAAGAAACGGTGGAGTCGGTAACGGAAAGCAATTACAAACAGCTGAATTACGGCGAGAGAAGTGACGAAGTACTTAAAATGCAAAAAAGGCTGTGCGAGCTTGGATACATCACAGAGGCAAGCTGCACAGGATATTACGGAAAATTCACCCGCACCAAAATAAGAGAATTCCAGCAAGCCGCGGGACTCAACGTCACTGGAACAGCCGATCCGGCGACGCTCGCAAAGCTTTATTCAAACGACGCGCCAAAAGCCAACTGATATTATATATGATTTATTTGCAACACTGTGTATGAAATCGACACATTCATACACGGTGTTTTTTTGCACATTTTTCATGAACCCGCGTATTATAAAATTGAAAATAAGTATTTTCAAAATTCTGTTATCACGGAGCTGATGCATAATGTGCGCAATAGCGGGAGAGATAAGACCAAACGGAGGAATAACCGGCGACAGAGCCCATGAAGTTCAGGCGGTGTTAAAAAGACGTGGTCCCGACCAGAACGGCATATATCTGAGCGACAGAGCGGTACTGATACATACGCGGCTGTGCGTAGTTGACATTGAAAACGGCAGACAGCCAATGAGCTGTATGTATGACGGGAAAAGATATGTCATCGTTTACAACGGCGAGCTTTACAACACCACTGAAATCCGCAGCGAGCTTATAGAAAGGGGCTGTGAATTCAGGGGACATTCCGACACAGAGGTGGTTCTGAACGCGTTTGCGGTATACGGCTCGGAATGCGTGTGCAGATTCAACGGGATATTCGCGTTTGCCATATGGGACGAAAAGGCAGGCAGGCTTTTCATTGCACGCGACAGGATAGGGGTAAAGCCGTTTTTCTACACAGTTTCGGACGGAAGCTTTATTTTCGCCTCCGAAATTAAGGGAATACTCGCCGCGACAGGTAAACAGCCGGAAATAGACGCTCAGGGCGTTATGGAAATAATGCTGACCGGACCCGGCAGAACCCCCGGATACGGCGTATTCAGAGGAATAGACGAATTAAAGCCAGCACATTGCGGATTCTATGACGAAAGCGGACTCCGCCTGCATGAATACTGGAAGCTTGAGGACAGAGAGCATACCGAAAACTTCGGGCAGACAGTCGAGCACGTGAGATTCCTTGTAACGGACGCAATCAGAAGGCAGCTCATATCCGATGTACCTATAGGAACATTTCTTTCGGGGGGGCTTGATTCAAGTATAATATCGTCGGTTGCCTCGCGTGAAATGGAGGAAAGAGGCGAAAAGCTGAAGACATTCACCGTAAGCTATAAAAACAACGACAGATACTTTAAGACGTCAAAATTCCAGCCGAACAGCGACAGCGACTTTATAGGGCAGATGGTGGAATATTTAGGCTGTGAAAGCCACATTGTAGAGATCGACACGCCAGAGCTTGTCAGCGCGCTTTTCAACGCGGTAGAAGCGCGAGATCTTCCTGGCATGGCGGACGTTGACTCCTCTCTGCTGCTTTTCTGTCGGGAAATCAAGAAGCAAGTCACCGTCGCGCTTTCAGGCGAATGTGCCGATGAGATATTCGGGGGCTATCCATGGTACCGCGACCCGACAGTACGCGGTGTAAAAGGCTTTCCATGGGCACAGTCAACCGCGTATCGAGCGGAATTCATTCGACGTGAATTCACCACCGAAATCGACCCGAATGAATACATTCAGGAAAAATATAAAGAAACGGTGCGTCAGACGTCAAAATTAAACAACCTCTCCCCTCTCGAATCCCGCATGAAAGAAATGGTAAATCTCAATCATCACTGGTTCATGCAGACCCTGCTCGACCGCAAGGATCGCATGAGTATGTACAACGGACTTGAGGTGCGCGTGCCTTTCTGCGACTGGCGCATAGCGGAATATCTTTACTCGGTTCCGTGGGAATTCAAGGATTACCGTTCCTATGAAAAGGGATTGCTGCGTGAGGCTATGAAGGATTATCTACCTGACAAAATACTCTGGCGCAAGAAAAGTCCGTATCCTAAAACCCACAACCCTTCTTATCTCGCCGCCGTCACCAGACTGCTCGATGAGATGATCTGGGATTCTTCCGCCCCGATTTGGCAGATTGTCCGACGCGACAAGGCTGCCGGACTTATCAATGCTCCGAATATCTCCCAGCCGTGGTACGGTCAGCTCATGACTACTCCACAGACAATAGCCTACCTTTTACAGGTCAACTATTGGCTGAAAAAATACAGAATCAGAATCGTGTGATCATTCAAAAACGCCCGCCGACTTCAATTGTGAAGCCGATGGGCGTTTCTTTATTTAATTATTCAACCTCTTACAACAAGCTGAAAGCCTGTCGTAATATAGATTAATACTTCTCGCGCTTTACATAAGAGGTGTGCAGACATTCATGAGCCTTGTGTGAACCCGGCTTGCCGTAGAATTCATCGTATACCTTCTGGATAGAGGGATTCTGATGTGACTTTCTGATCGGCATTGCCTTGTCAGCCTCATAGATGGCCTTGCTGCGCAGTCCCTTGACGTCCACGAAATTACGGACGGAAGCAGGCTGAATGGGCTGTCCGCCGCCGTTGATGCAGCCGCCCGGACAGCACATCACTTCGATGAAGTGATAGTTCTTCTCGCCGGCTCTTACAGCGTCAAGCAGCTTGGCAACATTGGAAAGACCGGAGGTGACGGCAACGTTAACGTCCATGCCGCCTACATGGTAGGTGGCTTCCTTTACGTCAGCCATGCCTCTGACCTCGTGATAATCCACGCTCGGCAGATCCTTGCCTTCCAGCCAGTCGGCAGCGGTTCTGAGAGCCGCTTCCATAACGCCGCCGGACGAACCGAATATTACAGCCGCGCCGGTGGAATCGCCCAGAATGGAGTCAAACGGCTCGTCAGGCAGGAGATTGAAGTTTATGCCTGCGCGCTCGATCATTCTGGCAAGCTCGCGTGTGGTAAGCGCGATATCCACATCCGGAACGCCCGCTGCGCTCTGATTGTCTCTGCCTACCTCGAATTTCTTCGCGGTGCAGGGCATGACGGAAACGCATACGATGTCCTTGGGATCTATGCCGTTCTTCTGGGCGTAATAGGTCTTGATGGTAGCGCCTTCCATCTGCTGCGGGCTCTTGCAGGTGGAGAGGTTGGGAATGAAGTCGGGATAATATGTCTCGCAGAACTTGACCCCGTTCTTTACGCGCTCAACAAATTCGTTGGCTTCCTCCATGATGGTGAGGTCGGCGCCGAAGTCGGTGTCGAATACCTTATCGAAGCCCAGTCTGCGGAGCGCCGCAGCCATCTTGCCCTCAACGTTGGAGCCTATCGGCATGCCGAAGCACTCGCCGAGGGTAACTCTGACGGAAGGAGCGGTGTGAACAACAACGTGCTTCTTGGGATCCGCAATAGCCGCGAATACATCGTCGATCTGATCCTTCTCGGTGAGAGCGCCGGTCGGACATGCGACGATACACTGTCCGCAGGAAATGCAGGGAACGTCGGCGAGCTTCTTCTCGAACGCGCAGCCGATGTTGGTGTCGAAGCCTCTGGCGTTAGCTCCGATGACATTGACAAACTGCTCGCGGCAGGCTGCCACGCAGCGACGGCAGAGTATGCACTTCTTGTTGTTTCTCACAAGATGCGCGGCGGAATCGTCGATCTCGGAAGGAGTCATAGCTCCGTCATACTTGTTCTCGTCCACGCCGTACTCATTGCAGAGCTTCTGAAGCTCGCAGTTGCCGCTTCTGACGCAGGAGAGACACTTCTTGTCGTGATTGGAGAGAATGAGTTCCAGCGTTGTCTTTCTGCTGTTGCGGACAGCGGGAGTATTGGTAAATACCTCCATGCCCTCGTTTACGGGATAAACGCATGCCGCGACAAGCGAACGCGCACCCTTGACTTCTACAACGCAGATACGGCAGGCGCCGATCTCATTGATTTTTCTGAGATAGCAAAGTGTGGGAATTTCAATTCCGGCGTAGCGTGCTGCATCGAGAATTGTTGAACCCTGCGGGACGGAAACCGCCACGCCGTTAATTTTAATATTGACCATATCCATTTCAGCAACACTCCTTTCTTACTGCTTTGAAATTGCGCCGAATTTACAGGTTGCCATGCATGCGCCGCACTTGATGCACTTGGTCTGATCTATTACGTGCGGCTGCTTGACAGCACCGGAAATGGCTCCGACAGGACACTTTCTGGCGCAGGCTGTGCAGCCCTTGCACTTGTCCGCGTCGATGGTGTACTGGAGCAGGTTCTTGCACACGCCTGCGGGACACTTCTTATCGACGACGTGAGCGATATATTCATCGCGGAAATAGCGGAGTGTGGAGAGTATCGGGTTGGGAGCCGTCTGACCCAGACCGCAGAGGGAATTCGCCTTGATATAGTAACAGAGGGATTCGAGCTTGTCGAGATCCTCCATTGTTCCGTTGCCGGAGGTGATCTTCTCGAGTATTTCAAGAAGTCTGCGCGTGCCTATACGGCAGGGAGTACACTTGCCGCAGGACTCGTCAACCGTGAATTCGAGGAAGAACTTGGCGATATCAACCATACAGCTGTCCTCGTCCATGACGATAAGACCGCCGGAACCGACCATTGCGCCGATTGCAAGCAGGTTGTCATAATCCAGCGGTACGTCAAAATGCTCCGCCGGAACGCAGCCGCCGGAAGGACCGCCCATCTGCGCTGCCTTGAACTTCTTGCCGTTCGGAATGCCGCCGCCGATTTCCTCGACGACTTCGCGGAGAGTTGTGCCCATCGGGATTTCAAGCAGACCTGTGTGCTTGATCTTGCCGCCGAGAGCAAAGACCTTGGTTCCCTTTGCCTTCTCGGTTCCCATGGAAGCGAACCACTCTGCGCCGTTGAGTATGATGCGCGGAATGTTGGCGTATGATTCAACGTTGTTAAGGATAGTGGGCTTGCCGAACAGTCCCTTGACTGCCGGGAACGGAGGACGCGGACGCGGCTCGCCGCGGTTGCCTTCGATAGACGTCATAAGAGCTGTCTCTTCGCCGCATACGAACGCGCCGGCGCCGAGTCTGATGTCGAGATCAAACTTGAAGCCTGTGCCGAAGATATTGTCGCCGAGCAGACCGGCTTCACGAGCTTGTTTGATTGCGATGGAAAGACGCTTTACCGCAATCGGATACTCAGCGCGGACGTAAACGTAGCCCTGGGTCGCGCCGATCGCGTAACCGGCAATAGCCATTGCCTCGATTACAACATGCGGGTCACCCTCGAGAACGGAACGATCCATGAACGCGCCCGGGTCGCCTTCGTCGGCGTTGCAGCAGACGTACTTCTGGTCAGCCTGATTCGCCGCCGCGAACTTCCATTTGAGACCGGTGGGGAATCCGCCGCCGCCTCTGCCGCGCAGTCCGGAATCGGTGACGCACTTGATAACGTCGTCGCGGGACATCTCGGTAAGCACCTTGTTGAGAGCCTTGTAGCCGTCAACCGCTATGTATTCCCTTATCTCCTCCGGATTGATAACGCCGCAGTTACGCAGCGCAACGCGCTTCTGCTTTGCGTAGAATGTCGTTTCGCTGAGGCTCTTGATTCTGTCGCCTTCTACTGTCTCATCATAGAGCAGCTCCTTGACGACCTTGCCGCCCTTGAGGTGTTCCTCAACTATGCGGGGAATATCCTCAACCTTAACGCGGGAATAGAATGAACCTTCCGGATATACGATCATGATCGGACCCAGCGCGCAGAGACCAAAGCAGCCTGTGCGTACTACGTTGATTTCCTTATCAAGACCTGCCTTGGCAAGCTCTTCCCTCATCTTGGCGATGAGCTTTTCACTGTCGGAAGAGGTACAGCCTGTACCGCCGCAGATAAGGACGTTCTTGCGGAAGGTCTGACCCTCGTATTTCTTAGCCTCTTCTGCCGATTCACGCATAGCCACATGAACGTATTCACGGGCTTTGACTGCCTGCAGATCGGCGAAAGACTTAATTTGCAAAGTTTCCATTTTTTACTATGGCACCTCCATATTGATTTCGCCCTGTGGGGCTTGATTTTTGTGGATTACTGTCTGTACTTGGCTATGATATCGGGGATATCCTTGGGCAGCAGACGTCCGTATACATCGTCGTTGACGGTGAGAACCGGAGCCAGACCGCAGGCGCCTATGCAGCGGCAAGCCGTAAGTGAAAACTGTCCGTCCTGAGTGCATTCCTCTGGCTGGATTTTAAGCTCCTCGACCAGCTTGTCGAGCAGAGCGCCGGAACCCTTGACATAGCAAGCGGTGCCGAGACATACCGAAATGTTGTACTTGCCCTTGGGCGACAGCGCGAACTGAGAGTAGAAGGTGGACACACCGTAGACCTTTTCGAGAGAAACTCCGAGACCGTCCGCGATCATTACCTGAACCTCGATGGGCAGGTAACCGTAAATGTCCTGAGCCTTCTGAAGCACGGGCATGACAGCGCCGGGCTGAGACTTGTGCTCGGCGATTACCGCGTCGAGCTTGCTCTTTTGTTCTGCAGTGCCCTTGAAAGGCAGCGTACTGATTCGCTTCTGCATGAAAATTTGCCTCCCTGCAACTAAATTATTTGCCATGACGCGGCGGGAAACCGCGGCGCGGCATTGTTTAAAAAATAACATTTTTTGCAAGAGCAGAGTCCCGCAGATGTATAATTGATATATCGCTGCTGCAATATATTGTTATACTCCCGTGGAATCGCACTCTTTAACGTATAAATTATAACATCTCAAACATGTTTTGTCTACAGTTATTTTTTTCTTTTGGCATTATTTGCTAAAATTTACATATTAGTCAAATTCGCCACATATTTCTTTGTATATTCAACAATTCTTAGATATTATACATAATCCTCTCACACTTGCGCTTCATTAAAAATGTGTCAAATTATACACTTATTTTTCTTTGGTGAATTTAACCAAAAAATGTCGAAAAGATTTTTTGAGAAAATTTGTCGGTTTAAAGCGATAGAGTTATATTGACCTCCGCAGTCGATAGCCCCCGCGTCGATTTGAATTTTACAATCATCAAATTTACCCGCACCGCATATATTCTTTATCAAAAGCGGTCATCGGACTTTGAACGCCGCAATGTATACGGGGGAAACGTAAATGAAAATTATCGTGAAAAAAGTCAATCAGGAGAAAGCCGGATCCGGACGGCTCAAATTCCGGAACGCCGCCGCGGTAATCGGTGCGGCGGCGCTCGCTCTGTTCGCAATCCGCGGGGCGGCTGTCTCAACGCCTGTGTCCGTGAATGTGTCGGGCGTAAAATTTTTCGTCAGCGAGAGCGACAAGCTTCCGTTGGAACAGGCAATGACATTCGTCGCGCCTCTCCCGCAGACAGGTCCTAACAGCGGCGGCAACGGATTTTTACTCAACGCCCGCGACAGCGTAACAGTTGACGATGAGCTTGACGACCTTCTTCTCGACGCCGAGGAAATCGACTCCGGCATATCGTCGAGCTATAACGGCAAGCTGGACGTTCCCTCAAACGTGCGTCTCGACAGACTCGACTTCGGCAGCGATTTTGTTATGCCCCTCAAAAAAGCCCGCATAACCTCCCGCTTCGATTACCGCGTTAATCCCGTCACGGGGCGTTACGTCTTTCACACCGGCATGGACTTGGGCGCGGCAAGCGGTTCGGACATTATGGCGATGAAGTCGGGTAAGGTCGTAAGCGCGAAATACAACGGCGGCTACGGCAAGGTTGTCATAATAGAACACAAGGACGGCATACGCACCCTCTACGCCCATTGCTCAAAGCTTCTCGTAAAAGCCGGCGACAAGGTTGACAAGGGCGAGGTGATTGCTCTCGTCGGTTCAACCGGAAATTCGACCGGTCCCCACCTGCACATCGAATTCCGCAAGGGCGGTAAGCGTTACGACCCTGAATGGGTGATTGGCGGTATATACAATTGATTTTTTATTTTAAAGACTGCCGTATAAAAATCAGCTTTTATTTTTTCGCTCTGCTGTCTGTCGCGGCGCTATCTGACCGCTCCGGAATCACGCTTTGCGGACTAATCGCCGCGCTCCTTCATGAATCCGGACATATCGCCGCCATGCTCGCTCTGCCGGATCAGGCTCCCGCGGAAATAACTCTTTCGCCCTTTGGCGTCAGAATCGAAAAAAGACCCCTCTCGGAATTCGGGAGGGGAAATGTTTTAATTCTCGCCGCCGGAAGCGGGGTGAATTTTTTATGCGCCGCGGTCACGTTCGGATTTTTTCCTCGCTTCGCCGCGGTAAGCCTTATTCTCGGAATTCTCAATATTCTGCCGGTTGAAGGCATGGACGGCGGCGGAATCCTGATTATCCTCCTGAGTAGACATTCGCACGCAGGCTTCTCCGGATATGCCGCAAAGGTTATTTCATGGACGACGCTTTGCGCTATGTCTTTAATCGGGACATATGTTCTTATTGTTACGAAATATAATTTTACGTTGCTCGGAATGACTGCTGCCTTGGCCTTAAAAAGCAGAAAACCGACTGCTGACAGACAATTCAACGGTCGGTTTTAGTGAGCTTTTCAAGCTGACGCGTCAGCTTTTCCTTCTCCTCTATAAGCTTATCATACGCCTCGCGGCGCGGAAGAAATTCCTTCTCCGCCGCCTTTTTCGGCGTTTCAGCCTCAGCAAGCGTCTGCGCCGCGCTATCTCTTTCCGCTTCCAATTTTTTCAGCTCTCTCCGCAGCGGCGCAAGATGCGCTTCGTCAAGCCGCATATCGTTTATGATATTCTTCAGCCTTACCGTTTCGTCGTCGTCATGAGCTTCAGGCTTCATCTCTTCCGATTCGTGAGCGGCAATTTGCCTCGCTGCCGCCTTATATTTCACGTCGGCAGCGTCGAATTTCTCCTTGGCGTCTGAATAAACGCTCATTGCGTCACTGTATTTCTGTGACAGGAACGCGTACAGACCGCCGTTTTCCACGGACTGAATGCGGTCGTTCACAACCGACAATTCATCCTGCGCGTCAATTATGCGATTCAGCTTGTCGAAATCGTGAATGAATTTCCTTGTACGCTTTACGTCGATAAATCCCGCGACTGTGATATCGTCCGCGCTTCCCGCCTTGCTCAGAGCTGAAAGGTCTTCAGTCAGCGCGGATTCCATGGCTTCCACGCCGTTCCCGCATGCCTCGGTCAGCATACGCCGGTAGTACGAAACGGTTTTGTCCATTGAATTCGGAAAGCTGTCCTCAACCCCGTCGGTTCCCGCAACACACGCGATAACAGGATTTTCCGCAAGGTTGATCACAACGCTCCGTATACTTTGCGCCGCGTCCACATCGCACATCGACGTGGTGGCGGTTCCCAAGCAGCGGTCGTCCCACGGAATCGGCTGCGAAGCCTCGCCGTTTTCCGAAAACAGTACGCATCTGCCGTCGCCCTGCTGCAAAAGCAGCAGATAGCTGTCGGTAAGCAGTCCCGCTATCAGAGTCGTTCCGTACATACGCTCAGTGCGGATATTCCTTCTGAATTCATCGGCAAGCTTTGAAGCCGTCCTGATTTCTTCTGATGTCAGAGGATTTTCCTTATATTCACTGTCAACGGCGGAAAGCCATCTCGACACTATACTGCCCTTGAGCTGACTGAGTATCCTGCCGCTGCCGGTAGCGTCAAAAATCAGCGCTTCCTTTCCCGACTCCCTGAGCTGCCGCGCAAATTTATCAAGAACTGCCGCGGCAATCTCACAGGCGAACCGCGAGCCAACCCCGCTTCTTACACAGTTCGGGTCGCCGTGTCCGTCCGCGACGGCAAATATTTTATATTCCCCGTCCTCTTTCTTTATGCCGTAATCCTCACACGGAATGCCCTTGCGTACGTGACCTGAACCGCGAACCGAATTGCAAAACAATTCATACCGTTCCTTTTTCTTCAACAACTCCGCAATATTCATCTTACGTCACGTTATTCTTCGTCAACAACGCGATTCGCCATGGACAGAATATACTGTCCATAATCCGATTTTTTAAGCTGTTCGCCGAGACTTCTGAACTGCTCGGTATCTATATATCCCTTGCGCCACGCGATTTCTTCCAGACAGGCTATGTAATATCCCTGCCGCTCCTGAACCATTCCGACATATTCCGACGCCTTGAGCATTCCCTCCGGAGTGCCGGTGTCAAGCCACGCGGTTCCTCTGCCGAGTATGACGACATTAAGCTCGCCCATGCGGAGATATTCGTTGTTTACCGAGGTTATCTCATATTCCCCGCGTGCGGAAGGCTCGATGCTCTTTGCAATTTCCACAACTCTGTTGTCATAGAAATACAGTCCCGGTACGGCGTAATTGGATTTAGGATTCTGCGGCTTCTCAACAATTTCGAGCGCCTTTCCGTTTTTATCAAACGACACCACGCCGAAATCCTTCGGATTCTTTACAGCATAGCCGAATACAGTAGCGCCGGTTTTTCTCTCCGCGGCTTTATTGAGTCTGCTCACAAGCGACGTTCCGTGGAATATATTGTCCCCAAGCACAAGGCAAACATTGTCGCTGCCTATGAAGCTCTCGCCAACGACAAACGCCTGCGCTATCCCCTTAGGCTTTTCCTGCACAAGATAGCTGAATTTTACGCCAAGCTGACTTCCGTCGCCAAGAAGCTTCTTATAGAGGTGAATATCGTCAGGAGTCGTTATTATCAGAATATCCTTAATCCCCGAAAGCATCAGAACCGACAGAGGATAATATATCATTGGCTTATCGTATATGGGAAGAAGCTGCTTCGTAAAGCTCTTTGTGATCGGATAAAGCCTTGTTCCGCTTCCTCCGGACAGAACGATTCCTTTCATTTTAAATACATCCTTTTCTTTGATTATATTTTTTATTGTAATTTTAACATCTTAACACAAAAAAATCAACAGAAAATTTTCAAAATTGAAAGAAAAAATATCAAAAACAAGAATCAATCGTTCTAAGACGAATCAAATCAAATCAATCAGCCCGCAAGATGCAATATGTCGATAAGCAGTATCTTGCTGATTCCGTAATAGGTAACGACGGCTACAAGGTCGTTTATCGTCGTGATAAGCGGTCCCGACGCAACGGCGGGATCCACCTTTATTTTTTTGAAGAAAAGCGGAATGAGCGTGCCGACCGCGCTGGATATCAGCATCGCAAGTATCAGCGACACTCCGATACACGACGATACAGCAAATGAGAATACGGCGGCTCTGCCCTTGAATAGCATTATATATAGCCCTATGAAAAGCACCGAAACCGCGCTCAACAGAATGCCGTTGAAAAGTCCCACGCGCATTTCCTTCAGCACAAGATGGAGCTTCTGGCTGAACGTAAGATTTTCGTCGGTAAGAACGCGTATCGTCACGGCGAGCGACTGAGTGCCGACGTTGCCCGCCATGTCAAGTATCAGCGACTGGAACGCCATTATCAGCGTGAGCTGTGCCACTACTGACTCAAATATTCCCACAACGCCCGAAACTGCTATGCCAAGTCCCAGCAGAATTATCAGCCACGGCAGTCGCTTCCTCATGCTGTCCATAAGCGGCTCGTTGAGATCCTCCTCCGCGATGAGACCTGCCAGACGAGCATAGTCCTCACCCATCTCGTCGTCAACCACTTCTATCACGCTCTGCGACGTGATGACGCCAAGCAGACGGTTGCCGTTGTCCAGCACCGGAACAAAGTCCTCTCCGTAATCCTTGAGCTTTTCTATGCAGTCGTCGATGGATTCATTTGCGTAAACATACGGGAATGACGTTGTTGTAAGAGATTCAAGGTTGTCGGAACTGTCAGCCGTTATGAGATCCTTCAGGTCTATCGCGCCATAGAATTCGCCTGTTTCGTCCACCGTGAAAAGCGTGGAAATATTGTCGTTCTGCTTTGCCTGACGTATCAGCTCCTTCATGGCGTCCTTTACGCTGAGATTCTCACGTATGCTTATGAAATTCGTCGTCATGCGGCTGCCTATCTCGTCGTCGTCAAACGACGCTATCAGCCTTATGTCGTCCCTTATCTCCGGCTTCAGGAAGTCTATTATGAGTCCTCGTTTTTCCTTGTTTATCTCATGAAGCACCGCCGCGGCTGTGTCTGTCTCCATTTCGGATATCACTCCCGCCGCCTTGTGTATGTCCATCTCGCTGAGATATGTCCCCGCCGTATCCTCCTCGATATACTCAAATACGTCCGCAAGCATATCCGCCGTACATACGCGGTACAGCTTCTTGCGCTCCGCCGGAATCAGGCTCTCCATAGCCTGAGCTATGTCGTTCCCGTGGTAATCCTCCAGCCGGCTCTGCATGGCTCTCGGCGAAAGATTGCCCTTTACAACGGAAATGATCTCTCCCTCATAATCCGGCTTCACCTTTCCCTCGGCTGACGGGGCTTCAGCTGCTATTAATTCGTTTTTTTCATTGATTTCTTTAGTCACTTGCCATCACTCCGTTCTGCTTTATAAGTAATTTACAGGCAGCAACGGTCAAATGCCGCGATACACGCAAAACAGGTTATTTCACGCGCACCGTCAAAAAATCCCCCGCTGACGGACAGTCGCAAGGGAAAACAAAATCATTCGCTCACATAATATTTCACGCGCCCGAAAAAGGCGGGTAAAGCGACGCTTTATCCTTTGAAATTCCGTGTGGAGGCTTTGATTTTGTCTTGCTCTCGCATTTGCCGCCGCAACTGTCTCCGGCTGTATTCGTCACCTTACTCACCTCTCTTTTCACTGTGTTTATTCATTGAAAATTATATCACAGGCAATTGTATATGTCAATTTATCGGACGCACATTGCAAATTTTTTTTATTTTTTTCAAGAAACGCATGTCACTTGTTGACTTTATTTGTATGTGTGGTATAATTATATTGACAGGTTATTGCTCTTTATATGCATTTAGGCAAATAAACAGTAAACGCATCGAACGGAGGATCATTCAAGTTATGAATATTCATGTAATCGGCACGGTAAACGGCGAGGTCAATGAGGGCATGAGAAACATCGCCACACACATTTCCCGCGCATTCGAGAAGGAACACACCGTTATTTATTCCGGACTCAGACAGCTTCCTAAAATTGTTTTCGACTCCAAAAAGGCTGACGTAACAATTATTTTCGCTTGGGCTGACAAGCGTATATACGAGCTTGTCAGGGCTGTCTCCGCTATCTGTACTAACGTCTGGGTGGTGCTGGTTCAGAAGCCCGCCGAAGAATTCTTTGAGCTTACACGCGATAATCCTCTCGGGTGCAGCTATCTCTACATATTCGATGACGATGTTAAAGGGCTTAATGTGGCTGAGGGCAAAACCATCAGACGCTTCTCCGTCGGAATTAATACTGAAAAATTTGTCCCTCCCGCGGGTATTGACGTCGGGGAACTCAAGAAAAAATACGGCTTCGACCCTGAACTTCCCCTCCTGCTGCACGTCGGTCATTGCTCCGGCGGCAGGGGTCTCGAAGACTTTTTGCAGATAAAAAATGCTCAACGCCTCATTATAGCAAGCGGCATGTTCGAGGACGAAGCCCTCGTAAAGGCTCTTGAGGACGACGGCGTTACAATCATGTCGGGATATCTCGAAAACGTCGAGGAAATATTCCAGATGTCCGACGCTTACCTCTTCCCCACCCGCAGCTCAGACAACGTGATCAGCATTCCGCTTTCCGTCATGGAGGCGCTCGCCTGCGGCGTTCCGGTTATCGGCTACCGTTCGTTTGTCAATTTCAGCGGTATAGGCTGCGCGGACGGCGCGGTATCATTCATAGATTCGCCTGAGGAAATCGACGCAATACTTCCGGACGTGATCGCAAAAAAATCATGCGAATCAATGCTGAAAAACACAGGCACATGGGACGACGCCGCAAATGAAATTCTTGGCGTAATCTCACAGTAATCCTGACAGATTCAGGAGGTGGAATTATTATGAAAAAAAACAGGGCGCTTGCCGCGGCAATGGCTTCAATTGCGCTTACCGGCGCACTTGGCTCCTGCTCGTTCGCTCCTGACGAAAACGTGGAGGAGGACGTATACGGTCCGCCGCAGCCGTATGAGGATCCCATTGACGAGCCGGAATCCGTTGGAGAGCCTGAGTCGGCGGGGGAATACGATCCTGAAGAAAACATGGAGCCGGAAGTATACGGTCCGCCCGAAGCTTTCGGATAAACCGTAATCCGATCTTAATTATTATTCGTTATCAGGAGGTAATTTGTTATGAAGAAAAGCAGAATTTTAGCAGCGGCTATGGCTTCAATCGCGCTTACCGGCGCGCTTGCTTCTTGTGGCAAGGACGAGGAATTCAATTCGGAAGATAACGCAAACGTCTGCGTTTACGGTCCGCCTCCCGCATACAGCGACGAAACGGGCGACAACAGCGCGGACGGTCAGGAGTATTTTGATACAAGCTCCGCCGATGAAGAACCGGCAGCGGATTCTCAGGGTGAATAAAATGAATCCTGCCCAAGTTAAAATTATACACATGCGCCAGCTCGCCGAATACCGCAGAAGCATTATCGGCGCGCCGCCGCTGAAGAATCTCTTCCTTGAACTCACTCTCCGCTGCAACGAACGCTGCATTCACTGCGGCAGCAGGTGCGGCGAGCATGACAGGGTTAATGAGCTTTCCAAGGAACAATACAGGAAAATACTTGACGATGTTAAACGCGACTTCGGTGTGAAACAGGTGGAGCTTGATATTACCGGAGGCGAACCGCTTCTTCGCAGGGATTTTTTTGATATAATGAGCTACGCCAATTCGCTCGGCTTCCGCTGGGGTATGACAAGCAACGCTACCCTTATAAACGACGATATCGCTCACAGGCTGCACGAATGCGGCATGAAAACCATCTCTGTAAGCATCGACGGGCTTGAATCCACTCACGACTCACTGCGCGGAATGAACGGCGCTTTTTCCGGCGCTATGAGGGGAATTGACGCTTTGATTCGCCACGGTGGATTCCAGTCAATTCAGGTGACAACCGTTGTGAATCACCGGAATTTCAGCGAGCTTGATGAGCTGTTTGACATACTGTGCAAAATCGACATCGACTCATGGCGCGTAATCAACATTGAGCCTATAGGCAGAGCGCTCGACTCTCCTGACCTTATGCTGACAAAGGACGAATACCGGCAAATGTTCGACTTCATCAGAGAAAAGCGATTGCAGGGCTACCCTCTCACCTACGGCTGCAGCCATTATCTCGGTACAGAATACGAACGTCAGGTGAGACAATGGTACTTTTTGTGCAACGCCGGTATCTACACCGCGAGCATCGCTTCAAACGGGGATATCCTTGCTTGTCTCGATATCGAACGCCGTCCGGAGCTTGTTCAGGGAAATATTCTCCGCGACAGCTTAAAGGAGATCTGGCAGAATAAATTTAAAATATTCCGCGGCGACCTCAGCGACCTGAACGAAAAGTGCCGCGCCTGCGACAGCTGCGAATTCTGTCACGGCGGAGCCCATCACAGCTGGGATTATGACCTCAACGAGCAGCGCGTCTGCTTCAAAGACATACTATTCTGACACTAAGTAAAAGGAGTCTGTTATTTTGAGAGGCGAAAAACTCTTTAAAAATACCGTTGTCGGCGTATTGTCTCAGGCAATCTCCGCTTTGACCGCGGCTATAGTTCAGCTTGTGTTCATCAGGTTCATGATAAAGGAATATTTAGGGGCAAAGAGTCTTTTCTCAAATATTCTCGATTTCCTGTCTCTCGCCGAGCTTGGCATAGGACTTGTGCTGGTCTACAGCATGTATCAGCCCCTCGCCGAAAAAAACGAACGCAAGCTCATTGCCCTGACTCAGTTCTATCGCAAGGCGTATCATCTGATAGCTGCGATGGTCTTCGGTTCAGGACTTTGCCTTATGCCGTTTTTATCGTTCTTCATAGAAAATATGGAATCGGTTCCTCATGCCCGCCTTATTTTCTTCATGTATCTTGTAAGCTCCGCATCATCATATCTCTTTGTTTACAAGCAATCAATTCTCAACGCCGATCAGAGAATATATATAACCCATCTTTTCAGCATGGCGTTTTCCATAATACAATGCGTGTTGCAGATAATCGTTCTGGTAAGCGGAAGCAAATATAAATTTTTCTACTACCTCATAGTGCAGACCGTAATGGTCGTATTCAAAAACTTCCTGCTCACGCGCAAGGCTGAAAGGCTTTATCCGTTCCTCAACAGCAGGGAAAAAATCCTGCTCACTAAGGACGAAAAAAAAGCGATCTACAAAAATGTGTTCGCTATGTTTAACCACCGTGTCGGCGCGGTTGTACTCGGCTCAACAGATAATCTGCTTATTTCAAAATTCATTGGCATTATTTACTGCGGCTTCTACGGAAACTTCAAGATGATTGTCAACCTGCTCAACGCGTTCATCAGCCAGTTCTTCAACGCTATGCTTTCCAGCGTGGGAAATATGTCCGCGCTCGAATCAAAGGATACCGTCTACAAGACATTCAAGTACCTGCATTTCCTGAGCTTCTGGATGCACACATTCTGCACTGTCGCTTTTATCGAGCTTGCCAATCCCGTCCTCATGCGCGTTCTCACTCTTATGGGTGTTGAGGACGTGCAGTCATACGGATTCACATTCCCCACAATACTTATGATAGGTCTGAATTTCTACATGATAGGTATACGCAAGGTTCCTCTCACATTCAAGGAGGCTATGGGACTTCTGTGGTATGACCGCTACAAGCCGATTATAGAGGCGGTATTAAACGTTGTCGTTTCAATCGCCGCCATTCAGAAAATGGGTATCGCCGGAATATTCTTCGGAACGATTTTCAGTATGGCAGCCACGTCTCTATGGGTGGAGCCGCTCGTGCTGTTCCGTCACGGACTCAAACGCTCTATGGGCGAATTCTGGGGAAAGGAATTTGTGTATCTGGCTTTTTCCGGCGGTATGATCGCGCTTACCCATTACGCGGACATACGGCTCGTTGACAACGCTCTGCGCCTGACCGGCTGGCCGGAGATATTCGCCAAGCTCGGAATATGCATTATCCTGCCAAACGCGCTGATCGCGCTCTGCTTCTGCCGTATGAAGGAATTCGGCGAGCTTTTTACGGCTATAGGGCATATTGTCTTTAAGAAAAACAAGCCTCAAGCCATAGAAAGCGCGGGTTAAATACACGATATTATTTTTTTCATTAATATAATAATTTCAAGGGAGTAATAATAAAATGGCAAACGAATCAAGAGCCTTCAGAATGCCTCAGAACATGTCTCTCGAGGACATCGTAAAATCTGTAGAATCATTCCTGAATATTGAAAAATCAATGGAAACACAATCGTCGCCAACTACCGACGGATTTGTGCTTCAGGCAAGCCAGCCCAAGGACGCGTGGAAAACCATCTCAGGCACTCGTCTTGCGATTACGGTTCATTTCATGCTGACAAGCGACGTGCTTAACGTAACCGTCGGCGAGGGACAATGGTCGGATAAAATCGGCGCGGGAGCTATAGGCTGGTTTGTCGCGTGGCCGCTTGCGGTTACCGCGCTGTTCGGCGCTTACCGTCAGAAAAGTCTGCCTGCGGAAATATTTGGCGCTATAGAACGCTCGATAATGCTCGGCGGTCAGCAGATCGTTATTAACGGCTCCGGCAGCAGAATCGCAGCGGGAATGGTTTTATGTCCAAGCTGCAAAACCCAGAACACGGCAGGCTCCAAATTCTGCATCAATTGCGGCACTCCGCTTGTCAACAAGTGTCCCGGCTGCGGTAATGACATTGCTCCGGGTACAAAATTCTGCCCCGAATGCGGTCACAAGCTCTAATTCGCTCTGAATCAAAAAAACACGGGACGTCTTTTAAAGTCGTCCCGTGTTTTTTTGTATTGTAGATAATCCTTTTACCAGTTGTGGTGAACCGCATAGCTGTCCAACTGAAGTCCTTCTAAACTGTAGCCCTGGGAATAAATATATTCTATTATCATAGGAAGCGCCTCAACAGTCGTCCTTTTGGATTCTCCGGCGTCGTGCATAAGAATATCCGGCTTGCGGTATTTTGTCAGCGATTTTTTTACATTTTCAAGCAGCTTGTCGGGCGCAAGATTGTAATACTCCGCGTCGCAGCTGTCCACGTTCCAGTCGTGATATACATATCCTCTCGCCGGAACGCTCTTTTTCAGCGTGTCCATTATACCCTGACAGTAGTGTCTGCTGACGGTATTGCTCGAGCCGCCAGGGAACCGGATTATTTTAGTCCGCTTGCCTGTCAGCCGGTAAACATAATTTCCTATGCGGTCTATTTCTTTAAAAAACGCGTTTTCGCTCCGGTAAACCTTATCGTATTTATGAGTAAATGTGTGAAGACCTATCGTATGTCCACGGTCAACTATCGCCTTATACTTATCCTCCATATCCTTGTGATATATCACAAAGAACGTCGCCTTCGCGTCGTAATAATCGAGTACGTCAAGAATCGCGTCGGTATATTCAGACGGACCGTCGTCAAATGTCAGATAAGCTACATATCCCTCTTTATGCGGAATGAAGTTGATATATTTGTCATTCGGAAGTATGAGATGCTTTTTCTCCGGCTCCTCAGAAACAACAGCCTCCGATGAAGACGCTTCGGATTCAGTCGAAATTTCCGGCACGGACGATACGGCTTCTGCTTCCGAAGATACTTCATTCTCAGAAGAAACCGCGGGTTCGGCGGACGATACTTCCTCGATTTGTGAGGAGACAGGCTCCGACGTCTTTTTTATCTCAGGCGATTCTTTTTTGATGTCGAGATCAGACGCGCTCACCATGCGATACTTCAGACCGTTCTCCTCCATTACATTCGATTTTCTCACCTTAGGTCCGGTTGCGACGGAGCCTTCGTCCGACAAACCTTCTGAATTAATGATCCCACCGACATTCTCCCGCACGTTTATAAGCGACACAGAAAAACACCCTATCATAAACGCCGCTATAAGCACGAGCGGTATATAAAACGAAATTGTCGAGCCTTGTTCTTTTTTTCCTTTCACACACATTCCTCCTTTGAGCCATTCTGGACATGAATTACCAGTTATGCTGAATTGCCTCGGATTCAATCGTAAGCGGTTCTATTTTGTAGCCCTCCGCCTGAACAGCCTCGATTATTCTCGGCAGCGCTTCAACTGTGGTCGTCTTGGATTTGCCGGTGTCGTGCATCAATATGTCAACCACCGGCTTTTTCTTTTGCAGACCCGCCTTTACCTTTTCCACCAGCAGATCCGGATCACGGTTGATTCCGCTCGCGTCGGTACTGTCTACATTCCAGTCGTGAAAAACATAGCCGTTTTCTGTAACGGATTTTTTAAGCGTCTTCATTATGCTTTTATTGTACTTCCTGCTGACGGTGTTGCTCGAACCTCCGGGGAATCGGATTATCTTTGAGTCTACGCCAGTTACCTCCTCCACGTAATCGTGAATTTTATTCAGATCGTTATAATATCCCTTCTCCGTGCGGTAAATCTTGCTGTAGCTGTGAGAATAGCTGTGCAGCGCGATGGTATTGCCCCTGTCCACTATCGCCTTGTATTTGCTCTCCATATTCTTATGATATATCACAAAAAATGTCGCCTTGACGTCGTACTGATCCAGAATGTCAAGCAGCTTCTCGGTATTGATCGACGGACCGTCGTCAAACGTGAGATAAGCTATCTTTTCATCGCTGCTTCTGATGGTCTTTGTGGTTGAAGTGGTTTTGCTCTCTGTCGTGGACGTGCTTGCTGTAGTCGAATCGCCTTTTGTTGAATTCGCGGTAGTACCTGTAACAGCTTGACTGGTCTTACTCTCAGCGGCGGTGGCACTGCTTGTGGAATCCGCGGTGTTTTTTGTAATCACATAATATTTAACGCCGTTTTTTCCCTCGGTCTCCACAAATTCATACCCGTTTCCCGAACCTCCCTCGTAAGCCGTTTCGTCTTCAACGGCATAGGAATTGACCGGTTTGTTCGTAATTGTTGCCAATGTAATTGCAAACGCCACAAGCAAAATTCCAAACGTTGCTAAAATAGGAACATATATGTACTTTCCGCCCTGTCTTCTCATAATTATCGTTCCACCTTTTTGCATCAATAAGCTTAAAATTATTTTATCTCCAAAACATCAGCATATTCCAAATAAAGTATATTCACCATCGACACAATAATTCCGCATAGCTCAATAATCTTCTCCGCGCTTAATTAGTTGTATTTTACGGTGAATCCGCTCACATCGCGCCATTCCTTGACGATGTTCTGACATTCTGTCACACATTCATTCTACCACTCAAAACCGATAAAGTCAATATAAAATAAAAAAGCCCGCCGCGTTTTTTGGGTAAAAAATTGCAGCCGACTTTTACTGAATCATCTTCTCACCGATATTCCGTTTTCCGCGAGATAATTTTTGAGGTCGGGGATTTCCAGCTCCTTGAAGTGGAAAAGCGACGCGGCAAGCGCAGCGTCTGCCTTGCCATAGCTGAGCGCGTCAAGAAAATGCTTCTTCTCCCCCGCCCCGCCGGAAGCTATAACCGGAATGCCTACATTCTCGCTTATTGTGCGGGTCAGCTCCAGATCGTAGCCGGTCTTCTGTCCGTCGCAGTCCATACTCGTGAGCAATATCTCCCCCGCGCCGCGCTTCTCGGCTTCAATAGCCCATTCCACCGCGTCGATACCCATATCTATCCTGCCGCCGTTCTTATAAATAGTCCAGCCGCCGCCCTCAGGTCTGCGCTTGGCGTCTATGGCAACCACAACGCACTGGCTTCCGAATTTATACGCCGCCTCCGAAATCAGCTCCGGACGCAGAATAGCCGCCGTATTTACCGATACCTTGTCGGCTCCAGCCCTTAGCAGAGCGGTGAAATCATCAACCTTTCTTATCCCTCCGCCCACTGTGAACGGAATGAATACTGTCTCGGCAACTCTCCGCACCATGTCTATAACAATGCTCCTGTCGTCCGACGATGCGGTTATGTCGAGGAAAACAAGCTCGTCCGCTCCCTGCCTGTCATATTCGGCGGCACATTCAACCGGATCGCCCGCGTCGCGCAGGTTGACAAAGCTCACTCCCTTGACGACTCTGCCGTCCTTTATATCAAGACAGGGTATGATTCTCTTTGCAAACATTCTTCATTCCCCTCCGTCAAATCAGCTCCGCGAAATTGCGGAGTATCTGCAAGCCCACTTCGCCGCTCTTTTCCGGATGGAACTGCGTGGCGAACACATTGCCCCTCGCAACAGCCGCGTGGTATCTCACGCCGTATTCCGCAACCGCGCTGACAACGCTTTCATCTGAAGCTTCGAGGTAATAGCTATGTACAAAATATACATACGGATTCTCCGGCAATCCCTTGAATATTGGACAGCCGCGTTCATAATCAATTGAATTCCAGCCTATCTGCGGAATCTTCAGTCCAATTCCGGCGGGAAAACGCCTGACCTTGCCGGAAAACACCGAAAGCCCCGCCGCGTCCGGCGATTCCTCACTGGAGTCAAACAGCACCTGCAATCCGAGACAGATTCCGAGAAACGGTCTGCCGCTTGACATGAAGTTTTTTACCGCTTGGGTAAGTCCGTTTTTATGTAAATTATCCATCGCGTCGCCGAATGAACCCACTCCGGGCAGCACGGCGCCGTCCGCTGACATAATAACCTCCCTGTCGCTTGTCACGACATTCTCACAGCCGATATGGTCGAGCGCTTTCTGAACGCTGAGAATATTGCCCGCTCCGTAATCAATAATCGCTACCATTTCATCATCGCCTTGCAAAATAAATCTGGAATCATTTGTCTTTAAGAATGATATTGTCTATCACCTTGTCACTCGCCATTCCATCCGTGTTGTCAAAATTTTCCTTCACAAAACGGTAAAGGCGTTCCATCTCGAAATCGCCCGTGCGTATTGCCTCCAGAAGCTCCTCCGTCGTGCGGCATACCTTGCCCGGCGCGTGACGGTCGAGCGTGCGGTGAAGTCCCCGCATAAGCTCGTACTCCTCCTTGTCAAATGCAAAAAACAGCATCGGCTTGCGGTGAAGCGAAAATTCATAGATATTTGACGAGTAGTCAGTGATAAGTATATCTGTTACGTAAAACAATTCGTTAATGTCGGGATAACCCGAAAAGTCAATTATCCGTCCGGCATATTTGCTCTCGATTTCCACTGGCTTCATAATGAACGGGTGCTGTTTTATCACAAAGAGATATTCGTCCCCGCAGAAATCGTATATTTTGTCCCAGTCAAGCATTTCATACGGATAATACGCCGTCCTTTGACTTGGTCCCCTGAAGGTCGGAGCAAACAGGATTATCTTCCTGCCCTGCCAGTCGGGATTTTTGTCGTAAAAGTCGCGCCGGAATACCGCAACCTTCTTCGCGTCAAGATAATTGTCCAGACGCATTAGTCCGTAAGGCAGACAACGCTCGCGGTCTATTCCGAATACCTCCGCGTAAACCTCCCGCAGGAATTCGCCGCCCACAATAGCGTAATCAAGCTGTCTGTAGCAGCAGCGCCACGGGTTCGGCGTGCCTTTTTTGCCGAATCTCGCGTATCCGACCGCCTTGAAGCCCACTCCGGCATGCCAGACCTGCACAAGCGTCGTCTTTGGATTCAGCTTTACGTTATTGAAAAAAGTCGAATAATCGTCAACGAAAATATAATCCTGCCTTGCGGTTATAAATGCAAGCCTCAGCCATACCCAGAGTATCTTGAAGCCGCTGTCGTCCTCAAGCGTCTTAACAAACCAATATGACATTTTAAGCCTGCTTTTGTCAAGTCCGCGCTCCCTTATACGGTCGTCAAGCGCTTTAAGATTGCCGTTTATCGGACATCTCGACTCGGACATGAGCAGAACGCGAGTGCCGTTCTTAGGAGTTATATGTGAAGCTATCTGATAAACAAGGTTTATTGAATTTTCAAGGAACAAAATGAGCTTCTTGATAATTCTCTTGCGGAGCTTTGGAGCTTCCACCCTGAAATTGCGCTTTCTGATATTGTCGTTGCGCGTCATATAGGTGAATGTCATCTCAAAAATCAGCTCTTCCTGCTCCTTTACCGGAACAAATGTGAATACGCACGCATAACACGTTCCGGCGTAACGGTACACCTTATCCATGTCTTTTAAACAATAGCCGACGTCCATACTTATAGGAACAGGACGCCAGTCGTCTCCTGCCACACGGTATTTCAGATACCATACGCCGTTTGTAAGCATCCTCGCCCCGCCGACATTGGTGACATTCACCGTCAGCTCGCCCGTTTCCGGATCAAAATAATCCATCGGGAACAGGCTCCTTCCGCCTTTGTCGGCAATGGCAAATTCGGCGTTTTCATATTCACCGTCAAGCCTTGCCTTGATATAGATATTGTCCCAGCGGAGAGATGTAATTTTTATTGCGGAATTAATCATTTGCAACGCCTCATACGGCAGTCTGACCGCCGCTCAACTCACATATGAAATCCACTATGCGCTCCGCGGCGTGACCGTCCTCATAGCATTCCTTTTCGCTGAGGAATTTGCTCACAGCCTCAGCATATGCCGTTTTGTCAAAATTCATGATATTCTCTGAAAGAGCGTCGTCATTCTCGGCAATCGAAAACGGCGTATCGCTCAACGGATAGAAAAATCCGCGTGAATTTATATATTTTCCGATGTCGCGGGCATAGATGAAGCCCGGCGCTCCCTTGAGCATAAAATCAAATATCCAGCTTGAATAATCGGTTATTCCCACGTCCGCCGCCGCGATAAGCTCCTGCATGTCAATATAGTCGCTCGCGTCGATTATGGAATCGCGGTTGGCGAACATATGACGCAGCGCGGAATTGTGGCGGTTATGCATATGCGCCTTTACAATGACCTTCCACTCGCCGCCGAATTTCTTTTCAAGAGTGTGCTTTAACTGCATGCAATCAATCTTTATCGCGCTCACGTCCGATTTATTGTCTCGGAATGTCGGCGCATACAGTACTGTTTTCACTTCAGGATCTATCTTGTAAAATTTATAAACCTTTTTCCGCAGCTCTTTCATCTTTTGCGTGTCGAAGAGAATATCGTTTCTCGGATGACCGAATTTCAGTTGCGGAACATTCGGCCAGAATGATGTGTGAAATACCTCTTCCTCAAAAACGCTGTCGGTAACAAAATAATCTATGAATTCAGCCGAACGCTTCGCAAGCCTTATCCAGCGTTCCTCGCCGCCGAGACGCTTGATTCCCAGCGACCCGTGCCACAAATCTATGTAAACCTGCTCCGGCTTTTTGGGTATTTCCTTCCATATGCAGTTGAGAGCGTTGTCAATCCAGTATTTTGCCGTGCCAAGCGCAAAATAGCTCGCCAGAGAACCTCTCAGAACCAGCCGGACGCCATCGGGAATATTATATTTTTCTTTGTTATAGAATACGTCCGCGTTTACAAGGAAAATAAGCTCATAGTCAAGCCCTCGCCGCAGTATCTCGTCGGCTACATACTTGCAATTGCAGGTGTAGCAGTTCTGAAATGTCCCAAACACTATGCGGTTGGGAACAATTTCCATATCCTTGAGCAGCTTGCGGCGCTTGCGCGCTCCTATGGCTTCATCGCGGTCAATGAAAAACTGAATGACAGGATCGAAAAATTTTACTATTTTTTCATGGACGGTCCATTTTATCTTTCGCATAAAATTGCCTTCCGCCATCGCTGTCGTCCATATGGCTTTTCTGCCGTTCTTGATCAAGGTCATTTGCTGGGTTTCTTCATCGTATGTTCCAGTGAACAACTTGTTCTTATCAAGCATATTAAAACCTCATGTCTTAACATTAATCACACAAAAAATCACATAAATCACATAAATCACAATACAGAAAAAAACGCTTATTTTTTGAGTCCGCTGACTACTTCCTTCTCTCCGAAGCCGAATATCTGTTCCACCTCGTGATACTGCACAAGTCCGTGGAAAATATAAAGATCCTCCGGAGTGGTTACCTTCACATTGCCTCTGTTGCCCTGAACCATAACAACATCGTGTCCGAGCTTCTTCATAAGAGTACAGGTGTCGATTATGCCTTTGTAATCAGGATTTACCTTACGCATCTGCTCGTGTGCCTCGATTACGTCTTTCAGATAGAAGCACTGCGGCGCCTGCGCTGTAAAGAATTTATCTCTGGACGGCACTTCCTCTATGGTCCTGCCGTCAGAGCTTATTACGGGCGTTTCAAACAGAGGCGTGCAGGTTACTGCCGAACCATGCTGTCTTACGCATTCTATGTCCTCACTGATAACAGCCGAAGTGATATGGGGGCGCACTCCGTCGTGTATCAGCACGATATCGTCTCCGTCATTCTCGTCATAAGCGAGCTTTAGCGCCTTATAGATCGAATCCTGACCGGTCGTGCCTCCCGGAACTATTCCGGCAACCTTTCTGATGAGATTCTTCTCTATAAGCCTTTTGAGATATCTGATATACTCTTCCTTGCAGGCAATGTAAATCTTGTCGATCATGTCGTGCTCCTCAAATATATCGAGGGTATGAATGATGATAGGCTTTCCCGCAACCTCAAGGAATTGTTTAGGCATGCCCGAACCCATACGCGCACCGCTGCCACCGGCAAAAATGATAGCTATGTTCTTGCTCATTTTTTCATTTCCCTTCTCACATTTCAATGTGTTGGCTTACAGCAAATATAATTCTTATTATCACAATCAAATAAACCCATTAAACAGAGATTTCAACTCTATATCTTTTATATTAAAGCATACAAGCGCCGGTTTGTCAAATAAAAGTTTTACAGGGTCAGTCGGAAAGAATAATTTGATATATTTTTTTTTTAAATAAACCAAAACAGAGTGCGCAGTGTGAAAACGCCGCGCACTCTGTTTGCACGAATTATTAACTATTACTGATATTCAACAACGTTGACCCATTTGAGCAGGAATTCCCTTTCCTCTGGCTTGCCCTTTACAGACTGCGAAGCAGCTACTATCGGAAGCCACTGCTGCACATACTGCATTGCTGTGTCGCTCTTTTTGCAGTAGAGCTTCATGTATTTGTCGGCAAGCTCGGTCTTACCCTCCAGCGAGAAGAGCAGGAATGTCCTCGCGGCGTCGGCAGCGCCGTTGCCCTGCGTTACGTGCGACCAGTCGAGTACATACGCCTTGCCTTCGGGAGTTATTATGATGTTGCTTGGGTTGAAGTCGCCGTGGCAGATCTTGACGTGCTTCTTCATTCCCGCAAGTCTCGCGTCAAGCTCGTAACGGGTTGTTGCGTCGAGTCCTGTCTCGGATATTTTTCTCTCCATCTTATCCTTCAGCTTATTGAGCAGTCGCGCTCTCTTGCTCTGTATCTCAAGCTGGAGATCAACAAACAGATCGAGATATTCGTCCAGCTTGTCAGGATTCTTCTCCATAAGCTCGGCAAGTGTGGTTCCCTCGATGTAATCGTAGACTATCGCCCACTTGCCGTCAATCATCGTTACCTGCTGAACCTTTGCTATAGGCAGTCCTGTCTCCTCAACTCTCGCGGTATTGAGCGCTTCATTGAGAATATCCGCCTTTGAAAAATCCTTGTCAAAAACCTTTACGGTGTAGTCGCCGCATCTGTAAATGACCTTGTTGGAACGTTTGGCGATGACTTCCATCTTGCTTGTATCAAATTCCATATAGAATAGTCCTCCTTGTTCTGATTTACTCTCCGTAGTATGCCTTCCTGTATATTTCCTTCAGCTCGCTTATAAGCGGATATCTCGGATTCGCGCCGGTGCATTGATCGTCAAAAGCGTTCTCGCTCATTTCGTCAAGCGTCGCAAGGAAGTCCTCTTCGGAAACGCCGTAGTCGGCTATGGTCTTCTTAATGCCTATCTTTTCTTTAAGCTCCTCAAGCTTCGCGATAAGTCCCTCAAGCTTCTCATTGTCGTCCGCTCCGCCTATGCCGAGATATTCGGCGATTTCAGCGTATCTCCTGAGCGTCTTGGGATGATCATACTGCGAGAATGTACCCATCTTCGTGGGAACCTCAGCGGCATTGAAGCGCATTACGTGCGTCAGCACAAGCGCGTTGGCTATTCCGTGGGCAATATGGTGGTATGCCCCCAGCTTGTGAGCCAGAGAATGATTGATTCCGAGGAACGCGTTCGCAAACGCCATGCCCGCAAGGGTGGCGGCATTTGCCATCTTCTCTCTCGCAAAGGGCTGGTTGTTGCCGTCGTCATAGCATGTCGGCAGATAGTCGAATATTGTCTTTATCGCCTGAAGCGCCAGACCGTCGGTATAATCGGTAGCCATGACCGATACATACGCCTCGAGCGCGTGGCTCATGGCGTCTATGCCGGAGGCGGAGGTAAGTCCCCTCGGAGCGGTCATCTGCATATCCGCATCGACTATAGCCATGTTCGGCATGAGCTGGTAGTCGGCAAGCGGGTACTTGATTCCCTCGTCGTCAGTGATTACGGCGAACGGGGTAACCTCGGAGCCTGTGCCCGCGGAGGTCGGAACCGCTATGAAGTACGCCTTCTCACCCATCTTCGGGAATGTGTAGACCCTCTTGCGGATATCCATAAAGCGCATTGCCATATCCTTGAAGTCCGCGTCGGGATGCTCATAAAGCACCCACATGATCTTGCCGGCGTCCATCGCGGAGCCGCCGCCTACTGCTATAATGCAGTCCGGCTCAAAGGCACGCATCTGCTTCACGCCTTCAAGCGCACAGGCAAGCGTCGGGTCGGGAGCAACGTCGAAGAATGTGGCGTGTACTATTCCCATCTCGTCAAGCTTGTCGGTAATGCCCTTGGTATATCCGTTCTTATAAAGGAACTGGTCGGTGACAATAAATACCTTCTTTTTGCCCATGACGTTCTTGAGTTCGTCAAGAGCGACAGGCAGACAGCCTTTCTTGATATAGACCTTTTCAGGCGCTCTGAACCACAGCATATTCTCTCTCCTCTCGGCTACCGTCTTGATGTTTAACAGGTGCTTCACGCCAACGTTTTCGGAAACGGAGTTGCCGCCCCACGAGCCGCAGCCCAGTGTGAGCGAGGGAGCGAGCTTGAAGTTGTATATGTCGCCGATGCCTCCGTGTGACGACGGAGTATTGACAAGTATGCGGCAAGTCTTCATTCTCGCGCTGAATTCGGATATCTTGTCTGTCTCCGTCAGAGCGTTGCAGTAGAGAGAGGACGTATGTCCGTAGCCGCCGTCGGCAATGAGCTGCTCCGCCTTTGCCAAGGCGTCCTCAAAGTCCTCTGATCTATACATAGCAAGCACAGGCGAAAGCTTTTCGTGGGCAAATTCCTCCGAAATGTCCACGCTCTCCACTTCGCCGATAAGAACCTTTGTCTCCTCCGGAACCTCAACGCCCGCGAGAGCCGCGATTGTTACCGGCTTCTGACCGACTATCTTCGCGTTCAACGAGCCGTTGATGATCATGGTCTTGCGTACCTTGTCCTTTTCGTCGTCCTTGAGGAAATAGCAGCCTCTCGCCGCAAATTCGGCGCGGACCGCGTCATATATTTCCTTATCCACTATGACAGACTGCTCCGAAGCGCAGATCATGCCGTTGTCAAATGTCTTGGAATGTATTATCGAATTGACGGCAAGCAGAATGTCTGCCGATTTGTCAATAATTGCGGGGGTATTGCCCGCGCCAACGCCGAGAGCCGGCTTTCCGGAGCTGTACGCCGCCTTTACCATGCCCGGACCGCCGGTGGCAAGGATTATGTCGGCTTCCTTCATGACGAGATTTGTCATTTCAAGCGAAGGAACGTCTATCCAGCCGATGATCCCCTCCGGCGCGCCTGCCTTGACCGCGGCTTCAAGCACAAGCTTCGCCGCGGCTATTGTACTCTTCTTTGCCCTTGGGTGGGGGCTGATGATTATTCCGTTGCGCGTTTTCAGACAGATCAGCGTCTTGAAAATCGCCGTAGACGTCGGATTTGTTGTGGGAATGACAGCCGCAACCACTCCGATAGGCTCGGCTATTCTTTTTGTCCCGAACGCCTTGTCCTCTTCTATAACGCCGCAGGTTTTTGTGTCCTTATAGGCATTATAGATGTACTCTGCCGCGTAATTGTTCTTTATGACCTTATCCTCAACAACTCCCATGCCTGTTTCCTCAACAGCCATTTTAGCAAGCGGAAGTCTTGCCATATTCGCGGCTGTCGCGGCGGCAAGGAAAATTTTATCCACCTGCTCCTGAGTGAAGGTCGCAAAAATCCTTTGCGCGGCTTTGACCTCTGCGAGCTTTTCTTCCAGCGCTTCCACGCTGTCTACTATACGGTAGTCTGCCATAGTTGTAATTCTCCAATCTTTGGTAATATGCAATTATATTATAACCAATATTCCCGCAAATTTCAATAATTATTTTAAAAACAATATTGAATTTTGTATTGAACAATATTGAATTTTGTATTGAATTTTATTAAAATATTTAATATAGACACAATTTAGACAAATTTATGAGTTACAATATAATTGGAATGAAAGGTGGTGTTGTTTAATGAGAAGAAATATATTGGCAGCTTTCGGACTGTCGCTCGGCATTGTGGGCACGGTTATTTCCATCACGGCAATAGTACTTGCCGGTTGCGGGCTTGGCGGCAGCAAGCGTATGTACAGACATTAGTTTTTTCCTCCAATAAAAGCCGGATATCGGTATTCTGCATTCACAGAACGCTGGTATCCGGCTGATTTTTTTTCAGGAAGCCACGCGTATAGTCATACGCAGCTTATCCGAGATCATGGCTATGAATTCGCTGTTTGTCGGCTTGCCGCGGGAATTATGGATAGTACAGCCGAAATATGAACAGAGAAAGTCGATATCGCCCCTGTCCCATGCCACTTCTATAGCGTGCCGTATGGCGCGTTCCACTCTCGAAGGCGTTGTGCAGAAGCACTGAGCAACGTCCGGATAAAGCTCCTTTGTAACCGCGTTGATAATGTCCGGTCTCAGCACGGCTTTTACTATAGCACATCGAAGATACTGATATCCCTTGATATGAGCCGGTACGCCTATCCTGTGAATTATATCCGTAACCATAACCTCCAGCTCCCACTGGTTCACAGTATTGTCATTGCAATGTGCCTGATTTCTTACGCTTTCCGTCCTGGCTGAAAGCATAATCCATATGTTTTTGGGAGGCGTATCATGATATACAATTGCTATCGCGCCTGCATTGTAAAGCTCTCTTTCTATTCTGAATGAAGCAAAATCGCAGATCACAACAAATTCAGGGCAGCGTTTTCCAAGCTTCAGCTTTGCTTCCCTCATAAATGACACGGCGTCAGAGTCCTCCATGAACATATCAAGCAGTACGCATGAATCCGGACGTCTGATAATCTCGTCCATAATGGAAGCCCTGTCGTTGGAAACTGAAATTATTTTGTTTGCCGCTTCGTTTGAAACAGTCTCCTTTGACGGAATGTCGCTTTCAATTATACCTCTGACAATCATTCCTTTGTTGTTATGGGACATAATAACGCATGCACCGTTATACATAAATACATCTCCGAATCTATTCATAATAATTTTTTCCGGACGCTGTCGGAAAAATCGTTCGACCCGACAGCAGGGTATTGCTTCATCGACGAATTCTACCGTGAATTATGCTAATACAAATATCCGCTTTTTTCAATCATTTTCGCGAAAAAATCTCCGGTATTTATAAAAATTGTGTTAACGTACAATTACCATTTTTTTACCAATAAATGACCTGCCCGTTTTTTACAAATGATTAAAACATTCGTTTTTTGTGATTAATCCAGTTCATTTTAAAGACATCTGCATAAAATATTCAAAATTGATTTCTATTTTTTATTTGTTTGCTATCATATGAATTTTTTGTCGAATTTGTTTTATATTTATTTTTTATATTTTAAATTAAGTTAATATAACATATCAACCATTGAAATATTTTATTATGTAAATTTTGTTATTTAATAAAATTATATTTATTTTTTTTCATGTAGGAACAGTTATCGCTTTCTTTGTGCAGCTCAACAAATCCCCGTGTTTTCATTCGACAAAAATAACGCGGCAGCCACGAATAATTAAATCCGACGCTGCCGCGTAATCACGTATTTTTATATATATTTTTTTACAGGATAATGCAAATCAGTCCGCTGCAGCCTTCGTTGATTATGCGCTCTATGGTTTCGCGCATCTTGTCGCGTGCGTCTATAGGCATTTTACTCAGCTTGTTGTGAAGTCCCTCGTTTACCAGCTCGTGCAGCGACTTGCCGAATATATTCGACTGCCATATCGACGACGGCTCCTCTTCAAATCCCCGAAGCAGATATTTGACAAGATCCTCCGATTGCTTCTCGGATCCGACTATCGGCGCAACCTCTGTGGTAATGTTGGTCTTTACAATGTGCAGCGACGGCGCGGAGGCTGTAAGTCGCACGCCGTACCTGCCGCCCTGCCGCATAAGCTCCGGTTCCTCGAGCGTCAGTTCGTCCATGGACGGCATTACGATTCCGTACCCTGTGCGCTCCACTTCGTCGAGCGCGTCGCTCAGTCTGTCGTATTTGCTCTTGACGACGGCAAGCTCTGCGATGGAATTCATCAGATCCGCCTCATTCTTAATCTTCAGCCCCGTCTTTTCGCCTATAACCTTATAGAAAAGCTCCGGCTGCAAATCCACCTTTACCCGCGTTTTGCCCGTACCAAGATCTATGCTGCGTGTGGCGGCGCCCGTCACATACTGATTCTCCGAGAGTGCCGACACAAGACTGCCTATTTCCCTTATCCTGCGGATATTCTTGGCGGCGGAGCGTATTGTACCCATAATGTCAGCCCTGAGCCAGTGATCGCGGTCGAGAGAATTGATCCAGCCCGGCATGTCGATAGCCACGGAACGCACGGGGAATTCATAAAGTACCTCCGACAGCACGCTCTGTATCTCGCTCTCGCTTATCTCCTGACAGTTAACAGCCATTACCGGCACTCCGTATTTTCCCGTGAGTCTTTCGGCAAGCGCCCTGCTCTCCTCCTTTGACGGATCAGCGCAGTTGAGCAGCACGGCAAACGGCTTCTTGATCTCTTTAAGCTCATTTATGACCCTTTCCTCGGCTTCCTCGTACTCTTCACGCGGAATGTCGCTTATGCTGCCGTCAGTCGTAACTACAAGACCTATGGTGGAATGCTCGGTTATCACCTTGCGCGTGCCTATCTCGGCGGCAAGATTGAACGGGATTTCTTCATCGTACCACGGCGTCTTGACCATGCGCGGCGCGTTGTTTTCTATATAACCCAGCGACGACGGCACAATGTAGCCTACGCAGTCTATCATTCTGACTCTGAACGACGCCGCGTCGTCAAGGTCTATCTCTATCGCCTCTTCGGGAATGAATTTCGGCTCCGTTGTCATAATTGTACGGCCGGCAGCCGACTGCGGCATTTCGTCCGTGGCGCGTTCCACCTTGTACTTGCTGCTCATATTCGGTATTACAAGCGTTTCCATGAACTGCTTGATGAATGTCGATTTACCCGTTCTGACGGGACCGATCACCCCGATATATATATCCCCGCCGGTGCGTTCGGCGATGTCTCTGTAAATTTTGGTATCTCCCATATTTTTAATCCGCTCTCCTTCCGGCATTTATTATTTACGCTGTCACGATCAGCAGTCGGCTTTCCTCTACCGCGTCGCCATCTATGCCGTTATCAATCCTGATGGATTCCACGGAGGAATTGTATTCGCGGGCAATGTCCCACAGCTCCTCGCCTGGTTCGGCAAAATACAGCACCGCCGCCGGACGGTTCTCTGGGGACTTGGGACGGTTCTCGTCCAGCTCGACAGAGCATATCTGCCTTGCCTGAATATCCTCATAGAACGAGCCGCGCAGACAAAGCTCCGCCTGTACCTCAAGCTTGCTGTCGCCCGTTACCGTATAACCGCAGTTCTTTACGCTCACTCCACACTCCGGACGTACATTCTTACCGCTGACTGTATGCGACAGCTCACATTCAAACCTGACATTCTTTTCAATATATGAATACCCCTTTGACGGATCCCGCAATATCATGCAGACAGCCATGTTTCCCACAACCGTCGTCCTGCCGTCGCGGTAAATTCCGCGGCTGTCAAGAATGTCAGCCCATATGTCGCTTACGCTCTCTATCCTGCTGTCGCCGGTATCAACAGACTGTCTGCAAACCGACGTTTCATAGAACGTATCCAGAAGCCTTTCCAGCCTGATCTGCTTTCTGACGCAATTGCCCTCGAAGTCCACTGAATAAGCGTCGCTTACCCACGAAACTTCCCTGCCGCGGTATACCTTTATATCCGCCGACACACGTATATCCACGTCGATTCTGCGGTACTCACCGTCCGAATCGGTTCGCGGCGAAACCTCCAGCATATCGCAGCTCAGTGAAACGTCTGTCTTGCATTCCTCGTCGATTCCGGATATATCAAAAAACTGGCTGAACGGAATGGCATATTCCATCTTCTCCGGATCATCGCCCTGCTCGGCGCAGTATATCATTGTGAATATCGCGTTTCCTCTGACTGTGAGCTTTCCTGCTATTGTCTGAATTTCCTCAACGCACAGCGCCGTCTGACTGCGTATAATTGATGAAATCGGCGGCTTGCCTTCGCTCAGTTCTATCGCCTCGCTGAGATCGAAGCCGGTCTGCACGCAGCTCACAAGATCGGTTATCTCAGCCGACTCCATACGCAGCCGCAGTCCGCTGCCGTCCACGTCTGTAATAAGCTCGTTTTCCTTACGGCATACAGCGGTCATGTGTACCGTGAATGCCCCGTGTATGTCCAGCTTGCGCTGGCTGACGGCGCGGCAGTTGACATAATCAACTCTTGCTCCGGCAAGAAGCCTGACGTTATCCGTGGCTCCGTCATACGCAACGCTCGCCTTGAAGGGATAATCCCTGTCACAGCAGCGTACCTTTTTGTCACGGTCATCGACATATATCACCGATATCCTCGCGCTGCCCTCAACAACAAGCGAATCGAAATTTACCTGACGCGATGTAATCATAGGAACAAGGCGGCATTTAAGCAGTCTGCCTATGTCGGGACAGTAATCCGGCAGGGTCAGTTCGGTATCCACCGCCTGCTCGCAGTTTCCCTCGAATAAAACTTCCTTGGCGAATACAGATTCGCCCGCAGCTTTACATTCCATGAGCTTCTCTCCTTTTTGGGAAGTACCTTTTCTTTTTTCTGATTTACGATTTGGCACTTCTTTTGATTTCTGTCAAATTCTTATTCATGCCATGTCCCGAATATGCGTGAATACATGAAATTTTTGTTAAAAGATTGACAAATCCGCCCAAATGATAGATAATAGCATATGTAATTAATCATGCGAAGGAGTTTTTTTCAAATGGGTTATACTATAGCTGAAAAAATCATAAAGTCCCATCTCGTCGAGGGCGAAATGATTCAGGGTACGGATATCGGACTCAGAATCGATCAGACCCTCACACAGGACGCTACAGGCACTATGGCTTATCTCGAATTCGAGGCAATGGGCGTGCCGAGAGTCAGAACCGAACGCTCTGTGGCTTATATTGACCACAATACCCTCCAGACCGGCTTTGAAAACGCCGACGACCACCGCTTCATTCAGAGCGTCGCAAAAAAGCACGGCATTTATTTCTCCCGCCCGGGCAACGGTATATGTCATCAGGTTCACCTTGAACGCTTCGGCATTCCAGGCAAGACGCTTATCGGCTCCGACAGCCATACCCCGACCGGCGGCGGTATCGGTATGCTCGCTATGGGCGCAGGCGGTCTGGACGTTGCTGTTGCAATGGGCGGCGGCACTTATTACATTACAATGCCTAAAATGGTTCGCATTAATCTCACCGGCAGACTCTCCCCGTGGGTATCGGCAAAGGATATTATCCTTGAGGTGCTTCGCAGAATGTCCGTCAAGGGCGGCGTAGGCAAAATAATCGAGTACGGCGGCGAAGGCGTAAAGACCCTCTCTGTGCCGGAAAGAGCCACAATAACCAACATGGGCGCGGAGCTTGGCGCTACGACCTCCGTATTTCCCTCCGACGAGATAACAATGGCGTTTCTTAAAGCGCAGGACAGAGAAGCCGACTGGATAGAGCTGAAAGCCGACGACGACGCTCATTATGATGAGATTCTCGAAATCAATCTCAGCGAGCTTGGTCCGATGGCTGCCGCTCCTCACATGCCCGACAATGTAAAGACAATCGATGAGCTTAAAGGGCAGAAGATAGATCAGGTATTGATCGGCTCCTGCACTAATTCCAGCTATCTTGACCTCATGCGCGTCGCTCACATTCTCAAGGGCAAAACGGTTCATCCTGACGTAAGTCTCGGAATTGCCCCCGGCTCGAAGCAGGTCTACAATATGCTTGCCGCCAACGGCGCTCTCGCGGACATAATCGCCGCCGGCGCGAGAATTCTCGAATGCGCGTGCGGTCCCTGCATTGGCATGGGACAGTCGCCTAATTCAAAGGGAATATCGCTCCGCACCTTCAACCGCAACTTCGAGGGGCGCTCCGGCACAAAGGACGGTCAGATCTACCTTGTTTCTCCCGAAACCGCGGCTGTTTCGGCAATCGCGGGCGTATTCGCGGACGCCCGTGAGCTTGGCGAGGCTGTGGAAATCCCCATGCCCGAACACTTCCTCATCAACGACAATATGATACTTCCCCCCGCGCCAGTGGAAGAAATGGACAGCGTTGAAATCCTGCGCGGTCCGAACATCAAGCCTTTCCCCACAAGTCAGCCGCTTCCTGAGGTCATTGCCGCCAAGGCTCTCCTTAAAGTAGGCGACAACATCACCACCGACCACATTATGCCCGCCGGCGCGAAAATTCTTCCCTACCGTTCAAACATTCCTTTCCTGTCAAACTTCTGCTTCGCCGTCTGCGACGAACAGTTCCCCGAACGCTGCCGCGCAGAGGGAAAGGGCATTATAATCGGCGGAAGCAATTACGGTCAGGGCTCGTCAAGGGAACACGCCGCGCTGGTTCCGCTCTATCTCGGCATTAAGGCTGTAATCGTGAAGTCCTTCGCCCGTATCCACCTGGCTAACCTTGTAAACGCGGGCATCGTTCCGCTTACGTTCGTAAATGAAGCCGATTACGACACAGTAGATCAGATGGACGAGCTTGAGATCCCCGATATCCGCGAGCTTCTCGGCAAGACAGAGATTACGGTGTTCAACCGTACCAAAGGAAGCTCCTTCAGAGTAAGCTGCCAGATTTCCGAACGTCAGCGCGATATAATTCTCGCCGGAGGTCTTCTGGACTACACAAGAGAAAGCGTAAAATAAGTATCTGATCCGGTATTGCAGGTCTTTAACGCGCTGTCTGCGGCAAAATAAGCCGAAGGCAGCGCGTTTGACGTAGATTTTCCAACGCAGAAAATAAAATAATTGTTGACAAAGCGTTAATAATATGTTAATATAGAAGATGGTATGGGGCTGTTGCAATGAATTTATTGTTAACAGACTATTAAATTTCTTTGTTGCGATTTACAGGACATATTTGAAAGGATTGGAAAAGATGATCAACAAGCTTTTAAAAAGCCTGCCGGTCATATGCGGCACAATGGCGTTTTCTGTGCTTATTGGAATAATCTTCTTTGGCAGGAGCTTCGGCTCGATGCTGCCTCAGAGCCTTACGGGATTATTTTATCCCGGACTTGTTGTTTCCGTGATCGGACTTGTGTTTTCGCTGGCTTCGGCAATTGTCATTCTGAAGTATTTTATTTTCTTCACCCGCACGCGTGTTATAGATTCCGACGGCAACACGCTCAGCGACAACAAAACGCTCACTTTCGGCTCGACCAGAATTCATCCCATTTTTATCGCCGCGGGCGGAATACTCCTGAGTATGGCGACAATCGGGCTCGGCTTCGCTCTTATGCTCGACAGCGTGACAATGTACGCTGTGCGGCTCTTTACAATAGCCGCCTTACTGCTGATAATTGCGGGAACGATTTTTCTCTTCTCGGTAATAAAGCACAAGATACGCAGGCGTTTCGCCTGGATTGCCTCCGGCATTCTCGGAGTTATCGCGCTGGGCGTGATGCTTGCCGCTATACCTGCGTTAAGCGACCTTTCGGTGGAGGACAGCGAGCTTTCCGCAATAACGGCGACAGTCGTGCAGACTTCGTCTTATACGGGATTTCTCACCGGTCCAGGCAAGTCAGTTATAAGAATAAAGGGAACCAGCGGGGAAATAATATCGCTCCGATACAGCGGAAGCCGTGGCAAATTCCGCGTCGGCAGCAAATACACATTCTATTACCTGCCAAACACGCGACTTATCAAAAAGGTGAATCCCGCAGGCGACATTGAATATTAAGATTTTATAATTCCGGAACGCTCCGACGCGCTCCGGTTTTTTTTATTTGTTCAGGATATTTTATGAAAATGAGGAAACAATAGAATTACAGAGTTTCAATGAACCGGAGGTACTGTCTTGGCAGGAAATATGATTTTTGACCTTATTGGCTTTTCTCAGCCCAAAGAATGCTCTCAGAATTCCGACTGCGTTAATAATGATGATAATTCCGTAAATCAGGCTGTTTTTGATATAAGTCCGGAATACGACGTTCCCGTTTCTCCGGACTATCAAAGCAATCTCAATTTCTGCCGCGGACTCAAGGGGAAAAACGCCGATCTTCTCATACGTGAATTTACCCTCGCCGACGGACGGCGCAGCTTTCTGCTGCTGGTGGACGGAATGTGCTCCAAACAGAGCGCCGAACAGAACCTCATTCTCCCTGCCATGCAGCTCAGACTCAGCGCAAGTCCCGACAGCATTCCTCCCATGCAGCAGCTTTCGTCAATAATACTCAATACCGAAATAAGCGAGCAGCCGAGCTTGTCAAAGGGCTTCATTTCGGCTCTGACCGGCGATCTTTTCATGTGTATCGAGGGAATTAACTCCGGATTTGTTATAGGCGCAAGAAGCATCGAATCCCGCTCGGTCTCCCCCAGTGAAACGGCAGGCTCGGTTGCCGGTCCCCATGAGGGATTCACTGAAAACCTCCGCACAAATACCGCGCTCATACGCCGCAGAATATCCGACCCGAATCTGACAATTGAAATGCTGCAGGTCGGTCTGCGTTCCCACACCGCCGTCGCTCTCTGCTATATAAACGGAGTGACGAATCCGACGCTTGTTGACACACTCAGAAGCGATATTCAGTCGGTCACAGTTGATATTCTGAACGACTCCGGAGAATTGAGCCAGCTCATCGAGCAATATCCGCTGAGTCCCATGCCGCAGATAGACGGAACCGAAAAGCCGGACGCGGCGGCTGCCGAAATATGTCAGGGACGCGCCGCGATTATCGTAAACGGCAGCCCTTACGTGCTTCTCGCACCGGCTACCCTTTCCTCCATGATGCAGGTGACCGAGGACAGGTATCAGCGCTGGACTTATTCATCATTCCTCAAAATACTGCGTTGGGCGGCGTTCTTCATATCAATAACGGCTCCGTCACTGTATGTCGCGGTAGTCGCCTACAATCCGGGACTTCTCCCCGTAGATCTGCTGCTGCTCTCCGCGGCAAACCGCATAAACGTCCCTTTCAGCGCCGTAACAGAGGTAATTATAATGGAATTCTTCATCGAAATGCTGAGAGAAGCAAGCATTCGCCTGCCCGGAAGCATAAGCTCCGCAATGTCGATAGTCGGCGGTCTGATAGTAGGCGACGCGGCTATACGCGCAGGTCTTGTGAGCCCGCTGCTGATAATAATAATCGGTCTGACCTCTCTTACCTCCTTTGTACTTCCGTCATACGAGCTTGCTTCATCGCTCAGGCTCGTGAAATATTTTCTTCTGGCGCTCTCGGCGGTATTCGGAATATTCGGGCTGACTGTAGGTCTTGTGCTTTTTGTTTCACAGCTCTGCGCCTTGTATTCCTATGGAACCGAATTCACAGCTCCGTTCTCCCCCGCCTACAGCAAAGGATTTATCGAAAGTCTCATCGAGCTTCCTATTTTCCGCCGCGACACACGTCCCGAATACTACGAGCCTGTAGATCTTATACGAATGAAGTGATTGTTTGTGAATCAAATGCAAAAGAAATCTGTTTTTTCTGAATGGCAGCTTACAGTGCTGGTTATTATCGCCGGAATGGGCGGTATGTACTTCTATCCGGAAAGCTTCGGAAGATGGTCGGGGCTTTCTCTCTCCGTCGCAATAGCAGGCTCCCTGCTGGTTATGGCTATGCTTGCCAGATGCTTCATGCACAGCTCCAGCAAATCATTCCCAGGAATGCTGCGTGAATCTCTGGGATATATTCCGGCAAAATTAATTCTTGCGGCTGCGGCAATATACTTCGCCGCGGAAATATGCCGTATAACAGTCAAGCAGACGCAGATGACGGGACTATTTCTTCTTGAAAAAACGCCTCCTCAGGTGATTCCGGCAGTAACGCTGCTGACGGTGTGCTTCATCATTACCTCCGGAATAAGGCAGGTTGCCCGCACGGCGGAGCTTCTCTTCCCCCTTATCGCGATTCCTCTTGTTTTTATCCTTGCGATGGGGATATTCACCCTCGATTACGGCGAGCTGCTGCCGCTTCTCACTCCGGACGATCTGCCTGTAGGCTCGCTTCACGAATGCCTTTCACCTCTCGGCGGTATAACGGCAGTCGCGTTCTTTGCGGGCTATTATGAGAAAAAAAGGCTGCGGCGCTGTCTGCTGTCGGGAATGACCTTACTCGCGGCGCTTTGCACGGGCGTGCTTATATGCTGCGCCGGTGTTTTTTCCGTAAAGGGTACGGAGCATCTTTCCTTTCCGCTCACGGAGCTTTCCCGCGTGGTTAGCATAGGCAATATCCCGCTCAATCACCGATTCGACATTCTCTATATAATGATATACAATTCAGTTACCCTGCTCTCAGCGGGAATTCTGCTGTACTGCTGCTGCATTTCACTGTGCGGTGTGTTCAATGTGAAGAGTCACAGCGTTTTCAATTTTCTTCTGCTTCCCGTAATTTACGCCGTGACGTATCTCAGCCTGTCTGACGACTTTATTGTTCAGTTCATCGCTGACTGGGGCAAGCTGATTTTCCTCTTCGGGCTGATTCCCGTTATTTATATCAGGACATTATTCAGAAAGCGAAGGGAGGCGGCGGCATGAGCAAAAAAATTCCTGCCAGCAGATTTATCCTCGCCGCTGTCGCGGCTGTCTCAGTAATCATGCTCACAGGCTGCTGGGACGACGCGGAAATAAACGGCAGGGCATTCGTACTCGGATTCGGTGCGGACAGCGCGGGAAGTGAATACGATTTCACATTTCAGCTCGCAATTCCCATAAGCGGCGAAAGTGACTCCTCCGGTTCAATTGAATATACAGCCCGCACAATAAGGGAACAGACTCCTGCGGCAGCTGTCAGAAGTCTGGAAAAGGACCTCGGCAGACAGATTAATTTTGAGCAGCTTAGTCTTATAGTGATAGGTGAAGAGCTTTCAAAACGGAATTTTTTAGAGCTGACCGATTACTTCTTCCGACGCGCTTCTGTCCGCAGACAAAGCTGCGTCGCTGTCTGCGGCGGAAACGCTGAGGATTTCTTTGCCTCTCAGGGAACTGACAAGGCAATATCCAACGAGGCGGCAAGCGCGTTGCAGAGTTATTCGTCCGGAGGAAGTATTTCGATGGATCTTTTTTCGCTATACAAGATCCTGATTAACCGCGACGAATTCTATCTGCCGAAAATTTCACTCTCCGAAAACGGAAAAAACAAGGTGAATCTGACTATCTCCGGCGCTTCCGCATACGGACGGGACGGCGGTTACCGCGGCGGGATAAGCGGAGACGAGTTGGAGCTTCTCCGCCTGACCTGCGGCTCCGGAACGGACGGCGCGCTTGCCGTATACGACAGTCAGGGCAAAAGATACTGCTGTCAGGTAAGGCAGTCCGACTGTTCGGTGAAGTGCGAAATATCCGGCGGCATTCCGGTCTTCCGTCTTAATCTCGACCTTGTTCTGGTTCCGCTCGACGCGGGCGGATTCGACAGATGGGGCTATTCCGACGAGGAAACGCGGCATGTGTCCGAAAGCGCCGAGTCAACCGTGAAGGAACGCCTTCAAGCGCTGGCTGACAAAAGCCGGATAAGCTCCGGCTCCTCCGTATTGGGATTCCAGGACGTCATTCGCCAGCGGAAGCCCGATTGGTACGCGCTTCACGAAAACGAATGGGAAAGCATTTATCCCAGATCAATAATAATCATCACTGTCAATTGCACGGCTGCGGGAGGCGGTATTACAAAATGAAGCTTGAATTGCCCACAGCGATAATCGTACTGCTTATCGCCGCATGGCTCGGTCAGGTGCGTCTATACAGGGGAATGCGGGGGGAACAGTTTTCCGTCGAACGTTCAATAGTCAAATACGGCGGCGCCGCATGTCTTTTTACCGCAATAGCTCTTTTCTTTATTCAATTTGTTTGCTGACTTTTTGAAATTCTTTTCATCAGACGCTTTACTTTTTCCCCAACGTAATGTATAATGTATTTTATATGAATTACGCAAATGAAAGGCTGAATGAAAAATGCTGCAATTTGAAGAACTGATGCTGACCCTGCGAAATATGAAGCCGGAGATGGACGACCTCAGGGAAGCTCTGGGATATGACAAGCTCGCCGCGGAAGTCGCCGAGTTGGAGAAAAAAGCCGCCGCGCCTGATTTCTGGGACGATATGGAAAATTCACAGAAGGTGCTCAAGCGCACTTCAACCCTTAAAAATAAAATTGCCTCCTTTGACGCAATCGCAAACAAATATGACGATACCATGACGCTTATCGAGCTTGGCAACGAGGAGGAAGAACTGGAGCTTCTCGACGAGGCTCAGTCTGAGGTTGACGCTATAAAAAAATCCATCGAGGAGCTTCGCCTTACCACTCTTCTCACCGGCGAATACGACTCCAACAACGCAATTCTCACATTCCACGCCGGCGCGGGCGGAACGGAAGCGCAGGACTGGGCGGAAATGCTCTTCCGTATGTACAACCGCTGGGGAGAACGCCACGGCTTCAAGGTGAAAACCATAGACTATCTTGACGGCGACGAGGCGGGACTCAAAAGCGCTTCAATACTCATAGAGGGTACTAACGCTTACGGCTATCTCAAATGCGAGATGGGCGTTCACCGTCTGGTGAGAATATCCCCGTTCGACTCTTCGGGACGCAGACACACCTCCTTCGCCTCGCTCGAAGTCATGCCTGAAATCGACGACGATACAGATGTTGAAATCCGTCCGGAGGATCTTCACATCGACACATACCGTTCCAGCGGCGCTGGCGGACAGCATATCAACAAAACCGACTCCGCTGTGAGAATCACGCATATTCCGACCGGCATTGTCTGCGCCTGCCAGAATGAACGCAGTCAGGTTCAGAATAAGGCTATGGCTATGAAAATGCTTAAATCCAAGCTTATGGAAATCAAGGAGCGCGAAAATCTCGAAAAAATCGAGGATATCAAGGGCATGCAGAAGGAAATCGCGTGGGGCAGCCAGATACGTTCCTATGTTTTCATGCCATACACACTGGCAAAGGATCACCGCACCGGCTTTGAAATGGGCAATATCAACGCGGTGATGGACGGCGATATCGACGGCTTCATCAACGCTTATCTCAAGGCTCAGAGTCTCAACGCTCTGGGCAGCTACGAATAATTCACCAAAGGAGATGGCGCGAATGTTTTACCTCGGTGAGATCGCCGCTCTGATTATCTGCTGGCTTTTCTACTTTGAGTTTTACTGGACGATAGAACGCAGAGTGCTGAAAGCATGCAGCAGACAGTATATTGACAAACGGTGCGTTAAGCTTTCCGACCGCCTCTTCTTCACGCCGATCAGCGGAAAGGCGCGGCTCGGCACTCTTTACTATATCAACAGATTGCTCGTATTTTTTCTTTTAGCTCTGACTCTTGTTCATATTGTTTTCGGCTGGGCTGAACCGCTTCAGGGCTTCATCAGAATACTTACTACTGTCTCTGTGGTATTTCTCGGAATAATCGCAACCGTCACCTCCCGCGCAAGCTCTGAATACATATGCGCCAATATCAACGTCACCTCCAGCAAAAATATCCTGCTGTTCAGGTTAATTTCAGGCTGTTCGGCAGTTGTTCTTGTGCTTGTGTATCTTTATTTTGCGTGGATATTTCTCTGATAACAGTTATTTAACACAATTTTGCATAATTTTTAATAAAACTCTTTACTTTTTCCATCGGAATGTGTATAATATAATAAAATATTTCTGTGGAGGTTTTTGAATTGAGTATAGTAAAAAAACCGATTAAGTCCTTTAAGGGCGACGGCAAATTCGTTTATGTCTGTTACTCTCTTGAAGACAGTGAGACAGTCTTCCCTATCCTGATAGACCTTGAAAAGAAAAGATATCGCGTCAGATATGATGAATGCAATCAGGAAGAAGAAAAAGTTGACGCTCTTCGCAAACACAATATCAAAAACTGCGAGGTGTTTTTGGCGTTCCTTTCGCAGAAGGCTCTCCAGTCTCCGTATGTTGTCAATCAGCTGCAAATGGCTCAGTCCTTTGAGGACAATATTTTCCTTGTGTATCTTGACGGTCAGGAAACATCAAATCAGGCAGCCAATATATTCGGCTCCGACGTCAAGGGAATCCGTTTCGACATCACTGACAGCGATTCAATGTCTGATGTGCTTAACCAACTCCTGAAGGACTGCCAGGAACCTGAAAAAATCGAAGAGCGCGTATTTACATACGAAGAACTGCTCGACGAGGTTTACCCCGATCAGGAAAACGCTAACAAGGAAGCATTCATCAACAATACCGAGCAGGACAATGAAAAAATCAAGAAGTCCGCGGCTACAGCAACAAAGGCTTCCGCCATCGCAAAGAAGCAGAAGCGTCAGAAGAACGGCAGATCCTTCATCAACGCTGTGCTTGTTGTCGGCGTAATGGCACTTATCGCGGCGATTATCTATTTCTTATTCGGAGATCAGATTGCCGAAATGCTCAGTGAAGATAACAAGGTTGTCAATTTCGTTCCGTTTTTCCGCGATTTTTCGGGATTATTCTAAAATAGTCATAACCATGTGCTGCGTTCCGCGCCGCACATGGTTTTATTTTTTTCGCCCAAAAAACCTCAATGCGGCAAACAACGCGGCATTGAGGTTTTTTATTTTATATATCTGATTTTATTCGTCGTCTTCCACTTCGACCGTTACCCTGCGGACCTTTACCTTGACCTTCTGCACACGGCGGGTGTATTCGCCAAGCTTTCCGAGAGCGTCCAGATCGCTTATCATATCGTCGTCAGTGTATTCCGTCGGAACATTCCGCTCCACAGGCTCCACAACCGGCAGCTTTTCAATTACAGGCACAGGCTCCGGTTCAGGCTCTGATTCGATGAATTCATCGGTTGGCTGGTACTTCTCAGGATAACTGATAACAGGAGCCATGTCAGGAACCTCCGGCATTGGCATGGGCATTGGTATCGGCTCCGGTTCTGGTTCAGGCTCCGGTTCTGGTTCGGGTTCCGGCTCCGGCTCGGACAGGAGACTGAAATCAAACGGTACAAATTCCTCTTCCGGCTCAAATTCCGCGGTGAGATCACGCGGTTCGGGTTCCTCATAATACGGTTCGGGTTCGGGCTCCGGTTCGGGCAGCGGCATGGGCTGCGCCGGTACGGGAATCGGAATATAAACCGGCTGCTGGGGAACAGGCTCCGGCTGTTTTTTCTTGAATCTGTCGGGAATGTCTATCCTGCCGGTCTTATAGAGATACAGCATTACCGCCATGGCAATAAAAAGTATAAGAAGCAGCACAAACAGCACTATAAAGAACACTGCCCAGCCGTTGAAGTAATTTCCGTCGATGGTGATGGTCTGTATACCGTTGCTAAGACCGAATCCGACAGCTTCCTCCTGATTGTCCATTGTTTTGGACGTCTGCTCGCCCTCGACAGTGCAGGTAACGCGGGTTATATTATTGCCCTCACAGCTGTAGGTGTAGATGTAGCCCTTTACATTCATCAGGGTAATAAGCGACGTTATGTCATAGCTGTCGATAAGCTTGGTCGTCGGACGGAGCTTGAATATGCCCCAATTGCTGTCGTAGCCCAACGCACGCGCTCCGACTCCGCCGAAAAGCGCTGTCTCAGCCGCAACTACCTTCCTCGCGCTGCCGCTTACGTATATCTTGACAGTCGGAACAGTTTCATTTTCAACCTTTATCTCGGTGTTTGAGGCTCCCTTGCTATTGTAATACTCCGAAATGCTGTCGAGTATTACAGGATCGGTGTTCTTGTCAAGATATATGACAATCTCTCGAATGAAGCTGTTTCCTCCGGTTTGTATGAGATTATAGTCTATCTCGTCAACCCGCGCCATTTTACGGAGAATAGTCTTGACACGTACGCTTGAAAAGCTTCCGCTCACCGTGAGTCTGCCGTTATCCGCAACCGTATCGGCTGCCCGCTCATTTTCGCCGTCGTCAAGGTATATCTGGTAGGGCGATCCTATTTCGGAGCTTAACGCATAGCTGACATTAACGTTGCTTTCTCCGCCGAAATAAGAGAAATCGAAATCCTCAGTGAATTCCGTGCTTTGCGCCAATGGCTGCGAAACGTCGCTTGCATTGCCAAGCCCCGCGGCTGCCGTCCTGTTTGTAAGGTCGGACATATAGCTCTGCATCTGCGACACGTTTCCCGCGGTGAATTCCACGGTGTAGGTCAGCACTCCGCCGCGCTTTCTCTTCGACCATCTCCCGCTGTCCGGCACATTGTCATTGAAAAAGCTGTCAATAAGACTAACCTGCTTCTCTTCGACGGACGAGGGCATGGCTACCTGCATCACACGCTCAATCTCGCCGTTGCTTCTGAGAGCAGTGGTGATATTGATTCCCGTCACCACCGACTGACCGCCAGATTCTATATTGACCTGACCGCCGTCGGACTTGAATTCCTCGCCGTCAAGAATTACCTTGACTCCCGTCTGCTTCCAGAACTTCTGGGAGGTGTAGGTCTGCGAGGCGTTGGTAAGACCGTTTTCCGTAATTATCCTGTCCATCCACGCGAAAAGCTCGCGGCTCTCGAAATTCTCCTTATAAAGCACTCCGCGTGTAAAAACGCCGGTGGAATACGAGAACGTCACCTCCGGAGCTTTATTCAGAAGATTCTTCAGCTTGTCAATATAGTCCTGCTTGGACTCAAACGAAAGCGTGAAGTCATATGCCGCCTCATTATCCCTGACCTCATATTTATAGCTGAGTTCCTTTGGGATAGCGTCGTTAATCAGCCCGTTCAGATCCTCCACGCCGCCCGGCAGCTTTGTGTTGAGTTCGTCAACATCGAATGTGATCGACATCACACGGCTGCCGCTGAAGCTGCTGCCGTCCAGCTCTATCTCTGTACCCATATTGGCGCAGCCGCTCAGAAGCAGCATCATCAGAATACCCGAAAAGAGAACAAACAGTTTTACCTTGCAGGTTCCATGCGTTTTATTATTCATAAAACAATGAACTCCCCTCTTAAATGGTTATTTCCGTTGCACGGTATATTGTAAGCATCTGTGTCAGAAGCCATGTAAACATATAAAACGGCTCTCATCACAGATTTATACAATTACAACTTAAATTATAATCCAATTTCTCAAAAAAATCAATAATTTTTAAATATTTCCGTAACATTTAATAGTATTTTTTTCGGGAAGCTCTTATAATAAGGTTATCCAACGCTGTAATTGTATCTGATGGCATAGTATATAGCCTTCTGCACCATTATGTCGGTAAACTGCTGTCCTATATCTTCCTCATCCGGCGTTATAGTCTGATTGCGTATGATTGATTCTATCACCTTATTTGCGCGGGTGGGATTTATTCCCGAATATCCTGTGAGAATTATCTCCGTGTACTGTCCGTTTACAATCGTGACCTCCACGTTGGCGTACATATGTCCTGATGCATATGAACCCGTGAATGTCTTTTCGGCAAAGCCGCTCACGTCGATATCCTCCACCGCTGCCTCGCTCTCGACAAGTCCCTCATTTATGCGGTAAATCATCTTTGGAATAATCAGCGCCGCAGCCAACGCCGAAATAATGAAAATTACCGCTATTTTGCGGATTTTTCTTTTGTCGGTTTTTTTATCATTTTTTTTCAAGTCAATGTCCTCTCCCGCATTTTAAGTATAATAATTCCATAAACCCAGATTAATTTATAGAACAAAATCATAACGACAGTTTTGAAGAATTGTAAAATATAAGATAATTTTTTTCGCGTGTTAAAAAAACCGCGCAGTCCTGAAGCTGCACGGCTTTTTATAATTTCATATGAATCTGTCATTTTCAAGGGTGGTAATCAAGCGATTCGATATAAGAGCCTGTTTAGAACCTGCTCTTAAAATTAACATTCCTCACTTTTTCGGCTCGATGAGTCTCGACGCATTCGCGACGCATATCAGACACACGCCCACGTCGGCAAATACCGCAGCCCACATCGGCGCGTATCCGAACGCAGCCGCAATCAGAACCGCCGCCTTTACCGCAAGCGCAAACGCTATGTTGAACCGGATAATTCCCATTGTCTGACGGAAATGCTTTATCGCCCTCGGCAGCGTGGAAAGATTGTTTGAGGAAAGCACCATGTCCGCCGCCTCTATCGCCGCGCCGGAGCCGAGTCCCATGGCAATTCCCACATCTGCTGAGGCAAGCACAGGCGCGTCGTTTATTCCGTCGCCGACAAACGCCGTAGCCATACCGCGTGACTTCATTTCCTCGATTGCCTCGACCTTATTCTCCGGAAGCATCTCGGCGCGGAATTTTTCTATTCCAACGCTTTGCGCCACCTGCTCCGCATTCTCGTAACCGTCGCCTGTCAGCATCGTTATCTCGTCCACTCCAAGCTTTTTCATATCCGCTATAGTGGATTGAACGCCTGCCTTCGGGCTGTCGCTTATGAAAATGCTTCCCGCAAGCTTTCCGTCGCACGCGACATATGCCTGCGCCTTTTTGCCGTTTGGAATTTCCACGCCGTACTTCTTCATCAGCTTGCCGCCGCCGCAGAGAATCACGCTTCCGTCGGATTTCTCACACATTACTCCGTGTCCCGCAAGCTCGCTGTAATTCCTGTAGCCGGTAATATCGCTTACCGCTCCCGCATATTCCTTTATCGCCTGCGCGTAGGGGTGAATTGAATTAATCTCAGCCGCCGCTGCCATCTGAGCCGCTTCTTCGCTTGTGAAGCCTTCGCCGGCAGCTATATCGTTTACCTCAGGCTTGCCCTCGGTAACAGTACCGGTCTTGTCAAACGCGATTGCGCGTGCCTTCGCAAGCTGCTCCGCGAAGTTCCCGCCCTTGACAAGCACGCCGAATTTTGACGCGCCGCCTATCGAAGAGAAAAACGCAAGCGGTACGGAAATGACAATGGCACACGGACATGACGCAACAAGGAACGTAAGGGAGCGAAGTATGAACTCCCTGAAACCGCCCATTCCAAGCAGCGGAGGTACAACCGCTATAAGCAGGGCAAGTCCTACTACTATAGGCGTATAGACCACTGCGAAGCGCGTGACGAATTTTTCGGCATTGCCCTTGTTCTCCGCCGATTCGGTGACAAGGCTGATTATCCTCGCCGCCGCTGAATTTTCGTAATTATTGGTGACTCTGGCGGTAAGCGAGCCGTCGCCGTTCATCATGCCGCTGAGAAGCTCGCTGCCCGGCTCCGCGGTTATCGGAAGCGATTCGCCCGTCAGCGCGGAGCTGTCGATATCCGACGCGCCCTCGGTCACAATGCAGTCGAGAGGGATTCTCTCATGAGGACGAATCAGAATAGTTTCTCCCGGCTCGACCTCCTCGGCACGTACAACAGCCATGCCCGTGCTTCTCTTTACATTCGCCGTGTCAGGACGAATCTCGGCAAGCGCTTCGATACTCCTGCGGGAATTGTCCACCGCCTTGTCCTCTAACCATTCGCCTATCCTGTAGAGAACAGCGACCATCGCGCCCTCAAAGAATTCTCCGAGAATCGCCGCAGCTACCATTGCAATCGCCATGAGCGCGCTTTCATCTAATCTGAACTTTAATATGGATTTAATTCCCTTTAACGCAACGTCATAACCCGCAAACACAATCGCACAGATATATCCGGCAGCCGAAACAATTTCGTGCGCGGGGAAATCAATGAATTGCGCCGCTATTCCGACGGCTCCGGCTGCAAGAGCAATTATCGTCGTTACAAGCATAAGGGTTGAATTTTCCGTCTCTCCGTGTTCGTGAGAATGACCGTGTTCCTCTTCGCATTCACCGTCGCAGCAGTGGCAGGAGCCGTCGTGTTCGTGTTCTTTATGACCGCCTGATTTTCGTTCCGCCGTATCGTCGCCCTCGTATTGAACAACCTTCACGCCTACAAGCACGCTGTCGATTATCTTCTGAATGTCCTCGTCGGCATTGGGATTAATGTCGCTGAGATGAACCGTCAGGCGCTTATTCATGAAATCCACGGTCGCTTTCTCTATCCATGTAGCGTTATTTACCGCCGCTTCCGCTTTGGCTGCACAACCGGCACAGTCGAGATTTTCAAGTGTGTATTTTATCTTTTCCATATATAACGCCTCCGTCAGTGCTTCTCGTCGATATGCTCAAAGCCCATCTCAATTATCTTTTTCACGTGGTCGTCGTCAAGCGAATAAAACGCGGATTTGCCGCAGCGCCGCGCCTTGATTAATCCCGCCGTTCTCAGCACCCTCAGTTGGTGTGATATCGCCGACTGGTTCATCTCCAGCACCTCAGAAATATCGCACACGCAAAGCTCATGATTGAGCAGCGCCGACATTATCCTCAGCCGCGTGGAATCGCCGAATATTTTAAAAAGCTCCGCCAGATCATAAACCCTGTCGATATCATTCATATCGCTCCGCACAAGCTCAACATAATCCCCGTGCGACTCGCCCGATTCCCCTGCTTCGTCCTCAAATTCGGACTCGGTTGCTTTCATATCCTTTTCATTTATATCCATTTCAATCGCTCCATTCAATGTATGAACATCTATTCATGTGTTTATTATAACATGTGTTCACTCAATTGTCAATAGGCAATTGTAAAAAAGAGCTGTGAATTGAAAAATTATGAAAATTTTCTTTTTGAAAAGAGGCATCGCCTGACACGGATTCCTCTGAACCTGTGTCAGGCGATGTTTTATTATTCATTTATGTTCGCGCACAAGACCGCGCATTACTTTATCGTGATCTTCGCCGTGCCCGATTTGAGGGATTTGCCCGCGCTGTCGGTGACAACGCAGTAAAGCTGAATGCCGTTCCATGTGGCGTTGGGCGTGACGGTTTCACTGGCGTGCGTGCGTCCGTTCCACTTGCTGAAGGAAGTCTGTCCGGCTTTCTTGAAATACCACTGATAGCTGAGTCCGCTGCCCTGCGCTTTGAGCGAAAGTGTGACGGAATCGCCAAGATTGATGGTCTTGTTTGTGGGCTGTGTGGTGATTTTCAGATCCTGCGTAACGGTGATTTTTACCGTGTTGGACTGAACCGACTTGCCCGAAGAATCCTTTACAACGCAGTAAAGCTGAATGCCGTCCCATGTGGCGTTGGGCGTGACGGTTTCACTGGCGTGGGTGCGTCCGTTCCACTTGCTGAACGAAGTCTGTCCGGCTTTCTTGAAGTACCACTGGTAAGTCAGACCGTTGCCCTCGGCTTTGAGCGAAAGCGTGACGGAATCGCCGAGCTTGACTGTTTTGTTTGTGGGCTGGGTGGTTATTTTCAATTCCCGCTGAATTGTGATGGTGGCGGGGTTGGAATCTGATGTCTTTCCGTCCTTGTCCGTCACCTTGCAATAGACCTGCATACCGTTCCATGTGTCGTTGGCTGTTGCGGTGGTTGTAGCTGTGGTTCTCGTGCCCCACTTATTCCACGCGGTCTGTCCGGCTTTCTTGTAGTACCACTGGTAGGTCAGACCTTCGCCCTCCGCCTTGACGGAGAACGACACGCTGTCGCCCGCTTTTGCAGTGACGTCGGCGGGGTGGGAGGTTATCGACAGCGGTGTGGAGCCGTAGTTGTAGTGGATTGTGACGCTGTCGTTGAGTCCAAAATCAATTTTAGTACCATATTCATCAAAAAGCAATTGATCCCACTGCTGCTGCGTGCCGGTGTAGTAAACGTCTTTGAGGTTATTGCAACCACGGAAAACAATCTGCGATATGAACGTGACGGAATCCGGAATCGTTATGCTCGTCAGACTGCCACAGCCAGAGAAAGCCGCATACCCAATGCTCGTGACAGAATCGGGGATAGTCACACTCGCAAGACTGCTGCAACCAGAGAAAACATGCGCCTCAATGCTCGTGACGGAATTGGGTATCGTCACACTCGTCAAACTGCTGCAACCGTAGAAAGCATA
>ONCX01000005.1:0-58620 GCA_900316455.1 uncultured Eubacteriales bacterium
TCGCTCGGATATTCATTTCTCATTTCTTTCACCGCTTCTCTTTTTCCCTTATTTTACTCCCTTTTTTCTCTTTTGTAAAGATTCTAAACAGGCTCTAAGAAAATTAATTATATTGACATATGGCGGTATTGCGGGTATAATATTCTGAGTGAATCAGATTCGCGGGAATGCGGTCTGCGTAATTTTTTATTCTGGGAGGAACCGCGTTGTACAAGCTTATCAAACAGGAGGGTCACGCACGTCTGGGTGACTTTGAAACCGTTCACGGTACAGTGCATATGCCGGCTTTTATGAACGTCGCTACCACGGGGGCAATCCGAGGCGCTGTGTCGGCATATGATCTCAGGGAGCTTCACTGTCAGGTGCAGCTCTGCAATACTTATCACCTTCATCTTCGCCCCGGCGATGAAAACGTCCGCGCGCTCGGCGGTCTGCAAAGCTTTACCGGCTGGAACGGTCCTATCCTCACCGACAGCGGCGGATTTCAGGTCTTTTCACTTTCCCAGCTTCGCAAAATAACCGAAGAGGGCGTGAATTTCCGCTCGCATATCGACGGACATAAAATTTTTATGGGTCCTGAGGAAAGCATGAGAATTCAGTCCAATCTCGCCTCTACAATCGCTATGGCGTTCGATGAATGCGTCGAGAATCCGTCCCCCCGCGATTACGTCAAAAAAAGCTCCGACCGCACCGTTCGCTGGCTGAAGCGCTGCAAGTCCGAGATGGAACGTCTGAATTCCCTTGAGAATACCTTAAACAGGGCGCAAATGCTTTTTGGCATAAATCAGGGCGGCACATACGCTGATATCCGCGTTGACAATATGAAACAGATTGCCGGACTTGATCTCAACGGCTACGCTATTGGCGGTCTCGCAGTCGGCGAACCTGCCGAGGTTATGTATGAGATAATCGAAACCGTTGAGCCGTTCATGCCGCGGGATAAGCCGCGTTACCTGATGGGCGTGGGAACTCCGGTGAATATTCTCGAGGCGGTATTCAGGGGCGTGGATCTTTTCGACTGCGTAATGCCAAGCCGCAACGCCCGCCACGGTCATATATTCACCTCTGAGGGCGTTATTAATATGAATAACGCAAAGTACAGGCTCGACGATCGTCCTCTTGACGCTCACTGCGATTGCCCAACCTGCCGCAGACATTCCAGAGCGTACATTCACCACCTTATTAAGAGCGGCGAAATGCTCGCTATGCGACTCACAGTTATGCATAATCTTTATTTCTACAATACGCTCATGGAAAAAATACGCGACGCTCTCTCTCAGGGGCGCTATACGGAATTCTACCGTGAACAGAGGGAAATTCTCGGCAGAAGATTATAGCTTTTTTAAGCTGTTTACGGAATATTTACATTTCCCGCTTCTTTATTCAAAATTTCCCTTGCACTTTTGATAATTTGCTGATATAATTATTTACATCTTTTATTTTGGAGGAAGAAAACATGACACTTACAGGATTCAGCGCGAGCGGAGCCGGCAGCGGCGGCAGTATGATAACAATGATACTCCTCTATGGCGTTATCATTGCCGTTTTTTACTTCATTCTCATAAGACCTCAGTCCAAGCAGAAGAAAAAGGAAGAGGAAATGAGAAATACTATCGAGGTCGGCGATACAATTGTGACTATCGGCGGCATTGTCGGCAGAGTTGTCAGCGTTAAGGACGACGATATCGTTATTGAAACCGGCGCGGACCGCAACAAGCTCAAAATTAAAAAGTGGGCTATCGGCAGCAATGAGACAAAGCGCAACGCTCCTAAGAACGAGGACAAAAAGGACGGAGAGAAAAAGGGCTTCTTCTCCTTCCTCAAGAAATAATTTTTTTTAAACCCCATAAGCTTAATAAGCATATTCTCCCGTATATCCGAGTATGTATTTACAAATCAACCATCGGATATTCGGGAGGTTTTATTTATGACTCGTGCTAAATCGGGTAGAAACAGATATCTTCGCCGCGGCGGCTGCGGCAGTCCCGCGCTGCGGATCGGCAAGCCCTTCATTATCGGACTGATCTCCGCGCTGATTGTGTCTATGGCGTTTGTCATGCTTTTTGCGCTGGTTTTCGTTATCATGAAATCCATTGTCACATCAGCGATTATTCCGCTTTCAGTCGTATCGCTCGTTCTGGGCTGCTTTGCGGGGGGCTGGATTTGCGGCTCTGTTTCCCGCGGCAGGGGATTGTTTTTCGGATTGGCTATCGGTCTTACCGTCTTTCTGGGCGCGTGGATAATCGGCATTGCTATGGACGAAAAGGCTTTCAGTCTCGCGGTTGCCGTCAAGCTGGCGCTCCTCACCATCGCGGGCGGCTGCGGCGGCTGGATAGGTTCCGGAAAATCAAAATAATAAAAATTATGTAATTTATATGTTGAAAAATAAAAAAATATTTGTTATAATATAATTATTCGTTATACGATTGGAGGTAAAAATATGAAGCACATCAAGACTCTCAACAATGCCAATCTCAAGGAAAGCGCTGTGAAGGGCGGCTGCGGCGAGTGCCAGGCTTCCTGCCAGTCGGCATGCAAAACTTCCTGCACAGTGGCAAATCAGAAGTGTGAGAAGTAATTATTTTTGAACGGCGCGTTTTATGATTTTTTATTATAACGTACCGACCGTTTGACAAGGCTGCCGGATTCATCTGATTCGGCGGCTTTGTATTCTTTTTTCCCGAAATCCCCCCCCCTTAGATTATACCGGAAGGACATTTAATATAATGATACATAAATTCAGCCTTAACGGCTACAACATAATTCTGGACGTTTACAGCGGAGCGGTGCATGTGGTTGACGACCTCACCTTCAGGCTGGTTGACTTCACGGACGAAAATATGACGCCGCAGGTTCCCGCAAAGGCTTACGACGCTCTCAGCGAATACAGCGCCGAGGATATCGACTCCGCTTATGCCGAGCTTTTTGAGATTTTTAATAGGGGACAGCTTCACGCTGCCGACGATTATGAGAAATTTGCCGATATGATGATAAACGCCTCCGTCAAGTCGATGTGTCTCAATATCAGCCACGACTGCAATCTCGCCTGCGAATACTGCTTTGCGAGCAAGGGCGGCTTCGGCGGCGAACGCTGTCTTATGAGCGGGGAAACGGCTCGCAAGGCTATTGATTTCCTCATTGAAAGATCAGTCGGCAGACGTAATCTTGAGGTGGATTTCTTCGGCGGCGAACCTCTGATGAATTTCGATGTGGTAAGGAAAACAGTTGAATACGCCAGAAGCAAGGAGGCTGAATACGGCAAGAATTTCCGCTTCACCATAACCACAAACGGTCTTCTGCTCGACGATGACAAGATAGACTTCATCAACCGCGAAATGCACAACTGCGTCCTTTCAATAGACGGACGCAGGGAGGTCAACGACCGTCTGCGTCTCGACTGGGGCGGCAAGGGCTGTCACGACAGGATTCTGCCTAAATTCAAAAAGCTGGTTGCGCTTCGCGGCGACAAGGATTATTACGCCCGCGCCACCTATACGCGATACAATCTTGACTTCACAAACGATATAATGTATCTCTATGAACAGGGCTTCGATCAGCTTTCGGAGGAACCCGTCGTTTCAGACCCGAAGCTGGATTTCTCCATACAGGAATCCGACCTGCCGAGGATCTTTGAGGAATACGAGACTCTTGCGAAGAAGCTCATCGAAATGAAGAAGGCGGGGGAGAGGATCAATTTCTTCCACTTCATGATTGATCTCGATCAGGGACCCTGCGCCATTCGCCGCCTGAGAGGGTGCAGCTGCGGCAACGAATACGTTGCGGTAACTCCGCAGGGTGATATTTTCCCCTGTCATCAGTTCGTGGGTCACGACGAATGGAAGATGGGTAACCTCAACGACGGCACGTTCAATACGGATATCAAGAAGAAATTCGCCCGCACTACTATTTACAATAAGCGGAAATGCCGCGAATGCTGGGCGAGATTTTATTGCAGCGGCGGCTGCAACGCGATAAACAATGAGAAGAACGGCAGCATTTTAGAGCCTTACGGTCTTTATTGCGAGATGGAAAAAAAGCGGCTCGAATGTGCCATTATGATGCAGGCGGCTCTCGCCGACTGACTGTTATCAAGGAGATAAAATGAACGGGCTGAAAATAGTGCGTTCCTCGGAAAGATACGTCGAATCCTACTGCGAGACGTTTGACGAGGTGGCGAGGGAAGGCAGATTTCTCTCGATATCCCAAGGTTATCCCGTTGAGGAAATGATAAGGTTCATAAAGACGTGCAGACAGTGCGGCTATCCGCAATTCCTGCTTATAGATCCGGAAGGCAGGGCGGCAGGCTGGTGCGACATAGTCCGCCGCTGCGGGGAGCCGGACGACGTAGGCTTTCTCGGCGTGGGAATCGCGGCAAAATACAGGGGCATGGGCTGGGGTTCGCGGCTGATGTCGGCGGCGATAAAGGACGCGAAAAAACGCGGCTTCAACGAGATACGCCTTGAAGTCCGCGCCTCGAATTACAACGCCATACGGACATACTCAAGGCTCGGTTTTGTCAGAATAGCCTACAAGAGCGAAGGTGTTGTGACTGACGGAGTTGCGGAGGACATATGGGTGATGAGTCTGTATTCACGGGAGATAAGTCACGAGGGCTTTGACGGCGACGATTTTTTTGGCATTTTCCCGAATACGGGATTCAGATTTAAAAAACAGCGGTAAATGAAAAAACATATCTATTTTTCCTTATTTGGCGTATGGGGTGCTTAGTATGAAGCCTACAGTGCTTGTGACGGGCGGTTCGCGTGGGATAGGTCTTGCGACGGCGCGGCTCTTCGCCGCCAGCGGATACCCAACTGTGATTAATTACAATCTCAGTGCGGAACCGGCTCTCAGGACGGCGCGTGAGATCAATGCCGCCGGAGGAATGGCAATTGCCGTCAGAGCGGACGTTTCCCGCCCTGATGATGTTGCGGCAATGTTCGACGCGGCGCGTGAACAGCTCGGAAATGTCGGAATCCTTATTAACAACGCGGCTATAGCCGGACAGGGATTATTTACGGATACCGGCTATGATGAATGGAAAAGGACATTTGCCGTGAATGTTGACGGAATGTATCTCTGCTGCAAGGCGGCTCTCCCTTATATGCTTAGGGAACATTGCGGGTGCATAGTCAATCTTTCGTCTATGTGGGGGCAGGTCGGCGCTTCCTGCGAGGTTCTGTATTCGGCTACTAAGGCGGCTGTCATCGGATTGACTAAGGCGCTGGCGCAGGAGGTCGGTCCGAGCGGTATTAGGGTGAATTGTGTCGCGCCCGGCGTGATTGACACCGGCATGAATTCCCACCTTAGTCCCGACGATCTGCGGGAGCTTGCCGAATGCACGCCTTTGATGCGTTTGGGAAGTTCCGATGAGGTAGCGCGCACAATTTTTTTCCTCGCGTCGGACGACGCTTCATTCATAACAGGTCAGGTTATTTGTCCAAACGGCGGATATGTTGTATGATATTCCGCCTTTTGCGCAGTTGATATTCTATTTGATGGGGGATTCGGATTGATTAAGAAAACTACAGGACTTTTGTCACTGACTTTCATAGCGTTGATTTGCTTTACATGCTTCCGGATTTATTTCGCCGGCGGCGTTTCGGCTGACGGGCTGATTGACACCTCCGCGGCTGTTACGGCTGCCGCTCGAATTGACAGGCTCGCCTGCGGCACTGTCTCCGGTTCGGACGCCGTTTCTATGGAAAATTCAGCGTTCCGCACCGATTTCGTTCCGCGGGAGCCGGATTATGTCGAGAGATTCAGAGGCTATCAGGGTCCGAAGGCGGACTTTGTGCCGGTGCTTATGTATCATTTCTTCTATGATATCAATACCGAGAAGCCCACTAAGGGCAGCAACAGCCACGCGATTCAGGCGGTAAGACATCATCTGCAGTTTCTTTGGGAAAATGGCTACGTCACCCTTACGATGGACGAGCTTTATGAATGGCTTCAGGGAAATATCGAGCTTCCCGCAAAGTGCGTGCTGCTCACTTCCGACGACGGACAGGAAAATTTTTTCGATCTCCTTCAGCCGGAGCTTCACAAATACGGCTTTGTGGCTACGTCGTTCGTCATTACGTCGTGGCGCAAGAATATTCCATACAAGCTGACTCTGCCAAATGTGGAGCTTCATTCCCACACTCACAATATGCACCGCGGAACAGTCGAAAGCGGGGGAATCCCTGACAACCGCGGAATGATGCAGGGCGTTTCGGTGGAATACGGCGTTGAGGATCTCAAAAAATCCTCCGAAATTCTCGGCGGTTCTAAATATTTCGCCTATCCCTACGGCACATACGGCGGCAATTCCAAGGAAATTCTCCGGCAGGCGGGCTACAGGCTTGCCTTCACAACTACCAGCGGAGTGGTAAAACGGGGCGACGATCCGCTTCAGCTCAGACGTCTACGTGTGAGCGGTTCTCTTCTGGAAAATGGATTCAGCATTCTCATTAAATATGAAAAGGTTGAGAAAAAATACAACTGACAAAATAACATAAAAAATCACGGATAATCCTTTGCGTTCAAGGCGTTATCCGTGATTTTTTTTTGTGTGGGATTCATCTGAAAAGCTTATTGAGAAGCGGAACTATCCGCACATCGTATATTGTATAGAATCCGAGCAGGGCGCTGTCGTAAAGAGCAAAGCAGACGTTCGCCGCCGCAAGGTATCCCGCCGCGAGAATCCATACCGGCTTGTCAGAATCGAAAATCGGAACGGCAAATATCAGCTTGGCAAGAACTACCGATAGCAGAGCGCCGCAGTTGAATACCAGCGCCTTTAATATGATACGCGGCGGCTTTTTGTTTATGCCGTTGAGCCACGGCTGGATTATTGGATAATGCCCGAAGAGCAGCAGGTAAAAGAGCGCCATCTCCTTATCCGGAATAAGGATCATGCCAAGCAGCGATACCGCCGCGAACATCGTGAACGCCGTACCCTTGCCGTACTGCCTGACGGGAACTATCATCACGCCGCCAGCTATCATCGGCGCGGCGTAGGTCATTATTCCCATGAATCCGGCTATTATCATTGCAACCACGCTGAACGCCGTTAGTATTCCGCACAGAGCTACCTTTGACGATGTTTTTTCCGGATTCATATTAATACCTTCTTTCAGTTCTTGCGGCTGTTACAAAGGCAACACCGGACGAAAGTAACGACGGGTGTTGCCTTAGAGCCTGTTTGTGAATATCGGAACGTCAGCAGCAGGTGATGAGGTCGCCGCCGAAGCATTCGCAGCAGGAATCGGCGCAAAGCAGACCCATGCAGGTCGAACATGGTCCGCAGCCGCTTCCGCATGAAGAACCGCTGCTGCCGCCCTTGTAATTATATCCTGCCGTTCTGCCGCTGCGCTGCTGGGATACCTGCGTGTACGCGGCGCGGTATTCGGCGTTGTTGGGAGCCTGATTGACGGCGGTCTGGAAGTAGGCGTATGCCTGATCTATCCAACCTCTGCGGTAGAGAACGCTGCCCTTGAGGAAGTACCATTCGGCGTTTCTGCGGGAATTCGGAACGCCGTCGAGCACCATCTCAGCGTCGGTTATCCTGCCTGCGCTGAAGAGGTTGCGAACGTCGGCAAAATCCGTGTGCTGCGTGCCGTGGAATGTGCCGTAGTCCGCGCCGGCAGACGATGAAGCGGAGCTTGTGCCGGGATTTGTCGTGCTGCCTATGGGCGTGCCGTTCTTGCGGGCTGAAACTATAGCGTCATACGCCTCGTTGACCTGCGACATCTTCTCCGCCGCGAGACTGGCAACGTCGGGTGCGCTGGCATAATTGTCGGGGTGATATTTCTTGGCGAGATTTCTGTAGGCTGTCTTTACGTCGTCGTCCGACGCGTTAGGGGAAATGCCGAGTACTGCATACGGATCATTCATTTTGTTCAACTCCTGTATTTATCTGATTCTTATCTGAATTTCCATGCCGTTTTTTTTCGGGAGGAAAGAGCGCGCTTCTCTGAGCCTCGGACAGACCGAGGTACATTACGTTGTCCGCAATTGGCTTGAACTGTCCCAAATCGAGCAGCTCGTAATATTTTACCGCCTCCGACGCTGACATATTCAGGCTGTCGTTGCCGAATATTCTCGCCTGTTCCCAGCGCTCGGTCTTGTTTGCGGCGTCGTCGGCTGTAAGACCGAATTTCAGCGCGAGGGGATTGAAAGAGCCGTCCCTGAGATCGTCCGCAAGGTCGTCGAGCGCGTCGATCATGTAGATCCACCGTCCGATAAAATATCCCAAGCGCTTTAATACTATCCTGTCGCTTTCTTTTTGCGAGAGCCTCTGCGCGAATTCCGACAGCACTTCGGCTGTTGGCTCGCAAAGCTCGTCGATTATTATTTCGCCGTCCTCCATAGCCTTTTTTTCGGCGGCGAACTGACGCTTTATGTATTCGCTCACCAGCGCGTCCTCCTGCGGATACATTCGCGCCGCCTTTTTGCGTACATGCGCCGCGTAGGGCTGCAGCGCGCGCCAGAGAATTCTTTTGCCCGCCGTGGAGTCGGCTATGCTGTCCATGAGCTTGTAATAGAACATTATGCCCGTGAGCGCGGAGGTGTATCTGAACGCATCTTCATTGCCGGAGCATTTGCCGCATTTCTTCATGGGATTGACGACGCATCTGCCCGAACCTATACATGGCTTTTCGTCGCTCAGAGCTATCATCAGCATTGCCATGAACGTATAATCATAATTGAGCAGCAGTCTCGCGGGAATCCCCATCTGTCTGCCGAGCTGTCTGCAAAGCGTGCAGTACACAGCGCGATAGGTTTCGTATTCGCATATTCTCAATTGCGGCTTATAGATACGTATATATCCGAACACGGTTCTGCCCCTCAAATTACATTATATGAGTTATTATCGCACATTTTTTCGACCGCTGTATTACGAATATGTAAACATACTACTAATTATTTTGATTACGGGTCTGCTTATATTTCAATGCGTTTAATTTTCCGGCGGTATTGACAAAATAATATCAATAGTGTAAAATGACTAATGTTAACTTCGTTTAATGAAAAAATTATGTCTGTTGTTTTTAATGTTAAAACGCTGCAATTTGTTTATTTTTCAGGCATGATTTATCTACAATTATTTCAGGTGATTTAATGATAGACTATACCGAATTGAAAAAGCTGTCCAGATCATCGGCAGCCGGTTTAAAAAAGATCAGGCTCGCTATATTGGGCGACTGCTCCACACAGCATATTACTACCGCCGTGAAGGGCTTCGCCATTACCAGAGGGATTTCGGCTGATGTTTTTGAGGCTGACTACAATCAGATAGACGCTCAGATTATTGACGCCGGATCGGAGCTTTACAGGCATTCTCCGGAGTTCGTTCTGTTTGTAATGTGTACCGAAAAGCTCAGGGAATCCTTCTATATGCGCGATAAGGATTCGCGGGCGGGATTTGCCGCCGATATGACATTGAAAATCACGCGGTACTGGGACAGCGTTTCGGCAGGAATGCCGGCGTCGGTTCTTCAGTTCAGCTTTCCGTATATCAATGACGGCGTGTTCGGCAGCTTCGGTCTTAAAGAAAAAAGTTCCTTTGTCTATCAGCTCCAACTGCTCAATTCCATGATTTCCCAAGAGGCTTCAAAACGTAAAAATGTTTTTATTATAGACATCAACGCCGTGCAGAGCAGACTCGGCGAGGATAAATTTTTTGACAGCAAGCTCTATTACATCGCTAAAATGCCGTTTTCATTGGAGGCTCTCCCTTATATCGCATTGCGAACCGTCTCCGTTATCGCGGCTGTCGGGGGCAATATAAAAAAGTGCGTGATACTCGACCTTGACAATACATTGTGGGGCGGCGTGATCGGCGACGACGGACTGGAGGGAATCCGGATAGGCGAGCTTGGCACGGGCAGGGCGTTCTCGGATTTCCAGAGCTGGCTCAGGGGGCTCAGGGAAAGGGGCATACTCCTCGCCGTGTGCAGCAAAAACAATCCCGAAACCGCAAGACTGCCTTTTGAAAAGCACCCCGATATGATTCTCAGGCTTGACGATTTCGCAATGTTCGTCGCCAATTGGGAGGACAAGGCGAGCAATATCGTAAATATTCAGCAGACCTTGAATATCGGTATGGACAGCATTGTTTTTATCGACGACAACCCATTTGAACGCGATCAGGTCAGAAGCGCCGTCAGGGATATTACCGTGCCGGAAATGCCGGAGGATCCTTCATATTATGTGAGCTTCCTCAAGGATCTCTGCCTTTTTGAAACGGCTTCATTCTCCGAGACCGACGCGGGCAGAACCGAAATGTACCGTCAGGAGGCGCAGCGCACGTCGCTTATGGCTTCATACGGCTCCTATGACGATTATCTCATGGCGCTTGAAATGCGTGCTGTATCCGCGGAATTTGACAGCTTCCATTATCCCCGCATAGCCCAGCTTACGCAGCGTTCCAATCAGTTCAACCTCAGGACGGTGAGGTATACTGAGGCTCAGATAGAGGCTCTCGCTCACAGCGACGCGCATATTACAAGGTATTACTGCCTGCGCGACCGCCTTGGCGATCACGGGCTTATCGCCGTTGTCGTGCTTGACAGAATGCCGGACGGCGCACTGTTTATCAGCGAGCTTCTGATGAGCTGCCGCGTCCTAAAACGCGGAATGGAGGAATTCATTATTAATGATATTGTTTCAATAGCCCGAAAGGAAGGCTTTGAAACCGTCGTGGGTGAATATATCCCTACACCTAAGAATTCTATGGTCGCCGACCTTTATACAAGATTGGGATTTACGGAAGCAGACGGCAGATTCTATGCCAATGTTTCTGAATTCAAAAACAACAAAACATTTATTCAGGAGGAATTATTATCATGACACGCGAGGAAATTTTTATGGCGCTGGACGAAATATTTCAGGATGAATTTGACGATGATGCAATTCACGTTGACGAAACCACGACCGCCGATGATATAGACGGTTGGGACAGCCTTGAACATATCAATCTCATCGTTGCGGTGGAGAGGCGCTTCGGAATGAAATTCAAGATGGCTGAGGTCACTGATATGAAAAATGTGGGAGAGATGGCTGATATCATTGCTGAGAGAATATGAGAATTAAGAGGATATGCAAATGGAGTTAGTAACAGATATCTTACGCCACTCTTTATTCAGACTGACCTCGCCGCCGTTTCTGCTTTTTCTGCTCGTTATGACGGTCGTTTATTATTCCGTCCCTAAAAAGCACCAGTGGAAGGTTCTTCTTGCGGGCAACGCCTTATTCATAGGTCTTTACGCGGGAATTATGTCTGTATGGCAGTTCGCGCTTCCGCTGGCGGTTTATCTTGCCGCGTCGCTTATAATATATTCCGTACCCATTATTATTCAAAGGGCGGGCGCGGAAAGAAAAAAAAGAGCCGCGCTTATTGCCGGTATAGCGTGTCTTTCACTGCTGTTCGTGCTTTTCAGGCTCGCAAACAGCTTTATTCTGACGATTAACGGCTTTCTTCCGGACGGGTGGCGGCTTTCGCCGATAAGCTTTTCTTGGATCGCTCCCGTCGGCATAGCGTATTTTCTTTTGTCCGGCATTGGCTACATTGTTGACGTTTACTGGGAGAAATATCCCGCGGAACGCAGCTTTGCGAGGGTCGCGCTTATTGCCGGATTCTTTCCGGCGCTTGTTTCAGGTCCCATAGTGAGGTATGACAAAATTTCGGAAAGTCTCTTTACCCCTCACAGCTTTGACTATCAGAAATTCAAGTTCGGCGCGGAAAGAGTGATTTACGGCTTTTTTAAGAAGCTTGTCATCGCTGACCGCGCATCGGCGGTCACGGGCGCTCTTTTCGGCAATCCGGAGACGACGGCTGTTCCGTATATTTTCGGACTGTTCCTTTTCGCGCTGCAATTGTACTCGGATTTTTCCGGCTGTATGGATATTATGCTCGGTACTGCCGAAATATTGCAGATAGAGCTTCCCGAAAACTTCCGGAGACCGTTTTTCGCAAGGAATCTTTCGGAATTCTGGCGCAGATGGCACATTACCCTCGGATTATGGGCTAAGGATTACATAATGTACCCTCTCCTGAAAAGCAAGCCGTTTTTTGAGCTTGGCGTTTGGTGCAGAAAAAAATTCGGCAGGAAGCTCGGCAAAACTATTCCCTCGTATGTCGCTATGCTCGCTCTCTGGATTATAATTGGTTTATGGCACGGCGGAGCGCCGAAATACGTGTTTTCATCAGGAATACTCCTATGGATTACAATTGTCGGCGGACAGCTGCTTCAGCCCGCTTTTGACAAACTTTCCGGTTTTTTGAGGATTAACCGGAAGAGCGGGGCTTACGGGATATTCTGCAATTTTCGCACGCTTTGCCTCATGTGCTTTGCGTGGCTTTTCTTCTCGGCTGATACTCTTACCTCCGGCGCGAAGGCTTTTATCCGCATAATCAGGACTTTCCCCGGTGATCTTATCCATATCGGCGCGTCCGCTGGTCATATTATCGCCGCCTTTAAATCGGCAGGTTACAACCTGTACGACATTCTTATACTGATGTTCGGGTTTGCCGTTTTGCTGACGGTCGGAATACTCACTGAAAAAATGGGATTCAACGTTCGTCAGAAGCTGCAGGATACGAATATTGCCGTTGAATGGTTCGTGCTGTTCTTCTTTATTTTCTTTGTGATTATCTTCGGAATATACGGTCCGGGGTACAACGTCGCGGACTTTATTTACAACCTATAGGAGAGGCTTTTATGAAAACAAAAACCGGTTCTTTTAGCGTAAAAGCGAAAAACGCTATTCGATTGACCTGTTTCCTGCTGATATTTTGCGTTCTGTTTTCATTGCTGACCTTTATTTTCAGACCCAATCTGGCTGAGGGCATACATCTGAAACAGTACGATACCCTTCAGGACAATTCGCTTGATATGATATATATCGGCGGAAGCGTCTGCATTGTGTCATGGATGCCTTACGAGGCGTGGAATGAATTCGGATTCACAAGCTACGACGTCGGCATAAGCAGTCTGCTTGCCTATAATTTCCAGCCGCTTCTTGACGAGGCTCTGAAAACTCAGAATCCGGGGCTGATTGTTGTGGACGCAAGACCTTTTTATTACACAACCGGTCATGACTATGAGCATAAATACTTTGCGCTTGTCCTTTCGTCCTCTATGAAACAGAATACTTACAACAATTTCAAGGTCAGATACAATACCTATAAGTATTGCTATGAGGGTGAGGACGTATCTTCATATTTTATTGATATGATGTCGTTTCACGGCAGCTGGAAGAGCTTTGGCGATCAGGTTAAAAAGGCGGATAATTACCGCAAGGCTACCTTAACCGATAATCCCGATCTGACTATGGGCTTTTTGTTCGTGAAGGAATGGCAGAAAATCCAGCTCGGCGATTTTTCGTCCGTTACCGACGCGTCGCCGCTTTCGGAGACCGGAGAACAATCTCTCCTCAGCTTTATCGGTTATCTCAGGGAAAAAAATCTCAAGGCGCTGTTTGTCGTCGCCCCGTATCGGGAAACCGAAGAAGAACGTATGGGATATAATTCCGTCAAATCCATTGTGGAGGAAAACGGATTCGATTTTCTTAACGCAAACGACTTTGTGCAGGAGATGGGTCTGAGTCAGGACGCGGATTTTTATAACGACAATCATCTTAATGTTTTCGGCGCAAAAAAATATACCTCATTCCTCGGAGAATATCTCAGGGAAAAATACAGTCTCGCGGATCACCGTTCCGACCCTGATTACAGTTCATGGGACGAGGGCTTCAAAAGGTGGGAAAATCAGCGCGCAGCAGTGGAGGAAAATGTTGACGCGCTTATGAAATCAGACGGAGAATGATAATATTTCGGCAGAAGTATCGGTTGAACCGCTTTAGCGCGGTTCGACCGATACTATTTTAGTGAAGCTGAATCGCTTTTATTTGACAATTCGCCGAGATAATGCTATTATATTGAAGATGAATTATCTACGAAAGGCATGGAAGAATGGCTGAAATAAATTACAGCGGGCTGGGCGGGCATATCGCCGCGGGAAAGCCATCGCCCGTCTATCTGATATGCGGTGACGACGGTTATCTCCGCCGCCGGTGTCTCGAAATCCTCAAGCTGAAATACGGTCCCGACGCGCTGCCGGAATTCAATTACAATGAATTCGACGGTTCAGTATGCACTGTGGACGAAATAGCCGCCGCCGCCGACACGCTGCCAATGATGGCAAGCCGCCGTATGGTGGTCGTCAAGGATATGGACGCAGCTTCGATAAGCGCCGATCAGTACCGCAAGCTCGAATTATTCTTAGGCTCGGTCGGGGACAATGTGAATTGCGTGACTGTATTTTTCAATGTGTCGGTTAAGGCGTCGGCAAAGAGCGGCGACAGGCAGGGCGCAATGCGGAACCTTATCAAAAAAGCCGGTACGGTCGTTAATTGCAAAACTCCTTCGCCCGCTGAGATAACCGATATTCTTCTTTCCGAGGCGGGAAAAAACGGCACTCAGTTAACCCGCGCCGACGCTGCCTATATGGTGGAACGCTGCGGCAGCGATATAACCAATCTTCTGAGCGAGCTTGCCAAGCTGCATTCGCTCTGCGGCGGCAAAATTACTCGCGCCGCCATTGATTCAAATACTACCCAGAGCATCGACGTAAAGGGCTATATGCTCGCTTCTGACATTATCTCCGGCAAAAGGCGCGACGCTTACCGCATTCTGGAGGAGCTTTTTGACGAGAGAACCGAGCCTGTCGCTGTGCTTGCCATAATGTCCGGCGCGTTCATAGATCTCTACCGCGCAAAGCTCGCTTCCGGCGAGCGCAGGTCCGCCGACGATATGGCGGCGCTCTTCGGCGATGAGTACAAGGGCAAGGAGAAGCGTCTGGGCTTCTCCTTCCGCGACAGCCGCAGGTATCCGCTCCCGCTGCTCCGCGAATGGTGCGGTATGCTCTGCCGTACCGACTCGGCGCTCAAGAGCAGCCGCGTGGACGGTAAGATACTGCTGGAAAAGCTGCTTGCGGAAATGTTCATGGCTGCGGAGGCTGCGAGATGATAAGGATAAAGGAGGCTGTGATAGTCGAGGGCAGGTACGATAAAATACGGCTTTCCTCGCTTATAGACGCGCTCATCATAACTACCGACGGATTCGGAATATTCAGGGACAGGGAAAAGATGGATATGCTGCGCCGACTCGCCGTGACACGCGGACTGCTGGTTATTACCGACAGCGATTCGGCGGGGTTCGTTATTCGCAATCACCTGCGCTCCTGCATTCCCGACGGACTTGTGAAGCATGCCTATATTCCGGACGTTTTCGGCAAGGAAAAACGCAAGCAGTCCCCCTCCAAGGAGGGCAAGTTAGGCGTTGAGGGAATGTCCACCGAAGCCCTTCTGAACGCTCTGCGCCGCGCCGGCGTGGATTGCGGCGAAACCGTCCCCGCTGCGCGTCAGGAACCCGCGGGGCTTATCTCGCGGACGGACTTTTACCGCTGCGGACTCTCCGGCGGTCAGAACAGCGCCGCGCTTCGCTCGGCTCTGATCGCTCATCTTGGTCTTCCCGAACGCATGACATCCAAGGCGCTTCTTGGTGTGATTAACGACTATATGACGTTGGAAGAATTCTATGAGTATTTCGGCAAGTGATTCTGAATCTAAATCTAATAAAATTAACTGAATATTTAAAAAATGTTTACAAATTTATGTTGCGTAATTACAATGCTTTAATTACTCTTTACATTAGATGTTTTTTGGTATAAAATATCATTGGAGATAAATAAAATGTATTCGTGAGGTGACAGTTATCAAAGCGGGAAATTTTAAACTGAAAATCGCTGCGCTCTGTTTAGCGGCGGCGCTTCTTTCGATGACGGGCTGCTCGGATTTAATTCGGCATGCTGTCGGCGGTCCGGATAAGAAGATTTCCGATTCGGACTCAGGCGGTGATTCCGTCCCTGAAAATTATCAATCCCCATATGACGGCGCTCAGGGCTCGGCTGGTTCTCTCAGCGGACGCACCCTCATTGTTTCGATCTTTACCGACGACGCGGGAACGTCATGGGACTGGGATTTGTCTGAGGACAACGAAATGATTTATGACACTCTCGATAATCTGCGTATCAGTACGGATTATCTATCCGAACAGGCCGCGAATTTCGGCGCTTCGGCTGAATTCATCTACGATTGGGAGATGAATCCCGATATCTGCTTTAAGGCTGAATTCGACGAGTCGCTTGTAACTGAATTCGGCGATATGTACGACGTCCAGAAAAATTGGATTGATAATAACGTCGATACGCAGGCGCTCCGCAATAAATACCTCGCGGATAACGTGATTTATCTTTTCTTCTTCAACACCGATTTTTCCAATCAGGTCAATCCGTGGTATCTCGGTTATTCCTGCTCGCCGGATTACTACGTCGAATTCTGCAACATTTACGTGAGATTTGACGATATTTATGTAACCAAGCCCACGTCATATGCCCACGAGATGATGCATTGCTTCGGCGCTCACGACCTTTATTACGCAAATGAATTCATACCCCAGAAGTACGTCGATCACCTCGGTAAGATTTGTTCAAACGATATCATGTATACCGTGTATGATTCAAAGGATATCTCAAACGAATTCACTGAGCTTGACGCGTATTATGTCGGGATTCTGGACGAATGCGACGAGGTCGGCAAATGGGGACTTGCTTTGAGCGAGCATTTTTCAGACAATTGATCAGGAGGAATGATTTTAATGTCAGCAAACAAAAATTTTGTTAAAAGGGCAATCGCGCTTATCATTGCGGCTGGTATTATCGGCGGAACCCTTGCTTCATGCGGAGACGACGACAACGGCTCCAAAAATACCAAGAAATCCAACGGCAGCGTCTCTCAGGCGACTCGCGCCGCCGACAATCCCAATATTATCGAATTTGACGACAGCGAGGACGAGGATACCGGCGGTACAACCCGTTCTGCGGACGATGACGTGGTAACTACCACTACTACCACCGCTCCCTCAAGAACCAAGAAAACCACAACCACAACGACTACCACAACAACTACTACAACCAAAAAAACAACCACTACCACTACCAAGGCTACAACCGCTACAACCGCTGCGACGCAGCCCGCGTCTCAGCTTAACAACAAGTACAAGGTTAAATATAAGACCTACGCCTCCGAGAACGGTAAGATTAAATACAAGTACCCGCAGATTACTGGTCTTTACGATGAAGCCATGCAGAACTTCTACAACGGATTTATCAAAAAGACCTGCACCATGTATCTCGGCGACCCGGGACTTGATACATTCAATGGTACATACGATGTAAAATACAAGACCAAGGATACCCTCAGCATTGTTTTCCGCGAGTACTGTTTATTCAGCGGAGCCGCGCACGGTTATGCAAACGCTTCCGCGATTACAATTGACCTTGCGACGGGCAACACGATAATTCCTTCCGAATCGGTGGATATGGACAAGGCGGCTGACGCGATAACCAACGATACATGGACGCTTACCAGAGCTTCCGACGGTGTGACAAAAAAAGATATTATTGACTACTTCAATCAGTATGATGAAGATACAATCAGATCTATCCTTTCATTTGACGATATGATTCAGGTAAAGAATTCCGGCGGCAATTACACCTCCACCGGCAAGACGGGCTGTAATTCTTATCTTGACGCAAATGGCGAGCCAGTGCTTATTCTGGAAGTAAATCACGCGCTCGGAGATTATGTCGAGGTTCAGTTCTGAGATGAGTCCTTTTAATTCATTAAAAGCGGCAGCCGCAGCGACAGCCATCGCGCTGACTCTCTGCGGTTGCCTTTTCGCGAGCGAATATCATAATTTGCCGCCGGTCGTCACATTGCAGCCCGCAGATATTCATACGAAAGCGGGTGAAGGCGTGACATTTGAAACACGCGCCGAGGGCGACGGGTTGACATTCCAGTGGTATTACAAAAAGCCTGATTCGCCGAACTGGACGGTCTGGAAAGGTCACGAATCCGCCGTTACGTCAGCCGAGGCGAATTCCACTTGGAACGGAATGCGGGTCTATTGCAGAGTGACTGACAGCCGTGGGAATTCTGTTGCCACACGTCCGGCGCTGATTTCGCTCTGCGCTCCGGCGGTTATCCTGGCGCAGCCGCGGGACGTTACCGTGAATCTTGGCGAAACGGCGTATTTCCGCGTGAGCGCGAGGGGAGAGGGGAAGCTCAGATATCAGTGGTATTACCGCAAGGGGAATACGGATCTCTGGACAAAATGGAAGGGTCATACGTCAAGCCAAACCGAGGCAGTCGCAAACGATTCCTGGAACGGTATGCGGCTTTTCTGCCTTGTCACCGACAGTGCGGGAAGCTCCGTCGGTTCGGATCCCGCAACCGTTACGGTTGTTGACTCTCCCACCTTTATTTCCCAGCCCGGAAGCGTTCACCTTAATGTCGGCGGTTCTTCTGAATTCAGCGTGACCGGCGGCACGGAGGGGCTTCTCTGTCAGTGGTTCGTTATTCCGTGCGGCTTTCGCTTCGGCGTGAAGATGAAAAACAGGAACGACCTCTCTTTTTCGGTTGACGACAATGAAAGTCTGGACGGCGCAAAGGTTTTTTGCAGGCTCAAAAGCCCCGGCGGCAGCATGGTCTATTCGGAACGCGCTGAAATTACCGCGGCGGACAAGCCTTTTTTCATTTCGCACCCGCAGCCTGTCGCCGCGAGGACGGGCGGGAATATGTATTTCTCGGCAAAGGCTGACGGCGATGGGATTAATTACAAATGGTATTTCAGATACGCGGATTCGCATATCTGGCGGCGGCTCGCGGGATATTCGGGGAGCTGTGTTTCTCTGACGGCGATGAATTCTCTCTCCGGCGGCGAAATACGATGCGAAGTAACCGATTCCAGAGGGAACAGGGCTGTGTCAGCCCCCGCGTCCGTCAGCGTGTGCAGCGGCGTAAACATTACCCGTCAGCCCGACGACGTGACCGCTTTATCAGGCGGACAATTTGCTTTATGCGCTGCGGCTGACTCCGAGGGCGCGGAATATCAGTGGTACGCCAGAAAAGACGGCTCCGGCTGGACAGCACTTGTCGGTCACGTCGGCAGCATTTTCACGGCGACGGCTGATCCGTCTATGCACGGAATGAGGCTGAAATGCAAAATAACGGCTCCCGACGGAAGCAGCGCTTTTTCGCGGGAGGCGTGCGTGACCATAAATGACGTCTTTACTCTGCGTTCATCGCCGGAGAATATCGTCGCTCATTCGGGCGAGAACGTTGAATTCTCAGTGAATGCATCAGGAAGCGGGCTGAAGTACCAATGGCTGATGAAAACGGGTAATTCCGGCGGCTGGAAAAACTGGCAGGGGCAGACCTCCGCTAAGGTCAGACTGCCCGCCGAGCTTTCGTGGCACAAAACGCAGGTGCGCTGCGATGTGACCGACCGCACGGGAAAGCTCCTCTCATCAGGCAGCGCGGACGTCTGGATAACCGATGCGCTCGACATTCTCAGGCAGCCGCGAAGCATTTCGCTCAAGGCTGACGAGCCTGCCGTATTCTCCGTCAGGGCGCAGGGCGAGGGACTGCGTTACCAGTGGTACTACAAAAAGCGCGGCATGAGAAGCTGGCATATATGGAAAAACCATACGTCGCCTGTCACAAACGCGGTTGCCAATCCCTCATGGAACGGAATGAAAGTTTTCTGCAAGGTGTCCGATTCACGCGGCAAAACGATAAATTCAAAATACGCCGTTGTGAAATTGGTTAAGTGAAAAGGAAAAATATAAAAATGTCGCGTGAATTGCCATTCCGGAATCAGCATGGCAGTTCACGCGACTTGTTTTTTTATTTGGGTATTATGCTATTTGGTTATTTTTACGGACGCTGCTCCAATCACGTTTCCTTCCTCGTCATAGAGCGTCAGGGTGAATGTTCCGGTTTTGCCTTTTTGGGGATTTACGTAGATACCGTCGCTCCAGCCCCACCAGAATGTGCCGTCGCGGTACATCGGAACCGCGGATTTCTGCTTGTTCATTGAGGAGCCGTCCGGCCAGACCGCCTTGGCGTATGGATAGAATGTGCCGTCGGGCGTTCCTCCCGAAATTGTGAAGTGACAGTACAGAGGTGAGCTTTTGCTTATGGAATCGACGCTTTCTGTGGAATCGGGGTCTGTATTGAAGTAGAAGTCTGTCGCTTTCCACGCGTACAGTTCCTTAAAGATTTTCTTGCAATCTTTGTAATTGACATTTTTCAGTTCCTTCAGGAATTCATATGTAGCCGCGTCGTCATTGTCCATGCTGGTGATGATGTAGCAGTATTTTGTCTCTTTGATCATCGCTTTGCTGTCTTTGTAGTTCCCAAGCGATTTGAATATGTCAAGTGCTTCAAAGAATTCGTCGTCGCGCAACAATTGTACGGCGTTGTTATAACGGGCTAATTTGTATTTCTCCGCGCTGTCCTCATAATCTCCGAGAGCCTCGAATACGTCCGCGGCTTCCTTGTATTCCTTTTGTTCCAGAAGCTCATTGCCGTAGCCGTAGTCAGCCGCGATGAATTTTTCCGCGCTGTCCTTGTAATCGCCTAATATCTCAAACGCGGTCATAGCCTCGATGAAGTTACCTTGGGCAAGCATAGCGTCCGCTTTACGGTAGAGCGCTTCGGTCGCCATTTTGCTGCTGTCCCTGTAGTCGCCGAGCGCGGTGAATTTTTCGTATGCCTCGTCATAATTTCCCGCGTTCAGTGCCTTGCTTGCCCCGCTGTAATTGATTGACGGCAGAGCGAGGAATATAAACGCAAGAGACGCGAAGATGAGAACGGCTATTCCGCCGAGAACCGACGAAACAATTATCAGCGTTTTTTTGTTTGAGCCTTTTTTCGCTTTATTCTGTGGATAGTATGACGGCATTCCGCTTGATCCGAATGTCTGCGGAGCGGGATTCTGCACGGGGAACGGCTTCGCGCCAGTCTGCGCGGGTGCGGAGTTTATGACGGGATAATTCGGTGTGGGGAAATTTGTCGGGGCTTGCGCGGGAGCCGGATTCGGCTTGGGGAAATTTGTCGGGGCTTGCGCGGGAGCCGGATTCGGCTTGGGGAAATTCGCCGTCGTTTGAGCGGGAGCCGGATTCGGTGCGGGGAAATTTGTCGGGGCTTGTGCGGGAGCCGGATTCGGTGCGGGGAAATTTGTCGGGGCTTGCGCGGGAGCCGGATTCGGTGTGGGAATCCGAATTATCTTATTGCCGCACATGTTGCAGAATTTTGCGGTATCAGGAAGCTGATATCCGCATTCCGGACAATAGATTTTTCCCATTGAAATGCCTCCTTGTTATTGTTTGTTTTTTTATTGTGATGATGTTTCATTACTTCCAGTGTCAGCCGGTGTGAGCTTTGCGAAATTGGCTATATTCATGAAGTCCTCCCTGAGCTGGTCGCCGGCGGGTTCTTTGGTGAAGAAGAAAATGTATATCAGACTTTTATTGTCTGTCTTTGCGTAATGATAGGAATAGAGATTGTTTATATAGCATTCAAAATAGGAGATGCCGCTGTCGGTGGTTTGCACCTCGGTTATGTCCTTGCCGTCTACGGTCTTGTAGCCGCCCTGTTCGGCTGCTGAGAGACAGAACGCCTGTGACGAATAATTCTTTGGTACGGTATAGACGGAAACGCTGGTAAGATATCTTTCACAGGAATAAAAGCGGCTCCCTGTGAAGGTTGAATCTCCGTCAATCGTCATATCAACGCCGCCTATTGTCACATCGGTGACAGCCTTTGTTTCCTTGATAACCTTCGCGGTGGAAATTATGGATTGATATTGCTTCATATTTTTTTCGGAGTCTTCCGGTTTTGAGTAGAATTCGAGAATATAGAATTCGTTCCCTCCGTCCAGCAAAAATGACGTGAACCGGTAATTTTCGCCTTCCTGCGGCGCGGAGTATTCCAAATAGCTGACCTCGCCGGATTTCTGAATGGCAGTGGGATTGCTTTTTCCCTCAAGCATTTCATTCAGCTTGTCGTCAGACGTCTTTCCGCTGAGAATTGCGCTTGTGGCGTTTATTATGTAAATATTCATGCCGTAGTCGCCGCATGAATAAGTGGCAAAGATTTTTCCGTCGCCTGCCGCGGGGGAGGGGCTTTCCGCCATGTCGTCACGTATGGAAATTTCCATATTACCGACTGTTATCTTTTTATTGAATTTTGTAAAAAGCGAGCAAGATGACATGGAAATTATTATGGAAATAACCGCTGCCGTTATAATGATTTTTCTTGTGGATTTCAATTATGTTTTCCTCCGTTTATACTGTACCATATGGTTTTATGTTTTTTTTTTACGCCGTGTGCGATTTGTCGATAATTTCATTAAGGTCGGCTTTCAGTGCGTCGTCGTCTGGGATTTTCGTGTGAAAGATTACATAATAGATTGAGTTGTCTATGTCCATTACGTAATATGTCGAGTAGGATTCATCGGACGATGTTTCAAAATAGGGAATACCTCCCGGAGTGGTCTTCAGCTCGCCGGCGTTATTGATGGTATCGCTTACCCTGAACTTTTCGGCGAATTCCTCCGGCGTCATTTTATCTGCTCTGATATTGCTATTTGTTACCTGTAATAAATACCTGCCGCACTGATATGAGCTGCTTGACAGTTCATATGCGTCGCCGTCCAGCTCAAAGATTACGCCATGAATATTTACGTCGATAGTCGCTGGCGGCTCTTCCAATATTTTTACGCTGGAAATTATTTTCTCATATTCTTCGCGGTACTTGTCATTATTCTTTGCCTTAGTGTGGAATTCAAAGAAATAATCCTCGTAGCCCTCTTTCATAATGTAAACCGTGTAAAGGAAATCCGTTTCGCCCGACGTCCGCACGCATTCTATGTAGCTTATATCGCCGAATTTTTTGATTTCAGTGGCGTTCTTGCCCTTTTCGGCTATGCTTTTTAAAAATTCGTCGCCGGTTTTGCCGTTGTATGTCCGTAATGTGACGGTTCTTGCGTCTATGCTGCCGACATTCATACCGTAGCCGTCCCAGCGGAAGCCGGTGATGTAGCTTTCGCTGTTTTTGATTTTTTCCTGTTCCGTCATGTCGTCGCGGATAGTTACCCTGATATTTCCGGCTGTGATTTCCTGTGTGAAATCCGCATTGTTCTGCAGCGAGCATGACGTAAGGGGGAGAATCATTGCAAGCGTTGCGGTCATTGTGATGACAGCTATGAGTTTTTTGATTGCGTTCATATGCGGAAGCCTCCGTTCAGTTTGTTTTACAATATTATTCTAACAATTATCATTATTTTTGTCAAGACGCACTTTAACATATTACAAGAGCCGCACATCAGAATTTTGGAATCTGATGTGCGGCTGTGATGTTATGACCGCAAGTTTATTATGTTTTATGGATTCATGCCGCGTGCGCGCCGTCAACTATATTGTTGAATTCAGCTTTGAGCTGATCGTCGGCTGGAACCATCGTGGATAGCATGATATAATAGATCTTGCCGTCTATTTCCTTGACATAATGCGTTCCGTAAAGCTCGTCAGCCATCGCTTCAAAGTAAGGCACGCCTCCGTCTGTCGTCTTGTATTCGGTTACGTCCTGACCGTCGGCTGTCTTATAGCCGCTCTTGAGAAGAATGTTTACAAAGTTCTCAGGCGAGGAAAGGCTTGAGCTAAGTCCTGAATTGTAAACTGTTACGGAATATCTGCTGCAAAACCATGTGCCGCTTGACTGCTCAAAGGCGTCGCCGTCCATTGTCAGCGCAACTCCTTCTATAGTCACATCGGCTGTCTTTGCGGGTTCTTCAATAATGCTCACGCTGTCTATGATTTTTTCGTATTCATTCTGATATTTTCCCGCGTTATCAGGTTTTGTGTAGAACTCGAAGAAATAGTATTCATAGCCGACTTCCATAATGTAAACGTCAGAGAAGAAATCGGTTCCGTCTGAGCTTTCGGTGTACTGGATATAGCTTATATCGCCGTATTTCTTGATTTCGGAGGGATTCTTGCCGCTTTCTCCGACCTTTTTGAGAATATCGTCGCCGGTCTGACCCGACAGCTTTACTGTGCTTGTGTCGTTTGCGCTGACGTTTCCGATATTCATGCCGTAGCCGTTCCAGAGATAGCCGGTGATATAATCGTCGTCATTCTTGATCTCGTCCTGCTCTTTCATATCGTCGCGGATAGTGACCTTGATATTTTCGGCGGTGATTTCCTGTGTGAAATTTGCCTTGTTCAGCAGCGAGCATGACGCGGCGGAGAGAAGCATCGCAAGCACCGCTGTCAGGGTGATGAGTCTTTTGATTGTTTTCATTTGTGGAAGCCTCCGTTTCTTATGTTTGTGATTACATTGTAACAAACCGACGCTATTTTGTCAAGTATTATTTATCAGTCCTGTCTGTAATCAGCAAGGAAATCGCGGAGTCCGTCGGCTGCCTGTCTGAGTTCGTCAAGACACGGCAGGTAGACCACGCGGAAGTGATCCGGCTTCTCCCAGTGAAAGCCGCCGCCGTGGGTGAGGAGTATCTTCTTCTGCTTGAGAAAATCGAGAACGAATTTCTCGTCGTCGGTTATATTGAACCGTTCCGTGTCGATCTTTGGGAATATATAGAATGCCGCTCTGGGTCTTACCACGCTCATTCCGGGAATTGAATTTATCGCGTCGCAGATGAACCTGCGCTGCTCGTATATCCTTCCCCCGGGAATCAGCATTTCCCTTGCGGTATAGGCGTTTTTGAGCGCCACGGGTATCAGCGACTGTGCGGGAACGTTGGAGCAGAGTCTCATTGAGGAGAGAAGATTTATTCCCTCGATATAGCCCTTTACGTTCGTTTTGTTTCCGCAGAGAGTCATCCAGCCGCAGCGGTAACCGGCGATGAGATGCGATTTGGAGAGTCCGTTGAATGTCACGGAGAAGATGTCAGGTGCTATCGACGAAATCGAGATATGCTCCAGCCCGTCCATCACAAGGCGGTCGTATATCTCGTCGGAGAATACTATGAGTTCATTCTCGCGCGCGATATCGGCAATCTCTTCGAGCAGCTCGCGGGAATACAGCGCGCCGGTGGGGTTATTCGGATTTATTATTACTATGCCCTTTGTGCGGGACGTGACCTTGGAGCGGATATCGCTTATATCGGGGAACCAGTCGGATTGCTCGTCGCATATGTAATGCACCGCCTTGCCGCCTGCGAGAGTGACGGAGGCTGTCCAGAGCGGATAGTCGGGAGCCGGAACAAGAACCTCGTCGCCGTTGTCGAGAAGACCCTGCATGGACATCGTGATAAGCTCGCTCGCGCCGTTGCCCGTGTATACATCATCGGGAGTCACTCCCTCTATATGCTTGACGTTGACGCAGTAGTCGGCTATGGCGTTGCGAGCCGCGAAAAGTCCCTTGGAATCCGAATATCCCTCGGTCGAAATAAGATTCGACTGCATTGCCTCTATTACCTCGTCGGGGGCGCGGAATCCGAATGGCGCGGGGTTGCCTATATTCAGCTTGAGTATTTTCTCACCGCGTGCGATCATGCGGTTTGCCTCGTCCATGACCGGTCCGCGTATATCATAGCACACATTGTCTAACTTGTGCGATTTGTTAAATATTCTCATAGCGCATACCTTCTATAAAATTTTAATAAAAAGACTGCGGCGTTCATTCCCAGACGCCCTTGCATTTTACGCCGGAATTCAGCGCGAGTCTTTCAAGCTCCGCCGATTCCTCCGCCGAAAGGCTGAGATTCAGCCCGTCGTTCAGCGAAATTGCGTGGCTCGGCTTCGTAAGACCCACTATGGGGATAACGCCCTTTGAAACAGCCCACGCTATCGGAATCTGCGAGCTGTCCACACCGTGAATTTTTCCAAGCTCACGGATATATTCGATTAGACCCTGCACGCGCCTGAATTTTCCCCTGCCGAAGGACATTCCACGCAGCGAGAGAGTCCTGAAACGGCGCTTTGAGTCGTAATGCCCGGAAAGTGCGCCCTGTTCAAGTATCATATAGCCGAAGAAGAGAATGCCGTTTCCGGCGCAGTACCGCAGCGCGTCGGCTTCGCGCTCCATTGCGAGCAGACTGTAGTGATTTTGGGCGGCGGCAAGGCGGCAGCCGTTTTCACGGAGAACCTCGTCGGCGAGCCTGATCTGTTCCGCCGTGCCGTTGGAAAGCCCGACGCTTCTTATCAATCCGTCGTGAACGCAGGCGGCAAGGTCGGTCATATGTTCCCTGATGTGCCTCGGCGAATGCAGCCAGTAGAGATCCACGCTGTCAACACCCAGACGCGAAAGGCTGCCTTCGAGTGCGCGGCGGCACTCGCCTTCGGAGTACTTCCTGTCGGGGAAGTGCTTGGTGGAGAGCGTGACGGGTCTGTTTTTTATCAGTTCGCCAAGCAGACGTTCAGAGCTGCCCTGACCGTATATTTCGGCAGTATCCCAGAATGTAAAGCCAGCGTCATAGGCGGCGTTGAAAGTATCGGAAAGCTGCCGCTTGTCGTAATTCTTTCCGAAGATAAGTTTTCCGCCGCCGAATCCCGTGCCCCAAGCCCATGTGCCGATCATACATGTATTTAATTTTTCGCCGTTAAGAATATATTCCATAATACAAAATCCCCTGAGAATAATAATTGAGCGCGGTAAAGCATAACGCGGCGTTCCATAAGAATTACAACCGAGGGAGCAGGTGCGCGGGTCGCCTTTGGCGATATTCAGCTCCACGACGCGGGAAACGAGCCAAAAGCGCGGACGCGGGCAAGGAAGTTCCCGAAAATTCGGTGTAAAATTCGTCGGATTAACCCGTTCATATCCAGCCGCGCCCCGCGCCGCACCCGATTTTTCGGGGCATTAAGATAAGAAAAGCGCGTTCGCTGCTTTTATAAGCCCTATTGAATTGCCGCCGCGGTTTCCGGATCAAATCGTCCGAAGGCTTTCTTTGCCTCGTCCCAGAGAACGTCCTTTCCGGCTGAGGCGAGTTTTACGAGGGAGTTGAATATCTCGCCCTGAACGTCGGAGCCTATATTTGAGGCGGCTTTGAGGATGGCGTTGTAGGATACCCATTTATTTGTGTTGAGTTCGGTGAGAGTGGTCGCGCCGGACGCCTCCAGCGAATCGAACACCGCGGAAATGACCGACTGCTTCTGTTCGTCCTCAAGTGAATTCAGCCAGCGCTTCACGGTTTCGTCCATGAACGCGCTTACGGGCGACAGTCTGCCTGCCTCTTCAAAGCGGTCGCGGCGCACACGCCATGTGTAGAAGCCGTGTTGAGTGATTCCCTTGGCGTTGCTCCTGATAACCTTAGTCTTTACGCTGCCGGACATAAGTATTCCCACGATTGATTCCTCAGGAATAATTTTCAGCGTCCTGTCCATAATTGCGGCGTACTGCTCCGAACCGGAAACGGCGTTATTGAATCCCGGACCGTCGTTGGAATATATTCCGATAATGCGGCTGTCCCTGAATTTTTCGTCGCAGAACGCCGCGCCGTATTCGGCAAAGTTTCCGCCCTTGGAGTGACCGCCTATTCTCAGAGGACAGGCGGTGCATTCGCAAAGACGGTTGATGTATTCCGCCGCGCCGTCCTGTCCGGGAGTGCTGCTCATGAAGGTTATATTGAAGTCCTCGCGCCAGCCGGCTATGTTGTCGTCGGTTCCGCTGAATCCGACGTAAGCCGTTCCGTCGCCGATCATGAAGGTCGCGCAGGAAAACTGCACCTGTTCGTCCTGTGAGACATAATGACGGTAGCCGCCGACTCTTACACGTTCATAACGCTTGCAGGAAACGATTTTTTTCAGAAGCGTCTTTGGATTGTTGACGATATACGACTGATCATAGCCCAATTCAAGATATCTTTTGCAGAGCTTTTTCAGCGACACGTCGAACACAAATTCGTCCGTAACGATCTCGTTCATATCCAGATACGCAAGCACGGAGAATACCAGATTATCTATCTCGTTGAACGGTCTTTCGGAGAATGTCAGATCCCCGCGCATTTCAAGATAATCGAATATATTCATTATTGTTTACCGGAAAGATATTCGTCGATTGCCTTTGCAGCGGTCTTGCCCGCGCCCATCGCGAGAATTACTGTCGCCGCGCCGGTAACCGCGTCGCCGCCGGCGTACACGCCCTCACGCGAGGTAAGTCCTGTGGCTTCCTCTACCACAATGCCGCCCTTTCTGTTGACTTCAAGACCATCGGTCGTGGACTTGATAAGGGGATTGGGCGACGTGCCGATGGCAATGATAACGCAGTCCACGTCAAGCACGAATTCGGAATCCGGAACCTCGACGGGACTTCTTCTGCCGGAAGCGTCCGGTTCGCCAAGCTCCATCTTCACGCATTCCATACCGGTCACGAAGCCGTTTCTCGGGTCGCGGCGGTCGTCGGGATTCTCGAAGCCGAGGATTCTCTTAGGATTGTTGAGGAGTCTGAATTCAATGCCCTCCTCCATAGCGTGTTCGACTTCTTCCTTACGTGCGGGAAGCTCTTCCAAACTGCGGCGGTAGACGATATAGACCTTTTCCGCGCCCATTCTGAGCGCCGTTCTCGCGGCGTCCATAGCGACGTTGCCGCCGCCTACGACCGCGACTCTCTTCGCGTGCATTATCGGCGTTGACGAGTCGTCGCGGTAGGCTTTCATGAGATTGCTTCGGGTGAGGAATTCGTTGGCTGAGTAGACTCCCTTGAGGCTTTCGCCGGGAATGCCCATGAATCGCGGCAGACCTGCCCCCGAACCGATGAATACAGCTTCATAGCCCATTTCAAAAAGCTCGTCAACAGTCAGCGTCTTGCCTATGACGACGTTGGTTTCCACGTCCACGCCCAAAGCCTTGAGCGTATCCACTTCCTTCTGCACTATGCTCTTTGGCAGACGGAATTCGGGAATTCCATAGACCAGAACGCCCCCGGCAAGGTGAAGCGCTTCATAGACCGTAACCTTGTAACCCAGCTTTGCCAGATCTCCGGCGCAGGTGAGTCCGGAGGGTCCCGAACCGACGATTGCCACCCTGTGACCGTTTGCCTGAGGAATCTCAGGAGCCTTGGTAGAATGCTCGTTGTGCCAGTCGGCGACGAATCTCTCCAGACGTCCTATGCCGACGGCTTCGCCCTTGATACCCCTGACGCATTTGCTCTCGCACTGAGTTTCCTGAGGACATACTCTGCCGCAGACCGCGGGCAGGGAAGAGGACTTGTTGATCACCTGATAAGCGCCCTCGAAATCAAGCTCCCTGACCTTCGCTATGAATTCCGGAATATATACGTTTACCGGACAGCCGCTTACGCAGGGCATATTTTTGCAGTTGAGACATCTTGCCGCTTCGTCGAGCGCAGTCGCCTCGTCGTAGCCGAGAGCTACCTCATTGAAATTGCGTCCTCTTTCCACAGGATCCTGCACAGGCATGGGATTCTTTTTGAGTGACATGTTAGGCATATTTAATTACATTCCTTTCGGTAATAATGTTCTGTATAAATTTATATTTAACTCTGCTTCCTATTATTTAACTTCCTTTTTGAAAAGGTTGCAGACATGCTCCCTCTGTTCCTGTTCAAACGGGCGGTACATTGCGCCGCGGCTCATTGCCTCGTCGAAGTCAACCTCGAACCCGTCGAATTCCGGTCCGTCCACGCAGGCGAATTTGGTCTTTCCGCCGACAGTCAGACGGCAGCCGCCGCACATTCCCGTGCCGTCGATCATGATTGGATTCATGGAAACTATGGTCTTGATATTGTAGGGCTTTGTGGTGAGAGTGACGAATTTCATCATAATCAGCGGTCCTATCGCGATTACCTCGTCGTACTGCTCACCGCTTTCGATAAGGCGCTTGAGCGGTTCGGTGACAACGCCCTTTTCGCCGTAGCTGCCGTCGTCGGTCATGATGACGAGCTTATCAGAAGCCGCCTTGAATTCGTCCTCGAGAATAAGGAGATCCTTGCTGCGGAAGCCGATGATTGAATGAACCTCGCAGCCCAGCTCGTGAAGCTTCTGGGCTACAGGCAGCGCAATGGCACAGCCTACGCCGCCGCCGACAATGGCTACCTTCTTCAGTCCGTCCGTATGCGTGGCTCTGCCGAGCGGTCCCACAAAATCCTGAATATAGTCGCCCTCATTCTTGTGATTAAGCAGCTCGGTTGAAGCGCCTACTATCTGGAATATAATTTTTACGGTTCCCTTTTCGCTGTCGCAGCCCGCGACGGTAAGGGGAATTCTCTCGCCGTTTTCATCGACGCGCAGAATGATAAACTGCCCCGGCTGTGCTTTTTTTGCGACGAGCGGAGCCTCTATGTCCATCATGGTGACGGTGGGATTGAGTTCCCTCTTTGAGATTATTTTGTACATTTCATTTTCCTCCTCAAAAAAATAAGAGTGTTTTTTTCCCTGAAAAAGTTTGTAAATTTAATTATATCATATCTTTGCAGGAAATGGAATAAAAAATTGCAATAAATCAGGTGAAATATTTTGTCACTTTATATTAGAGCCTGTTAAGACCTCCGCTTCCGTTTCCGAGAATCTCGGCGACGTCTGGAACGGACGCAGGGTTCGCTGCCGCGTTACCGATTCCCTCGGCAAGTCGGTCTATTCCGATACCGTTACCGTAACGGTGAAGTGATGTCTATATTGCATAGAATTATCTAAAAATCACGCGGGAATATGTGCTGAATGCGACTTGCATTTGAACCGTTGTTATATTATAATTTTTGTGTGCCGCTGAGGCTTTCTGAGTAAATCCAAGGCGGCAACATTATTTTTCTTAGGAGGACGTTCTTTTGGAAAAGCTCTTTCATCTCAAGGAACACAACACCAACATAAGAACGGAGATTATTGCCGGACTGACGACATTCTTCACGATGGCATACATCATCTTTCTTAACCCCACCATTCTCGGCGAGGGGACTCCCGCCGGAATGAAGAACACCGCAGTTATCACCGCTACCTGTATCGCTGCCGCTATCGGCACTTGGCTCATAGGCTGGCTCTCTAACTATCCTATGGCTCAGGCTCCCGGTCTCGGTCTCAACGCCGTTTTCTCATTCACCCTCTGCGGCGTGTTCGGTCTTTCCGCCGGAGCCGCTCTTTCGGCTGTCTTTATCGCCGGTATTATCTTTATTATTCTTACCGTTACCGGCGCGAGAACGGCTATCGTCAAGGCTATCCCGCTCAGTCTCAAAAAGGCTCTCGGCGCGGGCATCGGTCTCTTTATCGCGCTTATCGGCTTTGTCAACGCCGGTATTGTCGTAGGTGAAAAGTCCGCCGCTACCACAGTCGGCATGGGCAGCTTCGCAAGCCCCGTCGTTCTGCTCGCTATCGTCGGTCTTATCATCACAATAGTTCTGGTCGTCGCAAAGGTTCCCGCCGCGCTCTTCATCTCGATGATTGCAACCTCCGTTATCGGCTGTGTCATGCAGTTTGTATTCGGTATTGATGTCGGCGTTTCCGCGCCGACAAGCTGGGTTCCCTATCTCGACTTCTCCATGTTCGGCAAGTGCTTCACGAGCTTCGGCGATCTGCTCAAGGCTCCTGTCGCTTCGCTTATCGCTACAATGATTACCCTCGTGCTTGTCGATATGTTCGACACAATCGGCACTCTTATCGGCGCTGCCGACAAGGCTGGCTACCTCGATGAGAACGGCGATCTCCCCAAGATCGAAAGAGCTATGCTCGCTGACGCTATTGCAACTTCAACGGGCGCTGTCGTGGGTACTTCCACCGTTACCACCTATGTCGAGTCCACCTCCGGTATCTCCGCTGGCGGCAGAACCGGTCTGACCTCCACCGTCACCGGTCTTTGCTTCCTGCTCGGTCTGTTCCTTTCGCCCGTCGTGGGTCTTGTTCCCAGCGCAGCCACCGCTCCGATTCTCATTGTAGTCGGCGTTATGATGTGCGCTTCTCTCAAGGACATCGACTGGAGCGATATCGAGGTTGCTATTCCCTGCTTCCTCACCGTTGTTGGAATGCCCTTCTTCTATTCCATCACCGACGGTCTTGCTCTCGGCTTCATCGCTTATGTCGTTGTGAAGATCGCGAGACTCAAGTTCAAGGAAATCCACCCGCTGATGTACGTTATCGTTGCGCTCTTTGTGCTTAAATACGTTCTCTCGGCACTTTCTGCTCTCGGTGTGCTGTAATTCCACATGCGGACATGCCCGCCGCGGCAATAATTCAATAATTCAATAATTTCCGCCTGTCGGCTGACGTTCTTATCACGAACGGAAACCGGCGGGCTTTTTTTTGTTTTTTTACATACATAATTCCGCAAATGGCATCTGAAAATTAAAAAAGTCTCATTTTCCTATTGACAAGGATAAATTATTGTGTTATTATATTCCTTGAAAGGGTTTTATGTACACAATAAAATTCTTCAAAAGAATATCACTCGACAAAAAAGGAGAGATTATCAATGTCAAGACCGAAAAAGGCAGGACTCGATTTCTATTACAAGGACGTGGACGAAACGGACGATTACCGCAGAATGCTTCTTATGGACAAATTCGGGCCTAAAGGCTGGACTGTGATGGATTACATTACAGGTCGCGTTTACAAAAACGGTTATTATCTCGAAATCCCCGTCAATTATCTTGCGGCTCAGATAAAGAGGAGCATAGGCGACAAATGGATAGATATGGATACGGTAATCGAAATAATTGATTTTTGCGCCGAAATAGGCTTATTGGACAAGCGGCTTCTCGCTCAGTCGGTCATTACCTCCGAGGAATTGCAGCGCAATTATTCATATGTGTCCGCACGCCGCAAGGCTGACAGGTCAAAGTACTGGCTGCTTCCGGATGAAAACGAAAATTCCGATGAGATTTCCTCCGAGACGGAAACCGCATCAAGCGCGGCGTATATTCCTGACGTTAAGCAGAATCAAACCGTTAACGGAATTAACTCCACGGAAATTCCAAAGGCTCAGAATTGTCAATCCGATAACGGAATTAATGCAGCAGTAATTCCACTAAAGGAAGATATTAAATCCGATAACGGAATTAATGCGGCGGTAATCACACAAAGCAGAGAAGAGAATAGCAGAGAAGATAATAGCAAAGCAGAGCAGAAAAAAGAATATGAGTTGAAAGCAGAGCAAAGCAAAGCAGAGCAGAAAAAAGAATATGAGTTGAAAGCAGAGCAAAGCAAAGCAGAGCAGAAAAAAGAATATGAGTTGAAAGCAGAGCATAGCAAAGCAGAGCAAAGCAGTACTTTCAAATCCGCACGGAAAAGCGCTGACGAAATTTTCTTATCTGATGACTGCGCGGACGATTACTGCCGCAGCCATGCCGCCGCCACAGATGGGGGAGAGGATTTGCCTGCCGCTGACGACGATGATTACAGCTGGGTTATCACTCCTCCGGGCTGGAGCTTTAACGACCAATTACCGATTGTAGATATGACTTCCGTTGCCGCCGCTTCGCCTGCCGCCGCAAACGCGGATAATGTTAATGCTCATGCCGCTGCCGCTGCCGCTGATTACGAAAAAATAGACAAGGCTTTTTTTGCCGCTGTCGGTACGCACCTCTCTCCGGCTGACAGGGAAAATATTGACGCGCTTTTTCGTGAGGGCGCGGATAATTATATGATTATATATGCCCTGAATAAAGTCGCTTCACGGCACGATCAGAAGAAGATTTTCTCTTTCAGCTACTTTATTCCCATGATTCGCGAGATGATTGGCGAGCTTAATTCCTCGTTATCCAACGGGAAAAAGAAAAAATTACCCGCTGATTACGGCTTTATTCATAATGATATGTGATTTTTGGAACTATAGGCTCCTTCAAAAAATTAAAACCCCGCGGACGGCTGGATTCTTCCGTGTCCGCGGGGTGGGAATTGTGCTGTTTTGCTATTATACGTATTTTACCGTGGCAAGCGGCTGGTATACGCTCGTCCACATCAGATCCTTGCTGATCTTCTTGTCGTCCTTATAGCGCACACGCCATATCTCTATGGTGAGTCCGGGGTCGCCCCATTCTATCTTGCCGCGTGGCTTGCCGGTCGTCGCTTTCTTTTCAACTACCGTCGTCTTTACCATCTTGATGGTCTTGTTGTCGAATTCACAGCGGTAGCCGTCATTCGTGCCCCATATCTGGCAGGTTATGGACGCTTTCCCTTCAAAACGTTTATCCGAGCTTTTATAAATCATCTTTACCTTCACGGGATAGCTCTTGCTGTTCTGGAATTTGAAGTCCAGCGTTCCCCAGTTTACTGTCGCGTCTTCGCCCGGCGTTGTCCAGTAATGCACTTTGTACATGTGGTTCGTGCGCTGCGTTATCTCCAGATCCGCTTTGAATGCCGCTGAGAATATCGCTGACGATACCTGACAGATTCCGCCGCCTACGTCGTTGGTAGTACCGGTGTTCGTGTAGACTGTCGCTACAGAAAAGCCGTTCGCTTCCGTGCGTTCGCCTACAACGTCGTTATATGAGAATATCTCGCCGGGCTGGAGAATGTAGCCGTCCTCAAAGCTGCCATACGTGTTTATACGCTTCGAGGCGTTCCTGATGTTGGCGGCGCGGGTCTTGTTCTCCGCGCTGAACGCCGTCGTCGTCTCCGACAGAAGCTCCGGACAGTACGGCGCTTTCAGCTCTACAAGCGATACCTTGGGCTGGGTCAGCTTCAGCTTTATCGTCCATGTGTTACCCTCGCCCGCTACGGTCGCCCGCGCCGATTCCAGATCGAATTTCTTGCCTACAACGTCCGGATTGAATATCGTCGTGCCGTTTTCATCTACGTATGAGGACGCGTCCTTTACTTCGCACACCACTTCCTTATATATTTTGTCGATATTCACGTCCGGCGCCTTTGTCGTGACAAGATCCTCTACAAGATTATCCTCGTAATTGCCGCTCTTTATGCGCTCCAATATCTCTCCCATAAGGCTGTTTTCGTCGATTCCAACGCCGTCCGAGCCTGCCTTGATTATCAGCTGGTCGCCGTCTATCGTGTAGGAGGGCTTTACCATCGTGGTTCCGTATTTATCCGATATGCTGTTGAGAAGCGATTCCATCTTGGTCTGGTTATACAGAATGTTCTTGAATGTGACAATTGTGTTCTTTACGTCCTTGCCGTCAAGGTCCTTCTTGGTGACCTCCTTCTCCGTGCCGTCCGCGTCCGAGGAATAGTTGAAGCCGTATTCCCCTAAGTTCAGGGTGAATGTCTCGCCCTTGACCACTATCTTCAGCGTCTTGTCGCTGAGTCTGCCCCCTATTACGCTCTGAAGCATCTTTGTCGTTTCCGAGCCTTGGATATTCACTATGGAATTCTCTACCTTGACGGGGTTGAAGATATGCACTGATGTGAAATAATACACTGCAAGTCCGACCACCGCCATGCATGCCGCCACTATTCCGAGCGCTCTCAGCCGCTTCATTGTACGGTGACGGCGCAGACTGACCGAGTTGTTCTTCTTGGCGGTCTTGCCGTATTGCTCCTCGTAGAACGAGCCTTCGCCCGTGCCAAGATATTTGGCGTATATGGGCGGTATCGGCTCCGGCGTGCGGTCGGCTGGTCCGCGGTCCCTGCCGTAATATCCGTCGGAGTCGTCATAGTCGTCGCCGTAGTCCGCTGATGTGTCGTAGTCGTAGAAGTCGCCTGTCTGACCTGTGGGCGCGCCCATGCGCTTCCTCTTTTTCCGCGCTTCCTCGGCGTAGCGGTCGTACCTCTCGGACTGCGTTTCGCGCTTTGGTCTGTCCGGAACAACGTTCCGCGCCGCCGAACGGCTTCGCGATTCGCCGCTGTAATAGCCCCTGTCCTCAAAGTCGTCGTAATTTATTTTCCCGTATCCGCCGCGCCCGCGCGGGGGTTCGTTATACCCGCCGTAGCTGTCGTCAAAATCGTCGTCAAAGTCGTCGCTCATGCCGTCACCCAAGCCGTCATTATAGCCGCCGCGTGACTGATTCCCGCCGCGCCCGCGTGGGGGTTCGTTGTAATCGCCGTAGCTGTCGTTGAAATCGTCGTTGAAATCATCGTTGAGGTCATCGTTGAGGTCATCGTTGAGGTCATCGTTGAAGTCATCGCTCATGCCGTCGTTGAAGTCGTCGTTCATGCCGCCGTCGTAGTCCGTCCCCGCGAAATCCCTGCTTAAATTTTTCCGCTCGTCGCCGTCAAAGCGGTATCCGCCGCTTCCGAAGCTGCCGCCCATCGTTATCCGTCCCCTTTCATCGACTTAATTTGCGTGTAAAAAAACATGTGAATTTGTCAGAGGTTAACAATTTCACATTCCACACGCAGCACCGCTTATTTCTTTACTTCATATTTCCTAATTGATAATAGCATTTTTTTCGCCGTTTTTCAAGCCTTCCGAAAACTTTTTACATAAATTTCAGGTTTGGTTTTTATATTTTTAACCGTCAGCTCTTTTTTTCATTCGCTTGAAATTTATAATAATTTACAAAGCTGTAACAATTAATTAGAAATTGCTTAACTCTCGTTTAATCATATCAATTATAATTGTTATTGGTAATTAAATTCGGTTATTTGCGTGTGATCCTTTCTTTTGTGAAAAGTACGGAATCAAGTTTATTGTGAAAACAGGTGAGGCTTCAATGGCAGGCAAGAGTACGGGTAAGTATTATGCGCCGGTTTACCGCGCCAGAAAATCCCCCGTTAAAATGAGATATTCAAGGATTATCAGACGCTCTATCATTATCGCTGCGGCTGTCGCTTTCGCCGCCGTCTCTATTGCGGCTGTGCAGATAAGCAGGGGGGAAAGCGATTCTTTTGTAAAGGTCGCCGCTTCAAGACAGTCTCTCGCCAACGTCCAGTCATATCCCCGCGTTGTCTCCAGCTCCGCTCCGCTTCCGGACGGCTTCGCTCCCGAAAACCTCATGTCGCTCGGTATGCTCCCAAACGGCGAGGATATCCTGCTACGTGCCGACGCTGCCGAGGCGTTCCTCAGTATGTGCGCCGCTATGTCCGAGGACGGTCTTGGCATTGTTCCTATCAGCGGCTATGTCTCTTTCGACGAGCAGAGGGCGCTCCTTGATTCGACTGCCGACAGACTCGTGGCTGAGGGCGTTTCCACTGAGGAGGCAAGACAACGCGCCTCTCAGGAGGTTTCCGCTCCGGGTCAGGACGAGGCTCAGCTCGGAACCTCTATCGACGTTTCCACCGATATCTCCTCTCCTTCGGGCTTTTCGCTCACCGAGCAGTATCAGTGGATCTGCCGCAATGCTCACAAGTATGGCTTCATAATAAGATATACCGCTTCAAAAAGAAAAGTTACCGGCGTCGCTGAAAAACCGTGGCGGCTGAGATATGTAGGCGTTCAGGCGGCGGAATGTATGGTTTCGTCGAATATGTGCCTTGAAGAATATGCCGGCGCGGTCAGAAGCGACAATCCTGACGCAACCGAGGAATTCTAAGTGTTTTTTTAAGGAGAACAAAATGAGTGCATTCAAAAGAATAATCGCCCTTTCCGCCGCGGCTCTCGCCGTATGCTTTGCCCTTTCCTCCTGCTCCGCGCAGAAAGAGGATAACGGCGTCGCCGATGAAAAGAATATGAAAATTTCTTCCGCTGCCGATCTCAACGGCAAGGCGGTCGCCGTTCAGCTCCGTTCCGCCGCTGATAATTACATTGTGGAAAATAATCTCACCAATTATCCCAAGCGCTACAGCGATATGTCCAAGGCTGTGCAGGACCTTATCGACAAGAAGGTAGCCGCCGTTGTGGTTGACTCCAATTACGCTAAAAAGCTTACCGACGGCGTTGAGGGCGTGAAAATCCTTGACGCTGTAGTTGGCACGGTCGATTACAGATTCCTCCTCAATAAGTCCGACGCGAAGCTCGCTGATAAGCTCAACGAACAGATCGCCGCTTTCAGGGAATCGGAGGATTATGCCGCCATGATTAAGTCCGAGCTTGCCGAGGGCGGAAGTTATCGCGTGGCTAAGGACTCCGACAAGGAGCTTAAAAAGACCCTTACTTTCGTAACTGAACCCGCCTTTGAGCCTTTTGTCTACATTAACGAAAAGGACGAGGTCTCCGGTCTTTTCGTGGCTGCCGCCGACGGTATCGCTTACGGCTGCGGCTTTAAATCCGACGCAAAGACCGTCGATCCACTTGAGAGAAACGACGCCGCAAGCGGTGAGGAAAGCAGTCTTGACCCCGCCTTCACTACCAATGAGGCTCAGACCGTCTCCGGCGTTAAGAATTCCTTCTGTGTCGTCTCCGTTCAGGCTCCTGAGGACAGCGAAGCCTTTATCACTACCGACAGCTTCTATACCTCTGAACTGGTTATGATTATTCGTACCGAGAAAAAATAAGCTTGAAATAATTACCGTCGGCGCTGTCGTTTGTTGTGCTTATTTCACATCTATCACAATGCGCCGGCGGTATTTTTTGACATTTTGCAGATTTTTTTTATTTTAAAAAAAACTCTTGACAAATCAATTCAGGGAGTGTATAATGTAACACGCTGTTAAGCACGCGGGTGTAGTTCAATGGCAGAACCCCAGCCTTCCAAGCTGGTCGTGTGGGTTCGATTCCCATCACCCGCTCCATGAAGTCCTGCGGGACTTCTTTATATATATCGTTTCTTACGGTATGCGCCAGTAGCTCAGTTGGATAGAGCAACTGCCTTCTAAGCAGTAGGTCGGGGGTTCGAGCCCCTCCTGGCGCGCCAGCTTCTTTCCATCTTTCATATTTGGTGGTATTGGCGCAGTTGGTTAGCGCGCCAGATTGTGGCTCTGGAGGTCATCGGTTCGACTCCGATATACCACCCCATGACGACCGGTGCGGGTTGAAGTGTGGTGCGGCGTAGTGGTGCGGCTATATTTTTCATACGGCGTGGTGGTGCGGCTGTATTTATAGTCTATGCTTTCTTCCAAGTGGTGCGCCGCACCGGTTGTCCCTTTTTTTGAATTCTCGCTTACCCTGTATTGGGGTGTCGCCAAGCGGTAAGGCAACGGATTTTGATTCCGTCATCACGCTGGTTCGATCCCAGCCACCCCAGCCAGCATTTCTGCTTGCTGTCTGAGGTTTGATTTTTTCTTCTTACTTCCCTCCGGCGGCAGGCAGTTATATGACCCATTAGCTCAGTTGGCAGAGCACTTGACTTTTAATCAAGGTGTCCGGAGTTCGAATCTCCGATGGGTCACCATCTCAGCCGCGCTTTGCTTGCGCGGCGTTGTCGTGGACAGAGAACGGTTTCGCTTTGAACTGTTCTCTGTCTTTTTCTTTTTTTCTGGCAGCTCTTCATTGATTTGCATTCCTCCATGTAGTAAAATGTTAGTATGAAGAGCGGGGCGCGGGGGAGTAGTATCAAATTAAAAACACGGCGGTGTTCCGGAAATTCTTCCGGTTGTCCACAGCCGTGTTTTTTTTCAGGTTAATTCATTTTTCTGCTTTGCGATTGGCTATTCTACGACCGCATCAAGCCTTCTTCTCACCGTGAAGACTATGCAGTACGATGCCAGAAGCATCAGCGCAGCCGCTGCCGCCGTTGGCGCGCCGCTTTCGCCTGTGCCGGATATTGTCAATGTGCCGTCGTCCGACAGACTCCATGTCGCGTTGGTTCCGCAGGTTCCGCTGTTACCCTGTTTTTCGTTAGGCTCGGTTTCGCCGCGTATTACGGTATTGTCGCTGTCGCTGACTTCCTCGCCGTTCTGAGAGGGATTTTCAATGTCCTGAGCCGGATTTTCAATGTCCTGAGAGGAAATGTCAGATCCGGAGAGAATCTCGCCCTCCGCCGCGAAGCCGCGCAGGAACGGAACCGCCCCCACTGCCAGCACAACCGCCAGCGACGCGCAGCCAAGCCGCACAAGCTGCTTCTGCTGCGGTTTCAACGGTTTGATACTATGAAAGCGCTGAATGAAATGTTCTTTGAACACGTTTTGAAGCTTCATATCTATAAGCTCCTTTCAATTATTTATTAAATTCATTATAAGAGCCTGTTTAGAATCTCTCCACACGCGTCCTGCTTGCATCTTTTCCGCCATATTTTGCCAAAATCCTCGTTAATACACAAAGTATTGCCTGCGGTTTTAAAAAAAAATGTAAACAAGCCCTTGCTTTTTTTATTGAAATTTGGTATAATTGATATATATTTTTTTTATCAGGGGGATCAGCTATGTCAGATATGAATTCCGTTCAGACCTTGCCTCAAAAGAAAATCAGCGCTTTTCAGATGCTTCTCCTTTGCGCTGTCGGCATTATGATTAATATTGCCGGCGTGCGTATCGCGTCTGAATTTGACGTGCCGCTTTATCTCGATACCGCTGGCACGATGCTTACCGCCGTAGCCGCGGGCGGCTTACCCGGTATTATCGTCGGCTTTATAACAAATATGTTAAAGGGCTTGTTTATTACTGAGGGTATGTATTACGGCGTTCTCAATATGTTTACCGCGATTATGGCTTCATTCTTCGCCAAAAAGGGCGCTTTCAGGAATTTTTTCCTTCCGCTGCTCACTATTCCCGCGTTCGCGATTGTTACCGGCGTTCTGAGCGCCGTGCTGACGTGGTTCCTGAACGGCTGCCAGATGGGCGGCATCGCTCTGGTCTTTGCTCAGTATTTTTACGACAACACCCCTCTCGATTATTTCCTCTCACAGCTCTGCGGCGATATCTCGCTTGAGCTTATCGACAAGAGCTTAATCGTCGTTCTTGTCGCGCTGCTGCTCCTGCTCGTTCCCAAGTCCATGCGCGGCAACTTCAGACCCGACGCCCAGGACAGCGAACGCGCCGCCGCTCAACAGAATCGGGAAAAAACCGCCTGCCGCCTTATTTCTCTCAGGACTAAGATTATCCTGATTCTCACCGCCGCTTCGCTGCTTATCGCCGTAACCTCCACCGCAATCAGCTTCGTGCTTTTCAAGAATTCCACCAGGGAGGAGCATATCAAGCTCGCCAACGGCATTACCGAGCTTGCCGCCAGCGTTATCGACGGCAACCGCGTCAATGAATTCATTGAAAAGGGCGACTCCTTCAAGGATTACAGCGATACAGAAAAAATGCTCTACAAGCTCAGAAACAGTTCGCCTGATATCGAGTACCTCTATGCGTACAAGATTGAAAAGGACGGCTGCCACGTCGTATTCGACCTTGATACCAATGAACTCAAGGGCGAGGATCCGGGCACTGTCGTGCCGTTTGACGAGACATTCCTGCCCTATGTGCCTACGCTGCTCGAAGGCGGCGAAATTGAGCCTATTATCTCCGACGACGCTTACGGCTGGCTGCTTACGGTTTACAAACCGGTATATGACGATCTCGGCATCTGCAGGTGCTATGTGGCGGCTGACGTCTCCATGAACCTGCTCTCACAGTACGGCTACGGCTTTATTACAAGAATGCTCTCGCTCTTTGTCAGCTTCTTCATTCTCTCGCTCGTATGCTGCGCCGCGCTGGTGAACCGCAGCGTTATCCGTCCCATAAACAAAATGGCGTATTCAGCCGGAGCCTTCGTCTATGGCGGCGACAGCGCCGAAGCCGAAAACGTCGGGCGAATCAAGGCTCTCAATATCCGCACCGGCGATGAAATCGAAAATCTATACAACGCTTTCGTGAGCATGACTCAGCAGAGCGTTGAGTATGTAGAGGAAATAGAGCGGCATAACGAGACTATTTCCCAGATGCAGAACGGTCTTATTATGGTGCTTGCGGATATCGTCGAAAGCCGCGACAAGTGTACCGGCGACCACGTTCGCAAGACCGCCGCTTATGTCAGGATTATTGTCAATAAAATGAAGGAAATGGGTCTTTACGCCGATCAGCTCACCGACAGGTTCATTAAGGACGTCATAAATTCCGCCCCGCTTCACGACATTGGCAAGATACACGTTCCCGACAATATCCTCAACAAGCCCGGCAAGCTCACCGACGAGGAATTTGAAATAATGAAGGAACATACCACCGTCGGCTCCAGCATTATTCAGCAGGCAATTGACATGGTTCCTGAATCCGGTTATCTTGAGGAGGCTAAGAATTTAGCCGAATATCATCATGAAAAGTGGAACGGCAAGGGCTATCCCAACGGCATTCAGGGCGAACAGATTCCTCTCTCCGCCAGAATTATGGCTGTCGCGGACGTTTTTGACGCGCTTGTTTCCCGCAGAAGCTACAAGAAGCCATTCAGCTTTGAAAAGGCTATGAGCATTATTCAGGAGGACGCGGGAACTCACTTTGATCCTCTCGTCGCTAAGGCATTCGTCGCTTCCGCCGACGAGGTAAAGAAGGTTATGGAGGAATTTGACCGCATCAGCAATCCATACGGCGAGGAAATCGACGTTGACGGCTCCTCCGATCAGAAAAGATAATTGCAAAAGATAATTAATGAAAAACACGACTGTGTTAATTCCCTTATGAATTCAGGAACACAGTCGTGCTTTTTATTCTTTTATTTATTTTATTATGCCCTTTTTTGTATCTGGAATGTCTTTTCAAGCGCGTTGGCAAGCGCACGGGCTATTTTGTCGGGATTCCGGATTATCCAATTTGCCGAGTCCGCGTTGTCATGGTATTCCACCTCCGCGAGAAGGCTTACCATTCCGAAATACGCCGGATCCCTTACTTCGCCGTAGCCGATGTTGTCAAAGGCTGACATGCCGTTTGTCGTGCTGCTCGCCACTGTAGGTGTGAACGGCGAGATTTTACCCATTTCTTCAGCCATGTTCTGTCCGAGAGCCTTGCTCTGCGAACACCCCGGGAAGTAGTAGCCTACCGCGCCGTACATTCTCTTGGTTGTGTGGGCGTTGCTGTGTATGGCAAGGTAGATGTCCGCTTCCTTATTATACGCGTCCTGTGGACGGCCGTTCAGATTTATCTCAAGGCTCACAGGCGGCATATATACTACGCAGATGTATTCGTCCTCCAGAATCTTTTTGAGCGCTTCGCCTACGCGGTACATCTGCTTCTGCTCCGTCGTGGAACCGACGGCGTATTCGTTGTGAACCTGCCGCGAGGGGGAGAGGTATATGATCGGAACGCCTCCGTCTTTGAAGCTCCGGTCGGGTATCGTTACGAACTGGTCGCTCACGTTTGTCTTTTTTCGCGAAATCCACGCGCTCTTGCCGTTCCAGTTGAACCGGAACCATGTCACGTCGTTTGAATCGCTGCCCCATTCGAGCGCGGTGTATATCTCGCCTGCTTTAAGAGTGCCGAGCGCGGTGTAATTCGTGCCGGGACCGCTGTAGATTTTAGTGCCGTTGCTCTTGACCTTGAATGTGCGTATGATGTAGCGCTGGTTGCTCTTCTTGGTTATCATGGCAAAGGCGGTTTTGCTGTCGGCAATCTCGCCGGTCTCGTCGGTGACGCGGCAGAATACCTGCATGACGTGCCATGTGCAGTCGGCTTTTCCGGATGCCGTCTTTCCGGTCATTCCTTTCCAGAGCGTCCATTCGCTCTTGCCTGCTTTCTTGTAGTACCACTGGTATTTCAGCCCGCTGCCCGTGGCGTTTACCGTGAATGAAGCCGTCTCGCCCGAATGAACCGTCGCCTGCGCGGGCTGCGAGGTTATTTTGATTGCCGGAACGGCTGTCAGCGTCGCCGGTTCCGTATCCAGATATGTCCCCGACTCGTCCTGCACGCGGCAGCGCACCTGCGTTCCGTTTAAATTCTCCTCCGCCATTAATGTCAGTGTACGGGCGGTCTGACCCTCAATTTCAATCCACTGCGCCTCGGCGTTTTCGCGGCTGTACCATCTGTAGGTATATTCGCCGGTTCCCTGCGGCTTTACGCTGAATTGAGCTGTCCTGCCGACTTTAACTGTGACGCTCTTGGGCTGCGTCACTATTTTCAATGGCTGGGTCACCTTCACGACCGCCCGCTCCGAATCAAGCTTTCCGCCGGATTCGTCGGTCACGGTGCAGTAGACCTCCATGAGATTCCATGTGCCGTTGGCGGAGGCGAATGTCGTCGCCGTTGTGTGACCCTTCCAAAGACTCCATTCCTCCGCGCCGTATTTCCTGTAATACCACTGATAATTCAGCCTGCCTGTGCCTTGCGCGGCAACTCTGAAATATACGGTGTCGCCCGATTTCACGCCCGCGTTCTCAGGCTGGCTGAGAATTATGAGCGGTCGGCTCAGTATTAATTTCGCCACTCCGGACTTCACGCTCGCGCCGGAGCCGTCGCTTACAACGCACCACACCTTCATTTCGCCGTATTCGCCAGCCGTGGCTGTGAACGTTGACGAGGTTTCGCCCTCCATCAGCATGTCGCTTGCTGTGCCGGAAGGGCGCGTGTACCACTGATAGCTGATGTTTCCCGTTCCCCTTGCCTTCAGCGAGAATACCGCCTGTTCGCCAGCCGCCGCGGTCACGTTCTCCGGCTGCAGGGTGATTTCGAGCGGCTGGTCAAGAATGACCGTCGCGGGCTGAGTTTCGGCTGTTTCGCCCGACTCGTCCGTTATTACGCAGTAGACCCGCATGAGATTCCACGTTGTATTTGCCGAAGCAAAAGTCGTCGCCGTCGTGTGACCCTTCCATTTGGAGAATCCGGAAGCGCCGGCTTTTTTGTAGTACCACTGATATTGCAGCCTGCCGGTTCCCCGCGCCGTCACTCTGAAATAGGCAGTCCCGCCTGTTTTCACGGTAACGTCCTCAGGCTGGGCGAGAATTTCAAGCGGCTGGCGCAGCGAAACCGTCGCCGCCCGCGACATGACGCTCTCGCCGTCAGCGTCGGTTATCAGGCAGCGCACCTTCATCAGATTCCATGTGGAATTGGCGACGGCGCGTGCGTCCGCGTCGGTGTGCCCTTTCCAGACCGACCACGCGGAGCTGCCCTCCTTGCGGTAGTACCACTGGTAGCTGAGTCCGTCGCCTTCAGCCCTCACGCTGAATGAAACCGCTTCGCCGCCGGAAAGCGTCACGTCCTCAGGCTGCGACGTTATGGCGAGAGGCGTTTTTTCCTGCTCCTGCTGCTCCTGCACGGCTTCTGGCGTATCGTCAACTCCTGAGGCAAATGCCCGCGAAGCTTCCCAATCCGGCGAAGCGGAAATCGTCAATGTAAGCGACGCGGCGGCTATCAGCGCCGTTATTCTCTTTAAGCCGCACCGACACGCGGCGGATTTTAAGGATAATTTCATCTGATGCTCTCCTGTCGTATTTTTATTTTTACATACTATTTTATTATACCACCCCCGCGGATTTATTTTTTGACGGAGTTGTAAATTTAACTTGATGCAATTAACAAGAATATTCAACTTATAAATTTGCTTTTTTATTGAATTTATCTTTATTGACACGTTCAACGCTGTGGTGTATAATTATCGAGGAATTGTTTGTTCTGTGATAATATTCGTGAAACGAGGTAATTCGTATGAAACGCAAAGAGCTGCGGGGCTTGATTCTCATTCCGCTTTTTACGCTTCTCGCCGCGCTGGTTCCGGCGATTTCCGGCTCAAACGCCGCGTATGCCGCGGGGGATTTTGAAATATCCGACGGCGTTCTCACCAATTACAGCGGGAAAGGCGGCGCTGTCGCCATTCCCTCCGGCAAGGTCACGGCGATTGCCGATTATGCCTTCTACGGCTGCTCCAACATAACCTCCCTCACTGTTCCGGAGGGCGTTAAGTCCATCGGCAAGCAGGCTTTTTTCAATTGCTCCGGCATGACTTCCCTTTCGCTTCCGGCTTCCGTCCGGTCGATTGGCGAGCTTTGCTTCAACGGCTGTCAGAAGCTCCAAAGCATATCCGTTCCGGCAAGCAGCGGCTATTTCTCGTCCGAGGACGGCGTGCTTTTCAATTACGGCGCAACCACGCTCATACGCTGTCCGGAGGGCTTTACGGATACGGAATACACTGTTCCTGAATCAGTTACTACAATTGACAGCTCGGCTTTTTCGCGCTGTCTTTCCCTCAAAAGGGTAAATCTCCCGTCCGGACTCAATCTGATACGCGACAGGGCATTCTATGAGGACGTTAATCTCAGATCTATGATAATTCCCGCTTCTGTCGCCGCTGTAGGCAGCGAGGCGTTCCGCACAACCGGCGGAATCAAAACGCTGTCGCTCGAAGCGGTGAGTCCGTCCTTCGGCAGCGACGCTTTCAAAAGCACGGGTGTTTCCCGCGTGCTTTACGCCGGAACCGGCTCTCAGTGGGGCGACGCCGATCTGAGCGATGTTTTCGGCGGCTCGGTCAAGGTGTATTACGGAATGTCCGGTATGGACGTTGAGGACGACGTCCTTCTTTCGTATTCCGGCGCGGCGGAAAGCGTCTCCGTTCCGGGATTCATCGTGAAAATAGGCGAAAGCGCGTTCTATGGCTGCGATTCGGTCAGAAGCCTGACGCTGCCCACTTCGCTTAAATACATATGCCAGTCGGCATTCGACGGCTGTTCCTCCCTCGAACGCGTCACCATTCCTTCGTCCGTTGTATCAATCGGAGAATGGGCGTTCGACGGCTGTTACTCGCTTGCGAAAATATCGGTCGTTTCGGACAACGCGTATTATTCCTCCTCCGGCGGCGCGCTTTATGACAGGGACAGGACCACTCTGCTCCGCTGCCCGCCCGCTCTGTCAGTCGAAAGCTTCACGGTCCCTTCGACGGTCACGAAAATCGGGGATTCCGCTTTTTCACTCTGCGACGGAATTAAAAATGTCGTGATTCCCTCCGGCGTCACCGAAATCGATCATTATGCCTTTGACCAGTGTTCCTCGCTCACGGAAATCAGCATTCCCGCGTCGGTGAAATCGGTCGGGCGCTGCGCCTTCCGCATGAATGGCAGTCTGACCTGCGTCAGGCTCGGTTCCGTTTCCACATCGTTCGGCAACGGCGCGTTCTCCGGTTCGCCCGTCGCCAGAGTGCTGTATCCCGGGACGGAGGCGCAATGGAATTCCGCCGGTCTCGGCAGCGTTTTCGGCTCGGCAAGGGTTTATTATTCTATCTCGGATTTTGAAATCGACGGCTCTTCCCTCGTATCCTACAAAGGCAGCGCGGATTCCGTCACAATTCCCGATTTCATCGAAAAAATAGCAAACCGCGCCTTCTACGGCAATTCAAAGATAAGGAGCGTCACAATTCCGTCCGGAGTAACGTCCATAGGCGAATCCGCCTTCGCTCAGTGCGGCTCGCTCACGGGAATTTCCATACCCGCGTCGGTCACTTCGGTTGGAAAATGGGCGTTCGACGGCTGCGGAAAGCTCTCGTCCATCACCGTGCCGTCAGCCAGCGCGAATTACTCATCGTCGGACGGTGTGCTTTACAATAAGGACAAGTCCTCGCTGCTGCGCTATCCTCCAAATAAAGCCGGCGGCAGCTTCGCAATTCCGTCATCCGTCAGGACAATCGGCGATTCCGCCTTTGCCTCCTGCCGCAATCTGACGGAAATATCCGTTCCCTCCGGAGTACGGAATATCGAGCAGTACGCCTTTGACCAGTGCGTGTCATTAAAGTCGGTCAGACTTGCCGCTACCGTCACCTCCGTGGGACAGTACGCCTTCCGCTCGAATTACGGTCTGAAAACCGTGGTTATTATGGCAAAGTCGCCCTCTGTGAGCGGCAGCGCGTTCCATTCCGACAGCGTGGCGGCGGTATGCTTTGCCGGAAGCGCGGCTCAGTGGGATTCGGCGGGGCTTTCCGGAGCATTCGGCGGCGGTGCGGCTGTTTACTGCGATTACAGATATCCCGCGATAACTCTCCAGCCCGAAAGCGTAAGCTCCGTTGCCGGAAAGAGCGTTACATTCTCCGTTGGCGCTGACGGCAGCGGTCTGAAATACCAGTGGTACTTCAAAAAGGCGGGTCAGGATTCGTTCAGCCTGTGGAAAGGACACACCGCGGCTTCCGAAACCGTCGCTCCGAACGACACTTGGAACGGAATCAGACTGCGCTGCTTGCTGACCGACGCCGCCGGAATTACGGTCACGTCCTCCGAGGCAACCGTAACGCTTTCTTCCGCAATAGTCATAACCACGCAGCCTAAGGATATTTCAGCCGAAAAGGGCAGCTCTGTCACACTTTCGGTAGGCGCGTCGGGCAGCGGATTGAAATATCAGTGGTACTTCAAAAAGTCCGGACAGGATTCATTCTCCCTCTGGAAGAACCGCACCCATTCCTCCGAGACAGTTACACCCAACGACACATGGGACGGAATTCAGCTCTACTGCGTGATTAAGGATTCATACGGCAATTCGCTGAAATCCGGTTCGGCGACTGTCACGCTCAGGGAACCGCTCAGAATTACCTCACAGCCGCGCAGCGCGACTGTTCAGAAGGGCGGCTCCGTAACGCTTTCGGTAAGCGCGTCGGGCAGCGGATTGAAATATCAGTGGTACTTCAAAAAGTCCGGTCAGAATTCATTCTCCCTCTGGAAGAACCGCACCCATTCCTCCGAGACCGTCACCCCCAACGACACATGGGACGGAATTCAGCTCTACTGCATTGTGACCGACGGCGCGGGCGCGTATCTGAAATCCGAAACCGTTACAGTCCGGATTAATTGATATAATTTATGAAAAAAAGGTTGATTTTTCCCTTTTTTTCAATTAAAATTATTATTGGAAATCAAATCAGGGAGGAATTGCAATGGCGTTTGCATCTATGGTATTTGTATTTATTATTCTTGAGGTCATTGTCCTGGCGATATTGTTCATAGTTGGTATAATACTTCTGGTTCGCGGCTTCATGAACAAGCATCTCGCCGAATACGCCGGAAAAAAATCGCCTAAGATCATGATGATTACCGGAGGCGTGTTTGTATCGCTGCCGCTGGTGCTGTTTGTCTGTCTCGCGGTATGGAGCATTACATCGTCGGTCAGCACGATATTCAACCGTTCGCGCTACGAATGCATTCCGGATATCTGGCGGCACGAGAGCGTCTCGGATTCGCAGGCGAAAAGCGATATCATAAACGCCTTGCTTGTGTCAGCCGACAAAGGCAACCGCGAGGCGTTCGCACGCAACTTCACGCCGGAAATCCAGCGTAAAAGCGGCTTTGACGCGGCTGTGGACAGATTCTTTGAGTCCTACCCTGTCGGGCTTTCAAAATGCGATAAGAAGGACGAGTCGGGCGGCGGCACGGGTTCTTACGACTACGGACACAAGGTCCTCAACGACAGCCTGAATTATTACTGCATTCTCGACGGCGATTGGTACTGCGTGAATCTCGAATACTGCTATTGCAACACCGATGAGCCGGACAAGGTTGGCGTTACGGGCTTCTGGATAAGAAACCTCGAAGCTTCCGCCGTGTTTGAGGGTGAGGGCGGTAAGACCGACGAATATCTCGTCTGCGATATAAAAAGCAGCAGCGAGGTTCAGGCAAGGCTCATAGGCGGCAGGGCGTATGTCTGGAGGACAACCGGCGAGCCGCGTGTCACGGCGGAGCAGCTCCGCGCCGCGCTGACCAAGATAGACCGGCTGGATTCTCCCGCACTCAATCTGATGCTCGGCGAGCCGAACGTCGGCATAAAGAACGACGGCAGCTCGGATTACGCTTATTTCTACGAGCTGAAGCCGGAAAACGGCGAGCCGCGCTACGCCTATTTCCAGACCGATTCCGAATTCGGCAGGATCCTCTGGGCATTCCTCTGCACTCCATATGAGGTTGATTACGACTTCGAGCTTTTCAAGGAAAAAACAGACGACTGACAATAATAAATTCATAAGCCTTTCCGCGTAGTTAAACGCGGGAGGGCTTATTTTTTCATTTTAATTTATGGAATATTCAGGCTTTTTCCGGCAAAAATATTAGCAAAGGGAAGTGAATCAAAAAAAATGTTTGTCTCGCTGATACGCACGGTTATTCTCTATGCCGTGGTAATATTCGCCGTTCGGGTGATGGGGAAACGTCAGATAAAGGAAATGCAGGCGTCTGAGATAGTTGTGACGCTGATGATCTCAAACATTGCCGCTATGCCTATGCAGGAGGTTGGAATTTCCATATTTACCGGCATAGTGCCGATACTGACGCTTGTGATAACCGAAATGGCTATGTCGTATATCATGCTGAAATCCCGTTCATTCCGCCAGCTTATTTCCGGAATGCCCGTCGTCGTCATTGAAAAGGGCGAGGTGAATCAGGCGGCAATGCGTTCCCTGCGCCTGAGCAACGAGGATCTCTTTGAGGAGCTGCGGAAGAAGGATATTTTTGACCCGGGCGCTGTGGAATACGCGATAATCGAGACGGACGGAGTGCTGAGTGTGCTGCTCAAAGGCGGGGAACTGCCGCTGACGGTTTCGCAGGCGGGTAAGGAAGTAGGGGAGGGGGGTTCGCTCAACGCGCTTATCGTAAGCGACGGCGAGATTGAAAAGGAAGCCGCGAAGGTCGTTGGCTGGACCCCGCAGAAAATAAAAAAGACGCTCAGATCACAAAGCACCGATCTGAGCGACGTATTCATAATGTACGGCGACAGCGCCGGAAAATTCAGAATAATAAAGAAGGCTCCCTAATGAAAATGAACCGCGAAAGAATTACTATAGTCCTGCTCCTTGCGCTGCTGGCGTTCTGCGGCTGGGCGCTCTACAATACCGTGACCGTAAGCCGCGAGATGTCCACTCTCACGGACGAGGCAATTTCTATGACGGACATGGGAAGAGCGGATCCGGATAGCTTTGACGCTCTGGGGCAAAAGCTCGGAGAAATATCCCGACGCTGGGAGGAATGCGAGCCGGTTGTCTCCACCTATTCACGGCACGACGAGCTGGAGCGGGTGTCGTCGGCAGTGCGGAAGCTCCGCCCGCTTTACGAGAGCAAAAAGCCCCGCGAGCTGTATCTCACTCTCAACGAGACACGCGCAGCCCTTGACCATCTCAAAAAAACCGAACTTCCCACAATTGCCAATATTCTGTGAATCCCCGACAGGGAAAAAATCGCCGGACGCGTTCAACTCAATTTATGAGTATCACAAATCCGGCGAGAAGTATTTATTGATTAATCAACATGAAAAACAGGTCTTGTTTTAACTGCAGCTTTTGTCTGTCAGAGTGTTTTGAGATAATTCATGAAGTTCCGCTTGTTTTCGATAGCGGTAGTTGTGGGTCTTCCGAGGTCGTCGCGAGCGCCGATGGAGCATTTCACCTCGATGAGGGAGAGCGCGTTTCTGTTCTTTGCGGCTTCCAGCTCACTGTCGAGCGCCTCAAAGCTGTCCACGCTCACGGCATACGGATAGCCGCACGCTTTTGCGATTGATACGAGGTCAATTTTGGCAGCGACCGTGGGCATACCGCCGACGGTTTCATGCGCGCCGTTGTTGATAACCACATGTATGAGATTCTCCGGCGCATTAGCTCCAAGCACTGCCATTGCGCCCATATGCATAAGCACCGCGCCGTCGCCGTCAACGCACCAGATTCTCTGCTCCGGCTTCTGAAGTGCGACTCCCAGCGCAATTGAGGAGGAATGTCCCATAGAGCCGACGGTCAGGAAGTCAAACTGATGTCCCTGTCCATTGGCTTCACGAATTTCAAATAGCTCGCGGCTTGCCTTGCCTGTAGTGGAAACAATGGGATCGCTGCCGCTTGCCGCGACAATATGGCGGATAATATCCTCGCGTACCATTGTGTTGTCATTTTTGTATGTAACTTTGCCGTCATAGCTCAGTGCGCCCTTGCCGATGACGAACGCCACGTCCTTGCCTGTGGCGAGAATCTCACGGAATTTCGCCATTGCGTCTGCGACTTCCTCGTCCGCGGTGTCCTTGGTAATTACGAAAGGCGCAATGTCCATATCCTCCAGCAGCTTAACGGTTACTTCGCCCTGATAGATGTGCTGCGGTTCGTCGTGCGTACCGGGCTGACCGCGCCAGCCGACGACAAACACGGTGGGGATAGCATACACCTTATCATTTAGCAGCGACGCGACGGGATTGATTATGTTGCCTTCGCCGCTGTTCTGCATGTAGACTACCGGAACCTTGCCTGTGGCGAGATGATAACCCGCCGCAAGCGCGGCGCAGTTGCCCTCGTTGGCAGCGATGATATGATGCTGCGGATCAATGCCATAGGTATTCATCAGGTAGTTGCAAAGAGCCTTGAGCTGACTGTCCGGAACGCCGGTGTAAAAGTCCGCTCCGATAATTTCAATTAATTTTTCGACTTTCATTTATTTTCTCCCAATATTTCGCGGTACAGTTGATTGATTGTCTCCAAATCCAGTGCGATAGGATGATTCTTCAAGCGGGTGGGATTGACTGAATTTCTTAATATCTCATAATCCGATTCGCTTGCGACCGGCACGGACAACTCCATGGAATCCACCAAATCGCGGAATTTCCGGCTTGCTTCTTCCGGCGTGTCGCATTTGAATACAGCTGCAATTTCTCCGAACGTGCGGCAGAGATAATCCTCGCCCCTTGTGTCAATGCACTTATCTGTATGCCGAAGCATCCACGGAAAGAGCGTCCTGTCGCAGAGCGCGGCGGCGTGTCCGTGCGCGATTCCGAAAAGGCTGGTGAGCTTGTAGCACATAGCGTGTCCGGCTGTGGTCTGGGTGATATTGATTGCCTTGCCCGCGAGATTGGCGGCGTGCAGCATGTCTTCACACGCGGCGGCGTCGCCCGAAAGATAAGCTTCTTGGCTGGCAAGTATCAGCTCAATTGCCTTGCGTGAATAGCCCTTGCTCTCGTCAGTGCTGTTGACCGACCAGAAAGACTCCAGCGCGTGACACAGTGCGTCGAGCATTGTGGATTTTTTCTGATAAGGCGGCAGCGTTTGCAAAGCGCCTGCGTCAAACATTACCGCCGATGGAATACAGCTTTCATGAGTAACCGACTGCTTGACCCCGTTGTAATAAATCACAGCGTAACGCGTCGCCTCCGAGCCTGTTCCCGCCGTTGTCGGCATGGCAAGAAGCGGTACGTCGTTCGGCACGACGGTTTGTTCCAGGTAGTTCCTGCCGGAATCCATATTGCAGTAGAGTTTTACGCACTTGGCAACGTCAATGGCTGAACCGCCGCCTATAGCGGCTATAGCTTCGCAGCCGTTTGCTTTGAATACCGACACGCCGTCCTCAACCGATTCATACAGCGGATTGGGTCTGAAACGGTCGAATTTTACTACCCGCACGCCGGTACGGCTTTGGAGCGTATCAAAATAATCATTTATTTTAAGAAATTGAATTGAATCGTCGCACACAAGCAGCAGTGTACGTATATGATTATCTTTCAGCCAGCGGTCGAATGATTCGTAATTATTGGCAGCAGTGAGAATGGTTTGCCGTGCCATTCCACTCCCTCCTTATTCCTCTGGAATGGCGGGGAATCCGGTGCGTGTGAGTTGATTGGCATAAATGATGATATTAGCGCCGCGCTCCTTGAATTCCTCCTCATATACCGTATTGAAGGAGGTGGGAACCAATACAATAGGAGTGGTCTTGTCCTTCTCGCGGAATTTTGCGATAAATTCAAAGATTTCGTCCGGCTCCTTGCGCCTGCTGTGAATCATGATTGCGTCAGCGCCCGCTCCGGCAAAAGCGAAGGCGCGTTCCAGCGCGTCGTCCATGCCGCGTTCGAGGATCAGCGATTCAATGCGCGCGCAGATCATGAAATCGGCTGTCTTCTGAGCGTTTTTGCCGGCGCGTATTTTCTCACAGAAATTCTCAATGGAATCCTGCGTTTGTTTGACCTCTGTGCCAAAGAGCGAATTTTTCTTTAGTCCGGTCTTATCCTCGATAATTACCATTGAAACGCCCATGCGTTCCAGCGTGCGGACGGTGTAGACAAAATGCTCGGTGAGTCCGCCGGTGTCGCCATCGAAGATTATAGGCTTGGTAGTGACCTCCATAATGTCGTCGATCGTGCGGAAACGGCTTGTCATATCCACCAATTCTATGTCAGGCTTGCCCTTGGCGGTGGAATCGCAGAGTGAGCTGATCCACATAGCGTCGAACTGATGTGTGCCGCCGTCCTGATAGACGACCGTTTTTTCCACAATCAGACCTGTGATACCGCTGTGGGCTTCCATGGCGGTAATAAGTCCTTTCATTTCAAGTGTTTTCCTCAGGCGTGCGCGGCGCACGTCGGGGAGGGACAGTTCGGCTCTCGCCCTGTCCTCAAGCAGCTTGTACTTAGGATTGTCGGAGTAGGGAAATTCCACCAGTTTGCCGCCGTATGAGGCAAGCACCGAAACGACTTCATCGCGCACCGGCTTCTGGAATCCCGTTGCCCAATCGTCGCCATGTACTACGACGTCCGGCTTGTATTTTTCGAGATTTTCCTTGTAGGAAAGAGCGTTCTGATCAACAACCTTGTAGACTCCTGCGATATTGGCAAACATGATCTTGCGTTCCTCGGCTGGAACAAGAGGAAAGCGTTTGTAGCCAGTCACAGCTTCGTCCGAAAGCACGCCGATTATAAGCCTGCCCAGCCGCTGCGCTTTTTTGATTATAGCGATGTGACCCCCGTGTATAATGTCAGTGGAAAAGCACATATATACCGTGCGGCGTTCGACTTCATTGAGCTTCGCGGAGACAACCGCCAGATCTTCGGGATTGTCGATTTCTGAGCAGAGCAGATTACCCACGTCAAGCGCGTCGATATCCGCCTTTCCGTCCAGCTCATTGAGGGCGTTTTCGGCGTAAACCTTGCGGTTGTCCGCCTCGCAGAATGCGACGATTCTGTCGAGCCACTTCCGCCATGCTTCACGGGTCAGCTTGTAGAGCGGCTGTGCTGCCATAGCGTCGTTGAAGAAGCCGATGCCGACCTTAGTCACCTTACCGTTTTTTACTACCGCCTTAAAATCCTTATCCGGCAGCGGGAGGGAAGAGCTGACTGTCATGCAGGAACCGTTATGATTCATCACACGGTCAAAGACCTCGTTTTCAAAGACCAGATCTCCGTGCATAAGCAGAATGTCGTCGTCGAGATAATCTCTCGCGCAGTAAATACTGTAAATGTAATTTGTCTCAGCGTATACCGGATTCTTGACGAATGTAATGTGAATTGGAAGTTCAAGACTCTGGCAGTAATTCACCAGCACGCTGTCAAAAGCTCCCGTGGTCATGACGACCTCTTCAATTCCCGCCTCGGCTATCTGCCGCAGCTGGCGTGAGAGAATGGTTTCATTCCCGCTGATTTCTGTCATACACTTAGGGTGTTCCGACGTCAATACGCCCATTCGTGATCCAAGTCCGGAATTTAATATTAGTGCTTTCATAATCATTATCCTTAATATATTGTATTGATTAAAAACTGATTTAAAATTGATTTATATTTTATCACATTCATCAGATATTGTCAATAGAATAAATTAATGGATCCGGTTCCCTCAGGACGTTTCGACGCCGAAATTGCCACTATCAAAAGATATTATAATTCACAAAAAAATTAAGTCGATTACCTGCGCTGGAGCCGGAAGGTGGCTTCAAGTGAATTGGCAAGTGCGCGGGCGATTTTTTTGGGATTGTTGATGATCCATTTGGCGCTGTCGGCGTTGTCGTGATATTCAACCTCCGCCAGAATACTTGTGATACCATAGTAGACAGGTTCACGCACATCGGCATATCCTGTTCCGTCAAATGCTTTCATGCCGTTGACCGTTTTGGGTGAGACATTGCTTTTGCGGGGAGCGATTTTTCCCATTTCCTTCACCATGTTTTCCGCTAACTTTTTGCTCTGCGGGTTCTGGGGCTGGTAATAGCCTACAGCGCCGTAGCTCTTCTTTGACCTGCTGTCGTCGGAATTGCTGTGGATTGCCAGATAGACGTCCGCGTGGCGGTTATAGGCGTCCAGTGCGCGTCCGTCAGGCGACAGGAAAAGGTCTGTCGGAGCCGTGTATACCGCGCAGATATATTCTTCCTCCAGAATTTTTTTCAGCTCCGCGGCAACCCTGTACATTTGCTTCTGTTCATTGGTATTGCCTGCGGCGTAGTCGTTTTCGGGCTGCTTGGAAGGGGAGAGGTAGATCATCGGAACGCTGCCGTCTGAAAAATCCTTTGTGGGGATACTCTTGAATTGATCGCTGACAGTTACATTATTGCGTGAAATCCACACCTTTTTGCCCTTTAGTTTGAAGGCGTACCAAGTTGTTTTTCCGTTGTCGCCCCATTCGATAACGGTGTATTTCTTACCGCCTGATACCTTGCCCATACGTTTGCTCTCCGAATCGGGTTCTGAGTAAACGGGCTTGCTGCCTTTTTTGATAGTAATGGTGCGTGTGAGATAAGGTGAAAAAGAATCGTCGTTGTTGGCACGTTTTGCGTAGCTGCTTGAAACCCATGCCTTCTTGGAAGACGTGTACTGAACCTGATACCAGAGCTTGTCGTCCTTTGCCTTTTTGCTCGACAGATAAACGAATTTTTCCCCTTTTTTGGCAGTTCCGGCTTTCGCGTATGAAGTGCCCGCTCCGGTGCGTAGATTCACTTCGCCTCCGTTGATTATCACATATTGCTTTGACGGATTGCATTCAATCCTTGCGTAAGAACCGATAACCCATGCCGTTTCTGTGGAAGAATACTGTATCTGATACCAGACCTTGCCGTCTTTTCCCTTTTCGCTTGACAGAAAAACGAATTTTGAGCCATTTTTGGCTGTTCCGGCTTTGGCAAAGGAAGTACCCGCGCCGATGCGGAGGTTGACATTGCTTCCGGTGATAACCACCGTTTTTTGCGAGGAGGTATTTTCCGTGTTTTTGGAGGGCGTTTTTTCGATACGTGAATAGGAACTGATAACCCATGCCGTTTTTGAAGACGAATATTGTATCTGATACCAGATTTTGCCGTCCTTCGCCTTTTTGCTGGAGAGATAAGCGAAGCGGCTGCCCTTTTTGGTTTTGCCGACTTTGGCAAAGGAAGTACCCGCGCCGGAACGGAGATTGACACTGCTGCCGGTGATAACAACATATTTTTCCGCGTTAGAACCGGCTTTTGTCGTTGTAGTCGTTGAAGCGGTCGTTGTAGTCGTCGAAGCGGCTGTTGTAGTCGTCGATAATGTCGTATCAGAAGCCGATTCCGCCAGAACGGGCTGTGCAAACCCTAACGAAAGAGCCGTTATCAATGAAGCGGCAGCCACCTTTTGAAATGATTTTTTTAAGCGCATTAGTCTGCATCTCCTTTATTTGAACCTGTTGGTGTAATTAAAAAATGCCGGCAGCGGCATATAAACATATTTCAGATCCTTCTATATATATATATATATTCGGAATATTATCCCTGATTGTGACAGATCCGACATTTTTTTTTGACAGAATATACGGCAAAAAAAGACACACCGTTTTTACTTTCAGTAAACGCAGTGTGTATTTTTCATAGCTGAAAGATTCAATGCTCAGGTACAGATATTTTGAAAATGGTGTAAGGGACTAAGACAGATTTCAATGTAGTAAAGCGTTAGTAATTGCCCTTCTTTAATGATGAATCAGCGGTCAATACTCAATCCAGCAATTGCACGATGTTCCGACCGCCATAAATCATTCTTGCGATGGTTAAAAGATGTTTTTCTTCGTTCACCCAATAGAATACAAGATAATTCCTGACGACCATTTTTCTGTGTTCTGACTTTAACGGCTTAACAGAAAAAGCCGCAAGGGGAAAATAAACATGGTATCTGTATGGCATTTCAGCGAGTTTTTCGATCGTTGAAACAATATTCTCAGAGAGTCGGTCAGCTGCTTCGGGATTATTCAGTTTGACGCCGATATAATCCGCAATCTCTGTCAAGTCCCGAAGAGCGGAAGGCAGATATTCAATCTGATACGTCATGGAAGGATTCACATCTCGCGGCTTTTCGCATAGCGGCTAAAACGTCCTTCGAGGAAAATCTTTCGTCGGTCATTTCGGCTTCTCTTTCCGCTTCGGCGAGCTTGGAATATACCTCGCTTTCAAACCGCAAGTTTTCGTAAGCTTCCATACTCATGACAACTTATACTAAGTCTTATCATCACACAAAAAAGATTATTCCATAAGATTCTCAATAGAATTGATGAATTCGCCCATCTCGTCAAAAACGACTTCAACAATAATAGACCAGTTTATTCCTTCGTAATCATGAACCAATCGGTGTCTTAATCCGGAAACGACGCTCCACGGAATATCGGAATGAACTTTTTTAAATTCAGGGCTTAACAGATACACTTGTTCACCAATATTGTACAATGGTGTAGTAACAGCCCATTGAAGAAAGGTATCAGTCAAAAGCCGTTCTTTTGTGATATTGTGTGCATTGATTTGATCTTGCAGGGAATTCCATGTCCGTATGATTTTCTTGATTCGTTCTTTATCAGAAATCTTCATGCAATTTTGACCCCCTCTTTCATCAGGTTTTCGTAAAATGGTGTGTCCTTATTCACTTCGCTGATTTCAAATACGTCAGCGTCTTTTCCAAGCATTTCCCTTAATTCTTCGGCAAAGGCAAATATATTTGATTTTTTGAAGTGAGTACCTCCAAAAACAACCACATCAATATCCGAATTGATGGTTTCTTCTCCTCTGGCATAGGAACCAAAAAGCAGCGCATAATCGGCATGATAGCGAACAAGCAAAAATCTGATGCAGTTTTCAATATCCGTTCTCGTTGGCATTACGGTTCCTCCTTTTTACGATGACAAATTACCTGTTTTTATTATACTACAATCATTGCATAAATAGCAAGAACAATTTTTGGAACATCATTTACATACATGAAAATGGTGAGCGGCAAAAAAATATGAGAAAAAGCTACATTTTTCGTGAAATAATCGCTAAAAATGTAGCTTACAACTTGGCAGGGTTGAATGAAAAAGATGCAGGTGGGTTATATCTTCCCAATCTGTCATCCTGCTCATTTTTTCAAGCAATATGCGAAATACAGATCGAGAAGATAAATGGAGCTTTCCTTCCAGATTTCCGTAT
>ONCX01000005.1:58643-59132 GCA_900316455.1 uncultured Eubacteriales bacterium
TCCGCGAGCATGGAAATTGCTTCTCTCATCGCAATAACCGCACATACTTCTTTTTGCTTATCCGTTACAGTTTCCATATCGCTCACTCCTTACGAATTGCAGACTGCTGACAGAATCTTCCGTCCTGAAACAAAGCTGATCCTGTAATCTGTTTGGCAGCAATTGTTTTATTGCCGCGTCATCGGCTTCTTTGGTTCCCGGATTTCCGAAGTATTCGCTGATATACAGTTGCAGCGTGCGTGCCGTCTGATCATCCGCGATTTTTCCCACTATAATATCCGTAGTCTGAAATTTTCTGAGAAGTTCATGAAAATATTCATTGCTTCGGTTGGCAGCGACAAAATGCAGCCATTCTTCATTTGCTTGCGGAAAATAGTGTATCAGCAGATTCGGGTCATAATGAAACTGAAAAACGGAAATCTGACCGTCATCTACAGAAAAATCATCTGAAATGATTCCTATGCGTTTTGCTTTGGCAACAGACAACCG
>ONCX01000035.1 GCA_900316455.1 uncultured Eubacteriales bacterium
CAAGCTTTGCCTGATGCCATAGATACCGCTTTCTCTGCCGTTGCTCCTTCTGATTGTATCGGCTGGTTTAAATCTTGTTTCGTGTCTTGCTGATTTGTTCGATTGCTATAGTAATTATTCTATAGTCAGAATATCGCAGAAGCCTGTGATGTTAAATACCTCATTCACCACGTCGTTGACATGCACGACCTTCATGCTGCCCTGAGCCGCCATCTTCTTCTGTGCCGAGAGAAGCAAGCGCAGTCCGGCTGACGAAATGTAGTCCAGTCCGGCAAAATCAAGGATAAGCTCCTTAACGTCAGCGATAGAAGCGTTGATTTCCTTTTCCAGATCGGGCGCAGTAACAGTGTCGAGTCTGCCTTCGACGGTGATTGTGAGTGTGCTTCCGTTGGGTGTCTTTTTGATGTTCATAATTTATTCCTCCAAAGAATTAAAAATATTTGCGGAGCGTCAGAATATTCTGACCGCCCGTAAACTCATAGGTCATATCGTCCATTGTCTTTTTGACAAGGAAGATTCCAAGTCCGCCGATCTGCCTTTCCTCCGCGGAGAGCGAGGTGTCGGGGTCAGGTTTTTTCAGCGGGTCATACGGCGTGCCGCTGTCGATGAATGTTAACGTCACGCCATGCGGATCGTAGGTAACGTTCACACGTAACGTCACTTCGCCGCCGTCTTTTCCATACGCGTAATTTGCGATATTGCAAACAATTTCGTCTATCGCCACATTCAGCTGCATTTTCGCCTTTTTCGGACATTCGTTCTCATCGAGAATCGCGTCCACGAATTCAGTCATGGCTTCAATGCTTTGCGTTTTTGCTGGAAGAGTGATTTTCTCAGGCGCAACGCCACACGGAATATTATCCATATACGTTCCATCTTCTTTTCCTTTGTATTGCAGACACAGCATTGTGAGATCGTCAAACTGGTCGCTGTCCCCGACGAATTTGGAGACGGCGGAGTTTACCGCGTCGAGAATTTCACGCGGAGCGCCATCCTTAACCGAATTCAACGCTTCGAGCAGCCTGTCGGTTCCGAAAAGCTCGTTTGCCGCGTTGGTCGCCTCCGGCACGCCGTCCGTATAGATGAATATCTTGGAGCCAGGTACGAGCTGTATCTCGTACTGTCTGTATTTCACGCCCGCCATACCGCCTATGACAAAGCCGTGTCTGTCCTTGTAAAGCCTGAAGCCGCTTTCGGGCGAGCAGATAATGGGATATTCGTGACCGGCGTTCGCGGCGGTGAGAAGTCCCGTCCTGAGATTCAGCACGCCCAGCCACACCGTAACGAACATTTCCTCGCGGTTGTTGGAGCATATCTGCTCGTTGACAGTACGCAGGGTTTCCTCAGGCGTTTTGCCGTTCATGGAGGCGTTTTGAAGAAGTATCTTTGACGCCATCATGAAGAGCGCCGCGGGAATTCCCTTGCCGGAAACGTCCGCTATGACAATTCCGAGATTTTCCTCGTCAATCAGGAAGAAGTCGTAGAAATCGCCGCCGACCTCTTTGGCGGGATTCATAGAGGCAAAAACGTCAAATTCCTTCCTTTCGGGGAACGCGGGAAAGTTATTCGGCAGCATATCCGACTGAATGCGGGTGGCAAGTCCCAATTCCTTCGATGTGGAGACGATTTTGTTCTCCTGTTCGGCAAAAAGCACGCCGTATATCAGCACAATTGACACCATAGAGGCGCAATACGAGGTGGAAATTCCGAATGTGTATCTTGTCAGCAATTGATTTATCAACGGAATAAGCACAAACGAGCCTGTAACCAGCTTTGTTCTCAGCCGCACACGCGACATGATGAAGCTCACGCCGACAGCCACAAGTCCCACCGCGAGATATAGCTGACTGATGAAGAAATATTCCCTGCGCGTGTAAACTCCGGCGTTATCCACGCTGAAATACAGCGGTACGAAGAAATTGGAAACGCAAAGCAGAACAGTAGGTATCAGCAGCAGGTTCAGCAGATTGTTTGCTATCTTGGCAAAACGGTTTCCGACCTCAAGAACCTTGTTGACATACCGCCAGAAGAAATAAGTCAGCAGCGCGCTGCCCGCGTAATACATGACGTTAACGGTGATATTCACCAGCCGGAGCGACGGGATATCCTGCACGGTCCAGCAGCATATGTCGAGGAACATTTCCCAGCCGTTTGTTGTGAGGAGCGTGACGAATATGCGCGTGTATTCATCGCCGTCCTGATGCGCCTGCATGCAGCTAAGGCACATCATGGAGCATATCGCAAGGCAGAATATATCCGCGCCCACGCTGAATGTCCACTGATTGTTCATTCCCGAAAATCCGCGAATCATGCAGAACGCGATTGAGAGGACAGTCATCGCAAGAGTCTGCCAGAAGCACGAGGTAATCAGAGCCTTGTTCTTATCCAATTTTTTAGCTATCATGGAGCCAAAATCCATCGGTTCATCACATCCTAATTTCAGTTACATCCATCAAGTCTGAATTGAATTCCGGCGCTGAAGGTGAGAAGAATTATTTAAATTCGACGTCATCGCTGTTTTTGTTGATAATATTGACATACTGGTAAGGAATTTCGATTCCGTTCTTGCGAAGCGCGTAATTTACGCGGAGATTGATGTCGGATATAACAACCTCAGACGGCACTTTTTCATTGTAATATACCGTGGTTTGCAGTCTGAGACTGCTGTCCTTGTATTCCATGAAATAAACGTCGCCGTAATCCGCGCCGTCAGCCGTTTCCCTGCCCTGCACGCTGTAGGGCGACACCTCCACCGCCTGACGTATGACCTCCATAGCCCACGCCACGTCGGAGCCGTAGGCGATATGGAAGCTGAAAAGCGCCGAACGGTTGCCCGTGTGATAGCTGTTGTTCTTTATCACCATTGAATTGAGTCTGCTGTTCGGGATAACAAGCCGCTGTGTTTCCACAGTCGCCAGAACGACGTGGCGCATGGTGATATCCTTTACAACGCCCGTCAGACCGCCCTCAAGCTCGATGCGGTTTCCTATTTCAAACGGCTTGTAAATGCTTATCATCATACCCGCCAGAATGTCCTTTATAATATCCTGCGCGGCGAAAGCCAGCACCGCGCTGACAATAGCCGTTCCGCCGAGGAAGGTCTTCCATATCGAGCCGAGACCGCCGAAGCCGGAGAGCGCCAGTATCGAACCGCCTATAAGGATAACGGATCTGATCACCCGTTCAAAGAAAACGAGGTGGATTCCGCCCTGACGTCTTTTGAGTCTGTCAAACAGCGCGGTATTGGCGCGGATAAGCACCCACATCAGTCCGATGATCGAGAAAATTATTATAATATGTATTATCACGTATTTATGATTTATAGTCACAGGCATTCCCCCTGACGATTGCGTATTCGGAATACATATGCAGACATATAAAGAAAAACTGCCAAACGCTGTAAAAACAACATCTGACAGTTTTATTGCTGGTCCGAGTGGCGAGAGTCGAACTCACGGCCTCTTGAACCCCATTCAAGCGCGCTACCAAACTGCGCTACACCCGGATTTCTGCAACACGGATATTTTATCACAGGCGTTATTAAATGTCAAGTGTTTTTTTCTTAGAAAAACAAATTTTTTTTGCTCTTTGATTTTTTATGTAAAAAAATCCGGCAGCGCATTATAACGCGAAGCTGAAAATAGCGATGACATAGAATGCAATAACGGACACCGTCGCCAGCACGTCAAAAATTCCAAGAATCTTGACAGCCTTGCTTTCCCTGTCGATCTTGCGCGCGATAAGGAAGAACGCAAATCCAAGAAAAGCAAGCCCCATAGTCACGTAAAGCGCGCTTCTGATAACCGGCGAATCAAATTTTGAAAAAATCAGCAGGTACGACACGGGAGCGGATATTACAGGTAACAGCTCCAATATAATTGCGATGGTTTTTTTCATATTAATAATCCTCAATTGCTTCAGATTTTAATTATATTTTACCACGCAGGAATGCCGTTGTCAATCGCGAATAATGCGCGGAAAAAAATTATTTTATCAAAATTATTTTTATATTCCGCGTATTTTTGTATTTCTATACAAATTATTCATAGCTCTCAATTTTTTTGCCGCAAATCCGTTGACAAATCCGCGATATTATGATAATTTACTTCTTGCATTATTTTAGTACGCCAATACAGCAACGTGCTAAAGCAATAGCTGCATACGTACTGTCAAGCTTAATATATTTTTTGCAGGAGGAAAACATTATGAAGAAAATCATTGCAATGCTTCTTGCGTCGGCAATGCTCTGCGTCGGCTTTGCCGGCTGCGGCGGCAAGGACAGCAAGGACGGCAAGGACGGAAATCCGAATGTCAGCGCAACCGACGTTAGCGCAACCGACGTTATAGTTAAGGGAACCGTTGACGTCAGCAACGTCAAGCTCATCAAGGACGGCACTCTCAGCGTCGGCATGGAAATCGGCTACCCGCCCTTTGAGGACAAGGCTGAGAACGGCGACGCAATCGGCTACGACGTTGATCTTGTCTACGCCATCGCGGACAAGCTCGGTCTTGAGGTAAACATTGTTGACACCGCGTTCGACGTAATCTTCGCCGGTATCGGCACAAATTACGACTGCGTTGTTTCCGCCGTCACCATCACCGACGAACGCAGAGAGAACTGCCTCTTCTCTGATCCCTATATCGACAGCTATCAGGCGGTTGTCGTCAAGAAGGGCAGCGATATCAAAATCACATCTCTCAACGACCTCTCCGGCAAGTCCGTCGCTCTGCAGGACGCAACGACTTCAAAGGCTCTGCTCGAAGACATGATCAAGACCGGCACAGTCACAGACTGCAAGATGGGTCCCTCCGAGAAGGTTCTGACCGCCTTCACCGCTCTTGACAACGGCGAATACGACGTCGTACTCTGCGACAGCCCCGTTGCCGACACCTATATCACAAATTATCCTGACAAGTACGAGCTTGCGTTCCTCGACAAGGAGAATGTGGAGCAGTTCGGCGTTGCAATGGCAAAAACCGACGAAGCTCTCCAGACCGCCGTCAACGAGGCTATGAAGCAGCTCAAGGACGAGGGCTTCTTTGATGATAACAAGGCAAAGTGGTTTGCGTAATTCCTGAATAAATCTATCCGAATTTAGAGGCACATGGCGGCGGATTTCGCTGTGTGCCTTTAATTGGTTTTTTGCGTTATGAAATTATCACTTAGAGAACGGAAGGTGTTATCAAATGAAAAACTCAAAAATCGCTTCATTTTTCAAGTGGCTGCTCTCGCTCTTCGACGTGAGGAAGTGGGAGAAGAAGTCACGGGTCATTGCCGTTGTGCTGCTGACTCTGTTTGTAGCCGCAACCGCGCTCGCCTTCGTCAAGCCGGACGAGACGGAGCTTATGGACTCCGCTTCGGATAAGATCCGCGTCGAGCTGAAAAAGGACGAAACGCGTTCCCGCCGTCAGGTCGCCGTCACCTACAACGACCTTTACTTTATCAATTACGCCTCCTTCTCCACATCCGGCGTAAAGGGAATCAGCGAAAAGTACATCGGCTTTGCCGGAAGCGTGCATAACGCCGACGAGGGCGCGTGGAATGTCGCCGGTCAGTTTATCAATTATACCTACCGTATGCTCGGCTGCGGACAGAGTATGCTCTACGGAGCCAAGCTGACTATCCTGCTCACAACAATAAGCATTGTCTGCGGACTTATAATAGCCGTTTTCCTTGCGCTGGGCAAGATATCAAAAAATCCCTTGATAAGTCTGCCATGCCGCGCCTACATTTTCTTTTTCCGTGGAACTCCGCTGATGATTCAGCTTTTCTGCATATATCTCGCCGTTCCCGGAATTTTTGAAGGATTCAGCTGGCGGAGCCTTTTCGATTCCAACGACCCCGAAGGCGTATTCAAGGGCGCGTTCGTCGCGGCGTGCATAGCGTTCGTTCTCAACAGCGCCGCCTACTGCGCCGAGATCGTTCGCGCTGCCGTGGAATCCATCGACAAGGGTCAGTACGAGGCTGCCAAGGCTCTCGGAATGAGCTACGGTCAGACCATGCGTAAAATTATAATACCGCAGTCGGCGCGCCGCATGATACCGCCGGTCTGTAATGAATTCGTAATGATGATCAAGGACGCTTCGCTTGTTTTCGTCATAGGTCTGATGGACATTACCACTATTTCCAAGACCATTTCGGCGAGCGGTTCCTATCTGGTATTCGTTCCGGCGCTGGTGATTTACCTTATCATAACAGCATTCTTCACATATGTATTCGGCAAGATCGAGAAGAAATTCTCGGTTTATGAATAAGGGAGGGATTACGCCATGTCAATGATTCGCACCGAACACGTCAGCAAGAAATTCGGACATCTGGAGGTTCTCAAGGACGTTAACCTCACTGTCGAAAACGGCGAGGTCATATGCATTATCGGACCTTCCGGAGCAGGCAAATCGACATTCCTGCGTTCGCTCAACCAGCTTGAGGTAATCACCGGCGGCAAGATATTCATAGAGGACGAGCTTTTTCTCCACCGCGAGAATGACCGCACTGTGGAGAGCATAGACAAGCAGAAGCACAAGGCGCTCATGCTGGAAATGGGAATGGTCTTTCAGCACTTCAATCTCTTCCCTCACAAGACCGTTCTGGAAAACCTCATGCTCGCGCCCATGACCGTCAAGGGAAAGAGTCAGGCTGAGGTCGAGCCGCTTGCCCGCAAGCTTCTTGAGGAAGTCGGACTTTCCGACAAGGCGGACGAATATCCCTCCAAGCTCTCCGGCGGACAGAAGCAGCGAGTCGCCATCGCCCGCGCACTTGCTATGCAGCCGAAGATAATGCTTTTCGACGAGCCGACGTCCGCGCTTGACCCCGAACTTGTCGGCGAGGTGCTGAACGTCATGAAAAAGCTCGCCGAGGAGGGCATGACAATGCTGTGCGTCACTCATGAAATGGGCTTTGCGCGGGAAGTCGCTGACAGAGTGGTATTCATGGCGGACGGCGTTATCATGGAGGAAGGCAAGCCGGAGGAAATCTTCAATAATCCCCAGAACGCCCGCACTAAGCAATTTCTGCAAAGCATACTATGAATAAAAACTGCGCCGCGTCATGGCTCGGAATCGAGCGTAAACGCGGCGTTTTTTTACGGAGGAAGATATGAAAGACACAAGACAGCTAAGAGCAACATTCCTGCTGCTGCTGACAGCCGTTATATGGGGACTGGCATTTGTCGCTCAGGAGGTCGGCGCGGAATACCTCGGCACATTCTCATTCAACGGCATACGCTTTCTGATGGGCGCAGCTTCGCTGATACCGGTAATCGCGCTCTTTGAACGGGAAAGCGTGGACGCGGTGAAAATCAGGCGTCTGCTCGGCGGCTCTCTTTTAGCGGGGACAGTACTTTTTACCGCCTCCGCGCTCCAGCAGTACGGCGTTCAGCTCGGAACGCCCGCCGGTAAAGCTGGATTTATCACAGGACTCTACACGGTAATAGTACCGCTGCTGTCGCTGCTGCTTTTTCGCAGGAAAACCCACGCGCTCGTCTGGGTAGGAGCCGTGCTTGCCGTGGCGGGACTGCTCATGCTCAATCTGGACGAAAATTTCAATCTGAAAATCGGCGCGGGCGAATGCTGTCTGCTGGCGGGTTCAGTAATGTGGGCGGTGCATATTCTTGTGATAGATAAATTCGTAACCACGCTCAGTCCGCTGAAATTCTCTCTGGGACAATTTGCCGTATGCGGAATTGAGAGTATGATATGCGCCCTGCTGTGGGAGAGCATAACGCTCCCCGCCGTGCAATCGGCAGCCCTGCCGCTATTTTACGGGGGAATAATGTCCGTCGGCGTGGCTTACACCTGTCAGGCTCTCGGACAGAAGGATTCCGACCCGACTGTTGCCGCTATAGTTTTCTCCATGGAATCGGTTTTCAGCGTGATAGGCGGCGTGATTATCCTGCACGCGCATATGGCGTGGCAGGCATACGCGGGCTGCGGACTGATACTGGCTGGAATTATAATCTCTCAGCTTTCGCCCAAGGCTCCCCAGACCGACGTGAAAAATTAAGCGATTACCTTGTAACCCTGCGTCTCCACCGCGTTTTTGAGAACGTCGGCTGACACGTCGCCGTCGAGCGTTACAACGGCTGTTCCCTTTTTGTGGCTTACGTCCGCGCTGACAACTCCGCTAACGGATTCGAGCGCCTGCTTGACTCTCGCCTCGCAGTGCGGGCACATCATGCCTTCGATTTTCATAGTGAGTTGATTTTTGTTCTGCATTTTATCATTCACCTTGTCCTTTGTAGTGTTTATTTTGACGAAATTAAGCCTGAGCGCGTTGGAAACGACAAAGAAGCTCGAAAGACTCATCGCCGCCGCTCCGAACATCGGGCTTAATTTCCACCCGAATAAAGGTATCCAGACTCCCGCCGCAAGCGGAATTCCTATCGCGTTGTAGAAGAACGCCCAGAATAGATTCTGCTTGATATTCCTCAGGGTTGCGCGGCTGAGTCTGATTGCCGCCGGAACGCCGCTGAGTCCGCTCTTCATCAGAACGACCTCCGCCGCGTCGATGGCGATATCCGTCCCCGCGCCTATGGCAATTCCCACGTCGGCTGCCGTAAGCGCGGGGGCGTCGTTTATTCCGTCGCCAACCATCGCAACCGCGCCGTCCGATTTGAGTTTTTCAATTACGCTCTGCTTGCCGTCGGGAAGCACTCCGGCAACAACGTCGTCCACGCCCGCCTGAATTCCTATGGCAGCCGCCGTGCGTTCATTGTCGCCCGTAAGCATCACCACATGAATCCCCATTTTCCGCAGCTCGTCTATAGCCTGCGGACTGTCGGATTTCAGCGTGTCCGCGACGGCGATCATTCCCAGCGCCCTGCCGTCCTCGGCAAAGAAGAGGGGCGTGCCGCCCTCCGACGCGGTTTCCTCCGCGCTTTTCCTTATGGAATCGGGAAGCTCCGCGTATTTTCCTATGAATTCAGCGTTTCCGCCTGCAAGTACGGCTCCGTTCAGCGACGCGGCAAGTCCGCTGCCGGGTACTGCGCGGAAATCGGTCACATCGGCTGCATGAACGCCCCTTTGCCCCGCCGCTTCCATCACGGCGGAGGCGAGCGGGTGTTCGCTCCTGCTTTCAAGCGCCGCGGCACGCTCAAGGAGATATTCCTCAGTCACGCCGCCGGCGGGGAAAATTCCAGTTACCGACGGCATACCCTCGGTTATCGTGCCGGTCTTGTCAAGAACGACGGCGCGCACCTCGCCCGTGCGTTCAAGCGACGCGGCTGTTTTGAAAAGAATGCCGTTTCTTGCGCCGACGCCGTTCCCGACCATTATCGCTACAGGCGTGGCAAGTCCCAACGCGCAGGGACAGCTTATAACGAGGACCGAAATGCCCCTCGCAAGCGCGAAACCGACGCTCTCGCCAACAATAAGCCATACCGCCGTCGTCACGAGGGCTATTCCCATTACAGCCGGAACGAATATTCCGGATACCCTGTCGGCTATTTTGGCAATCGGCGCTTTGGTTGCGGCGGCGTCGCTCACCATTCTGATTATTTTGGAGAGGGCTGTATCCTCTCCGACTCCTGTCGCCTCGCACCTGATGTATCCCGACTGATTGACGGTTCCGGCTGAAACGCAATCCCCCGGCAGCTTGTCCACGGGAATGCTCTCGCCGGTCAGCGCAGATTCGTTGACCGCGCTGCTTCCCTCGGTCACAATGCCGTCTACGGGGATATTCTCGCCCGGACGGACGGCGAACACGTCGCCTTTGTGAACCTGTCCGACAGGCACAGTGACTTCATTCCCGTCCCTGATGAGAACAGCCGTATCCGGCGCAAGCTTCATCAGTCCCCGCAGAGCGTCGGTCGTCCTGCCCTTGGAACGCGCTTCGAGCATTTTGCCCACCGTTATCAGCGCGAGTATCATGGCGGCGGATTCAAAATAGAATTCGTCCATATATGCCGCCGCGCCTTCCATATTGCCCCTTGCCTGCTCCGCGGTCATGGCAAAGAGGGCGTATGTGCTGTAGACAAACGAAGCGCCGGAGCCGAGTGCGACGAGGGTATCCATATTCGGAGCGCGGTGGATAAGTCCCCTGAATCCGCTTATGAAGAACTTCTGATTGATGACCATGACGACTGCCGCGAGAAGCAGCTGCACAAGTCCCATTGCGGCGTGATTTCCCTCAAAGAATGCCGGAAGCGGCAATCCAAGCATCATATGTCCCATTGAGAAGTACATCAGCGCGAGCAGGAACGCAAGCGAAGCGATAAGTCTGCGTCTGAGGACGGGAGTCTCCCTGTCGGCGAGAGGGTCGTCGTCCGTTTTTTTATTTCCGGCTGAGACGGCGGGATGATCGTCTGCTTTTTTGGAAGCGCCGTAACCGGCTCCGCGCACGGCTTCTATTACAGCCTCCGGCGAAGCGGTTCCCTCAACGCCCATCGTATTTGTCAGCAGGCTCACCGAACAGGACTCAACGCCCTCCACCCGCGAAACCGCTTTTTCCACACGTGCGCTGCAAGCAGCGCAGCTCATACCAGTAACAATGTATTGTTCTATGCAAAACCACCTCTCTATCAAGCTTTTCAAAATAAGCAATCAGAATTTATATACTTGTGGATTCTCTGAGAACGAACAGATTTCGGCTGTTGCGTTGGCGAGGTAGAACACCTCAAACTTGCCGTCGTCAAGACTGTACATCGGGCTGAGTTCGGGATTTGCGTCCAGCATTGCCTGCCTTGCCTCGCGGCGTTCGTCAAAGACTGCCTCCGCCGTCAGACGGATCCATCTGCCGTCGCGTGACATACCGGATATTTCTATTTTGGGATTGGCTTTCATCTGCGCGTATACCGCCTTTTTATTGGACGTTGTGAGATAGAGCCTGCCCTCAAATCCGCACTGTGCCCCGAACGGGCGCACTCTCGGCTGATCGCCGTCCGCTGTGGCAAGGTAATAAACCCCGCATTCCTTCAGAAATTCAAGAATTTTTTCCATTTGAGAATACTTCCTTTATTTTTTGTCAATAACAAATTATTTGCTATCCTTTTCCTTGTAATACAGCATGCAATGACAATATCCCTCAAAATCCGGATCCGCAATCTGGTCGCGGAATTCCTTGCACATGCATTTGGTGTCCTCGGTCATTTCGAGACGGCAGGGACAATATCCGCCTTTCGCTTTCAGTCCCTTTTTCACCGTTTCCACGATGTCCGGATTTTCATTCAGACGTATTTTAGCCATGAGAAATTCTCCTTTTTACAAATGATATTTTAAGAATACCTGAAACGGTAAGATTTGCCGACCGGAAAAGGCATCTGCTTTTTTTTAAAGAAGCGCTTTCACCACGTCGAATTTTATTCCGGAGGCATTGATCTTCTGCTCGCCGCCGATAACGGTTTCCGACGCGCCGCCAAGCCATTCCCTCAGATAAGGCGCAAGAGCCTTTATATCCTGCAGGGTCGCCGTAATTATCTGTTCCCTTGTAAGTCTCGCCTTTTCCTCCGTCAGTCCGGAAAGCTCTCTGCGCACCTGAATCATTCCGTTGACATACTCAGGGCGCGGACGTGTCAGTGAATTCATCGCGCCAATGATATACTGACGGAATGTGCGCTCATCGACGTCAAGCGACTCTATATAGTCCGGTATTCTGAGGTAGCATTCGTATGTCCCGTCAAGGTTCGGGTCGCGGAACGATACTACATAAGCCTCGCCGGTTTGCTCGAATTTTATCCACACGCCGTAAGCGCCGCCAAGAACGCGGATATTCTGCCAGAGATAGTCTGTGTTGATAAGATGCTCCAGCACAAGCAGATGTCCGAATTTCTCCAGCGCTTCGGCAGGCAGCGTTCCGCAGAGCGCGGCATACTGAACCTGCGACGGCGAACAGAGCGCGGTGCGCTTCTTTTCCGCAAGCCGTGTCGAGCAGCCTGCGCTTCCGCCCGATTTTCCGAGCAGCCTGATGAATTCCTCCGTCATGCTGACGGCGCGTGGCAAAAAGCTCTCCTCGCCGACGAATATATACGTCCAGCCGTCGGGATCGAAAAGGCTCTTTCTGATGGAATCGAGCGTATTCACAAGCTCCCCGCCGCGTTCGTCGAATTCGTCGAGCAGTCCGCAGAGGAACCGGTAGAAATTATATCCCTGAAGCTCGTCGTTCCACGCGTATTTCTCGGAGTACGCGCTGAGACCGATATCCGACGCGGTCTTGCTCGACAATTCGAGCATATCCCGCTCCATGCCTGTTTTGAGTCTGAGAAGCATGTCGCGAATGTGCGCGGTATCGGAAAAGTCGGTTTCCAGCAGAATTTCCCTGTCGATGGCGAACGCCTTTTCCGCGTTCTGGCTGAGGAATTTCGTCTGCCAGTTCATGACCGGAACCGCAGGCGAATCCGAGAGCGGCTTTATAACCTCGAAAACGTGCGTTATTCCGCCGGTGCAGCCGTCGATGAGGTCGGACAGCTCCTCATATCCGCGGGATTTTGTGTCAACCGCGCCGAAAAGCTCCGAGAATATCCTGTAGTACGGCAGCAGGGATTTGTCGAGTCTCCTGAGGTCAAAGTGCCGTTCAAGGTACGCTATCGAATTGGTGTTTCTGCACTGGAAAATCAGCTCCCCGCCCTCTATCTTAATTCTGCGGGACGGCTTGTAGTCGGGATCGGACGAGAGATCGCCGCGTTCGAGAATCGGGATTCTTGCGGCGTCCTCAGGAGAATCCTCCGAATTGCGGTATTCATTGAGCCTGCGGTAGTCGCTCACCAGCCCGCCGAAGTCCTCCTTTGCGGCGTTCTCACGGCACTTTTCGGAGATAAGGCTGTCCTCGCGGGCTGTATATCCGGTGTCGGGATAAACCGTCACAATGCTCTTATGGGCGTTGTTTATAAAATACTTCTCAATGAATCTTTCAAAATAATCCGTCGCGGCAAGCTCCTTGAGCCTGTCGATAGCGTCGAATATTTCAAGCAGCTCCAGCGGGTCGTCCTCGCCGTAGAGCAGCTTGGGAAGCATCTGCAGGGCGCAGGAAATGCCCTTGGTCTTCCAAATATCGGAGTCCTCCTTCTCATTGAATTCGAGAATGTTAATCGTTGCGTTGAGTCGTTCTTTGTCAATGCCGTCCCTCACAAGCCCCTCAAGGACGGAATCAATAACGCGGGTGAATTCCTCCCTGTCGCTCTCACGGCAGCCTGCGCTCACAAATCCGAACCACGGAACCTTGATCATCTCTTCCACCATGGAATAGAAGTCCTCGCCCACGCCGGCCTTCTGCATGGCGTTTTTGACATACGCGCTCTGGGACGTGCAGAGAATCCTGTCGAGTACGCGCAAAGTCAGCAGGTTCAGCGGAGTGTGGGGAATATGCATGGCGAAATTGTACGAGAAATAATATCCCTTTTCGAGCTTGGATTCGTCCGCGGGATAAGGCGCGGAGAATTCCCTGTCAAAGTGGGCGCCGGAAATTTCACTCACCTGATAGCTCTGCGAACGCTCGTATTTATCGAGGTAATTATCCGAGATATAGCCGAGCATTTCCTCCTCGTCGATGTTGCCATAGAGGAATATGAAGCAGTTTGATGCGTTGTAGTGCCTGTGGTAGAAATCGACAAGCTCTTCATACGAAAGATCGCAGATAGCGAGCGGAATGCCGCCGGATTCAAAGGCATAGGGAGTCCCCTTGAAAAGCGAGGACATTGCGGCGTATTCAAGATGGGCTTCGGGAGAACCTTCAAAGCCCTTCATCTCATTGAATACCACGCCGTTGAAGCCCTCGACCTTTGTTTCGTCCTCGTCGATGGCGAAGTGCCTGCCCTCCTGCAGAAAGACCTCCTTCTTATGCGGCATGAGCGGATCGAACGCCGCGTCAAGATAAACGTCGGCGAGATTCTTGAAGTCCTTGGCATTCGCGCTCGCAACAGGGTAAATGGTGAAGTCGCTGTAGGTCATTGCGTTGAGGAACGAATACATGGAGCCTTTCATGAGCTGCACGAATGGATCCTTGAGCGGATATTTTTCCGAGCCGCAAAGCACGGAATGTTCGATAATGTGGGGAATGCCCTTGTCGTTTTCGGCGGGGGTGGAGAATGCGATGCTGATAGCGCGGTTATCGTCGTCGGCGGGCATCACGACGACCCTTGCCCCCGTCCTGTCGTGGGTGTAGAGCCTGACGTCGCACCTGATATCGCGGATATAACGGCTCTGGGTAAGTGTGTAATTATTCATAGCTAAGAAAACTCCTTGTTTTTTTATTATTATACCTATTATTTCCATATATTTCAACAACATACTGTAAATTATACATCAAAAAAAACACGGCAGCGTTTACGCAATCAATGGATTGCCCGCAGCCGTGTTATTTATAGATTAGTTGCGAATTAATAAAGCTTAATGCGTTCGCATACCGCGTCGCCCATTTCGGAGCAGGAGACCTTTCTGAATCCCTCCACGTAGATATCGGGGGTGCGTACTTCATTGAGAACCTCAGCTACTGCCTTTTCGATCATGTCGGAAGCCTCAGGCTGTCCGAGCGAATATTTGAGCATCATGGCAACGGACAGAATCGTAGCGAGCGGGTTTGAGATATTCTGACCGGCAATGTCGGGCGCGGAGCCGTGAATCGGCTCGTAAAGACCCGCGCCGGTTTCGCCGAGCGAAGCGGAAGCGAGCATTCCGATAGAACCGGAGATCATGCTTGCTTCATCGGAAAGAATGTCTCCGAAGATATTCGAGGTGAGAATCACGTCGAACTGTGATGGATTGCGGACAAGCTGCATGGCGCAGTTGTCAACGTACATATAGCTGAGTTCCACCTCGGGATAATCCTTAGCGATTTCCGTGACTGTTTCGCGCCACAGACGGCTGCTTTCCAGAACGTTCGCCTTATCGACGGAACAGACCTTTTTGCCGCGCTTCATAGCGAGGTCAAAGGCAATGCGCGCTATTCTCTCGATTTCGGGGACGGAATATTTCTCGGTGTCATATGCCGCCTTTACGCCGTTTTCCTCAAGCCTGCCGCGTTCGCCGAAGTAGATGCCGCCGGTCAGCTCGCGGACAACCATGATATCGAGCGAACCGCCTATTATGTCCGCACGCAGCGGAGAAGCGTCGCGCAGGGGTTCAAAAATACGGGCGGGACGGAGATTGGCAAAAAGACCCAGAGCGGCGCGGATTCCGAGAAGACCCTTTTCCGGACGGAGATTGCCCGGCATTGAGTCCCACTTGGGACCGCCAACGGCTCCGAGAAGCGTGCTGTCGGCTGCCTTGCACTTGGCTATAGTTTCATCGGGCAGGGGAACGCCCGTCGCGTCAATGGCGCAGCCGCCGAGAAGAGCCTCGTCGTATTCAACCGTGAAGCCGCATTTTTCAGCCGTCACGTTCAGCACTTTAATGGCTTCATTGACGATTTCGGGACCGATGCCGTCGCCCTTGAGGACTGCGATTCTGTAATTTTTCATGATTATCATTCCTTGCGTAATTGTTTTGTTGTGTTGTATTGTATCGCTTTGCGCGAAAATAATTAATCAAATTATAAAAAATCAGGCTTCAATCTCGCTGAGATCGGCGAGGTTGTAGGGAGTCTGCTGATAGACGTAATAATTCAGCCAATTGCCGAAAAGCAGGTTCGCGTGCGCTCTCCACGAGTGATTGGGAACGGCGCACACGTCGTCATTCGGGAAATAATTGCACGGGATTTCGGGATTGAGTCCGCGGTTGACGTCGCGGAAATATTCGTTGGCAAGCGTCTGCCTGTCGTATTCAAGATGACCGAATGAGAAGAACTGCCGTCCGTTCTTATGTCCGACGAGCGACACGCCGGAATGAGGACCCCAGTAGAAATCGTTGAATCCCCTCACAAGCGGGTGAAGCGGAGCTGTGACCCTGTGGCGGTACACGCCGGAGAGCTTCTGCGGCAGAGCGGTCTTGTTTATGCCGAAATGATGGTACATTCCAGCCTGAGCGCCCCAGCATATATGCATGGTTGAATAGACGTTGCGCTTGCTCCAGTCCATGATTTTACATAACTCGTCCCAATAATCGACTTCTTCAAAAGGCATTAGTTCCACCGGCGCGCCGGTAATTATCATGCCGTCGTAGCGGTTTTCGCGCACGTCGTCGAATGTCTTGTAGAAGTCGAGCAGATGGCGCGTTGAGGTATTTTTAGCCTCGTGGGAGGCGGTCTGTAGAAGATCGATTTCCACCTGAAGCGGCGAATTGCTGAGCAGCCTTATGAACTGAGTTTCGGTTTCGATTTTGGTAGGCATGAGATTGAGCAGGATTATTCTCAGCGGACGGATATCCTGCATTGTAGCCCGTTCCTCCGTCATTACGAAAATATTTTCGTTTTCCAGAATCTTCTTAGCGGGCAGTTCGTTATTGATTTTAATTGGCATTTGCCGTCACTTCCGTTTTGATAGTGGGTAATATTATATATCAAAACCCGCGTTTTGTAAAGTCATTTTTTTGCATGAATACCGCCCGTGAATAAACGGCAGCCGTTTTTTGCCGAAATGATTCCTGCCCTGAGCCCCAGCGGGAGGAATGACGACGGAACGCTGTGTCCGCACTGAAAATCGGCAATTACGGGAATATTCAGCGGTTCAAGCGCGTTCCGGAGGGTCAGGTCAACCGGCATATCTTGCGGAGCCTGACAGTCCTTCCATGTGCCGAGAATTATCCCGCGGCAGCCGTCGAGAATGCCGCTGTGTCTCATGTGCAGCAGCAGACGGTCGATAGCATAGGCGAATTCGCCCACGTCCTCAAGGAAGAGGATTTTGCCGCGGCAATCGAGCTGATAGGGCGTTCCGGCGGTTGAAGCTATCATGGTGAGATTTCCGCCGGTGAGAATTCCCTCTCCCCTGCCCTCGTATACGCATTTCAGCGGAATTCCGGCGTTTCTCTCCAAGTGGGAATCGTCGAATTCACATTCCCACCTTCCCGCGAGCGTATCGGCGAGAGATTGGTGAGTGAATTCGTCGTCGCGGAAATTGGCTGCGGCGGGCATTGGCGCGTGGAACGTCGCAAGACCGCAGCGCTGATTCAGCAGAATGTGCAGCACTGTAGCGTCGCTGAATCCAGTGAATATTTTGGGGTTTGATTTTATTGTGTCGTAATCGAGCAGCTCAAAAAGCCTTGCGCTGCCGTAGCCTCCGCGGACGACGACAACAGCGCGGATTTCCGGATCGGCAAAAGCGCGGTTTATATCGCCCGCCCGAAGCTCGTCGTCGCCCGCGAGGAAGCCCACCCGCGCGCGGCAGGAGGGATATATTTCGGGCGTATAGCCCAGACCGGCGATGAATTGTGCCGCGTATTCCAGACGTTCCGGCAGCACGGGCATACATGGCGCTATCAGCGCGACTTTATCGCCGGATGCAAGCGGTTCGGGAAGAAGCAGATCGGGCATGGAAAAAAACACTCACTTTCTGGGATAAAGTTTTGGCATGTAAATGTGAATTAAGAATAATTATGAAGCTACTTTCCATAAATAAGCATGATTGTAAAAATACGCCAATTGTAGTGGACGGCGTCCTCGACGCCACGTCGATATAACCCCAAATCAATTACAGGGCAGAGCGAATTATCTTTATTACAGTGTTTTAATTTGCCTGACCCTGTTGTACGTTTTGGGGCGCGAGAATGGGGAGCCCCGTCTGCATTCGCCTGACCCTGTTGTACGTTTTGGGGCTGGTCTTGCTCGTTCGGCTTCGCCTCACTCGTGTGGCGCTGCCCCACCCCCCGCAAGGGCGCTGCCCTTGACCCGCGAGGAGGTCCAGACCCCCTCGACTCCCACGCTCGCCTTCGCTCGCTAGTTATTTGCGCTTCGCGCTTTTCTTTTTCCTTTTTTGTTTTTCCTTTTTTGTTTTTCCTTTTTTGTTTTTTCTTTTTCTGTTTTTCCTTTTTCTGTTTTTCGATACTACTTCACCGCGTCGATTAACGCCTGCACACGGTCTGTCCTCTCCCACGGCACATCAAGATCGGTTCTGCCCATATGCCCGTATGCCGCAAGCGGTCTGTATATCGGACGGCGCAGGTCGAGATCGCGTATAATCGCGGCGGGACGCAGGTCAAATACCTTCCCCACCGCTTCGGACAGAATACTGTCGGCGACCTTGCCCGTGCCGAACGTGTCCACGAATATCGAAACAGGGTGCGCCACGCCTATCGCGTAGGCTATCTGAATCTCGCATTTTTTCGCAAGTCCGGCGGCGACGATATTCTTGGCTATGTAACGCGCCATGTACGCGCCGGAACGGTCAACCTTGGTCGGATCCTTGCCCGAGAATGCCCCGCCGCCGTGACGTGAATATCCGCCGTATGTATCGACGATTATCTTGCGTCCGGTAAGTCCGGAATCGCCCTGAGGTCCGCCCACGACAAATCTTCCCGTCGGATTCACGAATATTTTCAGCTCATCGTCAACGAGTCCCTCCGGAAGAGTCGGCAATATAACGTATTTTATAACGTCGGCGCGTATCTGTTCAAGCGTCGCGCTGGCGGAATGCTGGGTCGAAAGCACAACCGTGTCGATTCTCACCGGCGTGCCGTTTTCATCGTATTCCACCGTAACCTGCGTCTTGCCGTCGGGCTGGAGATAAGGTATTGTGCCGTCCTTGCGGACTTGGGCGAGCTTTTTTGCCATTTTGTGAGCGAGCGATATCGGCAGCGGCATAAGCTCCTCCGTCTCGTCGCAGGCATAGCCGAACATCATTCCCTGATCGCCCGCGCCGATCATATCAATTTCGCTTTCGCTGAGTCCGTTCTGCACTTCATTTGATTTATTCACGCCTAAAGCTATATCAGGCGACTGCTCGTCGATGGAAGTGACAACGGCGCATGTATTGCCGTCGAAGCTCGCCTCGTGGCAGTCGTAGCCAATTCCGATTATCACATCGCGGGCAATTTTGGGAATATCCACATAGCAGTCGGCGGTGATTTCGCCCATTACCGAGACAAAGCCGGTGGTAACGGTGGTTTCACATGCGACGTGAGCGCCGGGATCATTCTCCAAAATCGCGTCGAGAATAGCGTCGGATATCTGATCGCACACCTTGTCGGGGTGTCCCTCGGTGACGGATTCAGATGTGAAAAGATAGTGATTTTTATTTTTCATAATTTTATAAAATCCTTTCTGATGGTTAGGTTCGCGGAAGAAAAAATCAGACGGTTCAGCTTATAAAGCCGTTTATAATTTTATCCTCGGCTTCCTTTTCTGTAAGTCCGAGCGTCATCAGCTTGACAAGCTGTTCGCCCGCAATTTTGCCTATCGCAGCCTCGTGAATGAGCGAAGCGTCGGTGGAATTTGCGCTTATTTCGGGAATCGCGCTGACCGACGCGGAATCCATAATAATAGCGTCACATTCCGTATGACCGGAACATCTGTTGTTGCCCTTGACGTTGGAAACATACAACTGCCTGCTGTTTTCCCTCGCAACCGAACGTGAAATGACATGCGTGCCGGAGCCTTCGCCGTTCAGATCGACCTCGAATCGTGTTTCGGCGTACTGGCTGCCGTCGGTCAATATCCTCTCGGTTATTTTGAGGGTAGCGTTGTCGCCTAACCTGCCCTTGGTGGTGCGTACGGTATTGTCAACGCCCTGAATCTGAACGGTGTCCATTTCCATATAACCGCCCTCGGCAATGTCGATAAGCGTGGTAGGATTCATGATATTCCTGCCGCTTTCGGGCGAATTTTCGCCGTAATGCTTTTCGGAATAGAATACGCGGGAATTTCTGCCTATATGGAATGAGTGAATGCCGTCGTGAGCGCTGTCCTCGTGACCGTGATTGTGTATGCCGCAGCCCGCGACTATTTCTATATCGCAGTTTTCGCCTATATAAAAATCGTTGTAAACAAGGTCCTTTATTCCGCTCTGGGTGAGAATTACGGGAATATGGATTTTTTCTCCGACAGTGCCGTCCTTTACGCGAATGTCGATACCAGGGAGATCCTTCTTGGCTGAGATTGTGACGTTGGCGCTCGAACCCTTGGCGTAAGGACTGCCGTCCACTCTCAGGCTGAACGCGCCTGTGAGATTCTCAGCCATAACGTTTATCCTGCTCAGCATAGTGAGCTTGTCGTCTGTAAGATTAAGTCCGCTCATGCTTCTCACGCCCTCCTTGAGCATTCATATTTAAGCTCGCCGTCCATCAGCAGGGGCATAATTTTGTCTTTACCGCCGACAGCCGCAATTTTACCGGCAGAAAGGAGAATTATTTCTTCCGCGAATGAAAGAATGCGCTCCTGATGTGAAATAATGATTATGCTGCCGTTTGTCTTTTCATACATTCTCTCAAACACCTTGATAAGGCTCTGGAAGCTCCAGAGATCAATGCCGGCTTCCGGCTCGTCGAAGAGAGTGAGCCTTGTGGAGCGTGCGAACGCGGTAGCTATTTCGATGCGTTTAAGCTCGCCGCCGGAGAGGGATTCATTGATTTCGCGGTCGATATAATCCCTGGCGCAGAGACCCACCTCCGAAAGGTACTCGCACGCCTCGTCGAGAGACAGCTCGCGTCCGGCGGCAATTGAGATAATGTCGCGGACGGTGATTCCCTTGAACCGCACAGGCTGCTGGAATGCGAAGCTGACGCCGTTTCTGGCGCGTTCGGTTATCGACATACCGGTGATATCCTCGCCGTCAAGAATTATGCTGCCAGTAGTGGGATTGATAATGCCGGCGATCACTCTTGCAAGTGTGGACTTGCCGCTTCCGTTGGGACCTGTGACAGCTGTAAATCTGTTTTTGACGGTAAGATTTATGTCATCGAGGATTACCTTGCCCTCTGGTGTGACATAAGACAGATTTCTGATTTCAAGCATTTACACTTATCTTCCTTTATTTCAATACTTTAACGGTTATTATACCACAACGCGGGAGTATAATTCAATACCTTTTTGAATAATTATTATTCCGTCCTGTCATGGTCCTTCAGTATAAAAAAGTACCGTATACTCTTGTATTTTATGTCAATATGTGGTAAAATAAAGAAAACCTACATGAAAGCGAGGAATAACAAATGATGAAAAAGCGAATCGTATCAATCGTGCTTGTGCTGGCGATGTTAGAGCCTGTTTAGATTCTCGGAGCATGCGTCATGCGCCGTAAGATTTTTCGCCAGATGCAGCCAAAACCGCAGGCAATACTTTGTGTGATTAACTAT
>ONCX01000032.1 GCA_900316455.1 uncultured Eubacteriales bacterium
AAGCCCGAACCCAAGCCGGAGCCGAAGCCGGAACCCAAGCCGCAGCCGATTCCTGAACCCAAGCCGGAGCCGATTCCCGAACCCAAGCCGGAGCCGATTCCCGAACCCAAGCCGGAGCCGATTCCCGAACCCAAGCCGGAGCCGAAGCCGGAACCCAAGCCGCAGCCGATTCCTGAACCCAAGCCGGAGCCTGAAGAAATTCCCGAACCGGAGCCGGAGCCTGAAGAAATTCCCGAACCGGAGCCGGAGCCGGAAATGAATTCATACGAATATTTCACAAGAAATGTCCTTTCCGAGATGGACAGCGACAGCGTGTGGGACGGCGAGAGCTTCTTTGCCGTGTCTGAGCCGGAGGAAATTCCCGAACCACAACCCCAGCCGGAAATGAAGAAATCCCCCGACCCCGAACCGGAGCCTGTGAAGAACATCAATTATCCCGGTTCGGACGCTTATTTTTCCGCGTCTGCCATCGACATACCGGAGGACAATCCGGCGCAGACCCAAGCGCACGATGAGGAAGATGATGAATTCAGCGAATTTGAAAAATTCGTCGAGTCGAACGAGCGCAGGGGAGAGGAAGCTCCGCAGCAGACCGACATCAAGACCCAGATACTCATTAAAGCCGCCGAACAGGGCAATGCCGACGCGCAGTACAAGCTCGGTCTGAGCTATGAGCGTCCAACCGCGGCAACGCAAACGCGAAATTCAACCTCGCCAATATGTATGAGAACGGCTTGGGCGTGAGCAGGAATCTCCGTGAGGCGGCTGATCTCTACCAATCCGCTGCCCAGCAGGGACATTCCAACGCGCAGTTGAGCTACGCGCTCTGTCTCAAAAACGGCAGGGGAACCGAAGAGGACAAATATCAGGCTGTAAAATGGTTCGTCAAGGCGTCTGAAAAGGGCAATGCCGGAGCCATATACAACCTTGGACTCTGCTTTGAATTCGGCGAGGGCGTGGACAGAGATCTCTCTCGCGCTTTGCAGCTATATCTCGCCGCCGCTAATCAGAATTACGCCGACGCGCAGAACGCGCTCGCCAATTGCTATATGAGCGGCACGGGAGTACCCGCGAATTACACCGAGGCTGTCCGCTGGTACAGCAAGGCGGCGCGGAACGGCAATGTTCCGGCGCAGTTCAACATAGGCTTCTGCTGCGAGAACGGACTGGGTATTGAAAAAAATCAGGATATGGCGTACCGCTTCTACCGCATTGCCGCCGACAACGGCAGCGAAAACGCCACAAAACGTCTCAAGGAGCTTGGCTTCATTAAGGATAACGATTTCTGATTATGATTTATTAAATATTTTCAAAATCTATTGAAAATATCAGAAAAATATTGTATAATTATTTCAGATATATTTGCCCTGACGATGGCGAATGTATTACGTATCATTTATTATAAAAAAGTGAGGTAGTATTATGACTTATGAAATCGTAGGAACCCCGTTGCCGGTCGTTACTTGCACCCTTCAGGCTGGCGAAAAAATGATCACCGAGAGCGGCGCTATGAGCTGGATGAGTCCCAACATGCTGATGGAAACAAGCACCAACGGCGGCATAGGCAAGGCGTTCGGCAGAATGTTCAGCGGCGAGTCTATGTTCCAGAATATTTACACCGCTCAGGGCGGACAGGGTATTATCGCTTTCGCCTCCAGCTTCCCCGGCTCCATCATTCCCTTTGAGATCACCCCCACCAACAGCATCGTAGTGCAGAAGAGGGGCTTCCTTGCCGCTGAAGCAGGCGTTCAGCTTTCCATCTTCTTCCAGCAGAGACTCGGCTCCGGCTTCTTTGGCGGCGAGGGCTTCATCATGCAGAAGTTAAGCGGTCAGGGCATGGCATTCGCTGAAATAGACGGCTCCGTGGTTGAGTATACCCTCCAGCCAGGTCAGCAGATCATCGTTGACACAGGATATCTCGCGGCTATGTCAGAGACCTGCCAGATCACCATTCAGCGTATAAAGGGCGTCAAGAATGTCCTCTTTGGCGGAGAAGGTCTTTTCAACACCGTAGTTACCGGTCCGGGCAAGGTATATCTCCAGTCCATGCCCGTCAGCAGCCTTGCACAGTCAATTATCCCCTACATTCCGTCTAAGGGCTGATACCGCCGGTTGATTCCCGACATTTGATCCAGAATTAAAAATGACACAGACCGTGCCTAAGTGCCGTGTCTGTGTCATTTTTTTTAGATTGACAGCTAACCTGATTAATTGACTGTGACTGTAGCGGCATTGGATTTTACCGAATTGCCGTTTCCGTCCGTCACCCTGCAATAGAGCTGTAATACCACTGATAGGTAAGCGATTCGCCCTCCGCCACAACAGTCAGATTTAATTCATCATTTTCGTAAAGCGAAAGGCTTTTCAGTCTTTTCGTCATACGGTATTACCTCTCTTTCTTTGGCTTAGAGTGAAAAATCATCGTAAACGTAGCTCCTGCACTGAGTTTCATAAACGCTGTCGCTGTACCACGGGCTTATTCCCATGAAGTCGCCCACGTAGAGCGCCCTGCCGTCGCGGATAGTCCATTCCATGCCGTGCTCCCGCTCCCAGTCGCAGAGGAATTCCACGCCGAATCCGATGGAATCCTTCGCCTTTGGCTTTTCAATGATAATGCAGCTCACGCGGACGTAATCCAGCACCGTGTTTTCGTTTACGTCCTCGGGAACCTCCGGCGAGTCCCGATCAAACCAGTCGCGCATGTCCTCGCAGTATCTAAGGGAATATTTTTTCAGAAGCGCAAGCAGCTCCTCCGGCAGGTTGTTGAAATATTCCGCGCATTTATCGGCGTATTCCAGATATTCCGCGTCGCAGCCGAAAAGCGCAGCGTCTATTTCACAGCCGAAAAGCTCTGAATACATTCTGCCGGAATAAAGCCCGCCGCGGTTGTCGCCGCGTATGTCTCTTATTATCATCGGATTTTCCTCCCGCGCCTGTTGGCTATCGCGATTATGAGCCGCGTCAGCTTCATGGGATAGAATCCGCCGCAGAGTCCGCTGAGTCTTATGACCGGAGTATTCAGCGCTATGTCGATGCGTTCCGCGTATTCCGGCTCCATGCGGTCCGTCGCTTTTATTCTCCTGTCGGCGGCTGACTTTACGAGCTTCACGGCGGCGCGGAATATTCCAATTGAACCGAGCTTGTTCAGAGAATCGTCAGTGGAAAACGCGTTCTCGGTGGGAAGCGGCTTTCTGGTGGTTGCTTCGCCGAATATCGCCAGAAAATCAGCCTGTGACGGTCTGCCGCAGGGCTTTGCGTACCACTGGGGTACGCCGCTTCTTTCGGCAGGCTCGCCCCTCACCGTCACCCACGCGTCGGTTCTCAGGTCAGCCGACGAAGCGCCCGCCCATATGCGGTATCTTCCGCCTGTTGTGCGCCAGCGCCCGAATTCCGCGCTGTAATATTCAAAGGCGCTGTGAGGGATTATGACTGAAACTGTGCGCTTTTCCCCTTTGTTCAGGAAAATCTTGCGGAACTGCTTCAGCTCCCGCACCGGACGGAATTTCCCGCCCTTTGGCGGTTCGGTATAGAACTGCACTATCTCGCTTCCGTCGCGCATACCCGTGTTTTTTACGTCAACAGTGACCTCCCAGCCGTCCGAACGGGAATTCACCCTCATTCTTGAATATTCAAACCTCGTATAGCTCAGACCGTAGCCGAACGGGAACGCCGCGTATATTCCGGCTTTGTTGTAATATCTGTAGCCGACGTAGAGACTCTCGCGGTACTGCGATATATCCGTGTCCTTGCCGAATGTGTCGCCGCAGGGCATATCATCTTCGCTGAGAGAATAGCTGACCGCCAGCCTGCCGCAGGGCGTTGTGAATCCGAACAGCAGATTGTAGAGAGCCTCCGCCGTTCCCTCGCCGCCGAGAGGAAGGTACAGCACGCCCTTGACCCTGCCTATCCAGTTCATCTTGGGCAGGGCGCTTCCGCCCGCTATTACCACGGTGTTCGGGTTTACCTTTGCCACCGCGTTTATGAGCTTCAACTGGGAATTCGGCAGGCGGTTGGTAAAGCGGTCGGACGCGGCGTTGTCGTAAACGTCGTCGAAGCCCGCGAATATCACGGCGAATTCCGATTTTGAGGCGCAGGCGACCGCCTCGGCAAGCAGCCCGCCGTCCTGCGCGGAATTCTTCCCGTAGCCCTCGCAGAATTTGTATCTGATCTGATTGTCGTCGAATACGCTCAGAATATTCCGGATCCTGCCTGTGTCGAGCGCGTTGATTCCCCTGCGCTGTATACGCATGTCCCGCGCCTGTCTGCCGATAAGCGCTATGGAGCAGCCAAGCGGGAGCGGAAGCGTTCCCCTGTGATTCTTGATCAGCACGGCGGAGGCTTCGGCTGCCTTTACAGCAAGCTCGCGGCATTCCTCGTCGCATATCACGGCGGAGAATTCGCTCACGGGGAATTCCGACGCGGCTTTTATCCTCGCTGCCGAGGCTTTGGGATAATGACGCGGGATTATCTCATCGCGAATGCCCTTTTTCAGCCTGCGCTTCACCCGCCAGCCCACGGACGGATACGACATATCCACTCCGCACGCCATTGCTTCCGCCGCGTCGGCAGTCCGCAGGTCGGAGATGACGACTCCCTCAAATTTCCACTGCCGCCTGAGAATATCGGTCAGAAGCACGTGGTTCTCGCAGCCGGCAAGTCCGTTTATCTTATTGAAGCCGCAGCGTATGCCCTTGGGACTGGATTGCTTCACGGCGATCTCAAACGGTTTCAGGTAGATTTCGTACAGCGCGCGTTTGTCGATCATGCTGTCGCAGGTGAATTTGCCGGTGGACTGACCGCTTCCGGCGAAGTTGTCCAGAACAGCCGCCACGCCCTCCGACTGTACGCCGCTCACCCATTCCGCCGCGAGCGTGCCGCAGAGATACGGGTCCTCGCCGAACCGGTCCGCCATCGAGCCGCAGAGCGGACTGCGTACTATTCCCGCGTCGGGCGAGAGAAGCGCGTTGAAGCCTCCCTCCTTCGCGGCGCTCGCCACAGCCCTGCCGACCTCGCGGACAAGCTCCCTGTCGAACGTGCAGCCGAGAGCGCATGGAGAGGGCATGCACACGCCGTGTCTTTTTTCGTTCAAACCGTCGTTCTCCACGGAATGATAAACAACGCCCCGCGCTCCGCTTGTAATATTCAGCCCGCCGTCCTTCTGACGGTTTCCAGTACATATATCCAGATAATCGTCTGTTTTATATTCTTTTTCGGTTTTGGGATCTTCCAATGTTATCACCCTTTTTTTCTGTCTGTGTAGCAATTAAATAATACCACATTTGCGCTATAAATTACAAGAGAGTTTTGTTATTATTTGCAAAATGCACATATTTTTTGTAGGATTATTTTTTTTAATTTTAAAATGAGTTGACATTGACACGCCTAAGAGTTAAAATATAATGTATTATACATTTATCATTATATGCATAAAAATATAATTGCGATTTTTACGCAGTTCAGGAGAGGAATTAATTATGGCAAAAATCAGAACACGCTTCGCGCCGTCGCCTACGGGATATATGCACGTCGGCAACCTGCGTACCGCGCTTTACGCGTACCTCATCGCCAAGAAGGAGGACGGCGACTTCATCCTCCGCATAGAGGACACCGACCGCGAACGCCTCAAGGACGGCGCGGTGGACGTTATTTACAGCACGCTACGTGAAACCGGTCTTATCTGGGACGAGGGTCCCGATGTGGGCGGTCAGTCCGGTCCCTATGTGCAGTCCGAGCGCAAGCCGATATATATGGAATACGCGCGAAAGCTGGTCGAATCCGGTCACGCATACTACTGCTTCTGCACCAAGGAGCGTCTGGAATCGCTTCACAACGAAGCAGGCGGCATTGCAAAATACGACGGACACTGCCGCGATATTCCGCTCGATGAAGCCGACAGGCGCATTGCTTCCGGCGAGCCGTTCGTCATAAGGCAGAAAATGCCACGCGACGGCGTTTCGTCATTTGAGGACGCGGTGTTCGGACTCGTTGAAATAGACAATTCCGAGCTGGAGGATCAGATACTCATTAAATCCGACGGCTATCCGACCTACAATTTCGCAAACGTCATAGACGATCATCTCATGGCGATAACTCACGTCGTGCGCGGGAACGAATACCTTTCCTCCACGCCGAAATACAATCTGCTGTACGACGCCTTCGGCTGGGAACGTCCGGTCTATGTCCACTGCCCGCCCATCATGAAGGACGCGCATACAAAGCTCTCCAAGCGCAACGGCGACGCGAGCTATCAGGATCTTATCGCCAAGGGTTACATCTCCGAAGCGGTTCTGAATTACATCGCGCTTCTGGGCTGGAGTCCCAAGGGTGAGGAAGAAAAATTCACGCTCGCGGAGCTGACGCGGGTATTCGACGTCGCCGGAATTTCCAAGTCCCCCGCAATATTCGACCCCGAAAAGCTCCGCTGGCTCAACGCCGAATACATTCGCGCCATGAGCGGCGAGGATTTCCACAAAGCCGTTCTGCCATTCATCAGACAGAGCGTGAAGTCCGAAACCGCCGACACTTCGCTCATTGCGAAATGCCTGCACCAGCGCACGGAGGTCATGGGCGAAATCGGCGCTCAGATAGATTTCATCGACGCCCTTGACGATTATTCTCCGGAACTGTTCGTCAACAAAAAGTCCAAGTCCACCGTCGAGAGCAGCAAAACCATGCTCCAAGCGGTCATTCCCGCGCTTGAAGCCCTGCCCGAATGGTCGCAGGAAGCCATTCACGATTGTCTCATCGGCATGGCGCAGCGCATGGAGGTCAAGAACGGACTTCTCATGTGGCCTGTCAGAATCGCCGCTTCCGGCAGAACCGTCACGCCAGGCGGCGCGGTGGAGGTGCTGGGCATTCTCGGACGCGAGGAAAGCCTGCGGAGGTTACGCATCGGTCTGGAAAAGTGTGAATAGTTTATTATAATGAATAAATTGGAGAAGATAATCAACCAATACGGATATGAAGTATATGATTGAGGAGGAAATATAATGGCTGATAAAAATGAAACAATCGAGAAAAACGAAAAAACCACCGAGCCGAGCAATTTCATTGCCGATTATATCAGGGAGGACATCGCCCCGGGCGGACAGTTCGAGGGAATGACGGTACACACCCGTTTTCCGCCGGAGCCAAACGGCTGTATTCATATCGGACACGTCAAGGCGCTCTGCATCAGCTTCGGTCTGGCAGAGAAATTCGGCGGTATCTGCAATCTCCGCATGGACGACACCAACCCAACCAAGGAAAAGCAGGAATTCATCGAGGCTATCAAGGACGATATTCACTGGATGGGATTCGACTGGGGCGACAGATATCACTTCGCTTCGGAGTATTTTGAGGAAACATATGAATACGCAGTTGAGCTTATCAAAAAGGGACTTGCCTACGTCTGCGAGCTTACCCCCGAACAGATGAAGGAAATGCGCGGCACTCACGACACGCCCGCGCAGAGTCCCTACCGCGACCGTCCCATAGAGGAAAGTCTCGACCTCTTTGCCAGAATGAGAGCCGGAGAATTCGAGGACGGCAGATATACCCTCCGCGCCAAGATAGACCTCGCTTCCGGCAACTGGAATATGCGCGACCCCGTCATCTACCGCATCAAGCACGCAACTCACCACCAGACCGGCGACGAGTGGTGCATCTATCCGATGTACGACTTCGCGCACCCCATCGGCGACGCTATCGAGCATATAACCCATTCGCTCTGCTCGCTCGAATACGAGGATCACCGTCCGCTTTACAACTGGGTTATAGACAACATCTCCGCGCCCTCCAAGCCGCGCCAGATTGAATTCGCCCGACTCGGCATAGACTACACCGTTCTCAGCAAGCGCAAGCTGAGAAGGCTCATCGAGGAGGGAATAGTCTCCGGCTGGGACGATCCGAGAATGCCCACGCTCGCCGCGCTCAGGAGACGCGGCTACACGCCGGCTTCCATACGCAATTTCTGTGAGAGAATAGGCGTCGCCAAGAATGACAACGTTGTTCAGTGGAGCTTTCTGGAACACTGTCTGCGCGAGGCTCTCAACGCCAACGCCATTCGCGCAATGGCTGTTCTCGACCCCGTAAAGCTGATTATCACGAATTATCCGGAGGGTCAGACCGAAACCTTTGAGATAGAAAACAACCCGCTCAACGAGCTTGAGGGCAAGAGAAACATCACATTCGGCAGGGAGCTTTACATCGAAGCCGACGACTTCATGGAGGAACCGCCCAAGAAGTATTTCAGAATGTTCCCGGGAAATTATGTGCGTCTTAAAGGAACGTACATTGTCAGATGCACCGGCTGCAAAAAGGACGAAAACGGCAAGGTCGTCGAGGTGTATGCCGAATACGATCCCTCGACTCGCGGAGGAAATCCCCCTGAGGGTCTGAAGGTAAAGGGCACTATCCATTGGGTCAACGCCGCCGACTGCGTGGAGGGCGAGGTCAGACTCTTTGACCGTCTCTTTGACATTTCCAACCCCGACGCCGCCGACGTGGACTTCATGCAGCACATCAAGCCGGATTCGCTTACCGTCAAGACGGGCTGCAAGCTCGAACCGTGCCTGCAATACGCCCAGCAGGGCGAGGGCTTCCAGTTCCTGCGTCTCGGTTATTTCTGCGTGGACAGCGAGGATTCAACGCCCGAACACCTTGTCTTTAACAGGTCTGTTGAACTCAAGGATTCATATAATTTCAAGTAAAATAATTCACCCCGCTCCGGACGGAGCTTCACTGCGAAGCTTAACTGTCCGGAGCGGGGTTTTGTTTTTATTTACTCATAATTGCTATAGTTGTCGTCGGACTTGTCCTCGCTTTCCGCGTAATCACGCAGCGCGGACATTATATCGCTCATTTCGTAGCCGTAACGCTGCAATGTGGCTATTGTACGGCGTATTCCGCCGCTGTCGCCAAGACTGCTTCTGAATTTTCCCCTGAGCAGTCCGGCTATCGCCGCCGGTTCGTCAGGTCCGGATTTCTCAAGCAGACTCTCCGCCGTTTCACGGTCGATTCCCTTTGCGGCAAGCTCCTGAATTATACGCCGTCTGCCATAACGCTTCCGGTCTGTCAGATGACGTATCATGTTTTCGGCGTAACGGGTATCGTCAGACGCGCCGGTTTCATCGAGGTATTCCACAACTGCGCTGACGGTCTGTTCGTCAAAGTCCTGCCTGAGCTTCGCGGCAATGTCGCGGCGGGAATAATCGCGGTAATTCAGCAGACGCAGCGCTTTTGTCTTTGCGCGGCGGAGCTGCGATTCCGCCAGCAGTCCGCGCAGCTCCCCGACGGAATATTCACGCCCTGCCTTTACGCCCCTCTCGGCTGCAAGCCCGCTGTCGAGCGACACAATAAGCTCTCCCTCACAATACAGCCCGACAAGCTGCCCTTTATGCTGTCTTGTTTCGTCTATCAGCATACTCAGTCAACCGTTATGTCAATGTTTTTTTTGCGCTTGCTTTTGGGCGGCTCCACGAATTCCTCCGGAATCGGAATGTCGTCTATCATCATTCCGGCTGCTTCGGAGGGCATTTCGGGGGGGATATCGCTGAATTCAGGCGATTCGGCTGTATCGCTCTCATCGGTCTTCTTTCCGGACTTTGAGGGCTTGATTCTGCCATAGGCTTTTTCGGCATTCTCCCTCACCTTTTCCTCTATTTCCTGAGCAACCTCGGGGTGATCGGCAAAGAAATTCTTCGCGTTGTCGCGTCCCTGTCCCAAACGTGTCTCGCCGTAGGAGAACCACGCGCCGCCCTTCTTGACAATTCCAAGCTCCACGGCGAGATCCAGAAGCTCTCCGTTGCGGCTTATTCCCTCGCCGTACATTATGTCGAATTCCGCTGTGCGGAACGGGGGCGCGATTTTGTTTTTTACCACCTTTGCCTTGGTGCGGTTGCCTATTACGTCCGAGCCGGATTTCAGCGCTTCGCCCTTGCGTATCTCTATGCGGACGGAGCTGTAGAATTTCAGTGCGCGTCCGCCCGGGGTGACCTCCGGATTTCCGTAAACCACGCCCACCTTCTCGCGCAGCTGGTTTATGAATATCGCAACGCAGTTGGATTTGCCGATGGCGCTCGTCAGCTTGCGGAGAGCCTGACTCATCAGACGCGCCTGCATTCCCACGAACGCGCTGCCCATGTCGCCCTCTACCTCCGCTCTGGGAACCAGCGCCGCCACGGAGTCCACAACTATCACATCTATCGCGCCGGAGCGCACAAGCTCTTCGGTGATTTCAAGCGCCTGTTCGCCGTTGTCCGGCTGCGATACAAGCAGATTCTCTATGTCCACGCCGAGAGCCTCCGCGTATACCGGATCCAGCGCGTGTTCCACGTCGATGAACGCGGCGTAACCGCCAAGCTTCTGCGCTTCGGCTATGCAGTGAAGCGCGAGCGTCGTCTTTCCGGAGGATTCCGGACCGTACATCTCGATAATCCTGCCCCTCGGCAGTCCGCCGATTCCCAGAGCCAGATCAAGTCCTATGGAACCTGTGGAAATCGCCTCCACGTTGAGCGCCGAATTCTGCCCTAACTTCATCACCGCGCCTTTGCCGAATTGCTTTTCTATACTTGCCAGCGCCGTTTCAAGCGCCTTCTTTTTATCTACTGCCATAACTGCTCATTCCTTTGCTTTGATTTCCTCTGAATTATATATCATTTTTGCGAAAATTGCAATAGCAAAATTATCATTTATGATACTGTAGTACCAAAAACGCACCTGTCAATTTCATTCAAATCCTTTGCGGCGGTTATATGAGCTATTCCGCTTTGTCTCATTATGTCGATTACGCCATCGCGGATATCGTAGCCGATTTCAAAGGCAATGAGTCCGCCGTCCCTGAGAAGCGGCTTCCATAGGGCGCATAAGGCTCTGTAGAACGTCAGACCGTCGCTCCCTCCGTCAAGAGCCATGCGGGGTTCGCGGCGAACCTCCCATTCCAGCCCGTCGATATCGCCTGCGGGAATGTATGGCGGATTTGACACAATGCAGTCGAATTTCCCGCCGAATTCACCCTGCGGCGGCGGCAGGAGTACGTCGCCCTCCACGCAGCGCACTCTGCCCTGTCCGAACGCGCTGATATTCCGGCTGAGATAGGGGAGAGCTTCGCGGGATTTTTCCACGCAGATCACCTCCGCGTCGGGAATGCGCCGCGCTACAGCCAGACCGACTGCTCCGCTTCCCGCGCAGAGATCGAGAATTTTCGGCGAGATAATTCCTTCAAGTCCGGCGCACGCGGTTTCCACCAGAACACATGTGTCCTCGCGGGGAATCAGCACGCCTTCTCCGACATTCAGCTCCATGCCGCAAAATTCCCAGCTTCCCAGAATGTACTGAAGCGGCTCGCGTGTGCGGCGTGAGATCAATTCCCCGAATGCCCGCAGCTTTTCGGGATCTGCTGTTTCCCCGCCGTGAACGGCGAGTCCGGCGCGTCCCTTTATGCCGAACGCCTTTTCAAGAAGGCATAAAGCGTCAAAGGCAGGACTTTTCAGCCCTGCCCGTGACAACGTGTTTTTGCCCTGATAATATGCTTCCCTTATGGTGAGGCGGTTCATCAGACTATCTCCCCTCCGGCGTCGTCGGGAATAACGGCTTTCATTGCCGCTATCGCGCATTCGATCTGCCCGTCGTCAGGCTCGAAGGTCGTTATGTGCTGCATCCACATTCCGGGCGCTGAGAGAATTTTGGTGAGGATATTGTCGTGCTTTCCGCAGAACCGGATAATTTCGTACCCGAATCCCATAACCAGCGGCAGACAGGCGAGTCTGATGAGCGTCCGCAGCCAGATGACGTCGGTCTGAATGCAGAAGCCTACAACAATTCCGATAATCAGCATCACAATAAGAAAGCTCGTGCCGCAGCGCGGGTGGAAACGCCTGAATTTACGCACATTCTCCACAGTAAGCTCCTGCTTTGCCTCATAGCAGAATATTGTCTTGTGTTCCGCGCCGTGATATTCAAATACCCTGTGCATGTCCTTCATGCGTGTGCAGAGGAAGATGTACAGCACGAATATGACTATTTTGAAAATTCCCTCAAAGACCGAGCGGAAGAGTATATTCCCCTTCAGCACAGGAAAAAGCATGGAAAGTCCCGTATAGCAGGCGGTCGGAACCACAAAGAAAAGAAGAATCGCTATCGCCATGCCAAGAAAGACGGCGAGAGTCATAAGCGCTCCGAAGAGCTTTTCGCCGAATATGTCGTTGAGCTTCTTCTCAAACGGCGTAAGCTCCTCCTCGTCGTCAGCCTGACCGGCAAGCTCCGCCGAACGCATGAGCGTCTTTGAGCCGACCCGCATGGAGTCAAAGAACGAATACATTCCCCTCAGCAGCGGTATTTTGAATATCCACGGGCGCTCGGACGGCAGCGGACAACTGACGTTCTCCACTTCTATCTTTCCCTCCGGAGTCCGGACTGCCATAGCCGTGTTTTTCGGACCGCGCATCATTACGCCCTCTATCAGCGCCTGTCCTCCTATTGACGTGTATTTTGTCTTTTGTTTTTTTGAATTACGCATTGTCCTTTACATCGCTCTCTGTTGATTTTTTATCGGCATTTTCGGTCATGGAGGCAATTTCTATCATGCTGTTCTGCCTTGCTATGGGCAGGATAATGCTTACGTTCGTACCCTCGCCCTCCACGCTGTCTATGACGAATTCGCCGTTGTGCTTGCGTATTATTTCATCGGCGACGGCAAGACCTATGCCGAAGCCGCCCTTGTCCGTGTTAGCCTTGTAGAATTTCTGCTTGACCTTGGGAAGCTGATCCGCCGGAATGCCGCAGCCGTGGTCGCGCACGCCTATTGTCAGAGTGTCGTTCTCCACCGAGGTGTAGACGTATATCTCTCCGCCCTGCTCGCTGTATTTCATGGCGTTGTCTATCACTATTATTATTACCTGCTTGAGTCTGTCGCGGTCGCCCATTACCGGAATCGCCTGTTCCGGCTCGTAGAATGTCAGACGTTTGTCCTCCTTGCGCGCTTTCTCGGCAAACATGAACACAACGTCGTCTATCTCGGCTATAATGTCGAGCATCTGGAAATTCATAACCATTCTGCCGCTCTGCATTCTCGAAAAATCAAGTAGCTGCTCGACAAGTCCGCTCAGGCGTTCGGTTTCCTTTATTATAATTCCCATGCCGCGCTTTATCATCGCCTCGTCCTCAGTGCCGCACATAAGCACCGTTTCGCTCCAGCCCTTGATGGCGGTGAGCGGCGTCCGCAGTTCGTGGGATACGGAGGAAATGAAGTCGTTCTTAGCGTTTTCGCTGAGTGCAAGCTCGGCAGCCATCGCGTTTATGGAATCCATCAGGTCGCCTATTTCGTCGTCGTGCTGCTTCTGAATGCGTATGGAGAAATCTCCGCCGGCTATTTTGCCGGCTATGTCAGTGATGGATTTGACGGGATTTACTATGGAACGTATAAAATACGAGCTTGTCAGCGAGATGAAGAGAAGCACCACAAGCATTACCGCCGTAATGAGTATTATGTTGCCCCGCACCGCGCTGTCGGTGGGTTCGAGCGAGACTATCATGCGTATAGCCCTGAATCCCTTGTAATTCGGCAGCTCCAGAATGTATGACACGGCATAGACATGCTCATTGTTTTCATTCAGACCGTTCCATGTGCCGTGGTCGCCGTTTTTGCACGCCTCCTCATAATCCGGCTTGGGCTGACCCGCAGGAGGCTCGAATCCGGACGAGGTGACGATTGTCGTTCCCCTGCCGTTGATGAACTGAATTTCCATCTTGTCCTTGTCGGCAAAGCCCTCCACGAAGGTCTGAGCCGACAGCCGGTAGTCGTTTTCATTCATCGCGGCGTAGGAGTTAAAGGCTGTCTGGGCGAAATAATCCGATGTGACCGCGGCGCGCTGGTCGATTATCTGCTTGATGTTGTTGTAATAGAAGCTGTTGATAAGCGAAACGGAAATGATAAATATTATAATTATCATCGTTCCAAGCAGCGAAAAGGTTGTGAAGAGCCAGCGGCGGGTTATGCCCTTGCCCCTTATCATTTCCCTGTAGGGCAGGAAGAGATGCTTCATTAGTCTGCCTAATGTATTGCTGCATTTGCCGGATTTTTCTTTCAGCTTTTCCGTAAGGCTTTTGTTTTTTTCGTCTGTCATCTTAGAATTCCACACTTCACACTTTTTACGGTTCCACATTCAGGCGGCAAGCTATGCCTCCCACTTGTAGCCCAGACCCCATACGGTTACAATGTGACGGGGCGACGAGGGCTTTTCCTCTATCTTCATTCGCAGACGGCGTATATTTACGTCAACTATTTTTTCCTCGCCGAAGAAGCCTTCGCCCCAGACGTGCTTTAAAATGTCGTCGCGGCTGAGAGCCGTGCGCGGGTTGGAGAAGAAGTATTCCATTATCTGGAATTCCACCTGCGTCAGCTCCACAAGCTCGCCGTTCTTGCTGAGTGTGCGGTTGCGGAGATTGAGGACGAAGCTGCCGGAGCGAAGCTCTTCGCGGAAGGACTTGTCGCTGTTTTCGCTCAGGGCGACGCGGCGGTGAAGCGCGTCTACCCTCGCCATAAGCTCGCTCGGACTGAACGGCTTGGTTATATAGTCGTCCGCGCCGTTCATCAGACCGTTTACCTTGTCCATTTCCTGAGATTTCGCGGTCAGCATGATTATGCCCAAATTGCTGTTGCGGCGGCGAAGCTCGCGGCAGACGGAAATTCCGTCCATTCCGGGCATCATCACGTCGAGCAGCGCTATGTCGAAATCGCCGTTTGCATTGTCGTAGGCGGCAACCGCGTCGCTGCCGTTATTTACGTCGAAAACCTCATATCCGGATCGCCTGAGGTTGATCACCACAAATTCTCTGATGGCGTCCTCGTCCTCGGCGACAAGTATCTTTTTCATCTGCATTCATCCTTTCTGAAATTCATGTAATAATACGCTGTCTGCAATTCGGTTTATAATTTTATAATAATGAGAAAGCCGACATTATTGTGTTCTGATCCGCCAATGTCTGATCGCTGGAAAACAGCGCGGCGCACACCGTTTCGTCTGTGGCGTTGAGAACGGCGGCGTATTGCGGGTCGTGCGGGTCGCTCTCCCATTCGGGCAGCGTGAATACCTTTATGCGGAAAAGCTCCTCGCTGAATGCGAACCGGTTTTTACGGTATCTGTAAAAATACAGAATGCGGTTCTTTTCGTCCAGCCGGCAGGTGACTTTGCCGTTCCACGCCGATTGCCATGTTATGCTGTAGCCCTCGGAGAGATTGATGATATTCTTCTTCTTATTGAGGAAGGTGTAGCCGTTCACGCCGAAGTCCGCGCTGAACCACAGCGTCAGGTACATCGGGGATTCCGAGGTCTGGTCGTACCCGGGAAGATATTCCGTCACGGGAATGTCCATAACTCCGTCGGAGTCGATGTCCCGCGAGGTTATGTTGATATTCCGCACGGTGTTGACAGCCGTTTGTTCCTCTTCATTATAGAACGGCGCTTCGAGGTCGCCGTTCAGGCTGTTCCAGTAGACGTACTCCGTTATCATGGTGGAATTGTCCTTGTAGCCGTCGAGAACCACGCCGTATATTTTGTCGTCGGTCAGCTTTGCCACCTTGGCGTCGGCGTAGTACAGCACATGCCCGTCGAGCTGCGCCGTGTCGGTGACGCTCATTGTGTAGGCGTTATCCACGCCCCTGTGACATTCTATGAGCTTTGCCGTGGCGGTTACCTCCGAAATATTGATGTAGGAGGCTATTATTTCGTCCGAACCGTCGTTGTCGAAGTCGTAGAGCTGCATGTCGGTGTAGGCGACGGAGATATTCGCGCCCTTTGATTCGGAATATTCCTTGACGTCGATGGCGGTGAGCGCGTTGTCCTGAAGGCTGTAGGCGGAGATTATATTCAGACCGATGCTGTAGATGGTCCAGCCCACTATTATTTCATTCAGACCGTCGCAGTTCACGTCGCCGAAAAGCACGCGGTCTATCTCGCCGCCCTCGCCCTCCTTATTGGATATGAACTGCCACTTGCCGCCGTCCTGTGACAGAAGCGCAAGCGAGATCGGCTTGGTTTCGTCCTGACGGTAGAATACGAGCGCGTCGTTCCCGCCGTCGCCGGTAAGGTCGGTCATTACGATGGCGGAACGGTAGCTGCCGCTTTTGGGATATTTCAAGGTGAAGCTGCCGAGACTTTTGGCAAGCTCGTCCTGAATATTGCGTTCCTCGCCTGCCGGATAGGGCGGGCGCATGAGCTGTCTGTCGCCGAAGAATTTCGTGTCGCAGCCGCAGAGAAGCAGCAGCGCAAGCAGAGTCGGCAGTATCTTTATCGGAAACGGAATACGCATTGTTTTACATTCCTCCGCAGAAGTCTTGCTTTTTTTTTATTAAATAATAAAATAATACAGCCCGAAGATAAAGGCTATTATGAATTCCATAGGCTTGACCGCTTTGAATTTAAGAGCACACAGGTTGACGGCGATGTGAATTATGATACCCAGAGCTATTCCCTCTATGACAGAGGAGGTCAGGATAATCAGTATGATTATGAAGAGCGCGGGAATGCCCTCGCCCACGTCGCCGCAGTCGATTTCCTTAATGGAGCCGAGCATGGTGAAGCCTATGTAGATCATCACGCATGAGGTTATGGCGGGCGGTATGTATGAAGCTACCGGCGGGAAGAACGCCGCCAGCAGGAACAGCACTCCTGTGGTGACCGCGGTAAGACCCGATTTGCCCTGAGCGCAGATGGCAGCGGTGGATTCGGGCGCTACGGACAACATCGGACAGCCGATAAGTGTGCCTAATAATGAGGCGGAAGCGCAGGAGCCGAGCGAGCTTTTCATAGCGCCGAAGCTGCCATTATCGTCCAGCTTGCCGTGATTCTTTGCTATTGCGTAAACAACGCTGCCGGATTCGGTGAGATTGAACAGCGAGCATACCAGTATGGTTACGACGAGCGCCAGAGCCGATTTGAGGTCGGGATTCAGCCCCCTGAAGAGATCGCCTATGCCTATTGTCATGTTTCTGAAGAAGCCCTCGTCGTACCACGGCTTTATGTTTGGGGCGAACCAGCTTAACCGCGGTTTTTCGGGGAGATAATTATTAATTCCCAGATACCTTCCTCCGGCGTAATAAATCGCTGTCGAAACGAGAATCGCAAGGAACGGCGGGAACGGCATTCCAATTTTCTTGAATATGCCGATGAAAACCAGTCCGCCGAACATTACAATTACCGTCAGGAAGGTCTGACCGCGCTGGCTGAGATCGGCAACCTGCCATATGCCGTCGGAATTTCTGCTGATGAATCCGGCGTTCATCATTCCTATCATTGTTATGTAAATTCCGACTCCGGCGGAGACGCCGTTTCTCATGCTGCCCGAAAGACAGTTCAGCATACCGTTGCCGATTCCGGTCAGGGAGAGCGCCACAAGTATAATACCGGCGAAGAACGTGATTGCGAGAGCCTCGTGAAAGCTGTATTTCATGTCGGTCATAAGTCCGGCTGTAAAGAACGCGGTAAGTCCTAAGCTCGGTCCCACCGCAAACGGCTGCTTTGCCCATAATCCCATGAGAAGACAGCCGATAAAGCATGCTATGCACATTCCGAAATATACGGTGGATACGGCGACGTTCTTATGTTCAAACATGGAGGGACATTCCACCAGCAGGTAGCTCATTGTGACAAACGAGGTGGTTCCAGCCAGAATTTCGCTTATAAAATTGGTGTTGCTGCCCTCAAGATTAAAAACCGCCATCGCCCTTGACTTCCTTTTCGGATAAATTGAATGGATTGCTTCTGAACGCAATCATACATTATTAATTATATAACAGCGATTTTGGAAAAGCAACATAAATATTGAAAAAAGGCATTGAATTTCCACTCGGCGACGGTCATGCTTTTTCTGTCAGAATATAAAACGCCGTCCGGCGCGGGATTTTTCACCCATTGTCTGCGCCGGACGGCAGGAACAGCCCTAAGAGCCTGTTTAGAATCTCTCCAGACGCGTCCTGCTTGCATATTTTCCGCCATATTTTGCCAAAATCAATGGAAACAAAAGTTTCCATAGTTAATCACACAAAGTATTGCCTGCGGTTTTGGCTGCATCTGGCGAAAAATC
>ONCX01000014.1 GCA_900316455.1 uncultured Eubacteriales bacterium
TCTTATTCCTTCAGCCGTTATTAAAGCTTCCCCTGATGAATTTGTAAACATATCCGATTTTCATAATCCGCTAAGATATGTATTGAATTCTTTCGCTTTAGCAGCAGGTACATTTTTGATATGGATAAATATTTTCTATCGGCTCTCATCTTCTGCCGCTAAACGTATTTTCAGTCTCTGCGGAATTATTATCTCCGTCTCTGCTGTGACAAATTACATGTTTTTTGGCAATAACTATGGAAACATGTCGTCATTGCTCGTATATGACAATATCCTGATGAAAACAAAAACTGATTTGCTGCTTAACGCGGTTATTTTAATTGCTATCGCTTTAATAATATATTTAATATGGAATTATAAGATTGCGATTATCCAATCCGTGTCAATCGCATTGTGCGGGGCAGTAGTAATCACTTCATGCGCAAACGTTTTCTCTGTAAACAAAGATATTTCTAAACTGAAAACATCTTTGGAAACCTACGGCAATAAGGAAATTTCTCTGCCGCTGGACAAGAATGGCAAAAATGTTGTGGTTATTATGATGGACAGAGCAATCGGTGAATTCTTTCCTTTTATCATTGAAGAAAAACCTGAACTGAAAGAACAGCTCGCCGGATTTACGTTTTACTCCAATACCATTTCGTACGGGAACTGCACTATTATCGCCGCACCAGCGCTTTTTGGCGGTTATGAGTATACACCTGAGGAATTTAACAAAAACGACAGCTATTCTGTTGTTGAAAAGCACAATCAGGCTCTTAAACTTATGCCCTCAGTTTTTGCCCAAAACGGATATGATGTAACTATCTGTGATCCGCCTTTGGCAAATTATTGCTGGACTCCTGATCTTAGCATTTTTGACGATATTCCAAATGCTAAAAGTCATCTTGTTAAAGGAAAACTGATGGATCTCAACAACCTGTCCAACACGGAAGAGCTTAGAAATCATAATTTTTTCGCTTACAGTATTTTCCGTTCATCCCCTTTGTTTCTCCATAACGCCCTATATCGCGAAGGAACATATAATCATTCCTCCAAAGGCTTTCACTTCCTCGGAGATGATATGTATGTCGCGGAAGGTACTATAGACGGGGTTGATCCTATCTTTATGAGTTCATACACGGTATTAAAAAGTCTCCCCGATATTACTAAGTCCATCGACAGCGGCAACGGTTCATTTATTTTAATGGAAAATGATACAACTCATGATATCACTATGCTCCAGGAACCGGAATACGAACCTTCACATTCAATTGATAACAGAGAATATGAAGCTGAACACGGTGTTCGTCATTCAGCAGATGGAAGAGAATTAGTCTTCCATAATAAAACTCAGATAATTCATTATCAATGCAACGTGGCAGCTATGATGAAGCTTGGAACGTGGATGGATTATTTACGTGAAAACAATCTTTACGACAATACAAGAATTATTATCGTATCCGATCATGGTTACAATCTGCAAAATCTTTTCAGCGACTCTAACAGATATGATAATGATAAATTCGACGTTTCAAGCTATAAACCGTTACTTTTGGTAAAGGATTTCGATAGCAGAGAATTGAAAATTGACAATACCTTTATGACAAACGCAGATACTCCTTCAATAGCGTTTAAGGAATTGATTGAAAATCCTGTAAATCCTTTTACCCATCAAAGCATTACAGATGATGCTAAAACTATTGAAAAGATCCGTATAGCTTCTACAGGGAATTATTTAATTAGCAATTATACAAGAGATGAAAAAAAATTCAAGGATTTAGATTGGATCCTACTGGACAGAACTGACTCTTCTGATATTGGCTCATGGCAGCTAATAAGTAATAAAAAATAGCTAAGTTATATAGAAGAGGAGATTTACCATCATGAGCTTTATTCAATTTTTTTATAAAATGATCTTTGGTCCGTTGATATTGTTGTTCGATGTGATATATTCCACAATCTACTATATTACATTTGATAATGGCATATCCATAATTATTCTGAGTCTAACGGTAAATTTCCTTATTTTACCACTGTACAAACGTGCTGACGCGATGCAGGAGGAAGAAAGGGTAAGAAATGAAAAGCTCAGTCGCGGTGTAAAACATATTAAAAGCACCTTCCGCGGTGATGAGCGATTTATGATGCTGCAAACCTATTACAGACAAAATAATTACAAGCCTTATTATTCGCTCGCCGGTTCAGTTTCATTACTGCTCGAAATACCCTTTTTCATAGCGGCATACAGCTTTCTTTCAAACCTCGACCTGCTTAACAGAGCGTCATTCTATTCCATAAGAGACCTCGGACAGCCTGACGGTCTTCTGAATATTGCCGGTCACACTGTTAATTTACTTCCTATACTAATGACGCTCATCAATATTGTGTCGGGAATTATTTACACCAAAGGTATGCCCGTCAAAAGTAAGATACAATTATATGGAATGGCGCTCATCTTTCTTGTCTTTCTGTATTCCTCACCCTCAGGTCTTGTTTTTTACTGGACTCTGAACAACCTTTTTTCGCTTGTAAAAAATATTTTTTACAGACTAAAAAATCCAAAATTGGTACTATATTCTATATCTGCCGCAATAGGTCTGATAACTCTTCCATATATATTATTTGTAGCGCCAATGAGAACTACGAAAATTCAGGTATTTGTAGTTGGCTGCATGATTCTTTTAACCATTCCTCTGGCTGTTCACATCATAATAAAGTATAAGAAGATATCATTCCGTATTTCTGAAGCAAACAAAACCGATAAACTGATTTTTATTGCGTGCTGTTCTTTTATGGCTGTTCTGACGGGATTATTAATTCCATCAGCTGTAATTAAATCATCGCCCGCGGAATTCATCAATATTTCAGATTATCATTCTCCTCTAAGATACACGGCGCATTCATTGGCGCTGGCGGCAGGCGTCTTTTTGGTATGGATGAATGTATTTTATAATTTATCCTCGTCAAAAGTCAAAAGGATTCTCACATTCTGTGCAATAGCGGTATCAGGAGCTGCTATAACAGATTATTGGTTTTTTGGGAAAAACTATGGGCAAATGTCCTCCTTACTTCAATACGACAGCATAATGTATGCGGCTGGATCAGACTATCTGCTTAACACCGTTATCTTAATCGTGCTGATAGTCGGATTATATCTGCTATGGAAAAATTTTCCCGTATTAGTTCGTTCGATTTCATTTGCCGCTTTCGCTTCGGTCATAATAATGTCATGCGTAAATATTTTCTCCATAAATTCATACCTGAATAAAATCAGCGGATCAATTGATGAAATAGCAAATAATCAAGGCATAAGCATTTCGCTTGACAAAAAAGAAAAAAACGTGGTAGTAATAATGCTTGACCGCGGTATCAGTGATTTTTTCCCTTTTATCATAGAAGAAAAGCCTGAATTAAAGGATCAATTTGCCGGATTCACATATTATCCCAATACAATGTCATACGGAAACTCAACAATGGTAGCGTCACCCGCGCTTTTCGGGGGATATGAATATATTCCCGAAAATATAAATAAGCGTAGCGACAAAACCATACCCGAAAAAACTAACGAGGCACTCAAAGTAATGCCTGTCCTTTTTTCTCAGAACGGCTACAATACTACAGTATGCGATCCCCCTTATGCCGGCTTCAATTGGCTGCCTGATCTTACAATATACAATGATTACCCCGAAATATCCAGATATAACACAAAAAGCATTTTTTCAGATAATTCAAATTCCGCCAATCAGGAGGATCCTCTTGAACGAAATTTCTTCGCACACAGCATCATGCGCTCTGCTCCTGTATTGCTTCACCTTCCGTTATACAACAAAGGTCTTTACAACCATTACAACAGAATAACATCTCAGTCCATAACTGACATTTACACAGCTCACGGTAGCTTTTATAACGTTGACTCCTATTTTATAGGAGCTTACAACACGTTAAAGGCACTCCCCGCAATCACAAAATCAGATGACAGCGGACACGGGACATTCCTTATGCTTGCAAACGATACCGCTCATGACCCTGTAATGCTCAAAGAACCTGAATACGAGCCTTCTCTTGAAATCGACAACAGAGAATACGAAGAGGCTCATAGCATCCGCCGCACTGCCGATGGAAAGGAAATGCAAATATCAACCGTCAAGCAGATGACTCATTATCAGTGCAACGCGGCCGCTTTTATTCAGCTTGGAAAATGGATGGATTACCTTAGGGATAACGGTGTATACGACAATACAAAAATCATTATTGTGTCCGATCATGGAAGGGATCTCGATTATTTGTTTGATGAACATATAACTGAGGGAACGGAAAACGGCTCCGGAAATATGGACGACCCGATGATTTACAAAGCGCTGCTTCTGGTAAAGGATTTCAACAGCAAAGAACTTGTTACTGACAACTCCTTTATGACAAATGCCGATACCCCCGCAATTGCATTTGACGGTCTGATAAATGATCCGGTCAATCCGTTTACCGGTAAAAAAATGACCTCTGATGAAAAAAACAATGCCGAACATCACATTATTACCACAGATATCTGGCTTACTACAGATTATAAAGGCAGCGAAACGGAATTCTTAAAAACAACATGGCTCGGACTAAAAGGAAATGATACGTCCGATATGAGCGCGTGGCGCATTATCGGCGAAAAATTGCAATAGCGTCTTCTAATTCTTCTTGGATTATCAAAATTAAACCGTGGTTATGCCAAATTACTTCATTCAGCATAACCACGGTTTTTTTGACATAATATTTGTAATTGTTATTTCTTTCCAAGCGACTCAAGAAGTTCGTTCAGTTCGCTGCGCCTGCGTTCGATATCCTCTTTTTGCCCTTTATGCAATGCTCCCTCAAACGCGCCTATATATCTGTCGAGTATTTCCCTCTCGTCGCCTGTGCATTCCTCAAAGGCTATATCGGCACGATACAGGGTCAGCTTGTTTTCTTCCTGTTCACGGGGGCTTATTTTGAGATAACTCAGTTCTTCCATGCGCTTCTGCGCCTGTTCCTCCGTGAGCGTGCTGTCTTTGCCGCGAATAATCATTTTCTTGGTGAATCCTGTAGAATTGACCTTGACGATGATTTCAAGCAGTGAATTCACATCGTAGGTGTAGGTCACGTCAATTGATTCCTCCCCGCGAGGCTTCGGGGGAACAGGAACACACAGTTCTCCCAAAAGAAGGTTGTTCTTTGCCATGCGGCTCTCTCCCTGTAGCACTTCCACACGAACCATCGACTGATTGTCATTCGCCGTATAGAACGTATGCACACGACTGACGGGAATGACGGTGTTGCGCTCGATAATCGGCATGAAATGACCGCTTTCCTCAAAATATCCGTTATTGGTCACTACCTCAGTTCCAAGCGTAAAGGGACAAACATCGGTGAGAATGACTTCCTTTATTCCCGCAGCGCGCTGCTTTATCGCGGAATTAAGCGCCGCGCCTATCGCAACTACTTCATCGGGGTTGACGTCCACATTCGGCAGACGACCGAACATTCTCGCTGCCAGCTTTCGCACGACCGGAGCCTTCGTCGCGCCGCCCACCAGCACAACCTCGCTGATATCCGAAGTGCGGATTCCCGCGTCGCGCAGACTTCTCTCCACCGGGCGCATGAGCCTTTCAAACAGCGGCTCGCAGGCTTCCTCATACATTTTTTCTGTCAGACGCAGAGTTTTGACATTACCGCCGATCTTACATTCCATCAATGCCGCAGGCGACGCGGAAAGCGCTTTTTTGCAGGCTTCGGCACGTTCGCGCAATTGCGCTCGTTCCTCGCCTGTCAGAGCGGAAAAATCCACTCCGCAGCGGGTGCAGAAAAGCTGCTCCACAATGTCGGTAAAATTTTCTCCGCCGAGGAAATTATCTCCCGCTACGGAACGCACTTCTATTATCAGTCCCGTGCGTTCCAGTATCGACACGTCAAACGTGCCGCCGCCGAGGTCAAATATGAGATACCGAGAATGCTCCTTTTTGTCAAGAAGTCCGTGCGAGACTGCCGCCGCTGTCGGTTCGTTGACAATGCGCTCAACTTTTAGCCCCGCCAGCTCTCCGGCGCGCTTGGTCGCCTTTCGCTGGCGGTCGTTAAAGTAAGCCGGAACGCTGATCACAGCTTCATCTACATTGCATTTCAGATAGGCTTCCGCGTCTTCCTTGAGCGAACGCAGTACGAACGACGAAAGCTCCTCGGCGCGGAATTTCTTGCCGCAAAGGTCGTATTCCCTGTCGGTTCCCATGCTCCGCTTGAAGACCGCCGCGGCTGTCAGCGGGTGACGAAGCCCGCGTGCAAGTGCGGTCTTGCCGACAAGCACAGTGCCGTCGTCGTCCACGCTCACCACAGAAGGCGTCAGATGTTCCCCCAGACGGTTGGGTATAATTCTTGCCTGTTTGCCGTCATAATAGGCTGCAAGACTGTTTGTGGTTCCTAAATCAATTCCTATAATCATTTCTGTAATTCCTTACGTAATTCCTTTTTGTGTTCCTTGCGGAGACGGCGCAGACGTACTCCGAAATCGCAATCGAGCGGAGAGTATTTCTGTCCCTCCAGACAGGCGAGGACGGCATTGTTGTAATCTCCGAGCGCTTCGTAATACTCTGAAAGCGCGTCATAGCCGTCGATGCAGCCGCTATAGTTGCACTGGTCGCATAGTGGCGACGCAAAAGCTTCATCTATACATTTCTTTGCCTCTTCAAATCTTCCCATTGTAATATACAAAAACGCTTTCTTTGTGAGAAACAGCGGCTTGTATGTCGGATTTTTATCCGATGAAAGAATTTTCATTCCCTGCTCGAATAGCTCGTCTATGCCGTCGGTTCGACCAAGCACCTTACGGCATTTGATGGGAATATAACGCTGCATAATGCTTTCGGGATTCTTTGTGTGGAATTCTTCAATGTATTTCAGAGCCTTTTTGTAATCGCCGTGGAGGTAGAAATAATACGCGTAATCACGCGGCAGATCAGCGTTATCCTTAGAAACGGACTTGATCGAACGCAGCCATTTGCGGTCGTCGCCCGTCGCCATGCTGTAGCGGATAATATACTTGTAATACTGGTCTCCGAGTTCCTTCTTGTATTTTCCGATAAGCGCAAGAAATTGTCCGGCAAGTCCGCCGTCAAGCAGGTCGTCCGCCGCCGAGTTCAGATCGTCCGTACGATTGAATTTTTCATAAAGCTCCATGTGAAGCGCCGAGGCGTCAGCATACCTTCCCAATCGGACAAGCGCCTGCGCTACCAGCCTTTTTGCCCAAGGAGAACGGTCGCCCGCCATTTCCGCCGACTTCTGCGCCATTTTCAGCGCTTCGTCGTAATGCCCCCACCGCATCAGCATTGAGGCATAATTCTTGTAGGCGCGCTCATAGTCGCCGTCCATTTCGATGGCAGTCCTGAAGTGCTGCTCTGACTCTTCAAACCTTTCGAGCATACTCAGGCAGTTGCCAAGCATAACCTGACAAAAGGCGCTGTCGGAGCGCTGCGCCTGCTGTTCGTAACAGGAAAGCGCGTTAGGAATGTCATAAAGGTCAAAGTAATAGATACCGCCCATTCTTTCACAGACCGTCGAATGTCTGGGATAGAGTTCATAAACCTTCCTGTAGCACTCAAGTCCTTCCTCGTGCTTATTAAGCTTTTCGTCGAGAACATAGCCCTTGTTCATGAGAAGCAGACTGTAGTCATCGCGAATTTCCAGCCCGCGGTCAGCCATGGCTACAATTTCATTCGGGTCTGCGTCATGCTGAATCATGTAGTAGACCATATTGCTGTAAACTTCCCACAGCATTTCGCAGTCGGATTCGCCTTTTTCGTGCCTGTCAATGATCTCCTGCCAGATGGCCTTTGCCTCGTCCGTCTTGTCCTCTTTCGCGGCGAGGATAAGCGATTCGCAATACTTCACGCCGTCTGTATTGATTTCATTCTCCCTGAGCAGGTCGATAATTTCCTTAGCGTCGTCATATTCGTCATACGCAAGGAGTATTCTGGCGCGATAAATGTAGCTGCCCGCGTCCTTTTCGTATTCAATCGCCTGACCGAAGCTGTCGAATGCCTCCTGCATATTCCCTCTCAGATAATGCGCTCTGCCAAGCATATGATAAGACACGTACGACGGCTTCATCTTCACCATATGCTCGCAGACCTTCACCGCCTCGTCATAGTTGTGAAGCGCCGTGAAAATAAGATAACGCTCTTGATAAACACGGTATTCGTCAGGATCGGCAGCCAGCGCTTCATCGGATTTTTTCAGTGCTTCATCATAACGCTTCAAATCGTACAGAGCAATACATTCCATCAACGCAATATCGCCAAGCTTGTTCTTGCGGCGCTTTTCTTTATCTGTCTGTCCCTCCGGCAGCTTATCCACATATTCACGCCAGCTTTTTGCGTGTCTCAGACAGCCCTCATAATCTCCTAAGGACTGGCATAGCTTGGTGTGAATATTCTCGTAATCGCAGCGTTCTGAAATATCCTCCGGCGCGGGAATATCCATAACTTCCTGAGCCTTCTTTTCTTCGTTATTCAGAAAGAGACTCCACGCGTATTCATATCTGACCTCAAAATCATCATGATTTTCCTCAAGCTTGACGGCATACTGCTCAATGACCTTTTTATTTGCTTCATTCATTCCGTTGCGAATGGAAATATTATATGGTATGGCTTCGTTCAGCTCGATGAAAAGCTCCTTTGCCTCCTTGTACTCTCCAAGCTCCATTAGCGACTGTGCTTTATGATAGCGCATATTATTATTATTCGGCTCGGCTGACAGAATTTTGTCGTAAATTTCAATGGCAGCTTCATTCTCGCCGCGAGTGGACAGCATATCGGCATAGAATCCGGATATTTCCGTGTTATCTGGATATTTCTCGTAAAGCGACTTTGCGCGTTCCGTCACGTCGTCCGGCGCGGCCGTTCCCTCGGCTCTCATAAAATCATACCTTATATGAAGCAGCTCTCCGAACGGGTGAATTATTCCAGTAGCGTCAAGATCGTCAAGCGTCGCTTTGGCGTTGTCAAGATCGTTTGACAGTATCTCATCACGCGCTTTAAAATACAACTGGAAAAAGGGGTCAATGTCGCCTGTATTCTGCGGAATGAACATATCATACGGCACGCTCGACTCATTTTCTATTCCGCCTATGACAGCGTTGTCTATGAATTCACTCGGGAATTTTTCAATCAGCTCTTCCCTGCGCTCGCGCAGGTCAAACGCGTCGTTCAGAAGCTGCCATATTTCCCGCGGCAGACGCCAGTGATCCATCAGGTAGACCAACAGCTCTTCTAAAGCGTCGGCGCGGGAATCGAGACTATCGAAAACAGGATCGCTGAGAAGCTCCTTCCATTTCGACGCGTCGCAGCGGTCGGCAATGTGGGTGTACAATTCGTCAAGCTTAACCTTCCATCTTTCGACTGGAGTAAGCTCGCTCTCATCTTTTTCCGGCTCTTCCTGCTCCTTTGCGTACTTCAGCGCTTCTTCGTATTCGCTCCTGAGCGCTTTGAATTCCTCCGGCTTATCCTCCGGATTGACAAGCGGCAGCTTTTTATGATACGCTTCGTTAATCGCGTCTACGTCCTTGGTCTTTTCTATGCCTAAATACGTCCAGAATTCCATTTTTCATTATTCCTCCGTTTCATTTGCATTTACTACGCTGAATCCTGCCGCTCGGAGCAGACGGTTGTAAACTGCCATTCCCACCCCGTCGGTTGACGGACAGCGTGCGAATACTCTCTCCGCTCCGCGCTCGTCAAGCTCTCGCAGGGCTGTGAACAGCCTGTGCGACTGCGTGAGCGGGTCGTCTTTTTTTCCGTAGGTCACGCAGTTAACCGGAATGACCGATTCCTCGCCGTCAAAACATAGCGCAAATTTTTTTCCGTTCGGCTCACCGCAGTCTCCCGCCTTACCGATATATTTCAAAAAATCCACGAGCGTTCCTCTGACAATGGTTATCTCGGCTTTGGGGCTGTAATGCTTATACTTCATTCCGGGTGAAGCCGCCTTCACGCCCTCTTTGAGCTTTCCCATTACGGCGTCGTCTATTTCCAGCCCGCCCAGAACCTCCCGCAGCTCGTCGGGCGTAACCGCTCCCGGTCGAAGCAGTCTCGGAACAGGTCCGGCAAGGGTTACTACAGTCGATTCAACTCCGAAATTACATTCGCCCCCGTCGAGCACAGCGTCAATCCTCCCCCGCATGTCTTCCATTGTGTGACGCGCACAGGTCGGACTCGGACTGCCGGAAAGATTCGCTGACGGTGCGGCAAGCGGCACTCCCGCCGCGTCGATTATTTTCCGCGTCGTCCGCATGGAGGGAAATCTCACTGCCACGGTGTCAAGTCCGGCTGACACCTCGTCTGGAATGATATCGCTCTTTGGCAGAATTATCGTAAGAGGTCCCGGCCAGAATGCCTTAGCAAGAGCCGCGGCGTTCTCCGGAATTTCACTGACAAGCCTTTCCCACTGATTCAGGTGAGAAATATGCACAATGAGCGGATTATCCTGCGGCCGCCCCTTAGCCCTGAATATTTTAGCGACAGCCGTCCCGTCAAGGGCGTTCGCCGCAAGTCCGTAGACCGTTTCAGTCGGTATGGCGACAAGCCCGCCGCCGCGAAGTATTTCTCCGGCACGGGCTATATCGCTGTCTGTATTTTGCAAAAGTATAGTTTCCATCTGTTTTCAGCTTTTCGCTCCGGTCATTAATTATTTGTTATTTTCAAACAACGAGCCATCAGAAAAATCCCCGAACCAATGCATTCCGGAAGACGCTTCATCATCATACACAAGTCCCTCTTCCGTTATTCTGAATACATAATGATACTTGCCATCGGAGGTTTCCAGCGTCAGCCTGTCGCCTTCCTTGGTGAATTTGCCGATTCCGAGATAACTGCTGGAAGGAGAAAACACAAATTCAAAGGTTCCGTCCTCATTGAGCGTAATCTGCGATTTGTTTCCATCCTCGCCGAATGTGTATGTAGCTTTAAGCGTCTGATTGCCGCATGAACACAGCATTACCGCGCATATCGCTATTGCTGCTGTAATTGATATGATTCTTTTCATTGTGAATTCATCCTTTCCTGAATATTCTATGCTCCGGCGCTCTCGTCTATCGAAGCTTTAAGCTGCTCCGCTCTCGCTGAGGTTATCAGCGCGTCAAATATCTCGTCAAGATCGCCGTTGAGTATTGCGTCCAGCTTATAAAGCGTCAGACCTATGCGGTGATCGGTCATTCTTCCCTGCGGATAGTTGTATGTGCGTATTCTCTCAGAACGGTCGCCTGTGCCTACCTGAAGCTTGCGCTCGGCGGCTATCTTGCTGTTCTGTTCCTCCATCGCCGCTTCATAGATGCGTGAACGGAGTATCTTCATTGCCCTGTCCTTGTTCTTGTACTGGCTGCGCTCGTCCTGACATTCCACTACTATTCCGGTAGGAATATGTGTGATGCGTATTGCCGACTCGGTTTTATTGACGTGCTGTCCGCCCGCTCCGCTCGAACAGAATGTGTCGATTTTGAGGTCGGTAGGATTTATCTCAACGTCAACCTCGTCCACCTCAGGCATGACCGCTACTGTCGCTGTTGATGTGTGGATACGTCCCTGAGTTTCCGTCTCCGGCACGCGCTGGACACGGTGAACCCCGCTCTCGTATTTCAGCTTGGAATACGCCGATTCGCCGTTTACAATGAAGCTTATCTCCTTGTAACCGCCGAGTTCCGTTTCATTTGCGTTTACAACCTCTACTTTCCAGCCGACGCGTTCAGCGTACATAGAATACATGCGGAAAAGCACGCCCGCGAAAAGCGCCGCTTCCTCGCCGCCCGCGCCGCCTCTTATCTCCATGACAACATTGCGGTCGTCATTAGGATCCTTGGGCAGAAGCAGAATTTTCAGCTCGTCCGAAATAACTGCTAATTTTTCCCGCGCTTCGTCAAGCTCGCTTTCAACCAGCTCACGGAAATCCTTATCGGATATTCCATCGTCGAGCATTGACTTTGATTCTTCCTCTATCGCCTTTGCGCTCTTGTATTCACGGTATTTTTCCACAAGCGGCGTGAGATTCTTGTATTCCCTCATGGTGTCGCGGTAGAGCGCGTTGTCGTTAATCAAATCCGGCTCGCAGAGCTTCTTGCTGAGTTCCTCGTATCTTACTTCTGCCGCCGACAGCTTGTCAAACATTTTTATTCAATCCTTTTTGCTTTTATTTATTCCAAATCAAAATAATTCATGAATTATTCTTCTGATTCACGGATAATCTTTTTGATATTCTTCTCGATCTTAACACGGGCAACCATGACTTCATGCCCGCAGCCCTTGCATTTTATCTTGAAGTCCATGCCTACCCGAAGCACGTCGAATTGTCTGCTCCCGCATGGGTGTGGCTTCTTCATTTCAAGAATGTCGCCGACTCTTACGTCCATTGTCATTACCTCCCGCTAAATTGTAATGAATCCAAGCGCGCTCGCAATCGAACTCGCCAGAATTATCATAAGGAAAAATGGCGCGATATATTTGGTTACAATATAATACATAGGCTGACGGCGGAATTTTGACGAGAGCTTTACTTCCTTCGCCACACCGTCAAAACCTATTACCCTGATGATCAGTATGCAGACGAAAAAGGCTGAAACCGGCATCATTACCGAATTTGTAAGAAAATCAAAGAAATCAAGAATCTGCATTCCGAATATTCTGACAAAGCTCCAAATGCCATAGCCGAACACGCTCGCTGTGCCTAAAATCAGCGATACGCAAAGCACAATCAGACTGCTGACGACCCGGCTGAATCCAAGCTCTTCGGCAATTGTCGCGGTACACGTTTCAAACAGCGAAATGGCGCTCGTGAGCGCGGCAAACAAAACCATCAGAAAAAACACATTACCGATTATATTGCCTAATCCCATGCTGTCAAATACCTTCGGAAGCGTAATGAACATCAGCGACGGTCCCGCCTTCAGGGTTTTGATATCTCCTCCGGTAAAAGCAAAGACCGCCGGAATAATCATAAGTCCAGCAAGTATGGCAATTCCGGTATCAAACCACTCAACACGCGTTGTATTCTGTTCGATATCGGATTCTTTTTTGAGATAGGAACCGTAAGTGATAAGAATTCCCATAGCAAGCGAAAGCGAATAGAACATCTGCCCCATTGCCGCGACAACAGTCATTATGGAGAAATCCCTGAAATTCGGCACGAGGAAGTATTTTACTCCCTCAAGCGCGCCAGGACGCGTAACGGAATATACGGCGGTGATAACAGCCAATATCACCAGCATCGGCATGACGACTTTGCTGACAGCCTCTATGCCGTTCTTCACACCGGCAATGATTACAAGGAACGCTGCGAACACAAACACAACAAAGCATATTTCCGCCACAAACGAATTACTAATAAACGAGCCGAAAAATTCATCTTCCGCGGCTTCGGCAGCATTTCCCCTGAGATACTCGGCGACATATCTTACAACCCAGCCGCCTATTACGCTGTAATACGGCAGAATCAGCATGGGGACAACCGCGTTGATCCCGCCTCCGAATTTCAGCCATTTTTTACTCCCGAACGCGCTGAACGCGCCCACAGGACTCTTGCCTGTCATTCGTCCTATGGCTGTTTCGGATATAATCATGGCATAGCCGAATGTCAGCATGAGTATGAGGTACACCAGAAGGAATATTCCCCCGCCGTATTTCGCGGCTAAATAAGGAAAACGCCAGATATTTCCCAAACCAACGGCAGAACCGGCAACGGCTAAAATATACCCGACATTTCCGGAAAATGTGTTCTTTTGCTTTTTGGCAGTGTTGCTCTCTGTAGATATAGCATCTTTTTTATCCATAATTATCCCGCTCTTTTCTTTCGATCACAATATAATGTCATACGATATGCGAATATCGGTTACGGTATCGCTCTCCTTTTCCATATAAAAGACCATACAATAGTAATCGCCTGAATATCCGCTCTTGTCGGCGTTCCATTCGAGAGGATTGTAATAATAATATTCCATCATATAGCTATTGTCAAGATCCTCGCCATAGCGGTTTATATACGCGCACTCGATAGCGTCCTTGGGTTTGTATTCGAGGAAGAGCGAGGCATTGATATCCCCGTAAATATAATCGCCGCAGGATTCCTCTGTACCGTCAAAATATAGCGGCTGAGGGTCTTCTTCATGAGTGAAGGCATTCAGCACCTCGTCCTTTGTGCTGCCGACGTGCAGCCCTCCGACAAATTTCACCGTTTCGGAGTCCGAGGATATAGTGCCTAATGTGTAATCCTCTCCTCCGTTTACATCATAAAACGTTAGATTAATACCGTCATATTCCATCTTGATATACGCGCCGTAGATGTTATTATCCTGTGTGATAAGCTCTTCGCTCTCAGGATCGCCCAGAATCTTCTTTACATGATCGGGAGTCATGCCGATTCTCACTTCGCCGATTCTCGCATCGTCTATACCGAATCTATGCGGAGTAAATGGTTCGGAAGAAGCCGTGTCGTCATTCGGCACGGCAGGATGGACTCCCGGGTTGCAAGCGGTCATAATGCTTGAAAGCATGATCGCAGCTAAGATCAGACTGATTATTTTTGTTGTTTTTTTCATGACGTCATTCTCCTTTTATTTGAAATCTTCACCGTTTTCAGTGAGTATTCTTTCCCGTACTATATCGCATTTATCGAATTCGATTGAATTTGCTCCGGCAAATCCGTTCAGAATAATATTCGGATTGATATTTACGTCGCTCCCCGCAGGAAGCCTTATCGTAAGGACAGCGCAGTCGCCGTCGGACACGGCTTCATACGACAGGACATGCGGCTTTACGTCTATATCAACGAGCTGCTTCTTTTTGTTCTTTTTCTGCACTGTTATTTCAGCCTGAGAAAGATACCTTTCTATCAATTCCTTTAGCTTTGCGCCGTCGATTCCTTCAACCGCAAGTGTTACGCGGTATAACGCGGATTTTATCGCTGTAGCTTTCTCGAACTGATAGTCAACATTAGTAACGTAAATTCCCTCGCACAAAGCGGAATTCAGCCGGTCCTTCACCTCGTCAAAAGGCATGTCCTCAGTAAGCCTTACGTCCATTGACTCGCTCATTCCGGACGTTCCCAGAGAGAGCGGAAGGGCAAACGTCATGAACGGGTGCGGGTTAAAGCCCTCGGTGTACCATATCGGCACTCCTGCGCGGCGAACGACGCGTGTCATGCAGCGCATTAGATCGAGATGCGACATATATTTGGACGGACCTTCCTTTACAAAGAAAATTCTTATCGGCAGACAAAGCGTTCCCTGAATGTCAACCACGTTTTTCATTTCTTTTCTTAAAGACACTGCAAACACCTCCTGTCAGTCTGGCAGCCCCGCAATTGGCGCATTTCAGTCGGCAATGCGGCGTAGTCTCGGCTGCGAGCGCCTTTTTATGCTCTCTGATGAGAAATTCCTTTGTTATTCCGTAATCGAGATGATCCCACGGAAGAATTTCATCATAGCTCCTGCGTCGGTTGGCGTAAAACGCCGGATCAATTCCGCACTCCGCAAAAGCTTCAAGCCACACAGCCAGTTTAAAATATTCGTCCCAGCCGTCAAAACGGCAGCCCTTTTCAAATGCGCGGATAAGCACGCGAATGAGCTTTCTGTCGCCACGGGCAAATACCGCCTCCAGAAAGCTTGTGTCGGCGTCGTGCCAGTTAAGCGTGATCTTGCGGCTGCGGACGCTTTCCCTCAAATGCTGCTGCTTTTTGTGTATCTCGTCAATGTCGTCCTGCGGCTCCCACTGGAACGGTGTGAACGGCTTCGGCACGAATGTTGACGCGCTGGAGGTGACATTCACTCCCTTTCCCTTTGGCTTGTTCGGGTTGCGGTAGAATTCGTCAACCACCTTCTGTGAAAGCTCTCCTATCCCCTCCACGTCTTCGAGAGTCTCGGTCGGCAGTCCTATCATGAAATATAATTTAACGTTCGTCCAGCCGCCGTTGAACGCCGTCCGGCAGGTATTCAGCACCTCTTCCTCGGTGACGTTCTTGTTTATCGCGTCGCGGAGACGCTGTGTGCCGGCTTCGGGCGCAAATGTCAGACCGCCGCGCCGTACTTTTTTGAGTTTTTCGGTGAGTTCGTCGCTGAATCCGTCGATTCTCAGCGACGGCAGAGAAATGCTCACCTTGCTTTGCTCCGTCCAGTTAAGCATATTGTCAAGCAACTGCGGAAGCTCGGTGTAATCGCTCGAACTGAGCGAGGAAAGCGACACCTCGTCATAGCCTGTAGTACCGCAAAGACTGCGGCTCTGCGCGTCCACCGTATTATAATCCTTCTCGCGGTTCGGACGGTAGATATATCCCGCCTGACAGAACCGGCAGCCGCGTATGCAGCCGCGGAATATTTCAGTAACCGCACGGTCATGGACGATTTCAATTATCGGCACAACAAAATTTTCCGGATAATATACCTTGCTCATATCCTGAATAATCCGCTTCTGAATTGTCGCGGGTGCGCCGTCCTTTGGAACAAAGGCGGAAATTGTGCCGTCGTCGTTATAGCTGACGTCATAGAGCGACGGAATATACAGCCCCGGAATGTCCGCTGCCTCGCGCAGGAATTTCTTCCTGTCGAAGTGTCCGCTCAGTTTGTGCCGTCGGTAGAGATCGAACATTTCTATGCTTACCTCTTCTCCCTCGCCAAGCGATACAATATCCGCAAGCTCGGCAAGCGGTTCGGGATTGCACACGCATGGTCCGCCAAGAACGATTATCGGATCTTCATTCGCCCTTTCAGCCGAAAGAAAGGGAATGTCCGAAAGGTCAAGCATTGTGAAAATATTTGAATAGCTGAGTTCGTATTGCAAAGTAAAGCCCACAAAGTCAAAGCTCTTTATCGAATCTCCGCTCTCCAGACCGTAGAGAGGTACAGAATGCTCCCGCATTTTCTCTTCCATATCCGGCCACGGAGCAAATACCCTTTCGCACCATACGTCGGGAATTGAATTATAAAGTCCATAGAGTATCTTCATGCCGAGGTGCGACATGCCTATTTCATACACGTCGGGAAAACAGAACGCGAATCTGATATTTACATCTTCCCTGTTCTTCACAACGCAATTCGGTTCTCCTCCAACATATCGCCCCGGTTTTTCCACACTCAGCAGAAATTTTTCAATATCTTTTCTGACCAAAACAATTCCTCCGATTATCAGCAGTTTTTTCTGATTACTTTATTATACTATATATTCTACAATACTTTAACAGAATTTGCAATACAAACAAAGGACATGCCCGAATAAAAAGCACATCCTTTTAAAAAATTATTATGTGTTCTTGTCAACCTGCTTGAATGTCTTTAAATTCCCGCTTTTAAGACTGCGCCTGTCAAGCTCCGCGTAAACGTCCTCGAGCGGAATGCCGCGCTTTACCATCAGCACCATGAGATGATAGAGCAGATCGCTTATCTCTCCCACAAGATCGCTGTCGCTGTCATTCTTGGCAGCGATTATCGTTTCGGAGCATTCCTCTCCAACCTTCTTGAGAATTTTGTCGAGACCTGTGTCAAGAAGATAACATGTATATGATTTTTCCTGGGGATTGTCCCTGCGCTCTATCACCGTATCGTAAAGCGCTCCGAGAACATCGTAATTTTCATTCTGCATTTTAATTATTTCTCCTTTTTAATTAACGTAGATTATTGTCACTCTTTAAACTTCCTGAATGAAACGGGCTGGAAAAAACACGAATGATTGCCTGTGTGACAGGCGGCGCCTGTTTGCTCCACCCGTATCAGGAGTGTGTCGTCGTCACAGTCCCCGCTTACGGAAACTATCTTCTGATAATGTCCCGACGTTGCTCCCTTGTTCCAAAGCTCGCCGCGTGAACGGCTCCAGAACCATGTGCGCCCTGTTTCCAGCGTAAGCCTGAGCGATTCCTCGTTCATGTAGGCAAGCATAAGCACTTCTCCTGTGGAAGCCTCCTGAATTATAGCGGGAATAAGCTCCGATTTGGCAAAATACCGTGACAAGTCTCTCGGCTTGTCAGCTTCGGCTATTGCGTTTGCAAGATTCAAGTCTCCGGTATACAGCGCCTTGCCGGCGATGGCTCCGTAAAGCCCGCTGTCCCGAAGCGCAATTATGTCGCCAATTCCCGAAATTCCGCCGCTTGCCACAATGTCGCATGACACCGCGCTGTTGATTTCCGCAAGCTGTTGAAGATTCGGACCGGTAAGCGTTCCGTCGCGGGAAATGTCGGTAAAGATAATTGTCTTTACACCAATCTTTTCCATCTCAACAGCCAGATCTGTAAAATATACGTTGGAAGTGTCTAACCAGCCCTCAGCCGCTACCATTCCGTTTTTCGCGTCTATTCCTATCGCAATCCTATCGCCGTATTTCGCCACGGCTTCTCGTGTAAAGTCAGGATTCTTTACAGCAGCGGAGCCGAGAATGACCCTCGAAATTCCGTTAGACAGGTAATAATCCACAGCTTCCATGCTGCGTATGCCCCCGCCTACTTCCACATTAAGTCCTGTTTCTCTCGCCACACTTATAAAAATATCCTTGTTGACAAGCGCCGCGTCCTTTGCTCCGTCCAAATCTACCATATGTATCCACTTTGCTCCGGCTGCCTCAAAGCTGCGAGCCGTTTGCAATGGATTCTCCGCAACCTTGTGTGCTGTAGAGTAATCTCCCTTTACAAGCCTTACGCAGTTTCCGTCCTTGATATCTATTGCGGGGAAAATAATCATTTTTTTGCATTTGCTCCTTTGGATTTTTTACAGAACACCCTTTGTGGAGAGTGTATCCTTATATTCAATCTTAACGGCAGCTTTCAGCGCGTGCGCTACCGCTTTGAATATTGCCTCGATTATGTGATGAGAATTATTGCCGTAAAGCGATTTTATATGCAGCGTAATACCGGAGTTCATTGCAAAGGCGCGAAAGAATTCCTCGGTAAGACAGCAATCGAAGTCGCCGCAGCGCCACTGCGGAAAATCCGCGTCGAATACAATGAACGGTCTCCCGCTTATATCCAGAGAACAGAACGCAAGCGCCTCGTCCATCGGAATGTAAAAGCTGCCGTATCGCGCAATTCCTTTTTTGTCGCCTATGGCAGACGCAAACGCCTGACCAAGAGCAATTCCTATATCCTCGGCTGTGTGATGTCCGTCAACATCGAGATCGCCTTTGCACGTCACCTTCAGACCGAATCCCGAATGCACTCCGAACGCCGTCAGCATGTGATTCAGAAATCCTATACCGCTGTCTATTTCAACCTTGCCTCCGTCAATATCGAGGCTTACAGAAATATCCGTCTCACGTGTGGTTCGCTCAACTTTTCCGATTCTGTCAATAATCAATGTCATCACCGCCAAATTTGAGATGTTTATTAAGCAGGCGCACAACCTCTGAATTCTCATATTTCGTCCCACATGTTATACGAAGATTATTCCCCATGCAGCGAACGATTACACCCTCGCTCTTCAACGCCTCAAACACTCTGTCTGCCTCGCCCTCCGGCAATCTTGCATAGATGAAATTAGCTTTGGGTGCGTGGAACATAAGCTGATAATACTCGAAGGGCATATCGCGCATGAGCGAATAAAGCTCATTGCGAGATTCAATTACCGTCGCTGTCGCACGGTCAAGCTCCTCGGGGTGGGAAAATAACACTGCCGCGGCAGCCTGCGTCATGGAATTGACATTATATGGGGATTTTGCGGCGCGAAGCGCGTTTGTTACCGCTTTATTGGCAACAGCAAAGCCGCAGCGTATTCCCGCCATACGCAGCGCTTTGGAACAGGTTTTCAGCACAAGCAGATTGTCGTACTTTTCTACGCAATCCAGAACGGATTGATCCCAGAAATCCATATACGCTTCATCGACTACAACAAGACAATCCGGCGCACCCTCCACAAGTCTGAGTACCTCGGAACGGCAGAGTCCATCTCCTGTGGGATTGCATGGATTTGAAAATATTGCCATTCTCGCACCCTCACGGTTAATGATGGCAATAAGCGAATCAACATCAATATTGTAAAAGCGATTCTTTTTGTATTCTATGCACTCATTCTCCGCAAGATAGCCATAACACTGATACATAGAAAAATCAGGCGATGTGTATACCAGCTTCTCGCCCTTTGACATCATCACCTGTGTCAGCAGCGTGAGAAGCTCGTCCGAACCGTTGCCGACAGTGACAAGCTCCGGTTTGACGTTGTAATAACGTCCGAATCCTTCGCATACCTCCGCGGCGAGCGGATCCGGATAGCGGTTGAGATGCAGCTCCGATATTCGCGCAAGCATTTCTTCCTTTATTTCCGGAGATATTTCCAGAAAGGACTCATTCGCGTCAAGGCGTATCCTGTAATTGCCGCTTATCGGTTCATAAGGTTGCAAATTGCGAACCTTTTCATTTATTTTATAGGACATGTTATTTCTTCCTTTGTTTTCTCACTGAGTCTATATAGTAACTTATTCAAATCTGACCTTTATCGCGTTGGCGTGCGCGGTAAGGCTTTCGTTTTCGGCGAGTCTTACTACATCGTCCTTAACGTCGCGGAGAGCCGGTTCATTATAATAAATAAAGCTGGACTTCTTAATGAATGTATCTACAGACAGCGGAGAGAAGAATCTTGCCGTTCCGCTTGTCGGAAGTACGTGATTTGGTCCCGCAAAGTAATCTCCCAGCGGTTCCGGAGCGTAATTTCCCAAGAATACGGAACCGGCGTTATCCAGACGTCCTACATATTCCATGGGATTCTCAACGCATACCTCAAGATGCTCCGGGGCAAGCTCATTCGCCATTTCAACAGCGTCGTCAATGGATTCGCAGACGATAATTCCGCCATAGTTTTCAATGGATTCCTCTATTATCTCACGGCGCGACATTCCCGCGCACTGCCTTTCAAGCTCTGCGTCGGTTTTTTCGGCAAGCTCCGCGCTTGTGGTGACGAGAATTGCCGATGCAAGCTTATCATGCTCCGCCTGACTCATGAGATCGGCTGCTAAGAATTTTGGATTCGCTGTGCCATCGGCGACAATCAGAATCTCGCTCGGTCCAGCTATCATATCTATATCCACAGAGCCGTAAACAAGACGCTTCGCGGTGGCTACAAATATATTTCCGGGACCTACTATCTTGTCCACCTTTGGTATTTCGGCTGTACCGTAGGCGAGCGCTCCTATTGCCTGCGCGCCGCCGCAGAGGAAAACCCTGTCAACTCCCGCAATTGCCGCGGCAGCCAGAATGTTCCGATTTGCCTTTCCGTCCTTGCACGGAGGCGTCACCATGATTATCTCCCTGACTCCGGCAATTCTGGCGGGAATAACATTCATCAGCACCGACGAAAACAGCGCTGCCGTACCGCCAGGTACATAAACCCCCACCCTGTTCAATCCGCGTATCCTCTGTCCGAGAATAACGCCGTTTTCCTTTGGCGTAAGCCAGCTCTGCTGCACCTGTCTTGAGTGAAAATCCTCAATATTCTTCGCGGCTCTCTTCATCGACGCGATAAGCTCTGCGTCGCATTCGTTTTCGGCTTCGTCTATTACGCTTCTCGGAACCTCATAATATTCCGGCTTATCCGTATCGAATTTTGCGGTGTATTCCTTTACGGCTTCGTCACCTCTCGAACGTATATCGTCGAGCATTGCCGTGACAATTTCAGTAACCCTCCGGTCGGTCTCGCCGCTTCGCTCCCTGAGCCTTGCGAGAAACTCCCTTTCAGCGGTTCCGTCCGCCTTGACTATCTTTATCATTCTTTTTCCTCCTCAAAACATCAGACGAATCTGCGCGTTTTTATGCGCGTCAGCATTCGTAAATCATTCGCCATTCACTCGATTTTTCCCCATGCCCGCCCTCACGGAACGCGGTCAGTGCAGCGGTAATAAGCGTTAATCCATAACGATGCGTTTATACGCTGTCGGGGCATAACAATTCTCAAAAGGGATAAACCCCGCGCCTGCCCTGAGGCGCACCTTATGTAGCAGCGTACGCCGCTGCAAAGCGTTTGCACTCGCCCCGCGTTCCGTTACCTCATTATTTTATTATTCGCTTTCTTTCAGATCAGTCGTCCAGTTGGTCTGCTGAAGCGCATTGTCAAGCAGCCTGAGCTGTTTCGACATTTCGTCGGTTTCCATTTGAAGCTTCCTGACCGCTAATGTAGGAAGTATCTTGATCTCGGAATTTCTCGCACGGTATGCCGAACGGCTCGATGTGTTGACAAGATCACGGTATATCGACAGCTTCACGGTCAGAGCGTCCTTTTTGGCAATCATCTCCGTAAGCGTCTGACCGTTGACAACGGTTCCGCAATTTGTTGTATTAATGCGGCTTATCAGCCATTCCAGTCTGCTTACACATTCGTTAAGCTCCTTCAGCAAATCCTCAGGATTCTCGGAAGGCTGCTCGCCCTCCTGCACAAGGGCGTTGTTTTCCAGCCTGCTCCTCAACTGCTGTATACGGATATTCAGATCCGCTCTCTCCTGCAATGCCTCAGCTAATTTCACTGCAAATTACCTCCGTTATTTCTGACTGCCAAACCAGAAGTATACCTCGTCGCCCGGCTTGTATGTGAACATCACCGAACGGCTGTTCGGCGAGCAGAGACATGTCGCGTTGTAATCGTCGCCGTTCATATTATAGGCAAACATGCTGTGCTCGCTCTCATTAATCTCGGCATATTCACCTATTGGTCCGTCGCCGTCTTTCATTATGAACGCAACTGTTATATCTTTCCAGTGCGACTGAGCTACACGGGTCGAAACGTCAAATATATAAATATCTCCTTCAAAATTTATTTCCCTTTTTTTGGAAACATATTTATCCAGAAGTCCCATGTCCTTGCTTTCCATATTTTTAAGGATATTCTCTTTTACCTTTTCAGAATCATCAACAGGTATCAAAGAAAGATCACCCTTCTGGAAGCGAAAGTCATGAAGATGACAAACATTTCCATAAAGTCCCTCAGTTACCTCGACAAAGCTCCGGAATGCACAATATTGCTTATCTCCATAGAACAAATGTGCAACGCAGCCCTCTGTTGTTTCATCAACGGACTTATTGTCAAAATCCTGTTTTGAATACATCTCATTGGTTACAGCGTAAATGTTTATCGAGCCTTTTGACTGACCCTTGAAGTACATATCCAATGTCTTTCTTATATTATCAAAGCACCACCTGCATTTGACAGTGCTTTCTTCCACAAAAATAATATTATCAGTAGTCACTGACAGCTTGCTGTGCATTCCATAATATTGCGCGGTTACATCGTAATACTCATGATACATACTGTATTTTGTTTCTTTACCTCCACGGGTAAAACGGTATACCATATTGAATGTCTGAGAATTATCATTGACATTTTCATAAACAACATCAAGTCCCTCAAACATCGGAAGCCATATGTCGCGCATGATGGCTTCATTTATTGGCTTGGTCTGTCTGTCGTCGTAAAACATATCTTCATCGGAATCATAAAATGCATGTACGCCGCTGTTGAATGAAATAAGGAAATCTCCCTCGTATTCGTCTCCCTCGGCAGCTTCGCATTTTTTTACGTTAAAGCCTCTGTTATATTTCTCCTGCATATATTCCGCCGCACGCTTGCTTATCTCATCAGCGCGTTCACGCTTCTTGATAATATCATGCGCGGATTCGCAGCCAACGGCGAACATCGGCAGAAGCATTGCCGCCGCAAGCAGCAGAGCAGTTCTTTTCTTCAAGGAAAAAAATTTTTTGAATCTTTCATTTTTCATTATAAAACACCTCTTTCATTATTTTAGCGCAAGTAAATACAATAAACTATGAATCCAATTATTATTGTCTGTGTTTGCTCATCACACACATATCGTTTACCGTCTCAAATCCCTGAGAAGCATAGAAATCCTCGCTGGCTTCACCTTTCATTGTGAGAAGATAAATCGACACAACGCCCTTACGGTCGAGATAATCAATGAAATTTTTAAGCATTTCACCTCCTATGCCATGTCCTTTCATGTCATTTGCGACACAAAACTCAAGTATCTGAAAGTGCATTCCGTCAAACGACATCTCGCTATGACCCATAATAAGCCCCGCGAGCTTTCCATCACGATATTCCGCCGCACCGCAGAAATTCGGCATACGCATGATATCTCTCAGTCTGGTACGCGCAGTTTCCGTCTTCCACTCGTCATTCCAAGGCGGCGCGTTAAATGTGTCAACAAAAAGCGCTGTAAGCTCGTCTAACATTTCGGGTACAATTTTTTTCATGAATTTCAACCTCCTGTAATGGCGTCTTCCATCTGTTTTGCCAATGACTCAATCTCAGCCTTTCTCAGCTTGAGACTGGCTGTATTGCATATCAGCCTTGCCGATATGGGACATACGTCTTCTTTTACCTCTAAACCGTTCTCACGCAGCGTCGAGCCGGTTTCCACTATATCCACTATCGCGTCGGCAAGACCCAGAAGCGGAGCAAGCTCCACCGAGCCTTCAATCTTGATCACCCTTACGTCCATTCCTTTTGATTCAAAATAACGCCGCGTGACGTTGGGGTACTTGGTCGCTATGGTCTTTGTGCTGAATCCCGACAGACAGTCCACGCCTTTTTTTCCTGCAACCGCAAATTTGCAGCGTCCGAAACCGAGATCGAGTATCTCATAAAAGCAGGAGCCGTTCTCAATGATTGTGTCCTTGCCCACCACTCCGAGGTCGCATACGCCGTTTTCAACGTATGTTATAACATCCGGCGCCTTGGCAAGCACCACCTCTATGCTGTCGCCTATTGGCAGAATGAGCTTCCTGCCCTTCTCCCTGACAGACGAGCAGTCGTAACCTATCTTTTCAAAAAGGGCAACCGTATCCTTTTCCAGTCTTCCCTTTGTAAGTGCAATTCTCAAAGGCTTCATACATACGCTCCTCTCAAAGCTCTATGATCTCTATTTCGTCGCTCACATGATCGACACGCGCTATTCCTTTGGAACGTGCGTATTCAAGAGCCTTATCAAGCGACTCACACACCGAATATTCATATGTGTGCTTATCGCCCGCCAGCTTTGACGCGTACTGCAAAGCCTTGATCTCAAATCCGTCGTCTGAATGAACTAAAATCTGGGGTATTTTCGCAGTTACCTTTTTGGTATGCGAACACGCCTTTGTAAGTGCGTCGATATCCACCGCAAAGCCGCAGGCAGGTGTGGGAAATCCGAATTTTTCCAGAAGACGGTCATACCGTCCGCCCGAAAGCACCTTATTGCCTGAACCGTGTGCATACGCGGTGAATACTATTCCTGTATAATAATCCTTACGCTGCACAATCCCGAAATCAATTATCAGCTTGTCGCCGAGTCCCAACTGGGAAAGACGTTCGTATATATCGCCTAAGTAATCAATATATTCCGTAACCCCGCAGCCATCGAACACTTCGTAAGCCTGACCCAGCACCTCTCCGCCGCCAAACATTCTTGGAAGCTGCCTCAGTGCGCGAACCGAGCTGCTGTCCGGAAGCTTCTCAAGAGCTTCGGCAAGCGCTCCGTAATTCTTGGATTCAATATAATCCCTTAGCTCTTCCTTGGTTTCCTCGCTTACGTTCAGATTGTCGGCAAGCGCTCTGAATATTCCCGAATGACCTATTTCAAACCGAAAATCATCCAGATTTGCCCTGAGCGAATTTATAGCCATCACTATAACCTCAAGGTCGGCTTTTATGCCGCCGGCTCCGATAAGCTCTATTCCGGTCTGCTTGTTCTGGTCGCTCTCTCCCCTGAGACTCTGACCTATGGCAAAGCTGGTCTGTGAATAGTATACCCTGATGGGAAGCTGCGCGTTACTCAGCTTTGTAGCTGTCATGCGGGCTATTGGAAGCGTATTGTCGGGACGCAGCACCATCAGTCTGCCCTTATTGTCACTGAGCTTATACATGCTGTCCATAGGGAAAAAGCTGTCGCCCAGATTAAATACATCGTAAAACTCAAGGAACGGCGTGCGAACCTCATTGTAGCCTCCGCGGGCGAACATCTTGCATATTTTCGATTCCACCGCACGGCGTTCGACACACTCCGAAAAGAGCAGATCTCCCGTACCCTCCGGCGTAATTTTATAATTTTTTCTCATTATTATTATCTTGCCTTCTTTATATTAAAAATCGAAAAGACTTACCTGGTTGCTTTCAGCCATTCCGTCAAGAACTCCCGCGCCCTCCAGAATTTCCATCACGCTCTTTGATACGCCCGAACGCATCTGAACGTCGCTCTTGGACATGAATTTATATCCGCCGGAACGGGAATCCACAAGGCTGATCGCGGCAGCTTCGCCGAGACCCTTCAATGTTGTGAACGGCAGACGAACCTGCTTGCCCTCCATGAGGAATTTGCGCGAATCGCTCCTATAGAGATCAACCGGCAGGAAAACCACTCCGCGCTCGCGTGCTTCGTTGAGTATCTGCATTGTCGCAAGCTTGTTCTGTTCCTTCGCCGACGCGCCTCTTCCCTTTTCGTCAAGCTCCTTGATAACAGACTTGATATTGCTGATATCTGAAGTCGCAAGCTCGGCGTCGAATTCGTCCGCACGCACCGTGAAGTACGCCGCGTAGTATTCCTCCGGAGTGTGAACCTTGTACCAGCCGAGACGCAGCGTCGCTATCATGTACGCAGCCGCGTGCGCCTTGGGGAACATATATTTGATCTTGAAGCATGAGTCGATGTACCATTGAGGAACGCCGTTATCCTTCATCATCTGCACATATTCGTCATTTAGCAGCTTGTGCGCATTGCCCTTTCGCACTATTTCCATTATCTTGAATGAAGCCTGATTCGGCACACCTTTGGCTATAAGATACGTCATAATACTGTCACGAGTGCCTATTACCTCCGAAATAGTGCAGGTTCCGTCCTTGATAAGATCCTGCGCGTTGCCGAGATATACGTCAGTGCCGTGGGAAAGTCCCGCTACCTGAAGCAGGTCGGCAAAGGTCTTTGGATGCGTGTCAAGAAGCATCTGACGCACGAAATTTGTGCCAACCTCCGGCAGCGAGAACGTTCCGGTCTTGCTCATGCACTGCTCTTCGGTTATACCAAGAGCCTCGGTTGACGTGAACAGACTCATTACCTGCGGGTCGCTCATTGTTATTGTTGAAATCTTTACTTTTGTATATTCTTCAAGATATTTATAGATTGTCGGCACATCGTGTCCAAGTTCGTCTAATTTAAGTATGGTATCGTGTATTGAATGGAAATCGAAGTGCGTTGTTATGGTATCGGAATCCTTCTTGTCCGCCGGATGCTGAACCGGACAGAAATCCTCGATCTCCATATCCCTCGGAACAACGACCATACCGCCTGGGTGCTGACCTGTGGTGGACTTGACTCCCATACAGCCCTTTTTCAGCCTTTCCACCTCGGCTGCCGGAAGATGAAGCCCCATCTTTTCCTCATAGCCCTTGACATAGCCGTAGGCGGTCTTTTCGGCGACTGTCGATATTGTGCCGGCTTTGAAAACGTTGTCCTTGCCGAAAAGCTCCTCGGTGTATTTGTGAACCTTTGACTGCACCTCTCCCGAAAAATTCAGGTCGATATCCGGCTGCTTGTCCCCGTTGAAGCCAAGGAATGTCTCAAAAGGTATCTCATGCCCGTCGCGGTTAAGCTCCGCGCCGCACTGTGGACATTTTTTCGGCGGCAGATCAAATCCCGATCCGTATTCCAGACTCTTCTCGAAAAACTGGCTCCACTTGCATTCAGGACATACATAATGCGGCGCAAGCGGATTTACCTCCGATATGCCTGACATCGTTGCGACAAACGACGAACCTACAGAACCTCGTGAACCTACAAGATATCCGTTTTCCTCAGAATAGGCTATAAGCTTCTGAGCAGTCATATACATGACCGCAAAGCCGTTGCCGATAATTGAATTCAGTTCCTTGTCAAGCCTCGCCTGTACGTATTCGGGCAGCGGATCGCCGTAAATAGCGTGTGCGCGTGCTGTGGAAATATCCCTGAGCTGCTGCTCCGCTCCGTCTATGGACGGCGGGAACACACCGTCAGGAATAGGCTTTATTTCTTCCACCATATCGGCAATTTTATTTGTATTTGTCACCACTATCTCATACGCCTTTTCCGGAGTGAGATAGTCAAATTCGGCAAGCATTTCCTCGGTAGTGCGGAGATAAAGCGGAGCCTGTTTGTCCGCGTCAGTGAATCCCTGCTGCACCATAAGCACCTTGCGGAATTCGGAATCTTCAGGATCCATAAAATGCACGTCGCAGGTTGCCACTACCGGCTTGCCAAGCTTATCTCCAAGAGCTATTATCTTCTTATTGATATCAATAAGCCCTTGTCTGCTCTTCACAGTGCCATCACGCAGCATAAATTCATTGTTGCCGAGCGGCTGAACCTCAAGATAATCATAAAAGGCCGCAATCTTTTCAATATCCGCTTCGCTACGTCCGAGCAGGATTGCCTGATAAAGCTCGCCCTGCTCGCACGCGCTACCTATTATTAGTCCCTCACGCCTGCGGATTATCTCACTGCGCGGTATTCTCGGCTTGCGGTGAAAGTATTTCAGATTGGAAGCCGAAATAAGCTTATACATGTTTTTAAGTCCCACAAGATTTTGGGCTATTATTATCATGTGATTAGGACGCAGCTTTGTTGTGTCTGTGGATTTAGCGTTGGTATTGATATCCTTGACGCTTGTCACCTGATATTCACCGACCAGCAGTCCGAATTCCTTCTGCACTATCTGCGCCAGCGCGAGCGCGTCGTCGCATGCCCTGTGATGCTCGAACGGCGGTATTTCAAGATATTCGCCCACCGTATCCAGCTTGTGGTTCTTGAGCGTTGGGTGAAGCGCGCGCGCCAGCGGCACGGTGTCGATGTAAACAGGCGAAAACTCTATTCCGCAGCGTCCGCACGCGGCTTTCATAAATCCAATGTCAAAATTAGCGTTGTGCGCGATGAAAACCGGATTGTCCCCGCAGTATTCAAGGAACGCCCTTACCGCTTCACTTTCGTCCGGCGCGTCCTTTACCATTTCGTCTGTGATTCCAGTAAGCTCCACAATCTTCTGCGGAATAGGCATGCGCGGATTTACAAAGGTATTGAATTTGTCGAGTATCTCCCCGCCCTTGTACCTGACCGCGCCAATTTCAGTTATTCTCTCGGTGGCGGCGCTGAGTCCTGTGGTTTCAAGATCGAAAACTATGAATTCCCCGTCTATGGGGCGTTCGTCATCTCCCTTTACTATATCAACCATGTCGTCAATATAGTAGGCTTCGATACCGTAGAGAATTTTTATCGGCTTTCCGTCCTTCTTGCAAGCCTTAGCCGCGTTCATAGCGTCGGGAAAAGCCTGAGCCACTCCATGATCCGTTATGGCTATCGCGGTCATGCCCCAGTCTGCTGCGCGCTGTACAAGCTTCTTGGTCGGAGTCATTGCGTCCATTGCCGACATATTTGTGTGCATATGAAGCTCAACGCGCTTGACCTCGGAATTATCCATACGCTTTGATTCCGTCATTGTGGCTATGCACTGGGGACGAACGGCAAAATCGTGGTCAAAATCGTCGAATTTGTATTCGCCCTGAACCGCCGCGCATTTGCCGTCCTTCAGCAAATCGATGAATTCGCTGTCGTCTTTTTTGACAATCATCTTTACCTGCACTGAGGACGTTTTGTCTGTCAGGGCAAATGAAATTATTACCTTATCGCCAGCCTTTGTCAACTTGGAAGAAAAACTGAATATCTCGCCGTAGACCGTTACCTTCTTGTAATTCGGGTTGAGATCCGCCATGCGGACTGCCGGTATTCCCTTGGGAGTTCCGTATATCACCTCAGGATCCCTGAATTTTTCGGGAATTCCCTCAAATGTCAGACTCGCGGCTCCCTCCTGCACCTTGACCTTCTTTGCCCTGACCTCTCCTGTAAATTCCGGACGGTCGGGAACAGGCAGCGCTTCCTCCCACGGCGGAGCTTCTCCGGCTGTAGGCGGCACTACCGCTTCGCGGCTCTGTTCCGGAGCTGCCTCCGGTATCGGAATACAACGTGAACCGGTCTTGTCAAAGCTCAGTTTAATATCTACCTTTTTTCCGAATTCAGCCTGAACCAGATTTATAAATTCCTCGCGGAAATGCTTTTCGGCAAGCAGCGAAAGAGCATCATGCGCTAACTCGCACCCGACAACGCCTTCAGCCGCGTTCCAGTCCCATCTGCAATTTACAAAAGAGCCGTTGACAGTTGAAATCCGGCGTTTAAGCTCCATAATCATATCGTCCAGAACAGATTTTCCAAAGCATTTTTCAGGAAATCGCGGATGAATCACGACCGAGGTAAATCCGTACTTTTCGCGAATGTCATGCTCTGCTTTAAAAAGCATCTCGCGGTCGATGTATTCGCAGAATTCTGCCCTTACTACCATCGCCCTGTACCTGTCGTAAAAGCTTATGCGGCTAACCTCGCCGTCGCTTATTTGTCTGACGTTGTAGCTTTCCTCCGCTTCCTTAAAAATATCTGTTATCTTGCTTGTCATTCCTTAACGGTTCTCCTTCTCTCAATAAAAACAGATTATTTTATATACAC
>ONCX01000031.1 GCA_900316455.1 uncultured Eubacteriales bacterium
TAGCGTGAGGGATGACCGCCCGACTCGCTGTCCTGCTCCATAAATGGGAGCGAAAGCGGCAATTGACGGTCGATCAGCGTTTTGAGCTTGCCGGGCACGTTGAAGAAATACAGACCGAAAGACCAGATTATCACGTCCGCCCACAGCATTTTCTCCAGAACGCCGCTCATATCGTCCTGAATGACACATTTTCCCTCACCGTTCTTCCAGCATCCGAAGCAGCCGAGACAGGGCTTGATATCCAGATCCCGAACCGTCAGCTCCTCGCATTCCGTCGGAGCGACGCCGGAAATGCCGTCGATAAATGCCTTGGAAAGCCGATAGGTGTTGCTTTTGAGTCCCTTGGGACTGCCGTTAATCAATAGAATCTTCATGCTTTAAATCCTCCAGTTCTTTTTTACATTTTTCCGCCCAGTTTCTCATCATTTCCGCGTACATCACGCCGAATTCGGCTGTCATCTTCCAATAGAGCGCTTTCCTCGGGTCACTGATCATTTCCGCGTACTGCGCTACCTTCGGCGGTTCGGACTGAAATCCGTTCAGGAATGCCGAGAGCATCGCCGACATTTTTGCAAAATAAACGACGTTTTCATCCGTCGGCAGCTCCCCTCTGAAAAAGGTTTTCATCAACAGCGGACTGCGCAGCTCCGCATCAAATCCTTCCTCGGAAAGCCAGCGCATGAATTCCTCCCTGCCGCTTTCGGTAATGCTGAACAGCTTTTTGTCGGGTCTGTCGCTCTGTTCGATGACTTCATCCGTCGCCCAGCCGTTTTTTTTCAGCGTTTGAAGCTCACGGTAGACCTGACTGGTCTGCGCGTGCCAGAAATAATGGAGCGAATCCCGAAACGTCCTGTTGATTTCATATCCGGTCATGCTGCCGTAGTTGAGTAACCCTAAAATGCCGTGCTTTAACATCTGTAACCTCCTTTAATATTCCACTTGTTGAATATATTATAATTCCACTTGTAGAATATGTCAAGTGCTTTTTGAAAAAATTATAAGAAGAATATTTGCATTATTTACATTATTTACAATTTGTTCACTAAATTGTATTTAAGAAAAATAATCAATCAATTTGGGGCTGTCACACAAGGATAATAAAAATCCCTATGCGACAGCCCCGATTCAGCGGTAAAGCATGAATTAATATATCATTATCATGTATTGTACAGACAAAAAGTGTTTGCAGGTATTCGCCAATATGAACCAAAAAGACGCAAAGTCATTGGTTGGAAAAAGACGGTTTATTTTGCAGTATTCTGACAGATTTCATCGGAATCAACAATGCTGATGTGATAACAAGCAGAAATCCGGAAACCAATATTACCGCGGCGGAACCTCTTCCTACGCCAATGCCGAATTCCTCGCCGATATAATCCGCAAGAATACCGGAAACAGCATATGCCGCAACATAGCCCATCTGTGAAATAAAACTGATTAATCCCCATGCTCTTCCCTGCAGTTCATCGGAAATATTAATTCTTACCAAATAGTCCAAGCAATTGTTTGCAAATGGAAGCATTGCAAAAAACATAAATCCTGCGGCGCATATAATATAAATATTTTCTTTAATCGCGAAAATCGACATAAAAACACCCGCAAAGGCAAGCGATAAAATTAATGTTGTGACAAATTTCTTTTTTATTCCCCTTATGCCTAATATTATTCCTGAAGCAAGCATTCCACAGGCGCAGATAGTTTCGCCTATGCCAAGCGTTTTGCTGTCAGAAAATGACAGAATCAACGGCTCCGCTAATACCTGAAATACTCCCATGTAAAAGGTTATAAGTGAAGAAACAAATATCAGGACGATTATTCCTCTCTTTTCTGTTATCGCCTTCCAACCGAATTTAAGGGCTGTGAAAAACGGTTCTTCATTAAAATCCGATTTTTTATCAAGCCCTTTCCTTACAACGCCTGTACATAAAACAGTGATAAAAAATGTACAGATATCAATAATCAACAAGAGCCTGATATCGTAGACTGTCAAAAGAAAACCCGCAATCAACGGTGATATCAGATATCGCGCACTACCGGCTAAATTCACCATTCCGCTTGCTTTTGAATATTCGTCGGCGCTGAGAATATCAGTTACCGACGCACGGTAAGACGGTTCCAGAAGAGCTGAAAATACGGAGCTTACCGCTACGCCTATACATATCTTATAAATAGATATATCGCTCATTTGTATGCAAACCAATATGTAAATGATGCCTAACGCTGAAAAGCCGTCGCCTATCATCATCATTATCCTACGGTCAAATTTATCAGCCAATACGCCCGCGGGAACGCTGAGAATAAATGTCGGCAAAAAAGCCAAAAGCGTAACTGCCGTCATTGCGGTAGCGCTTCCGGTCAGATTGAAAACATAAACCCCTAAACCAAAACTTGTCAATCCTCCCCCGATTCCTGATATCAATTCTCCCAGCCACAAAAGCAGAAATTTACGATAATTTTTACTTTTCATATTATATTGCCAATCCTTTCCCGTCGGTTTAAGTTGTCATCGCGATAATGCTATAAATGTAATAAAAACGCTTATTGCAGTTATATCGTCTCCGGATAAAGTACTGCCCTTTTCAGCATTCCGGCATATTCGCCCGGGGACGCCGCCTGATATCCGCAGTGGGCATAGCCTTCAATATCATGGTATGAAGCTGCCGGATACGCCTTGATCAGACGTTTGCGCGACTTTCGCGCCGGTTCCTCATTCGAAAAAAAGAATACCAGCCGCTTCTGAATATCCTCAGAGAATGAGGGTAGATCGTATTTATAGCAAATATTCACCATATTCCCGACAGTCTTTTTGGAAAAATGCCTGCGCTCCTGCGACATCGCTCTTATCAGCGGTTCGTATTGCTTCGCCTTGCCCTTTGCAAGGAATTTCAGAAACGGGTGATTCATCATGGCGTTATATGCTGCCTCGTGATCATCAGTATCAAATATTTTTACAAGGGATTTGAATTTCTTATGCATGAATCCGCGGAATATCGGATTGAAATGGAAAAATGGACCTCCGTCAAGAAATCCGCATTCAAACGGAATGTTTTCCTCAGTCAGCCTTTTTATAACCGCGAGGGCAATTTCAGCGCCCATAGAGCTTCCCTGAACCAGCGCAAGTGAAGTGATTCCGTTCTCCTTTAAATACGCTGCAATCTTGTCCACCTCGCCTTCAAGCGGAAGGAGATCGGTGCTATCCATTCCGTGACCGTCGAGCGTCGGCATTATCACATAATATTCGTCCGCAAGATACCTCCCGTATGGCTCGCAGCTTTTCCATGTACACATCATTCCGTGAATCAGCAGCACAGCCGGATTGTTCTTTGCTCCCAGTGTGTGAAACGTCATGTGTTTTTCATCCTTTCATTATTTTCTTCACTATGGCTGGATTTTTCTTATGCTCTCCTCGATAACATCGGCAATCTGCAAAAGAATTTCCGTCGCCTCTGACGGCAGCTTTTCCGCAAGCCGCGTAACTTCAGCAATCATTTCGCTGTGAAGCTCTCTGTGTTCGGCAAAGATTTCCCTGCCGCGTTCGCTGAGATACAGACCCACGCCTCTGCCGCTATCTTGCGACGGTTTTTTTACAATCAGACCCTTTTCATCGAGAAATGATATACTCTGCGATACCGCGCCTTTGGTTATCATATATTCCGCAGCTATCATCGACTGACTGATTCCAGCCGAATCACCGATTATTTCCAGCATATGCGCTTGCGCGGGATAAAGCAGAAGTCCACCTGAATATGTATGAGGCTTCTTTTGAGTTGCGTTGTAAAGATTGATTAGTCTGTATGCTTTTAATAACAGTTCACCGGAATTCATGCCGCAACACTTCCTTTCAGTTATTAGTTTAGCAGCTAAACTTAATATATCACATCCTTTTATTTTTGTCAAGAAGAATGTATGTGCGTTTTTCAAAAATAGCACTTGCGGAATTTTTATAATTTAACCGATAAATACAAAAGCCGTATTTGCCCGACTCTGCATTTATGCGGAGTTAAAAGGACAAATACGGCTTATTATTAAATTATATGAATGTCAGCGCAACTTGACTCAGCAGACCGCAATACCGGAGTATCCGTTTTCTTTGCCGCATGAGCAAGTCCGGCTTCTGACAGCCTTCCGGATTTACGAAGCCTTTCAGACCTTATACTACTTTGTGATTTTAAGCTCGTCGCCGTAGCTGACTGAAATGCTGTCGCCGGCTTTGATTTCACCCTCCAGAATCTTCTCAGAAAGTCTGTCCTCTATCTCGGACTGAATTGCCCTGCGTATCGGACGCGCACCGTACACGGGATCAAAACCGTGCTTGGCGATGGTCTTCGCCACGCTCGGATCAAACGCAACGTCGATCTCCATTTCATTGATTCTCTTTGCAAGATTATCCAGCATTCTGCCGGCTATCTGCTCCACGTCCTCCTCGCTTAACTTGCGGAACACGATTATATCGTCCAGCCGGTTGATGAATTCGGGTCTGAATGTGTTCTTCAGCTCCGCGATAACCGCGCTCTTGATGTTTTCGTAATCCTGCTGAGCCTTGTCGCCGTCCGATTGCCCGAATCCAAGAGAGCTTGCGCCTCCGGTGATAATTCTCGCGCCGAGGTTGGAGGTCATGATTATTACGGTGTTCTTGAAGTCAACCGTCCTGCCCTGAGAATCCGTTACCCTGCCGTCGCCGAGTATCTGAAGCATGATGTTGAGCACATCGGGGTGCGCCTTTTCTATCTCGTCGAACAGTACTACTGAATACGGACGTCTGCGTATCTTCTCGGTGAGCTGGCCGCCCTCGTCATATCCCACATATCCTGGAGGCGAGCCTATAAGCTTGGACACCGTATGCTTTTCCATGTACTCCGACATATCCAGCCTTATAATAGCATTCTCGTCTCCGAACAGCGCCTCGGCAAGCGCTTTGCAAAGCTCGGTCTTGCCAACTCCGGTCGGACCCATGAAGAGGAATGAACCTATCGGACGCTTGGGGTCTTTAAGTCCGACTCTGCCTCGCCTGATCGCCTTTGCAACCGCAGTTACGGCTTCATGCTGACCCACGATGCGCTCGTGAAGGATATCCTCCATGCGGAGCATGCGTTCGCTTTCCTCGGTGGTGAGCTGCACTACAGGAATTCCCGTCCACTGCGATACGATTTCGGCAATATCCTCGGTTGTAACGGTTGCTTCTCTGCCCTGATTCTGCTTCTTCCACGCTTCGCGCTCTTCGTCCAGCTTCGCCGAAAGCTCCTTTTCCCTGTCGCGGAGACGGGCGGCGCGTTCATAATCCTGATTCTTGACTGCCTCCTGCTTGTCGGCGGTCACCTGCTTAATCTGATTTTCAAGCTCCTTCACATCGTCTGGCGCGGTCTGTCTTCTGAGCCTTACCCTTGAAGCGGCTTCGTCGATCAGATCTATCGCCTTATCCGGAAGGTAACGGTCGGCAATGTATCTCGCCGAAAGATTGACCGCGGACTTGATGGCTTCATCGGTGATTTTTACATTGTGATGTCCCTCATAGCGGTCGCGCAGTCCCATAAGGATCTGTTCGGCTTCGTCCTCGGTCGGTTCGCCGACAAGCACAGGCTGGAAACGCCGTTCGAGCGCCGAATCCTTCTCAATATACTTGCGGTATTCGGTGATTGTCGTCGCCCCTATAACCTGGAACTGTCCCTTGGCGAGCATTGGTTTGAGTATATTCGCCGCGTCTGTCGCGCCCTCTGCGGAGCCTGCGCCGATCAGCGTGTGAATTTCATCTATAAAGAGAATCACGTTGCCGTCCTTTATTACCTCGTCGATTACGGACTGTATTCTCTCCTCGAATTCGCCCCTGTACTTGGAACCGGCAATCATTCCTGTAAGACTGAGATCTATTATCCTCTTGTTTTTAAGCGATTCCGGAACCTCTCCCTCGGCAATTTTCAGCGCGAGACCCTCGGCAATTGCTGTCTTGCCGACGCCCGGCTCGCCTATCAGACAGGGATTGTTCTTGGTCCGGCGGGAAAGAATCTGTATTACTCTGTCGATTTCCTTTTGTCTGCCGATGACAGGATCTATCTTGCCGTTTTTTGCTTCCTCGGTGAGATCGCGCCCGTATTTTTTCAGACTCTTGCCTTTGCCGCTGCCGGAGGACTGTCCGCCCATTCCGAATGGATTTCCGCCCATTCCGAATAGACCGCCGAACGGCGACTGCTGTCCGAATGAGGGCTGCTCGTCACCGTATTCCCCGCCGTCGTCGTTGAAGAGACGGTTCAGATCGTCTACAATGCCCTGAATCTCGCCGCCAAGCTCCTGAATGAATCTCACGGCATAGCTCTCGCTGTCGCTGATAAGAGCGAGAAGAATGTGTTCCGTGCCGACATAGCCGTGACCCATGCGGTTAGAGATACTCTTTGCCGCCTGCAATGTGCGTTTGCCGCGCGCGGTGATATCATTCGGGTTAAGACTGCATCTCACGCCCTGACCGTGAATTTCGACGAGCTTGTTCTCGACAGCCTCGGCGGTAAGTCCGTTGTCGTTCAGAATTCTCTGAGCCGCGGAGTCGTCCGTTTTGGCAAGTCCTAAGAGAATATGCTCCGAACCCACAAATGTGTGCCCCATGTTCTGAGCGCATTCAAACGCTATATTAAGGGCTGCGTTTGACTTTTCACTGAATCCCTTGAAGTTATACATAATATATCCCCCTTTGACAAATTTCTAATTATTTTCCTTTACGCTATATCTGTATTTTTAAATATGCTGCGAAGTATTTCGGCGCGTTTCTTATCCCTCTGAGAGGAATTCATGTCCTCTCCGTACTGCTCCATCAGTCTCGCGGGCTGGACGCGTTCGTATGCCTCGCCAAGCTGTCCGAGCGTCACGCCCTTGACAAGACCCTCGGCGACTCCCACGCGCAGAGCGGAATACAGTCCGGCAAATTCGCCGCTGCTCATGACCCTTGCGGTCTTTAATATTCCAAGCGCTCTCCAGATGGTATCCTGATAGCTCTCGCCCGCGAGAAGCTGACCGCGTGATTTCTTTTCGAGTGAAATTATCTGATTTGCGATGTCGGTAAGGTTCGAGATAGTGTCCCTTTCGCTTATTCCGAGCGTGACCTGATTGGATATCTGGTACATCGCGCCGACTGACTGACTGCCCTCGCCATAGCTTCCCCTTATTGTCGCGCCTATCTTGCCGAGACTGGCTGCCACTCTGCGGAGCGTTCCGTCAGCTTCGGAAGCCGGCAGATGAAGCATTACCGATGCCCTCATTCCCGTGCCTAAATTCGTCGGACACGCGGTGAGGTATCCCAACTCCTCGTCGAAAGCGAAATTCAGCGTTTCGTCAAGAATGGTGTCAATCTTGTCCGCCATGTCATATGCCTTTTCAAGCTGCATTCCGCTGCCCATGACCTGAATCCGGACGTGATCCTCTTCGTTTATCATAATGCAGACCGATTCGTCCTCCGTCAGCAGGAGCGCCCTGCCCTTGGGAGCGTTGGCAAATTCGGGACTTATCAGGTGGCGTCCGGCGAGAGAAGCAAGCTCCACGGGCGAGAGCTTTTCCGCCTCGACATAGCGGAAGCTGTCGCGTATCGCTGAATTGCCGCCGATAAGAGCGTCCCTGACCTTTTGGCATACCTCGTTCATCTGCGCCTGATTCATCAGGTGCGGGAAAGGATAACCGTTTAAATTTCTCGCAAGTCTTATCCTTGTGCTTATCACAACGTCGGATTTTTCGCCCTCCGACTCATACCATTTCTTTGTTTCTGACATAACTTTATCAACTCCGTCATTCAATGCTTAGTATAATTTACGCTTCCATTGCTTTGATTTTGTCTCTCAGCTCCGCCGCAAGCTCATAGTTTTCAGCCTTTACCGCGTCGGCAAGCTGTTTTTTGAGGGTGGCGGTTTCATTCTCGCGGCTCTCCTGTGTGGTTACTTTTGAATGCTTGCCGCAGTGGACGCTGTTGCCGTGAAGCTTCTTGATTGTGGACGCAAGACGGCTCCTGAATTCTGTGTAGCAATTGGGACAGCCTACCTTGCCGGAATCAGCTATCGAACGGAAATCCGAACCGCACACAGAGCATCTCTTGCCCGATGTGAGCGACGGCATACCGCCGAAGCCTCCGAACGGAGAACTGAGCATGCTGCTGACAAGATCAAATCCGCTCATCATCGGGCTGAAAAGACTGTCGAAATTGAAGAGCGAACCGAATTCCTCGCTGTTTTTCATTTCCGCCGCGCACTGGCTGCAAAGATGGTATTCGTGGACGTCGCCGTTCACATTGGTCTTGATATAAGCGTTAGCTTCATTTTTTTTGCATTTTTCACACAACATAATATTCATTCCCTTTCTCAATTTTTTTATTTTGTCTGATTTTTACGGTTGTCTGTTGACGACCATTTAAGATTATTGGCTGACTGTGCATCTGATAAGCATCTGTTTGAGAATTCCGGCTCTGGCAGCGTCGCGGTATTCCGGAGGCAATGCCCTGAGCGCGCTGTCGCCGCACGCCGCGAGCATTATGCCCGCCGCTTCTCCGCCGACGGCTCCGCGGTCGCACAGACTCATTATCAGCGCACGTGCCGTTCCGCTGTCAAGCTCGCCGCCAATGCTGTTTACCACATGCATAAGCGCCGATGTCCCTGTAATCTGAACTCTCGTTATTCTGATGTAACCTCCCCCTCCGCGTCTGCTCTCCACAAGGTATCCCTGTTCGGGCGTGAAGCGCGACGTGATGACGTAATTGATCTGGCTCGGCACACAGCCCATCTGATCGGCAAGCTCGTTCCGGCGAATCTCGGCAGTGCCGTCGCGGCTGTCGAGCATTTCCATGATGTACCGCGCAACCTGTTCGCTCATTCTCATTTGATGATCATCTCCTAAAGGTCTTTGTCTTTGACTATCCTTGACCTTTGTGATTATCATTATACTCATTAGTCAGTAAAAGTCAAAGTTAGAAAAAGTCAGAAAATCATGAAATTTTCGGAGAGATATCCGTAAAGCTCTCTTTTTCTTTTAATTTCGTTTTTTTTCTTATTTTTTCAGTGATTGGGCATAAAAGTCAGTCTGTTATGGTATTTCAATATTAATAATAAAAAATTCAAAATTTAATAAAAATTATTGACACAATTTTACAAATATGGTATAATTACAAACGAATTATTTTGGCGATTTAAATAAGTAAACATAATCAGCGTCGCCAAGAAGGAAGGTACACAGCAAATGAAGGTCAAACTTAATTACAGACGGACATTCTTTGCAGGTATGGCTTTTTTCCTTATCTGCATGTTCTGGCAGGCTTACGACAACACGATTCCGCTCGTGCTGACGTACAAATTCAAAATGTCGCAGACTCTTTCGGGCGGCATAATGGCAATAGACAATATCCTTGCGCTCTTTATGCTGCCGCTTTTCGGAAGGCTCTCTGATAAATGCAACACTAAGCTCGGACGGCGCACTCCGTTCATACTGGTGGGTACGATAATAGCAGTCGCGCTTTTCGCGCTGCTCCCGTTTATTGATTCCCTCTTGTACTTTGTAATAACGCTCGTAGCCATGCTGATAGCTATGGCGGTGTTCCGTTCGCCGGCAGTCGCGCTCATGCCCGACATAACGGTGAAGCCGCTGCGCTCCAAGGCGAATGCCGTAATAAACCTGATGGGAACCATAGGCGGTATTATCGCGCTGCTTCTGGGCATAGTGTTTGCCACCAAGGAAATCAAGAATATGGACGACGCTTACATGCATTCCAATTACTATTACTATTTTATTTCCGTAGCGTCGGCAATGTTGATATCCCTTGTGATTTACATGCTCTTTGTCCGTGAAAACAGGTTCGCCACAGATATGCAGGAGCAGAGCAGAGCGCTCGGACTCGACGAGGAGATAACCAGCTACGATTCCGGCGACGAGGAAGCCGGGAGCGCGGCGCAGGCTGCGGGCGACCGCAAGCTTACTAAAGGCGAGCTGTGTTCGCTTCTCTTCCTGCTCGCCTCCATATTCATGTGGTACATGGGCTATAACGCGGTGACGTCGAAGTATTCGGTCTATGCCGCCGATATCCTGCACAAGGATCACAACCTCACGCTTATGATCGCTCAGGCTGCGGGAGTCGTGTCGTTCCTTCCGGTAGGCATAATCGCGTCAAAACGCGGACGCAAGAAAACCATTCTGGCTGGCGTCATAATGATGGTGATTGCTTTCGGCAGCATGACGTTTGTCACGGCTGAAACGCCGATGATGGTTATGAATATTCTCTTTGCCATAGCCGGAATAGGCTGGGCGTCCATCAACGTCAATTCTTTCCCGATGGTGGTGGAGCTTTGCACCGGCTCCAATACGGGACTGTATACCGGCTATTACTACACGGCTTCCATGGCGGCTCAGATAGTCACTCCAATTTTCTCCGGCTGGCTGATGGATATGCTCGGTCTGAAGATTCTCTGTCCCTACGCGGCGTTATTCAGCGCGATAGCGTTCTTCACTATGCTGCCGGTGCGCCACGGCGATATACTTGAATCGCGTCTTGAGCAGGCGGCTCAGGAGGCTGCCGCGCGCGAAGGCAAGGCTGTGGAATCCGGTGATACGTCGGATTCAGTAGGCGTGTAATTCAGCAATGTGAAAAGCGCGGCGGCATTTGAATTTATCAATTGACAGACGTCAAACCAGCTTGTCAAAAAGTAGTATAGTTGTATAAATTTTTTTGAAATAAATAAGACAAAATACTTGCTTTTTCCGAGTAGGTGTGATATAATGAAACTGTAAATTTTATTTGGAGGTGCTATTATGGCATACAAAATCAGTGAAGATTGCATCGGCTGCGGCGCTTGTGCAGCAGGCTGCCCCGTAGAGGCTATCTCCGAGGGTACACCTTACGTTATCAATCCCGACGTTTGCATCGACTGCGGCGCTTGCGCCGACACATGCCCTGTCGGAGCTCCCTCTGCCGAGTAATTTTTTAAGATTTACTTAGTAAAGAGCTTATTCATCAAAACAGACATTCGGCGGGACGTTTCCCCAGCGGGAGCGTTCCGCCGAATGATTTGTGTTTTTATTCTTTTCTGCATGCGAGTTGATTTATATTATTAATGAAGCCGGAATGAATGAAATACTGGAATATTCAAAGGAACCTCTCGCCGACGGGAGGGTGATATACGTCAGCAGGAATTCGCGCTTCGGAACCGACGCCGTGCTGCTGGCGGATTTCGCAAACCCGAAAAGAATCGATACGGCTGCCGATCTCTGCACAGGCGGCGGAATTATCCCGCTGCTGTGGCTATGCGGCGATTCGCCACGAACTAAGGTGTACGGGGTGGAGATCCAGCCCGAATGCTGCCGCCTTGCCAATATGAGCATAGACGAAAACGGCGATCGAGGAAAATTCGAGGTTATCGAGTGCGATCTGCGTGAGGTTGAAAAACGTCTTCCGAGAGAGAAATTCAGCCTTGTCACCTGCAATCCCCCGTACTTCGCCGCGGGCGCGGGATTCGCAAATTCCACGGAGGGACGCACTATAGCCCGCAGCGAGGTTATGTGCGATTCGGACGACGTGTGCCGCGCCGCGAGATACCTTCTGAAATACGGCGGGCGGCTCTGTATGTGCCAGCGTCCGGAACGTCTGACCGACGTTATCTGCGCCATGCGGGGACAGGAAATAGAACCGAAGCGGATAAGGCTTGTGCAGCAGCGGGCAAATTCCGAGCCGTGGCTTGTGCTTGTTGAGGGACGCAGGGGCGGCAAGGCTGGAATAAAATTCCTTCCGGTTCTGCTTGTGGAGAATTCCGAGGGAAAATATTCCGATGAAATGCGGCGGATTTACGGAAGGTACGGTGAGGGTTCAAAATGGCAGGACAATTGATATTGGTGGGAACTCCCATAGGCAATCTCGGCGATATGAGCCCGAGGGCGGTAAGCGCTATGGAGGAATGCGACTTCATAGCGGCTGAGGACACCCGTGTGACAATGAAGCTTCTCAATCACTTCGGGATAAGGAAGCCGCTTATCAGCTATTACGAACACAACAAGCGTTCCAGCGGCGAGGTGATAACAGCAAGACTGCTCGCAGGTGAAAGCTGCGTGCTTGTGACCGACGCGGGAATGCCAGCCATCAGCGACCCGGGAGAGAATATTGTTGACAAGTGTCACGGATTGGGAATTCCAGTAACATGCGTTCCTGGACCGAGCGCGGTTGTCACGGCACTGGCAATGTCGGGAATGCCGTCGGGACGTTTTGCGTTTGAGGGATTCCTGAGCGTAAATAAAAAGAGCCGGAGAGAGCATCTTCTTGAAATCAGGGACGAAAAGCGCACAATGATATTCTATGAAGCGCCTCACAAGCTGCCGGCAATGCTTTGCGACATGTACGAGGCTCTGGGCGAAAGACGTGTGGCAATAGTGCGGGAGCTGACAAAGCTGCACGAGGAAGTGATACGCACGACGCTTTCCGACGCCGCGAAAAAATATTCGCCCGACGGCGGTGAGATTCCGAGGGGCGAATTCGTAATAATAATCGAAGGAGCGCCGCAGACGGCTAACCAAGAGGAATATACCCCTGAACAGGCAGTCGAGATGGCGCGTTCGCTCATCGCCGGAGGAATGCCGACGAGCGAGGCTGCAAAGCAGGCTGCAAAGGCGGCGGGACTCAAAAAGGGCGACGTCTACAGGCTTCTTGTCAATCCGGAAGAGCCGGAAGAATGAATTCAAATAAAATATATAAAAAATAATCTTTATTTGTTCACCATTTGTTCGTTTTTATGTGTTATAATAACTGTTGACCTGAAGAACAGTGGTCTTATTAATATATTATTTTGAAGGGAAATGATATTATGAGCAATTTCTGGAAACTGGTTGCTATGGGCGCTACTGCCGCCGCGGCATTCGTTATCGCAAAGGAAGTCGTCGAGAGACACGAAAAGGGAGAAGACTGTTCGCCTAAGGCTGTCCTCAAGGGCATAGGCGGAAAGATCGGCAGGTTCTTTGAGGAAAAATGCGGCTGCTATTACGAGGACGAGTTCGATGATTTTGACGATTTCGAGGACTTCGAGCTTGACGATGACGATGATGACGACGGAATCGATTTCGGCGACGACGACGCGGAAAGCGACAAGCTGACCGACGAAGGCTACATTCTGGAATTCAGCGCCGACGAAGAGGATAAGCCTGAGGAAACACCCGCTCCGGAAGCGGCTCCCAAGGCAGCCGAAGAGCCGGAAGCTGAAAAGACCGACGACGAGAGCGAGGACAAGTAATCGCGCTGCACGTCGTGGTAATAAAATAACATAACAAAATCACAGCCCGTCTTTCAATGCGATAACATGGAAATGACGGGCTGGTTTTTTATGGAAAAAATAACACTTGACAATCATGAAAAACTATGGTTTAATAAACACAATAAGGCAATGATGCGAAGAAGTAACCCTTTTATGTTCAGCCTCAGAGAGCCGTCGGCAGGTGCAAGGCGGTGCGGACGGAGGGCGAAATACATCGCGGAGCCGCCGTTTTGAGAGAAAGTACCGTCGGCATGACAGCTTTCAGGTAGGGACGGACGTGGGCGCACGTTACAGCGCGGAGTGATCGCATTTCCAAACAGGCTCTAAGAAATCGCCGTCACTCGCCGAGGCTCATTGCCGCGAGGCGTGGGCAAATAGAGGTGGTATCACGGAATTTTTGTTTGTATCGGAATTTTCGTCCTCTGTCGTTTTTTGCAGCGGCATGAGGGCTTTTTTTGCGCTCGCGTTCGCTGAGTCAAAACTGAAGGCAAATCAAAGCATCAGTTAACTTCACATTAATTCAAAAGGAGAGAATGACAAATGCAGATTTATGAGGAACTTGTCGCCAGAGGTCTTATCGCTCAGGTGACAAACGAGGAAGAAATCAGAGAGCTTATTAACAACGGCAAGGCGACGTTTTATATCGGATTCGACCCGACGGCGGATTCGCTCCATGTGGGACACTTCATGGCGCTTTGCCTGATGAAGAGACTCCAGATGGCAGGCAACAAGCCTATAGCCCTTGTGGGCGGAGGAACCGCAATGATAGGCGACCCGTCCGGAAGAACCGACCTCAGACAAATGATGACCGCCGAAACTATAGATCACAATGTGGAATGCTTCAAAAAGCAGATGAGCCGCTTCATCGACTTCGGCGAGGGCAAGGCCATGCTCGTCAACAACAAGGACTGGCTGCTCAAGCTCAATTATGTAGAGCTTCTGCGCGACGTGGGCGCATGCTTCTCGGTCAACAACATGCTCCGCGCCGAGTGCTACAAGCAGCGCATGGAAAAAGGTCTTTCTTTCCTTGAATTCAACTACATGATAATGCAGAGCTACGACTTCCTCCACCTTTTCAAGGAATACGGCTGCAACCTCCAGTTCGGCGGCGACGACCAGTGGTCAAACATGCTCGGCGGCACAGAGCTTATCCGCAGAAAGCTCGGCAAGGACGCGCACGCAATGACAATCACGCTGCTGCTCAATTCCGAGGGCAAAAAGATGGGCAAGACCGCAAAGGGCGCCGTCTGGCTCGATCCGGCAAAGACCTCGCCCTACGACTTCTTCCAGTACTGGCGCAATGTGGACGACGCGGACGTGCTTAAATGCATACGTATGCTGACATTCCTGCCGCTTGATGAAATAGAGAAAATGAACGGCTGGGAGGGCAGTCAGTTAAACAAGGCAAAGGAAATTCTGGCATACGAGCTGACTACTCTCGTTCACGGCAGGGAGGAAGCGGACAAGGCAATGTCGGCGGCAAAGGCGATTTTTGTATCCGGCGGTGACAGCGAAAACATGCCCTCCACTCAGCTTGAAGAGAGCGATTTCACCGACGGCGCTATAGGCGTTCTTAATCTCATGGTGCGCTGCAAGCTCTGCAAGTCCAACGGCGAAGCACGCCGGCTCATCGAACAGGGCGGCGTTTCCGTCAACGACGCAAAGGTGACCGATCCAAAGGCAACTGTAACCACAGCCGACTTTGGCGAAAAGGGCTACGTCGTCATCAAAAAAGGTAAGAAGGTCTTTCATAAGGCAATCAAATAATTTTCAGTCGTAAACATCTTCACTCTTTGCCGCGGCAAATTGACGGATTGACGATTGACAGTTCGGGTGAAAATATGAAAAAATACAACTTTTACGGCTGGGAAACAGCCGACATTACTTCGCCGGACGGCATGACGCCGCGTGATCTGTATGACGCTCTGAGCGGAATATGGTGTGAGTATACCTGCGCGCCGCGGCTTCGCTCAGGCTGGAGCGGGGAAAACAAAACCCTCGGTCAATGCTCGATTACGGCGTTTCTTGCACAGGATATCTTCGGCGGAAGGGTCTATGGCATTCTCCGCGACGGCGGCAATTATCACTGCTACAACGTCGTGGGGAACTGCGTTTTCGACCTGACAAGCGAACAGTTCGGGGACGAAAAGCTCTGCTATGAGAATAATCCCGAACAGTTCCGCGAGGTTCATTTTTCCAAGGAAGAAAAACGTCTGCGTTACGAATATCTCAAATCCGAATTTCTTAAAAGAAAAACGGAGAAAAGGAAGAATATTTAAAAATTAGATTAAAAAACATATTGTTTTTGGAGAAATGATATGATATAATAAACAAAGGTCATTTGTTTAGGAGTTGTATAGTATTATGGTAAGCGATATTGTTTGTGAGTATATGGTAAAAAGAAAGCTTGACGTTTCGCAGATAGCGAAAGCTGTCGCTGTTTTTCTCGGAGGCTTTGCCTTGACATTTCTGATAAGCACGTTCGGCTCGTATGCGGATCGTTCCGGAATGATGGGCGCAATGCTCATTATGATCGGCGTGGGCGTGACGATTTATTTCGGCAGATGGCTCCTGATGATGGAATACGAATATTCCTATTTTAACGGCGAAATTACATTCGATAAGATTTACGGAAAAAGCAAGAGAAAACATCTGATTGACGTAGACCTTAAAGCCGTCGAAAAAATGGGACGTGTCGGTGACGATTCCTTAAACAGCCTGAAAGTCGAAAAAGTCAGGGATTATTCCGCAAGCCTCGACAACAAGGACACTATCTACATTTATTACAAGGACTCCGCAAACTCGGCAAACACGCTTCTTTTCTTCACTCCCAATCAGAAAATGCTCGACGCAATGAAAACGGCAGTCAGCGCCACAGTTTACCGCGAGTTTTTTTCAAAGACTCAGAAGAAATAAGCCGTCGAAATAATTCATAACACAGGCACCGGGACAGGCTGCCCCTTGTGGGTGCGCTTGTCCCTTTTTCTTTCAGCAAGGAGGTTTTTTGTCATGATAATACTTAATAACGCCCAGACAAAGAAATTGGAAGACTATGCGGTATCCCGCGGAGGATTTGACCACACAAGGCTTATGGAGAACGCGGGAGCTTCCGTCTGCCGCATCATCAATGAGATTCTGGGTTCGGCTAACAAATCAGTGGCTGTCGTATGCGGCATAGGTAATAACGGCGGAGACGGATTCGTAGTCGCCAAAAGACTGCTTGAGGGCGGCGCGAAGGTTCGCGTGCTGCTTGCGCTCGGCACGCCGACAACCGACAACGCGATGAAATTTCTAAGGGAAAGCAAGGCTGCCGGAATCAAGACCCTTTCATTCACTGAAGCGGGAGACAAACAGGAATTCGCCAAGACTATCGAGAATTCCGATATAATTGTGGACGCGATATTCGGAGTGGGCTTTCACGGCAAGGTCAGTGAAGAGCTTGGCAAGGTCATAAAAATGATCAATTCTTCACAAGGCACTGTTGTATCGGTAGACGTGCCGAGCGGTGTGGATTCGGATTCCGGCGAGGTTTCGGGAATTTGCGTTCAGGCGGATCACACCGTGACATTCTCCACCAGAAAGCCCGGGCATGTTATTTATCCGGCGGTTGATTACTGCGGAGAGGTTCATGTGGTCTCCATAGGAATTGCGGAACACGTAATTCAGGAGCAGGAGCACCATATTTCCACCATCGACTACGAGGAAGTGCGACGCTGCTTCCCGAAACGCGGAAACAATACCCACAAGGGCACATTCGGCAAGCTGCTCTGCATATGCGGCAGCATAGGAATGGCAGGCTCGGCGACATTCGCGGGCAAGGCAGCCGTGATGTCCGGAGTGGGAATGGTTGAAATGGCTGTGCCGGCGGAAATATATCCGATAGTTGCGGCAAATCTTGTCGATCCCGTCTACCATCTTCTCAAAAGCAGCGAGAGAGGCACGGTGTCGGAGGATTCAATACCGCTGATACTCGAAAAAATGAAGTCGGCGACGGCGGTCATGATAGGCTGCGGCATGGGCAAGGGCAAGGACGTAACCGAGGTCGTGGAAGCGGTGATACGTAATTCCGACGTTCCGGTAATCATCGACGCGGACGGACTCAACGCTATCAAGGACGACCTTGGCGTACTCCGCGAAGCAAAAGCGCCGATAGTCATAACTCCTCATCCGGGTGAAATGGCGCGTCTTGTCGGCAAGACAAATGTCGAGGTTCAGTCCCAGCGTCTGGAGGTCGCTTCTTCATTTGCAATGACATTCGGCGTGTATATGGTGCTGAAAGGCGCAAATACCGTCTGCGCCAATCCCGACGGCAGTATTTCCATAAATCTCACCGGAAATCCGGGTATGTCCAAATCCGGCAGCGGCGATGTGCTTGCCGGTCTGCTTGGCTCCCTGCTCGCTCAGGGAATCAAGCCGGAGGAGGCGGCATTCTGTGCGGTACACATTCACGGCATGGCGGGAGACAGCGCTGCCGCCAGATATTCCCAGCATTCTATGGCAGCCAATGATATTATAATGGAGTTTTCGGATATATTCAGCGATATAGAGAAAAAGTAATTATGGGAATTATGAGGTTGTATCATGGCAGCTATATTCCGATAGAAGAGCCGAAAATAATCAAGGGAAAGAACACCAAGGACTTCGGCGCCGGATTTTTACTGCACGGTTATCAGAGAAAAGGCGGAGCGCTGGGCAAAGCGTTATAAGACGCCTAAGCTCAATATTTACACTTTTCGAGTAAATACATCGCTCAACATTCTGGGTATTTAAGGATATGTCAGATGATTGGCTGGATTTTATCATAGCCTGCCGTGCGGGAAAGACTCATGACTATGATATTGTTATCGGAGCAATGGCTGATGATCAGATTTACAATTATATTTCCGATTACATGGAGGGAATCATAACCCGTGAGCAGTTCTGGGTGATGGCAAGATTCAAATATCCGACGCACCAGATTTCCTTCTGCACGTATGAAGCTTTAAATGTCTTGAATAAACAATTTGTTTTTCACATGCAGTCTGATAGATTATATTGCGCGCAAGACAAAAAACAGACGGCGTGACGTAGTCAATGCTCTCGGTAAGGATCGGGTTGCACATATATATGAGCTTGCCGACGTGTATCATTGCGACAATATAGATGATGTGAGTGATCGTTTTATTGATGACGCGGGAATCGGGCAGGGAAGCTTTGACAATGTGGCGGCGGCAAAATACGCGGTTCCGTCACACTGGGATATAGGTAAGGTTTACCGGCGATTTATTCAGGGAATTTCGCGGCATGATAATATTGACATACCGGACGCGCTGATAAAGGGCTATAATTCGTTTGTCAGTGACCTTATTGACGACTACAACAGCAGCTTTTATTACGACGCGCCACAGAATATACTGAATGCATATATATACGGATATGTTGAGTAAGTTAACAAAAAGGAATGATAAAAAATGGCAATCATAGCTCCCTCGCTTCTGTCGGCGGATTTTACCAGAATGGGCGAAGAGGTCAGAGAGATAGAATCGGCTGGCGCAAAGGTTCTTCACATTGACATTATGGACGGTCATTTTGTGCCGAATCTGACATTCGGATATTCGATGGTTAAAGCGCTCCGTCCGCTTACAGGAATGGTATTTGACGTTCACCTGATGATGACTGATCCGCTTAACTACATAGAGAATTTTGCAAAAGCCGGTTCGGATATTATCACCGTACATACGGAATGTGACAGCGACTTGGGCGAATGCATCGACCTTATTCACAAATGCGGCAAGAAGGCGGGACTGTCCGTAAAGCCTAAGACCTCGCCGGAAGCGCTTTTCCCGTATCTTGACAGAATAGAGCATATTCTGGTTATGACGGTGGAGCCGGGATTCGGCGGACAGTCCATGATGCCGGAATGCCTTGACAAAATCGCCGTTATTAAATCGGAATGCGCTTTGCGGGGATTGAAAATTCCCGTAATGATCGACGGAGGAGTGAATGCCGGAAACGTGAAGAGAGCGGCGCAAGCCGGAGCGGATATGATGGTAGCCGGAAACGCGGTATTCGGCGCAAAAGACCGTGCCGCAGCCTTCAGTGAACTGAGCGAGTCAAGCGAAATATGCATAAAAAAATAAATGGCAGCAAAATCAAATTAAGAAGGAGAATAGTGAAAATGGACAACAATTACAATCCAATCGAAGCCTCTCAACAGACAACACCCACTCCCACGCCATCCGGAGCATCACAGGAACCGGTTCAGGCACAGAATATGCCGCCGCAGTACGCAACTCAGCCGCAGATGCCGCCGCAGTACGCAACTCAGCCGCAAATGCCGCCGCAGTACGCAACTCAGCCGCAAATGCCGCCACAGTACGCAACTCAGCCGCAGATGCAGCCTGATATGCCGCAGAATGGCAGACCGGTATATCAGAAAATCGACAAGCGTATAATAAAACAGTGCCGACATAAGGCTGAAAAGCGCTGGTATCGCCGGCTGTTTGTGATAAATATTCTTGTAATAGTGTTTTGTGTCGCTTATTTTATTTATTCAACAGATGAAAACCAGAAGTATTACGACAACGTAGCGGATTATTATGCCTCGATAGTCAGCGAAACAATGGAGGAAAACGAAGGCGGCGACGACCAAAGCTCTGAGGAACAGACCGATGACGACGAAAAGAGCGAAAGGGAAATCCTTGAAGAAAAGGTCAACGATATGCCTGAAAATATTGAATACCTCATAGCAATAATTTTCACTATAATTGCCATACCTTTTATAGTAAGCTATGCCTACGCGCAGTACAGGAGCATGTCGGTGAGGATAACCGAAAAGACATATCCCGAAATATACGCCATTGTGGAGGAATACGCTCAGAAGCTCGGAATGAAGCGTGTGCCAAAGATCTACATGGTACAGGGCAACGGAATACTCAACGCGTTTTCTTCATTTATTCCGTTCAGACAGTACATAGAGATCTATGCGGATCTGTTGGAGGTAGCCTACCGCGAGCATCACGACATGGCGACAATCAGATTTATAATAGCGCATGAAATGTCACATATTTATTTAAAACACGCCACTATGCATTATTACTATGGCATGATGTTCTCACAGGCAATCCCGATAATCGGACCTACCGCCTCCCGCGCAAGAGAATACAGCTGCGACAGGCTTGCACAGCTTCTTTCCGGCAGCGACGGCGTGGACGCTATGATGACTTTTATTGCCGGTATTCACCTTTACAAGCAGGTGGATAAGATAGATTACGTTCAGAACGCGGTAAACGTAGGCGGATTCTTTGTATTCTGCTATAACCTTGTGTCAAGCCATCCCGTAATGACAAAGCGGATACTGGCACTTGTTGATCCATACAAGAAGAGCGGAAAATTATACTGATAAGAAAAATACTGATAAAAGGGTTGATATAAAAATGTTTTCAAATGTAAAAAAGACGTTCAGCCCCATGCCCGAAATACTCGTCCGTGCATCTGAGGGCATACAGATTCAATACAATGTTTTTGTCAACGGAATTATTGCTTTTCTGGTCGGAATGGTTGCAATTCTTCTCGAATCGGTAGCTATTATACCTTTTTTCATCATAAACGCCGTATTCTTCCACGATTTCAGCATGAAAATGGATTCGGACTACATGATTATCGCAAGGCTGGCTGTAACGGTGCTTCCGATAATTGCTCTCACAATCTACGTCAGATTTGCCGAGAAACGCAGTCTATCCACAATGGGCTTTGTTAAAAAGCATGCCGTTACCGATTACCTTATAGGAATTGCCGCAGCGTTTGTGATGTTTTCCGCGTGCGTGGGAATGTGCGTGGCTTCGGGAGCAATGACATTCGGGGGATATGTGCTTGACGGAAAAATTCTTTTGCTTGCGTCGATATTCCTCGGCTATGTGATACAGGGCGCGAGCGAGGAAACGGTGTGCAGGGGCTTCATGATGACTTCGTTCGGCAGCAAGGGCGGCGCGCTTGCCGGTATGCTTTTCAATTCGCTCATCTTCGGCGCTCTTCATCTGCTCAACAGCGGTGTGACGGTTCTTTCCATAATAAATATAATTCTCTTCGGCGTGTTCATGTCGGTGCTGGTGCTGAAGCTGAATTCAATATGGATGGCTTGCGCGATTCACACAGTATGGAATTTCGTACAGGGCAATTTCTACGGCATTCTTGTCAGCGGCGGAAATTCGGGACAATCGGTTTTCAGGTTTGACAGCGTGGAGGGAATGGAAATTCTCAACGGCGGCGCGTTCGGCATGGAGGGCGGTCTGGCGACAACGATAATTCTCACGGTTTCCATAATAATCGTGCTGCTTCTCAAGCCGAGAGAATCGGTTTCTCCAGCAGTTTGAGAGATAATCTAATCCATATATAAAATTAAATCGGCGCTCACTCCGGAATACAAAAGAATTGTGTATCGTATTACATTTATCCGGTGATACAAAAAGCTGCATGCCGCGCTCTGTATGAGCGTAAAAATGAATATTCCCGCGCCGTACAGCTGTATGTGATTCGGAGTAACTCCGAGCTGCGCGAATGTCATAACAAGTGCGCTGGCAATAGTGGCTGGAAGTTCCGCACGCTTTTTTGTATCGGAAACCACTACAAGCAGCATTCGGTTAATCGCGGCGGGCAGTACAAGATACATCAGAACATTGGCTGCCGGAACAATCGCTATAATGCAGAAATAATAGAGACACTTTGAAAGGATACTTCCGGGAACGTTGAAGGAACCGCCTGCGATAAAATGACGTATTACGGCGTAGAGAAAACAGCTTCCGAAAGCGGCGGGGAGTATATATTTTATGTATTCGCCCCACGCCTCCTTTGGTCTGCCATGCGCGGAATAATTTATATCAAGGGCAAAGCCGAAAAAAACGGCTATCAACGCAAAAATCAGCATATTCAGCAAAGCGTTCACTGTGTCGCCAAGGAATCCGGCCGAATCGTCAATCATCCAGAGGTAAAGCACTACTGTCGGGCGGATATGACTCACAAGCATATCTTCATAATACAGCGCCACAAGTATCACAGCTCCGGCGGCAAGGGCGACGATGTAATTAATCGCTGTGTATAATGCCTTTTTTGAAGCAGGCTGTTCCATATATACCGAATCCATGCGCTCCTGCTCGCGAAGCTCACGTATTTCTACCGCGTTCATGGCTTTTTTTTCCTCTGAATTCTTACCGTTTTTCTTCATTGTTTTTTCTCAGACCTTTCAGGAAAATTTTTATGACAAACCGTAAGGACATGCTCTCATGCATAAGCCGCAGACAGCTCCGCGTCCTATGTGTCCGAATGCCTGTTTCATGTGGCGTGAACACTTCTCCGCGTCGAATATTTCATCGCGTGCCATGCCGCGGACGTAATTCTTGCCGAGAATCGCGCCGGAAGGACATGCTTTTACACATAGCGTGCAGTCGCCGCACTGCGATTCCATAGGAATTGCCCCGCTCGGAAGAACCTCGTCGGTCAGAACCGTCGCCAGCCGCACGCGGGGACCGTGAACCGGCGAAACGAATAGCGCGCTCTTGCCAATCCAGCCGAGTCCGGCGGCGACCGCCGCGGATTTGTGCTGATAAATTCCGGTGTACTTGTCTCCCCTGTCGTGCACACTTTGCGACGCTGCTATCGGATAAGCCGCAGCGCCCTCCCTGCGGAGCATTTCGCACGTTATAAGGGCGCATCTGTCGAGAAGCGCGTTTGCGGCGCGGTAGTGCTGAAAGTAGGCGTATGTCGGAGAATCGTAGATTTCGTCAACCACAGCGTCCGACAGACGGTACATAAGCGTTACGGCGTAATGGTAACTTGCGAGATCAGGCGGAACGGTTTCATCAACACGGCTGAATCCAACCTCGCAAAGTCCCTCATATATCAGCCGTTCGCGCAGACTGTTCAGGAATTCATCGGTCATTTTAAAGCCTCCCTGAAATTATTCCACAAATTTACAGTTCACAAAGTCCGCCGCGCCGTCAAAGGGCGAGAAATATATGCCTGAAACAGTGGGGCGCATTACAAAATATGTCACCTCATAGTATACGGGATAAAAAATCACATACGTATTCAGATATTTCTCAGCGGCAGCCATCGCTGCGAGTACGTCCTCGGTATTGCTTCTGCTGGACGCCTTCTGCACTAATTTGTCATATGCGGGGTGCTTTAAAAAGGCGGGATTGGACGGGTAGTCGGAAGTGAAGCGGTTAAGGGTGTTGAGAGGGTCGTCCTTGGACGGGTTTATCGGATAAAAGGCAATCTGATAGGTTCCAAGATTAATGCGGTACTGCAGCGTACTCATGTCGAGAGGTTCTATGTTGACGTAAACATAAAGATACTGCTGCCACGAGCGCATGATACTGTGCATCAGCGTTATTATCTGCTCGTCGTCGGGACATATAAGCGTGATATTTGGCATACGTCTGAGTTCGACAGACGCAAGCGCCTTGTTCATATTGGTTCGTGCGGTGTCGGGGCTGAATGATTCCTTGAATCCTCCGCCGGCAAGCTCGCGGTAGAGCTGACCGTTTATGTGGGTTGACGGGGGAATTATGTCATTTGCTGTTTCAAAGCCGTAAGGGATAAGGCTGCTGCCGTCGGAAGCCGTACACGCCTCGTCGGTGACGCAAGCCATCAGCGAACGCCGTATCGCGGGAAGCTCCAGCGCCGGTTTTTCCACATTGAAGAGAAATCCCCATGTTGTGTCGGTAACTGTGGTGTATTTGTAATCTGTTCCTTCCAACTTGCTTATATTTTGCGTTTCTATGACGGCGGATTCCACCGTTTCGTTCTCAAGCAGCTGAAAGTAGTCCGTGTCGGAGCTTCGTATGCCGAAATACAGCACGCGGGGAGAAACCTTGTTGTAACCGGCGTAGTTTTCATTACGCAGGGTACGGACGTAGTTGTCGTGGTTCCAGCCGCGCTTGGCAAGAACGAACGGACCGTTGCTTATAATATAGTCGTCATCGAGTCCGTAATGTCCCTTTGTTGTCAGGAAAAACGCCTCGTTGCACGGCATGAATACGGCGTTTGGAGTCTGCAATACGAATTCCGCGTAGGAATATTCCATGGAAACCTTCAGCGTGAAGTCGTCTATTACTGTAACGCCGAGGGATTCCGGTTTCATCTCGCCGCTGTTCACCGCACGTGCATTCTTGATGGGAAAGAGCGCGGAACATGTGGTCGATTTGGTTTCGGGATCGAGCGCCCTGCGCCACGCGAATACAAAATCGTGCGCCGTGACGGGGGTATGCGCTTCGTCCGACCATACGGCGTTTTTACGCAGGCGGAATGTGTATTCCGTGAAGTCGGGACTTGCTGTCCAGTCCTCCGCAACGCCGGGGATTATGCTCCCGTTCTGGTCGAATCGGGTAAGCCCCTCGAAAATATTCCTGATGACAAGCAGAGAATTGTTGTCGGAAGCCATTTGCGGATCGAGATTTTTCGGTTCGTCGGTCAGCGAATAGCTTATCGCCTTGTCGGTTCCGTCGTCGCGGCTGCACGACGCAAGCGACGGCGGCAACATTGCAAACAGTGTCAATATCGCCAGAAGCTTTACAGTCAATTTTATAATTCTGTTTTTTTTCGTATTCTTCGTCTTTTTCATATCTTCCATAAATATATAATAAAAATATTTCCTCCGGACAATATTCCAAGATTAATTCATTGATTATATTATAGTATAGCGGATAGCTGGAATATCTTCAAGACATATATTATAAATTTTTCGATTTTATATATTTTTATATATGAGCCTGAACATGCATTATAAATGAAGCGTCGGAATTAATTTCCGGCGTTTTTATTTTGAATTTCAGAGAGTTGTTACAATTAAAAAATTGACAGTATCAAGTAATTCTTGCAATTTCAGTGATTAAATACCGCTTATATTTAAAACAATTACACAAAAGCCTTGCCGACAACCGACTAAAAATGTACAAGCAACTGAAAGTGTCACAAAGGGGTTGATTATTTGGAAGTGTTAGGTTATAATGTTGTTAATCTTTTGTAACCGTTGTTACCGAGTTGACATCAGACCGAAGAAAAATTGTAACCGGCTGTTACCGATTCGGAACAAATCAGTAAACACTTTTACAGATGTTCATTGATATAAAAAATGAACAAAAGGAAAGGGATTTAAAGATGAAATGTTTCAAAAAGAAAGCTGCGGCACTCATTCTTATAATAACTGCTCTTGCGCTCGCAGTGCCTTACTATGAAGTCAATCAGGTTTACGCTTCATCACATATTAACGACGCAAGCAAGATGGACGCCTATGACTACACCTCTTCACCTGAGCTTGCCGAGAAGCTGACTCAGGTATTCGAGGGGAATATCGGTCTTCACAAGAACGGCATAAATAACAGCCAGACCAAAGCGCCTCTCGGTTGCTCCAAGCTCACAGGCTCCAATAAATTCTATATCAAGAACAAGTCAACAGGCTCCGTCACATTCGGCTGGCAGTGCTACATTTACGCGAACGCGGTTTACAACACCCTTTACAACGAATGGGCAGGCAACGGCTCTTCGCTCAAGCATTCCAGCGTCGTTATCCGCGGCGGCAAAACATTCTCATACAAGCAGTTCGTCAGCGCCGGCGTGAGAGTCGGAGCATACGTCCGCACAACCGCTAACAAGGACGGTTCCTACAACAGATCAAAGGCACATTCTTTCATCATTCTCGGCTACAACGAGGAATACGTTACATATGTTGACGGAAATTCCAACGGCAGAGGTCTTGTCAGGGTCAACAAGGTTTCCTGGAAAGAACTCAACGACGGTCAGACCACAGGTATTGGCCGCCGCATCTGCCACGTTATCCAGCCCACTGAGAAGTATTTCAATTCTCTCTATGGAGTCAAGAATGCAGCTTCCGGTTCTTCTACCGAAGCAAAGAAAACGGCAACTACAACAACCGCTGCCGTAAAGGAAGCCGCGGTCAAAACCGAGACAGTCGCAAGCACTGCGGCTGATCCGGAAAAAATCAAGGTAAAGTTCAGCAGAACGCTCTCATACAGCAAAAACAAGAAGGTTATCAGCGGCAACGACGTCCTCTATCTTCAGACCTCTCTTAAATACCTCGGCTATAACGTCAGCACCAACGCAAAGTACGACAGCGCCACAGCAAACGCGGTAAAGAAGTTCCAGAAGGACAAGAAGCTTACTGCGGACGGCGTTACAGGCAGCAAGACATTCAAGGCTATAGAAAACGCTGTCAAGGCAAAAAAGAACAGCGCGAATACTAAAGCAGTCAAGATCACCAAGCAGTCCTCAGACGTAAAGACCTCTGTCGGCAGCAAGGTTGAATTCAGCGTCAAGGCAAGCGGAAGCAAGCTCACATACAAGTGGTACTACAAGAAGAGCGGCTCCTCAAGCTGGAATTACTGGAAGGGTCACGACAGCGCTACTACCTCCGCCACCGCAAACGATACTTGGAACAACATGCAGGTATACTGCGTTGTAACCGACGGAAACGGCAATACGGCAAAGTCCGAGGCGGTTACGGTTAAGATTGCGTAATATAATTCAAAAACCGACTGAAAGCAAAGCGCGTTTCAGCCGGTTTTTATTTCAGCATAAAAATATATTACATATCCACCCGTTCAAAGCGCTTAATTGCAACGTGGCAGGAAACAAACGTAACCAGCGCGTATACGCCGAATCCGGCTGCGAGGATTGTCCGTAATGTCGGATTTCCCATTGTCGCCGTTTCGTTGAGAAATTCCAGTTCGGGAATGTGACGCAGAACCTCGGCGACAATTATCCGTATAGAGGAAAAAATGTATTTTGAAATTACAGTCATTATTTATTTATATGAGAGTTAAATATAACTTTTCACTTTATTCATAATTTTATCAGATTATTGCCATTTATTTGGGTGTATAATTACTCATAGAAAAATATTTTATTTTTTTTATAGAAATACCTTGATTACAGCGGGGAATTGATGTAAAATATTATTGCACGGAGGTGTTTGATTATGGATGAGACTATGACTTTTTCCATCGAACAGGATCATGCGGAGGAAATGAAAACTCTGCTCAAGATTGTTTATAACGCGCTTAAAGAAAAGGGGTATAACCCTGTGAATCAGATCGTCGGCTATCTTCTCTCGGAGGATCCGACTTATATCACAACGCACGCGAATGCCCGCAGTATTATCCGCAAGATTGACAGGGATGATTTGCTCAGTGAATTAGTCAGGTCATATCTTGATGATGAATAATACGGTTTCAAGAGACTGACGGCGGCTTTTTTGTGATGAAAGAGCCGCCGTTTTTGGCTTGTTTTATTATTTTATTCGGAGGATTTGATTATAATGGAAAATAACTACCTGAATTACAAAGGACGTCCGCTGGTTCGCTGCGGCAGTGAAATGTATTACGGCAGCATGATTGACAAATACATCGTTTTCATCAGGGAGCTTGCTACAAAAAAGGTCAATAATGTTGACGTCGGCTCAAAGTTCGAGATACAGCTTTTGTTTACTGATCCCGATATCAAGGGCAGAGGCAAGATAGTCAAAACCATTGAGAGAGCCTCCTTTGCAGATTCACTTGAGCTTGCCGAAGCGTGGCTTAACAGATATAACTCCCAGAAATAACAATTTGATTTTTTTAATTAGAAAAATATCAACCCGACAGGTCTTAGTCATTCCTGTCGGGTTGTTTTTATAATATATTTTGTCACTATTTTATAATATCGTCAAATTCCCCAAGGCAGGCTTTTTGCAAATCCGCCGGAGACAATCTGAGCTGAACGCCAAGTCTGCCTCCGCTCACTACCATTTGCTCCAGTTCGCGGGCGGAATTGTCAATCCGTGTCACATACTGCTTCTTCATTCCGATTGCGGTGCAGCCGCCGCGAATATATCCGGTAACAGCGTTTATATCTTTTACATGGAGCATGGAAACAGACTTTTCACCAACAGATTTTGCCGCTTTTTTCAGGTCAAGCTCCGACTCTACAGGTATCACATATACATAATACTGCCTGCTCGCCCCTTGAGCCACAAGCGTCTTGTATACAATATCATGCGGCAGTCCGAGAAGGTCGGCTATCTGCAAGCCGTCCACAAAATCCTTACATTCATATGTTTTTGCTTCGTATTCAATTTTCATGCCGTCGAGAATACGCATGGCATTTGTCTTGATTTCTTTATTCTTTGACATTTTTTCACCTTATTAATATTCATTTAACCCTGAGTCAGCAGCGTCTTGAGATAGTGTCCTGTATATGACGACTGACATTCCGCAACCTGTTCCGGAGTACCGCAGGTTACGACAGTTCCGCCCCGGCTGCCGCCCTCTGGTCCAAGGTCTATAATATAATCCGCGGTTTTGATTATATCGAGATTGTGTTCTATGACAAGCACGGTATTCCCCCCGTCAACAAGCGTCTGCAATACCTCTATGAGCCTGTGAACGTCGGCTGTGTGAAGTCCTGTGGTCGGCTCGTCGAGAACGAAAATCGTCCTGCCCGTCGCCCTCTTGGAAAGCTCCGTCGCAAGCTTGACGCGCTGCGCTTCACCGCCGGAGAGTGTCGTCGCCGGCTGACCTATTTTAATATATCCCAGTCCCACATCATAAAGCGTTTTCAGCTTGCGGACTATCTTCGGATGATTTTCAAAGAATGAAACGCCGTCCTCCACAGTCATGTCAAGCACATCGGCAATGCTCTTGCCTTTGTATTTCACCTCAAGCGTCTCGCGGTTATAGCGCTTGCCCTTGCACACCTCGCAGGGAACATAAACGTCCGGCAGGAAGTGCATTTCTATCTGAATTATGCCGTCGCCCTCGCATGCCTCGCAGCGTCCGCCTTTCTTGTTGAATGAAAAGCGTCCCGCGTCAAATCCGCGGATTCTCGATTCCTGCAGGTTGGCAAAGAGGTCGCGTATATCCGTGAATACTCCCGTATATGTCGCGGGATTGGAGCGCGGTGTCCTGCCTATAGGCGACTGGCTTATCTCAACGATCTTGTCAAGAAATCCGACTCCCTCAATCGCGTCATGCTTTCCCCAGATTATTTTGGCGCGGTTAAGTTCACAGGCAAGACGCTTATATATTATCTCGTTGACAAGCGAGCTTTTTCCGGAACCCGAAACGCCCGTAATACAGGTGAATGTTCCCAATGGAATTGACACGTCTATGTGCTTTAAATTGTTCTCGGCGGCGCCCTTAACAGTCAGCCAGTTTCCGTTTCCCTGCCTGCGTTTTTCCGGAACCGGTATTTTTCTTATGCCGCTGAGATACTGTCCGGTTACTGAATTCTCACATTTCATCAGTCCGTCAACCGTACCGGAATACACAACCTCGCCGCCGTGTATTCCGGCGCCAGGACCGATATCCACAACGTAGTCCGCCGCACGTATAGTGTCCTCGTCGTGCTCCACCACAATCAGCGTATTGCCGAGGTCGCGCAGCCTTTGCAGGGTTGCGAGCAGCTTGTCGTTGTCACGCTGGTGAAGTCCTATGCTCGGTTCGTCGAGAATATACACCACTCCCGTCAGAAAGGAGCCTATCTGCGTCGCTAAACGGATTCTCTGGCTCTCTCCGCCGGAAAGAGTTCCCGAAGAGCGGGAGAGCGTCAGGTATTCCAATCCGACGTTGTTAAGGAAGCCCAGCCGCAGACGCACTTCTTTCAGAATGCGGTCGGCTATGAAATGCTCGTGTTCGGTGAGGTCAAGTTTATCGAGAAATTCAAGCGCCTCCGTGACCGACAGCTTGCAGAATTCAGCAATATTCAGCCCGCCGACAGTGACCGAGAGAATTTCCGGCTTCAGGCGGTCGCCGTGGCAGAAATCACAGGGAACTTCGGTCATGAGCGGTTCGATGTCGTTCTTTGACCATGTGCTTTGTGTCTCAGAATAACGGCGTTCAAGATTATTGATAACGCCCTCGAATTTCCCCATGAATTTGCTGCGCCCCATAGCGCTTATTCTTGTAAATTCAAGCTGCTTCTCGCCGGTTCCATAGAGAATCGCGTTCACCGCTTCATCGCTCATTTTATTTATCGGCGTGTCGAGCGTGAAGCCGTATTCTTTCCCCAGCCCCTTGAAGTACATCATCGCTATGGAATTTTCGTCCGTGGAGTACCAGCCGGAAGCCCTGACCGCGCCCTTTCGGAGCGAAAGCGAACGGTCGGGAATGACAAGCTCGGGATTTATCTTCATAAATATTCCCAGACCCGTGCAGTGTTCGCACGCGCCCTGCGGGCTGTTGAATGAAAACATTCGCGGAGTAAGCTCCTCCATGCTGATTCCGTGTTCGGGGCAGGCGTAATTCTGTGAGAACAGAATGTCCTCTCCTCCGACGACGCTCACAAGCGAAATTCCGCCGGTAAGCTTTGAGGCGGTTTCCAACGAATCGGCAAGACGGCTGCGTATCTCAGGCTTTATCACGAGTCTGTCAACAACTACGTCAATATTATGACGTATATTCTTTTCCAAATTGATCTCTTCCGATAAATCGTAGATATTGCCGTCGATTCTCACTCGCACAAATCCGGATTTGCGCACGCTGTCAAGCTCCTTCGCGTGAGTGCCTTTTTTCGCCTTGATAATCGGAGCCATTACCTGTATTTTTGTTCCCTGCTCCATTGCCAATACGCGGTCAACTATCTGATCTATTGTCTGCTGCTGTATCTCGCGCCCGCAGACAGGGCAGTGCGGAATTCCTATGTGCGCATAGAGCAGACGAAGATAATCATAGATTTCCGTGACCGTTCCCACTGTGGAACGGGGATTTTTTGAGGTGGTTTTCTGGTCGATGGAGATTGCCGGAGAAAGTCCCTCGATTGAATCCACTTCCGGCTTGCTCATCTGCCCCATGAACATTCTCGCGTAGGACGAGAGCGACTCCATATACCGCCGCTGTCCCTCGGCGAAGATGGTGTCGAAGGCAAGCGAGCTTTTGCCGGAGCCGGAAAGTCCGGTGAATACCACCATTTTGTCACGCGGGAATTCCACGTCGATGTTTTTTAAATTATTTTCCTGTGCGCCGCGCACGATTATTTTGTCCATTGCCATGTTTGTATGGTTCCTCCTGAATGGGCTATTACTTGTTCCCCTGCAATTCCTTGATCCTGTCGCGCAGGTATGCCGCCTGCTCAAAGTCGAGCAGCTTTGCCGCCTGTTTCATCTGTTTGGTGAGTTCGTTGATCAGGTGCTCGCGCTCGGACTTTGTCAATTTCTTGCCGGATTTCTCCCGCTTGCCGTCCTCGCCGTGCTGTGTAATTTCTATCACGTCGGCGACCTTCTTGATGATGGTCTTGGGTGTGACGCCGTGCTCGGCATTGTACTTCATCTGAATGTCGCGGCGGCGCTGGGTCTCCGTGATGGCGCGTTCCATCGAAGGCGTCACGCTGTCGGCGTACATTATGACCTTTCCCTCCGCGTTGCGCGCGGCTCTGCCGATTGTCTGGATAAGCGACGTTTCGCTTCTCAGAAAGCCCTCCTTGTCCGCGTCGAGTATCGCCACAAGCGAAACCTCCGGAATGTCCAGACCCTCGCGCAGCAGGTTTATTCCGATCAGCGTGTCGAATTCACCGAGCCGCAGGTCGCGTATTATCTCCATGCGTTCCACAGTGTCGATGTCGTGATGAAGGTAGCGCACACGCATTCCAAGAGAATCCATGTAGTCTGTGAGATCCTCTGCCATCTTCTTTGTGAGCGTCGTGACAAGAGTGCGGAAGCCCTTTTTGGCGCGGGTGTTTATCTCCGAAATCAGGTCGTCGATCTGTCCCTCTGTAGGACGAACGGAAATTTCCGGATCCACAAGTCCTGTGGGACGTATGACCTGCTCCACTATCTGCTCACTGTGTTCCTTTTCAAACGGACCGGGTGTGGCGCTGATATAAATTGCCTGATTGATAAGCGAATAGAATTCATCGAACATCAGCGGTCGGTTATCGTATGCCGAGGGCAGGCGGAAGCCGTAGTCGATGAGGTTCTTCTTTCGGGCGTGGTCGCCTGCGTACATAGCCCGCACCTGCGGCAGGCTGACGTGCGATTCGTCCACAAAGAGCAGAAAGTCCTCCGGAAAGTAATTGATGAGCGTGAACGGCGGCGTTCCCGCGGGTCTTCCGGACAACACCCGTGAATAATTCTCTATACCCGGGCAGAAACCCACCTCCATCAGCATTTCCATGTCGTAGCTGACTCGCTGTTCTATGCGCTGCGCCTCTATGAGCTTGTTGTTTTTTTTGAAATACTGAATGCGCTCCCGAAGCTCGTCCTTGATCTCGTCCATCGCCCTGCCCATCTTTTCCTCCGGCACAATGTAGTGCGACGCGGGATAAATGGCTATATGGCTGAGGATTCCCTTCAGCTCGCCGGTCACATAATTTATCTCTGAAATGCGGTCTATCTCGTCGCCGAAAAATTCAATGCGTATCACGGTTTCCTTTGAATACGATGTGAATACCTCCACAACGTCCCCACGCACGCGGAATGTGTTGCGGGCAAATTCAATGTCGTTGCGGCTGTACTGGATTTCCGCAAGCTTCTTTATCACGTCGTCGCGGCTCTTCTCCATTCCGGGACGCAGCGAAAGCACCATGTTGCGGTAGTCTATCGGGTCGCCCATACTGTATATGCATGAGACCGAGGCGACGATTATCACGTCACGCCTTTCCGAAAGCGCCGAGGTTGCGCTGTGTCTCAGACGGTCTATCTCGTCGTTGACGGAGGAATCCTTTTCAATATATGTGTCAGTCGTGGGAATGTAGGATTCAGGCTGATAGTAGTCGTAATAGCTCACAAAGAATTCCACCGCGTTTTCGGGGAAAAATTCGCGGAACTCATTGCAGAGCTGCGCCGCAAGCACCTTGTTATGCGCCAGAACGAGCGTCGGTCTGTTCATCTGCGCGATGACGTTTGCCATTGTGAATGTCTTTCCGCTGCCAGTTACGCCAAGAAGCGCCTGTTCATGATATCCCTTTCTGAGTCCCTCCACCAGCGCGGCTATCGCCTCCGGCTGGTCGCCCGTCGGCTTGTAATCCGACACCAGCTTGAATTTATCCATTTTATGCGCTCCCTTTCCACACGTATTATTCCTGATTGCGTAACAATATTATTATACCACATTTTTCAGTGCCTTACAATATTCTCTTCTACCATGTAATTATACACCCGTCTTCGCAAAATTGCAACTGATATCCTGAATATTTCTCGAAAATGTTTTAAAAATGAGATTGAAATAATTGGAAATCATTCATTTTAACGATTCTGTCTAAAACTGTCGCCGAACGCATAAAATATGATGAAGGTTTTTTTCATACATCAATTGAAAGGGAAGGTTTCTGTAAGATGAAAATGATGGACAAAATGAAGAAAATGTTTAAGAAAATTAAAAAAATGATTTCAAAAAAGAAGCTTGCCTCGTTAGCGATTGCAATTGGACTCCTTGCCGCGATTGTCTGTTATCCGCCTTTAACGGCAACCGCCGCTCCGGACGAAAGCAACACAGCGTCAAAAAGCAGTCCTGAGCAGCCCGCCGATTCACTTGGTCTTACCGCAAAAGCCGCCGTCCTGATGAATTCGGAAACCGGCAGGATAATTTATTCTGTCAACGAAAATCAGCAGCTTCCAGAGGCTTCCATCACCAAAATCATGACAATGCTTCTGGTGTTTGAATCGCTCGATTCGGGAAAAATAACCATGGAGGAATCAGTGACATGCAGCGAATACGCGGCTTCGATGGGCGGCTCGCAGATATGGCTGGAACCAGGGGAAACAATGACAGTGCATGAGCTTATCAAGGCAGCTTTCGTGGGTTCGGCTAATGACGCGTGCGTTGCGCTCGGCGAACACATCGCCGGCTCCAACGAGGCGTTTGTATCTATGATGAACGCACGCGCCGAGGAGCTTGGTATGACTGACACATTCTACTGCAATTGCACAGGACTCGACGCGGAGGGACACGTCACCTCCGCTAAAGATATCGCCATTGCATCGGCTGCGCTTCTTGAACACGAAAATGTGCTTGGTTATACTACAATATGGATGGATACCCTGCGCGACGGAAAGCTCCAGCTCACCAATACAAACAAGCTTATAAAACATTACAACGGCGCTATCGGACTCAAAACCGGTACGACAAGCAAGGCGGGCTGCTGTATCTCGGCTGCCGCCAGACGCGACGGAATGACCATGATCGCCGTCATCTTAGGCGCGCCCGACAGCAAGAGCCGGTTTGCCGACGCGAGGAAGCTGCTCGATTACGGCTTTTCCAGATGCGAGCTTACAGACGTTTCACAAATCGAGGTCGAACTGCCGGAAATTCCCGTTACAGGCGGAATCGAAAAGACAATAGGCGCATACGCTGATATCTCAGGCAGAATTCTGACCGATAAAGGCAAGGGCAAGGAGATAAAAGCCGTGGTGGAACTTCCTGAATCCATAGAAGCGCCGGTTGAAATCGGTCAGCCGATAGGCGTCGTCAGGCTCGTGCTTGACGGCGAGACTATTTCCGAATACGACGTCTGTTCCGACAGGGCTTCGGAAAAGGTAACATTCGGCGCTGCTTTTAATGAGCTTCTCCGCGGACTTTTTGCAAATTAGATTTTATCTATAAAAATTTAAACGCCGTCCTCAGTCACGTTAACTGACTGAGGACGGCAAACTCTATGCGGGCGTAAACGGCGTTAAGAGCATAACGCTATCACGTCTGACTTATTATAGCGATCCAACAAATCAGCAAGACACGAAACAAGATTTAAACCAGCCGATACAATCAGAAGGAGCAACGGCAGAGAAAGCGGTATCTATGGCATCAGGCAAAG
>ONCX01000006.1 GCA_900316455.1 uncultured Eubacteriales bacterium
CCGTCAATTCCACATGGAACGGCATTCAGCTCTATTGTCTCCTGACCGACGCGGACGGCAACACCCTTTCTTCCGGAACAGCGACCGTCACATTCGGATAAAATAAAAAAGCGCGTATGGATCTGCAATGACCCATACGCGCTTTTGAATGTGTAGTGAAAGAAATACAGTATAAATTAATTACTTGCTCAAGCCTTCCACGATCGACTTGGTGTCTCTTGCGATAACCATTTCCTCATCGGTGGGAATGACAAAGACTCTGACCTTGCTTTCGGGAGTGGAGATCTCGCATTCCTTGCCGTGAATGGATGCGTTGACCTCTTCGTCAAGCTCCACGCCGAAGCATTCGAGATAACGGCAGATTCTGGAGCGGTGAACCGTCTGATTCTCTCCGATACCGGCTGTAAATACAAGAGCATCCATACCGCCGAGAGCCACATAATAGCTGCCGATGAATTTGGCTATCTGATATTCGAGAATCTGATGGGTGAGAATAGCTCTTTCGTTGCCTTCCTTGGCGGCGGCGGTGACGTCGCGGTCGTCGCTGGAAATGCCGGAAAGACCGAGCATACCGGACTTCTTGTTGAGAATGTTATCCATCTCGGCGGGAGTGAGACCTTCCTTTTCCATGATGAAGGTGACGACGGAAGGATCGAGCGAGCCGGAACGAGTGCCCATGATAAAGCCGTCGAGAGGAGTCAGACCCATCGAGGTGTCTATTACCTTGCCGTCCTTGACAGCGGAGATGGAAGAGCCGTTGCCGAGGTGGCAGTTGATAATGCGTGTTCCCTCAGGATTTTCAGCCTTGCCGAGCAGTTCAAGACATCTGCCTGTTACGTATCTGTGGCTTGTGCCGTGGAATCCGTAGCGGCGAATGCCATACTTCTCGTAATACTCATAAGGGATGCCGAATGTATATGCCTTTGCGGGCATTGTGGAATGGAATGACGTGTCGAAAACAGCGACCTGGGGTACGTCCTTGCCAAATACGTCAATCGCGGCTTCAATGCCCTGAATATGTGCGGGATTGTGCAGCGGAGCGAGCGGACTGAGATCGCGAATGCCTTCGATTACTTCATCAGTGATAAGGCAGCTGTCCTTGAAGAGCGCGCCACCCTGCACCACTCTGTGACCGAGCGCGGTAATCTCGCTGAGATCGTCCACGACCTTGCCGTCGCCGGAGGTGAGAGCTTCCTTGACCGCGTTGAATGCCTCTGTGTGGGTTGGCATGGCAACTTCGGTCACATAGGACTCGCCGTTGACCTTGTGTGTGAGCTTGCTGCCGTCCATGCCGATTCTTTCGCAAAGACCCTTTGCGATGACAGACTCGTTGTCCATATCAATGAGCTGATATTTGAGCGAGGAACTGCCTGCATTGATAACAAGAACTTTCATTGGTATTATCTCCTGTCATGAAAAAATGGTAGAATGGTAGAATACTGCGAAAAAACAATTGAATTTGCATATTCCTGATTATATAATATAACATAATAAAAGAAATTTCAAGGCAAATTGAAAAAACTCAGAAAAAAATTTACCAAAGGAAGAGGATTTTTTTGATTAATTCGATTAAAAACGGAACAACCGCGGCAATAATTGCCGAGTACAACCCGTTCCATAACGGACATAAGCTTCATATTGAACGAACAAAAGAGCTTTGTGGAGCCGAAAACATTGTCGTAATTATGAGCGGGAATTTTGTGCAGCGCGGGGACTGTGCCATTACGGATAAATTCAGCCGCACTCGCATGGCAATAGAGGGAGGCGCGGATCTTGTGCTTGAACTGCCGCTGCCGTTTGCGATGTCGGGAGCTGAGAAATTCGCTGACGGAGGCGTTCGCATTGCGGAAGCGCTGGGGTGTGTAGATTATATCAGCTTCGGTATGGAGTGCGGGAGTGTGGAAGAGCTAAAAGCAGCTGCGGACGCGGCGGATAATAAATCGCTCAAGCCTGAGCTTGACAGGTTTCTCGGAGACGGCATGTCTTTTGCTGCGGCGAGAACCGAGGCTGTAAGAACCGTTTACGGAGACGATGTGGCGGGAATAATATGCATGCCGAACAATATTCTTGCCGTTGAATATATACGCGCATTGGGACGGTTGAATTCCGGAATTATTCCGGTGGGGATTCCGCGTGAGGGGGCAGCTCATGATTCCGAGGATATCTCAGGCGATATTGCCTCCGCGACAGCCGTCAGACAAATGATTACAGGCGGACAGCTTGTCGAAGCAGGGAGATACATACCTGATTATTCATTCCGCGAGCTTAAAGAGGACATAAAAGGCGGGAAGGCACCCGCTGAAATCAATCGCTGTGAAAGGGCAATACTCTCACGTCTGCGTTCGATGACCCGTGAGCAGCTTGCGCGGCTTCCGGATATATCAGAGGGGCTGGAAAACAGAATATATGATTGTATCCGTAAAACATGTTCGCTTGGGGAGCTGTATGATTCGGTCAAATCTAAGAGATACAGTCACGCACGCATTCGCAGGATAATACTTTCGGCTTTTTTGGGAATACGCCGTGAGCATGCGGACGCGCCTGAATATATCCGCATTTTAGGTATGAATGACAGAGGGAAGAAGCTGCTTTCACAGGCAAAGTCAAAGCTGCCTGTAATCTCGTCGTATAAGCATGCCCTTTCATTGAATCAGGCGGGGCTCAATCATTATCTTCTTGAATGTCATGCCGACGACATGTGGGGGATTATGACGCCGGAAATTCAGCCCTGCGGAGCGGATATGGTTTCAAAGCTGATAATATACTAATATTAAAACCGTTTGTACGCGGCATTTTAAATGCTTATGTACAAACGGTTTTTTGAAAGATTATCTTATAAGATATTCGTAGCTGTAGTTGAGGATATCGTCACACACTGCGAACAGGTTGTTTTTTAATCTCGGCGTAGTTGCGCCGGAGGTTATAACAATCACTCCGCTTTTGTCGGATGGGTCTATCGCCATTAAGGAGAAAATGCCGTACGCGGCTCCGTTGTGGAAATACATTTCCCTGTTTTTAAGAATATTCTTTGATTTGCGGAGACCTATGCACTGTTCAAAATTCTTTTTTGTATTTACTGGCTGAACAGTAAACATTTCCTTTACTGAATTCTCTGATAAGTACTGCTTACCGTTGTATTGTCCGTCATTTAAAAGAATTGTGAAAACAGAGGCAAGGTCTTCCGCACTGATAAGCAATCCGCCCTGACCGAGATGGAATGTCTGTCCGGGCTTGCCCTTTTCCTGTGAACGGCAGAGGTATTTGTTGCTGCAATCTATGTTTTTTCCGGAATAGCAATCCGCGACAAGCTTGGTGTCGGAAAGGTATTTTGCGTCGTAAGAAGCGTCGATTCCCATAGGCTCGAAAAACTTGTCCTTAGCGTATTGCGATATCGTCTGGTCTGAAACCTTTTCTACAACAGCGCCAGCAAGTCCCATACCGAGATTGGTGTACGCAAAGCCTGTACCGGGCATGGAACAATAGTAGTTGCTGTTGTGGGTAACGTTTTGAATTTTAAGATTGAACATATCGTCATTGTCTTTTATGCCTGAGGAATGAGTGAGCAGCATACGTGTTGTGACAGGCGTTTTTGAATACGACGGGTTATAAAACTTAAATCCCATGATTTCCGTGAGGCTCTTGTCGAGATCGAGTTTACCGTCATCGACCTCCGACATAGCAAGCATAGATGTGAAAACCTTTGTTACCGAGGCAATACGGAATTTTGTGTTTTCCGCGACTTTGACCTTTTTTTCGCTGTTGGCGTAGCCGTACTCATAATGATACGCGACCTGACCGTTCTGAATAACGGCGACAGATCCGCCCATGGTTCCGTAATTTTTGAGGAACTGGGCAACATCGTCCCCTTCCTTTGTTCCCTTGAGATTCAAAGGGTCGCCCGATATGTATTTACCGATATGCTTTATTGTTATTTCTTTTTCAATCAGATCGGCGCATGATATTGGTATCCAGCCGGTTTTTTTACCTGAATATTTAATCTGATAACGAGAACCGCTTTCTTTTATGAATTCCCATTCCGTTCCTTTTACCAAGGTGGCTATTTTTTCAGAATTTGTACTCTTACCGGCCCGAAGGTTTGCTGTGGTTTTGATTTTGACTATTTTTATCTTGATTTTCTCCTCAGCCGGAACGTCAGGCTCCTCCTGAACATCAGAATTAACCGGAAGGTCAGAGGCTGAAACAGTGGCGTTCTTTGAGGCGTCGGAAGAGGAAACAGAGGTGTCCGGATAGGAAACGTCCGGAAAAGAAGTATCTGATTGAACCGTGTCACGTCGGTCATCGGCAGGAATTTCATATTCGGTATCGCTGTCGTTATCGAAAGTGCTTTCTTCATTAAAAAAAGTTATGAGTCCTGATGCTGTCAATACAATGGCGATTGCCACGGCGGAAATAATCCTGACAGTTGAATTATTAATTTTTATCATTATGATTTCCTCCGTTCATTGTCTGTATTATATAAATTAATAGGGGGAAGATACGCTTAATAAAGGCTCAGTCGTAGATTCCGCTGCGCGAGAATGTTTCCATAAGGAAATCATATAATGTTTTCATAACAGTAATTCATCACGTCGTTGCAAACGTTGAATATTGTATTGTCATCTCTGGCAGCGTTTGCACCGGATGTAATAATTACCACTCCGCTTTTGTCAGTGGGATCTATTGCCAGCAGCGCATATATTCCGTAATAATTTCCTGTATGATAATACATGTCACGCCCTTCGATCAGGTTAGTAAACTTGCGGATTCCTATGCACTGTTTGTAGGGACTTTTTGTATTCACAGGATGTACGCTCATCATTTGCTCTACAGCCTCGTGAGAAAGATACTGTTTGCCTTGATATTGTCCGTCGTTGATAAGAATGGTTGAAACCCTTGCGAGATCTATCGCGCTTATCAGAAGTCCCCCCTGACCGAGATGATAAACCTCTCCCGGCTTGCCCTTTTTTCTTTCCTGAGGCTGGGTCAGCTTTTCGTTTGAACGCTTATGCCTGCCGTTAAAATAGCAATCTGCTACAAGCGATTTGTCAGACAGATAGGTTGCGTCATAAGAGGCGTCAATACCCATCGGCTCAAAGAATCTGTCGCGTGCATACTGAGAAATAGTCTGATTTGAAGCTTTTTCCACAACGGCTCCTGCAAGTCCCATTCCAAGGTTTGAGTAGTAGAACCCGTTACCCGGCTTGTAAAAATAATAGTCAGGGCAGATGACAGCCTCGCTGATATATTTGGAATACAGACCGTCCTTTCCCGAAAGTCCGGCGGTATGGGTAAGAAGCATACGCATTGTTACAGGAGTATTTGGATATTTGGGATTAAAGAAATTAAATTTGAAAAGATCAGAAAGCTTACCGTCAAGATCAAGCATTCCGTCGTCGGTTTCAGCCATAGCGAGCATGGCTGTGAACACCTTAGAAACCGACGCAATACGGAATTTAGTATTTTCCGTAACCTTCTTCGGGTTTTTGATGTCCTCTTTGTTTGCATATCCGTATTCGTAATTATACGCCACCTCGCCGTTTTTGATAACGGCAATCGACGCGCCGACAGTACCGTACTTATCTAAAATAGAGCAAAGATCGTTTCCCTCCTTGGTATCCGCCATGGAATATGGAAATTGTGACGGCTTTTTGGGAATATGTTTTACAAAAACCTCTTTTTCAATCAGTTCGCTTTCACTTTTAAGGACCCAGCCTATTTTTTGATTTGAGCATTTTATCTGGTAATAATTTTTTGTTTCACTCAGATAAACGGCTTCTTCTCCATTTTTGAGCTGTGAAATCTTTTCAGAGTCCTTATTTGCCTTGGAGAGAAGTGATGTTTTCTTTGAGATTATTACATAATTTTGAATAGCCGTTTCCTCAACAGGAACAGATTCATCAACAGAAGGTTCGATTTCTGAACTAAAATCAGACTCAGTGATTAAATCCATATCCGAAACCGTAAGCGGATTGACTTCATCTGATGTCTTTTCTACAAATAATATAAACCATAATCCAGCCAAAAGTGCTGATGCAAATATAATGCATGATAACGTTCTTATTAATTTTTTTTCTAATTTGTACATATTGTTCCCCCAAAAAATATCTTCCCAAATAAACAATTATAAAATAATATACATTATAAAATAGCATATGAATTTGTATTTTCTATTAATAAAATATAAAACACGCACCGCAATACGACGAATCATCTTGCGGTGCCGCAGATATGCTATTTTTCTATGCTGATTGTGATGATTTCTGATGCCACGGAGGTGCGGTTGTTATCTGTAATCATACAATAGACCTGCATTCCGTCCCAGCTCTCATTAGCCTTTCCGGAGGTTTTGCAATCATTATGATTTTTCCAGACATGCCACATCTGTTCGCCGTTTTTTCTTACGTACCATTGATATGACAGATTCGTACCGTCAGCGTCAACAAAGAATTCTGTGTTAGTTTCAGCCTTGACCTTGATATCCTCGGACTGTGAGATGATCCTGATAGTAGTCGCGGGCTTATCCGATGAAATATTGGCGAGTAATTTGTCTATGAATAGAAAACCGGTAATTGCGAGCAACGCGGCTGAGAGCATAATAACAGCCAGCGACATTCTTGCGTTTCCGGAGGAGAAGCTGCCTGAGACAGCCGCTTTTGATACAGGAACGGGTTCCTGTGTTGCGGGAGATTCATCCTGAAAATTTTCTTCAGCAATATCAGAAATCTCAGACTCGTCCGTCAACAATTCAGTGGGCTCAATATTATCAGACAACTCTGATTTTTCTGAAGAGTCGCCGTCATCAGAGAGATATTCCTTGTTCTCATCAAGAACAGTTGTAGCGTCATAATCAGCTTCAGAGTCAACCGTTTGATCAAGCAAATTCGTGTCATATACAGCTTCGCCGGAAGCAAATTCATCAAGCGATTTAGTATCATCTACAGCTTCCGAGGCAAAATCTTCAAGCTTGCATCCGCAGGAAACGCAAAAGAGCGAATCGTTATCATTTGTTTCTCCACAGAAAGGGCATACCATTCTAATTCCTCCATATTGAAAAATAAATCATATCATATGAATCAGAAAAAACAATCAACTTTTATTGAATTAATTATAAACTATTTTGGCACACACTGGAAAACAGCGCAAGTTTGTTCATACATTTATTTCAACAGTTACGCCGAGTTCGTCCTTGTATTGTTCCAGAATTGGGTTGACGCATTCGGAGAGAAATTCTGTGACCTGCTCGGGACTTCTGCCCACGTATTTTGCGGGATCAAGAATATTTTTTAGCTCGTCGAGTGTAACGCCGAATGTCTCATCAGCGGCAATTCTTTCGAGAAGGTCGTTTTCCATTCCCTCGACCTTGACCTGTCTGCCCGCCTCCATAGAATGAATTCTGATACGCTCGTGAAGTTCCTGACGGTTGCCGCCGCGTTTTACAGCGTCCATCATTATATTTTCAGTAGCCATAAACGGAAGCTCTTTCATAAGACGCTGATTGATTACCTTGGGATAAACCACAAGACCGTCAACCACATTGAGATAAAGGCTGAGAATTCCGTCAACAGCGAGGAATGCCTCAGGAACGGATATGCGCTTGTTCGCGCTGTCGTCGAGGGTTCTCTCGAACCACTGGGTAGCGGTGGTGATGGCGGGATTGAGCGCGTCAACCATAACATACCTTGCGAGTGAGGCTATTCTCTCGCTGCGCATTGGATTGCGCTTGTATGCCATAGCGGACGAGCCTATCTGACCCTTTTCAAAAGGCTCCTCTATTTCCTTGAGATGCTGGAGAAGACGGATATCGTTTGAGAATTTTGTCGCCGACTGAGCTATTCCCGAAAGAACATTCAGGACGCGGCTGTCAAGCTTGCGGCTGTAGGTCTGACCTGAAACGGCGAAGCAGCCCGTATAACCCATCTTTTCCGCGATACGTCTGTCAAGCTCCCTGCACTTGGCGTGATCTCCGTCAAAAAGCTCAAGGAAGCTCGCCTGAGTGCCGGTTGTACCTTTGCAGCCGAGGAGCTTTGCGCCGTCTATTATGTACTGAATATCCTCAAGATCCATCAGAAGATCCTGAATCCAGAGAGCGGCGCGCTTGCCTACAGTTGTTGGCTGTGCGGGCTGAAAATGCGTAAAAGCGAGCGTGGGGAGGTCCTTATATTGATCGGCAAATTTTGCAAGCTCGGAGATAACGTTTACCAGCTTTTTGCGAATGAGCTTCATAGCCTCATTCATCACGATAATGTCCGTATTGTCGCCGACGTAGCAGGAGGTGGCGCCGAGGTGAATAATTCCGGCTGCCTTCGGGCATTGCTGACCGTAGGCGTATACGTGACTCATGACGTCGTGACGCACAATCTTTTCACGTTCCTGTGCAACCTCGTAGTTAATGTTTTCCGCGTTCTCCTTTAATTCGGCTATCTGTTCGTCTGTAATATCCAGACCAAGCTCCTGTTCTGTCTCAGCAAGGGCTATCCAAAGCCTGCGCCATGTCCGGAACTTCATGTCGGGGGAGAAAAGATACTGCATTTCCTTGCTGGCGTAGCGCGAACCGAGCGGTGTTTCATAGATATCCTTCATATTGATTCAGTCCTTTTTCTAATAGTTTTCAGATAAAGATTAAAGAATTTCGTCTTCCTTGTTCATGTGATGGGAAGTAATTCCGTCAGGATAGCGCCCGTCGAAGCACGCTGTACACAAAGACAGATTCTTGCCGCATGTGAGCTTGACTATCGAGTCAAGATCGAGAAAGTCAAGCGAATCGGCTTCGATAATCTTCGCTATTTCCTCTATCGTATGCTGATTGGCGATAAGGTCATCCCTTGACGGAATATCCACGCCGTAGAAGCATGGATTCCGGAAAGCGGGCGAGCTGATTCTGACATGTACTTCGCTTGCGCCGGCTTCACGCAGCATATTTACTATACGCTGCATGGTGGTTCCGCGAACGATAGAGTCGTCTAACATTACGACTCTGCGTCCCCTGACAATTGATTCAAGAGCATTCAGCTTGAGCCTTACAGCGTTAGTGCGCTGCGACTGGTCAGGCTTGATGAATGTGCGGCCTATATAGCTGTTTTTGACTATGCCTTTGGCGTAGGGGATTCCTGATTCCTCGGCATATCCGATAGCCGCGTCGATACCCGATTCGGGAACTCCGATGACAATATCAGCCTTGACCGGCTTTTGCTTGGCAAGCTGTCTTCCCGCCTGTCTGCGGGATTCATAGACCGAAACGCCGTCAATTACGGAATCTGTGCGCGCAAAATATATGTATTCAAAAACGCAGTGAGCAGCGGTTCCCTTGCACAGCGTGCGGTCGCTGTGTATTCCGTTTTCATCGCAGGTGATGATTTCTCCCGGGTCAACGTCGCGCATGAACTGCGCGCCAACCGCGTCGAGCGCGCAGGTTTCGCTGGCAAAAACGATGTCGTTGCCAATACGTCCCATACAGAGCGGACGGAATCCCTTTGGGTCACGCGCCGCGATGAGCTTCCGCGGACTCATTACAAGCAGAGAATATGCTCCGTGGAGCTGCTGCATGGCTCTTCTCACAGCAAGCTCGACCTTGTGCGTATTCGGACGTTCACGGGCAACAAGATAAGCGATAACCTCAGAGTCAATGGTGGTCTGGAATATAGCGCCGCGCTGTTCAAGCTCGTTGCGAAGCTCATAGGCATTCGTAAGGTTTCCGTTGTGAGCAAATCCAAGGGTTCCCTTGACATAGCGCATAACAAGCGGCTGGCAGTTTTCCGCAACGGAACCGCCGGCGGTCGAATATCTGACATGACCTATCGCGATTTGTCCTTTAAGCTCATCGAGCTTTTGCTTGTTGAAAACCTCGCTTACAAGTCCCATGTCCTTGTAAAAGCTGAATTTGCCCATGTCGCTAACGGCAATACCGCAGCTTTCCTGTCCTCTGTGCTGGAGAGCGACAAGTCCGTGATAGACGCATGGAGCCACGGTTATTTCCTTATCGTATGAATAAATGCCGAAAACGCCGCATTCCTCGTGCAGCTTGGAGCAGTCGTGCGAGGATAGCTCCATACCGCAATGTCCGCAGTCATGACAGTCGCCATGACATTTTGCTGATTCCATTTCAAAAAGACCCATTTTCATTATCCTTTACGTTTTGTAAATTTTACATTATCACACGCTGTAGGAACTATTTCGGTATTAAACGCCGATGCAATATCAGAATAATATTATAGAATAATCAAGGGAAAATGTCAAATAAAATATTGTTAATTTATGACTTTTACTATTTTTAGCAATTAAGCGATAAAAAAACATGACACACTATCCGAAAAAGGAATTTTATAATGTGTCATGTCGGTTTTCCAAAAATATTATTTTCCGAGTGAACGCGAACGGTCGGTACAGGCTTTCATAGCGTCCATAACCGTGCCGCGAAGTCCCTTTTCCTCAAGGACGCGCACTGCTTCAATGGTTGTTCCCGCGGGTGAACAAACCATATCTTTAAGTTCGGCGGGGTGCTTTCCGGTTTCAAGCACCATTTTTGCGCTTCCCATTACTGCCTGAGCCGCGAACCGGTATGCCTGAGCCCTTGGCATTCCGTCAGCTACAGCCGCGTCTGCCATTGCTTCGATGAACATAAAGACGTATGCCGGCGAGCTGCCGCTTACAGATACTACCGCGTCCATAAGGTTTTCGCCTATAACTTCCGATATTCCGAACCCACCGAGTATTTTGCGGACGTATTCAAGCTCTTCGATGGTGACGTTTTCGTTTGGCGTTACAGCCGTTATGCCTGCGCCGACCATAGCGGGAGTATTCGGCATTGTGCGGATAATTTTCAGCTGACGGCTGCCGAATCTCTCGGCGAGCGAAGCGAGAGTCTGTCCGGGCGCAATGGTAATAATGATCTGTTCGTTTGTAACGAATGGAGCGATTTCGGTTATTACCTGAGTATAGTACTGAGGCTTTACGGCAAGTATAAGCGTGCCGCATTCCTTTGCTATTGTCTTGTTGTCAGAAGTTGTCCCGACGCCGTACCTTTCGCTGATAAAGGAAAGGCGTTCCTCGCTGATATCCGACATCATTATATCATTTGCATTTATAATTCCGCCGGATACAATTCCGCTCATCATTGCGGTCGCCATATTGCCGGCTCCAATAAAGCCGAGCTTTCCGCCTGTATTGTTTGTGTTGTTCATAAATCAGTGCCGCCTTTAAAAAAATTTATGCCTTGCCCGTGCGTGAAAGCTCTGCTTCTTCCGGATCACGCCCAAAAAGCTTAACGGAAAAGAAGCAAATGCTGTATTGCCGTTTTTCACGGCGTATGTAATCGCCGATGTGCCTGTATATGACCGCGAATGTAATAATTGCGGCGCCGAGAATCAGTGAAATTTTCTTTTCAATAAAAAGCATTCCGCAAAGAGTTACGACATAAGTTGTCATGACCCTGAGAGTATGAGGATTTATGCGGAGCGCCGTTGAAAAGAACACAAACGGGATCGCCAGAAGAAACAGAACCGCCGAGTGTGGGCAAAGTCCAATATATGTGCCGAAAGTAACGGCGATTGCCTTGCCGCCGTGATTTCTAAGCATCGGGCTGAACGCGTGACCAAGCACGGGAGCCGCCATTACACCCGCGAACATCAGATTGTCCGGACTAACGAACCTGAGAGCAGCCCAGATCGGAACCGCGCCTTTTGCAAGCTCTAAGATCAGACAAATAATTCCGCATGGAATACTTACGCAGGTAAAGACATTTCCGCAGCCTGGATTGCCGTCCTTGCTCAGTTTTGTGATATCCTTTTTATAAAACACCTTTGGAATAAGATAACTGTACATTATGCTTCCGGAAAAAAATGATACAGCTGTCCAGAAAAGATAATTCAGCATTTTCACACAGAACCTCCGTGCGGCAGACATTATAACACAGTCATGCCGTATTGTCAATTTATTTTGAATATTTTTCAATGATAAATCTGCAGATATCATCAGCCGATTCAGGGTTTATGTTGTCCCTTTGGGATTTCAGCATTTTTTGCTGCGCGCTTTTATCGAGCCAGAGCGAGAGAGCGGTTTGTGCAATATCGTCGGGACCTGCGTTTTCGCCGGCGCAAACCGACATGCCTCTTGAAGAGAAGAATCCGGCGTTAATTGTCTCACAGCCCGGAATTGGCGGAGTGTGAACTAAAAGCACGTTCTTTACGGCAGCCTCGGTGGATGTAAGTCCGCCGGGCTTTGTGAATACCATGTCGGCAGCGTCCATAAAAAGGGCGACCTTGTCGGTAAACGGCTGTAAAATAATGCCGGGAATATCGGCAAAAACTTTTGAAAGATGCGCTCTCATCGACTCGTTGCGACCGCAGAGAATAATAATCCGGACATTGCAGTCGAATTTTTTGTAAATCGCGCGAGTCATTCCCTCAAGACCTCCGAAGCCCATGCTGCCGGACATCATAAGCAGAACGGGCTTATCCTCAGGCAAACCGAGCAGTTCACGGGCTTGTGAGCGGTCGGTTTTGCTTTTGAACCTGTCGCTGACCGGTATGCCGAACGGCAGCAGTATTTCCTTTGGTATATTTCTGGAATAAAAATCCTCGGCGAGATCGGGATGAGGAATAACAAAATAATCGGGCTTTGTTTCCTCCCAGAAAGGAATACAGGCGTAATCCGTGGCTACACAGATAAACGGAATATCCAGAAGCCCGTGCGTGCGCAGGGAGGTGAGGCATTCCGCGGGAAATAGATGAGGCATTACAGCTACGTCATATCCGCCGTCCCTGATGAATTTGGCGAGTTTTTTTCTGTAAAGGGTATTAGCTGCGTAAACCGGCGATTTGATATGCAGGTGACGTGTGTTGAGATCGCTGACGGTTCTTCCGATAGAATATATCATTCCGAACGCTGAGGGAACGGAAGTGGTTATACCTACATACGAATTGTTTACGGCACGAGATACATTCATGCCGGCAATTGATAATGTGTCCTTAAAATCACATTCTACGCCAAGCTGCAGGAATTTGCTGTAAATTGCCTTGCCGGCAGTGTTATGACCTTCGCCGGTATTGCAGGATAAAACGATTACCTTCATTCATAATCACCGTTAAAAAATAATTTGGCGATAATTATATTATGGGAATATTAACAAAACATTAAATGATCGAATCATAATAATTCTAAAAGCGTTTTATTATAACAGTTCGCTTGACGCTGTTGGCACAATATAAATTTTAAAAAACTGACAAATAAATGTTAGTTTTATGTGTATTCCGTTGACTTTTTCAAAATAATGCTTATAATAAACATATCAGAATGAAAATTTTTTTATTCGGAAAAATTCGGAGGGTGTTTATGATCTGTTCCGGTTTGATAAATGTATTTTTAAGAAAAAAGGTTCGTAAAGCAACAATAAGTTTTATGATGCTTGTAATTCTTACAGTGGCGCTTTGTTTTTGCGTTTTTGCGCCTGCTGTCAGCGCGGAAAAGGAATCAGTTTCTTCGACTGTTGATTCGGTGAACCTGACGGAAAATAAATGGGTGTATTCGGTTTATATAAACAAATCCGGAAGCAGATATGCAGCTGTCACGAGGTATGACGGTGACGAAATTGATATAGTGATACCCGAAAATCTCGGAGGAATTCCTGTAAAAACCATAAGCCGTGAGGCTTTCTGCGGAGGGAAATATATTACGTCGGTGACAATTCCCGATGGAGTGACAGAGATAGGCAAATACGCGTTCAGCGGTTGCGTTGGATTGAGAAGCGTAAAATTTCCCGCTACGTTGAGAAGTGTGGGCGAGGGAGCGTTCTATGGCTGCATTTCGCTGACGGAAGCCGTTTTTCCTGAGGGAACAGTTAAAATAGACAGCTTTTCATTTTACAATTGTCTTCATTTGCGTACCGCTGCTTTTCCTTCAACACTAAGAAGTATCGGCGACAGTTCCTTTGAAAATTGCGGAATGCTTGAAAGAGTTTCATTCGGAAAAGAGCTTGAAAAGATAGGAGATACAGCGTTCAAGGGTTGCACAGCTTTGGATAGCGTCGATATTTCCGGAGTAAGCGAGCTTGGAGTCGGTGCGTTTTTAAATTGTCATTCACTTAAAAGCATTACTTTAGGAGATAATATAGCGGATATCCGACCGGAAACATTCCGCGGTTGTGAGAGCCTTAGAAAGATAACCTTCGGTTCGGCAATAACCAAAATAGGCAAGTCGGCGTTTGAAGACTGTGTTTCGCTGAATAATCTTCCCAGAATCGACAGTCTGAACGAAATTTGTTCGCTGGCTTTTTACGGCTGTACTTCACTGAAAAAAGCGGAGCTTGGTACAAATCTGGAAAGGATTGAAAACGGGGCGTTTATCGGCTGTACATCTCTTTCAAAAATAAATGTGGCGGAGGATAATGAGAATTTTTATTCTGAAAGCGGCTGTCTTTACAGCAGGGATAATATGCGGCTGATACTCTGTCCACAGGGGCATAAAGGAATACTGAAGCTGTCTGAATCCGCTTCTGAAATAAGCGACTATGCTGTCGCTGACTGTGCGGATATTTCTGACGTTGTATTTAATGAAGGACTAAGCAGAATAGGAAAAGCAGCGTTTTTGGGCTGTACAGACCTCTCGTCAGTATCTCTTCCGGATAGTCTGGAAAGCATGGACAGCGCCGCGCTTGGCAGTTATTTTTTCGGCGGAAAAATAAAAAAGACTGAGTATCTTACGGTTTATTCTTCAAAAGGCGGCTGTGCGGAAAAATACTGTACCGATAGGAACCTGACGTTTGTACCTTACGGCGATACGCTTCATGTAAGCTCCGAACGGGTAGTGCTTGAAGAGGGAAAGAGCTTTAAACTTACCGGGAGTTTTCTGTCAAGGAAAAAGGCGGATATCTCATGGGAATCTTCAGATGAATCGGTGGTAAAGGTCAGCGGAGGCAGACTCACGGCAGTCTCACAGGGAAGCGCGGAGGTAACTGTATCAGCGGAAGGTTTTGAGCCGCGCACTGTAAAGGTGGAAACAATACCTGTCGGCACTATCGGAACGAGCAAGGAGAGAACATCTGACACGAAAATACTCTATTGTGGTGAGAGCGAAGAACTTAGTTCTATTTTCAGTCAGATAATCGACCCGATATTCGCTTCAAACCGTTTTTGGTATTCATCAGATCCGTCCGTTGCCACAGTGACAAATGACGGAAAGGTTATGGCTCATTGTCGCGGTAAGGCAAATATCACATGCCGTATGCCTGACGGCAGTGAAAACAACGTACTTATAACCGTTACGGAAAAACCGTCTGATTTTTATATTGAATCACCGATAGACGAGCTTATTGTCGGCGGCAGCGTTATAATCGGAAAAAACATTTATCCGACATATTCGACTGACGATATTAAATGGGAAAGTGACGACGAATCTGTAGCCACGGTTGATAAAAACGGAGCCGTTACCGCCGTTTCGCAGGGAAAATGCGATATTACCGCTATAGCTGCAAGCGGATTGAAGTCTACTATTACCGTGAAATGTGTAAAGCCTGCTGAAAGCGTTTCGCTTGACAGAGAAAAAAGAAACGTTTATGTAGGAAAGCAATTTAATCTTGTCGTTTCGCTCACTCCGGAGGATTCAATGCGAAAGGTTACGTGGAGCTCGTCGGATCCGAGCGTTGCGTCGGTCAATTCCAAAGGCAAGGTTACCGGAAAGTCGTTTGGCAGCGCTGTGATATATGCCAGCACACTTGACGGATTAACTGCGGAATGCGCCGTGAATGTTATAGTCCGCGCCGAAGAGCTTAATCTCGACAATAAGAAATTGGTGATAAACAGGGGAGAGCTTTTTAAACTTAATTCCATAATCAGACCTTCCTATTCGCCTGAGACGACGGATAAGTGCGTGTGGAATTCGACCGATGAAAAGGTCGCGACTGTTGACGATAACGGGAATATTACCGCTGTAGGCGTCGGAAGATGTATAATAAACTGCCGTACAAGCGGTGATCTCATTTCAAAGTGTCAGGTTCAGGTGAGACTGCCGGCGGAATCAGTGGAGATTTCTTCTGAAAAGGACAGTCTGTATATAAATGAGGTTCAACAGCTGAAAGCTGTAGTAGTTCCGACCGACGCGACGGATTCAATTGAATGGATTTCAAGCAATGAAGACATTGCCAAGGTCACCTCTAACGGCGTTGTAAAGGGAAAATCCGCTGGAACAGCCGTTATTACCGTAAAGTTTACAAATGATGTGACGGGTGAAAGCGTAACTGCTGATTATCAGATTACAATTATGAAGAAAGCGGAATCAGTCAGACTGAACAAGACAAGCCTTTTCCTGCTTGCTGGAGAGAACGATTCGCTCTCATTTACTGTTAGTCCTGATGACAGCAATGATACAATCAGGTGGTATTCTACCGACGAAAGCGTAGCCACAGTGCGGAACGACGGTCTTATAACTGCGGTTTCAACCGGAAGCTGCCTGATTTGTATAGAAACAGGAAGCGGCGCTGTAGCCAAATGCAAGGTGAGTGTAAAATAATTTAAAAAATTCACTTGATTATGTGAGCGGTATGGTATATAATAAAATTCAACATAATTTTTATGTTATGAACCGAGGTGTAACCAGGGCGTTCAGATAATTGAACGGCTCTTTGAATATGAAGGATTTTAAGAAGCAGTCTTGCGCCAAGTGCGGAGAAGCGTTTGATGAAAAATCAGATGTGGTGGTATGTCCGGAATGCGGAGCGCCCCATCACAGAGAATGCTGGAAGGAGACAGGGCATTGCGCATGCGAAAGCCTGCATTCCGACAGTTACGAATGGCAGCCGGAAAAAATGTATATAGGGGACACTAATATTCCTCCTGTTAATGTCAGTAATTCTTCGGGAACGGATTCTGACGAACGTGTCATATGTCCTAATTGCGGGCGCAGAACCAAAAAAAGCGAGAAATATTGTGAGTACTGCGGATATTACATTTATGAACATGCTGATCCTTTCTCGCAGAACAATGAAAGCAATTCTGAAAGCGATATTGACAAGCTGTTCAGCTTTGATCCGGCGGAACAGCTCGATGGAGTTCCGGCGGGGGATATCAAACGGTTTGTAGGAAACATGTGGATATACTATATTCCGAGATTTGTCAGAATGTCCCGTGCAAAAATGCCGGTAAGCTTTAATTTTTCCGCTTTCCTGATGCACGGATTCTGGTTTATTTCACGTAAAATGTATCTTCCCGGCTCTCTTATGATAATTGCGGTCACAATAATATCTCTTTTTCAGGCTTATTTTGCAAGTATTGTCAAGGGTCTTTCGGGAAATCAGATAGCGATGGTCTCAATGCTGTCACTTATACTTTCCGGCTTGGAATTCATAATAATGATTTTCTCCGGTCTTTTCGGAAATCGTATCTATATGAGATTCTGCGCGAAAAAAGTTAAACGAATAAATTCACAGATGACGGTGAAAAATGCCGATGCTGATGAATTCAACAGGGAGCTTGAAGAAAAGGGCGGAATTACTGTTTTGCCCGTTCTTTCAATGCTGATTTGCTATATGGCAATATTATATATTTCTAACAGAGGTTTTTTGTTTTAATTATTTGTAAAATATATTGTAAAATTTTTACAAATGTGATATAATAATAAAATAAACCGGAAAGGAAGTTTTTTATGGATAATAAAGTTCGCAAAGCAGTTATACCGGCAGCCGGTCTCGGTACAAGAGTATTGCCGGCTTCCAAGGCAATGCCAAAGGAGATGCTCCCGATAGTTGATAAGCCTGCTATTCAGTACATTGTTGAAGAAGCGGTAGCAAGCGGTATTACAGATATCCTGATTATTACAAACAGAGGCAAAGGCGATATAGAAAACCATTTTGACCGCGCTCCTGAGCTTGAAGAGCGTTTGCTGGCAGCCGGCAGGCAGGAAGCGTATGACCAGATTGTCGCTCTGACGAAGATTGCGAATATATGCTATATCCGTCAGAAGGAAACAAAGGGTCTGGGTCACGCTGTGAACTGCGCGAGATCTTTTGTTGGAAACGAACCATTTGCCATCCTTTTCGGAGATGATGTTATTTTAGGCGAAAAGCCTGTTACGGCGCAGCTTTGCGAGGCATATGAAAAATACGGCTTAGGTGTTGTGGGAACCAAGGAAATGTCGCCAGAAACCGTTATGAGAGGCAGTTCTCTTAAACTGGAGCCTATAGAGGGCGAATCACGGATTTTCAGATGCACCGACCTTGTCGAAAAGGTCAAGCGTGTTGAGGATCTTCTCAGCAATTACACTATTCTCGGCAGATGCGTATGTCCTCCTGAAATATTCGACATACTCGATAATACGCCTCCAGGAGCAGGCAATGAAATTCAGTTGACGGACGCCCTTGCACAGCTTGCCAAGACCAAGGGACTGACAGCTGTTGATTTTGTGGGCAAGCGTTACGATATGGGCAATAAGCTCGGTATTCTTCAGGCAACTGTTGACGTTGCTTTGACGCACCCTGAAGTCAGCGAAGGCTTTAAGGCTTATCTTAAAGAAATTGTGGATAAGCTTTGAGTATAATAATTTTTTAAGGATGGTTGAATTAATGAGAAAAAACAAACATTTTATTGCCGCACTCTCTGTTTTTGTGCTGGTACTTTTGACAAGTATTTTCTGTATGAATGTATTTGCCGAGGAGACCGAAGGCGATGAACCCTTGACTGATTCCGGAAACGCGGTTGTTTCCGGCTGCGACCTCAAAAAGGAAGAACTTCATATGGAAACTGTCGATATGGCAGGTTTCAAAATGCTCGTTCCCAAGGGTGATGTTCTTACGGTTGAAAGCCCCGCGGAAGTATTTGCAAAGAGCGATTTTGACCGCGGCACACTTATCAATGAAAAGGTTTTCTTCTACTTCAACAACAACAATGAAAACTACTGTCAGATTTACGCCGGATTGGAACAGCTCGGTCCGCTTGACAGCTACTACGGTGATTATTCCAAGCTGACAAAGGCTCAACAGGATGAGCTTATCGCTCAGAATGTTTCTCAGGGCGATTCTACCGCAAAGGGCAGCTTTGAAAAGATCAACGGCAGGACATATCTTATGATTTCCAAAACCGACGTGGATACTTCAACTGGCAATAAATATGTTGTTTACGGTCTTTACACCGTAATCGGCTCGTATAAGTATATTATCCAGACGGTTGTTATCAATCCCGATAAAAACGATCTTCAGGTTGTCAATGAGATGCTTAATTCGATTAAGCTTGGTGGCGTGCGTGAACCTCTGTCGCCTTTGGATATCGCGCTGATAGTCTGCGTGGCCGTGCTTCTTGTTGCTGTTGCGATTGCGCTTTTTACGCTTTACAGAATGAACAGATTTGTAAAGACAGGTACTGAACTCAAGACGGTTTTCGGTTTTGATCTGCCTGCTGTGGCACCTGCGGAAGATGATGACAGCGATGACAACGATGACACTGACGACGGCGATTACGACAATTTTGAGGACGATGCCAGCGAAACGACAAACGAGACACAGGTGCTTGATTCCGATGAAAAAATAGTTGACGATGAATCAGACTCCGAGTGATTTCTTCCTGCGGTGACTAAGTAATATATGAGATCCGGCGGTTTAATGAGTTTAATGCTCATTTTTCGCCGGATTTTTTTTTGTAAAAATATTGACAAACCGTTTAATAAGTGATATAATGCACACAAATATTAGGATAAGGCTTTGATGAGGAGTAGTAATTATCACACCGAGTCAGTAAGCTGTCTGAGAAAGACGGCTGCGTCAGAGAAGAGACGGTTGGTGCAAGTCTCGATTCAGGAGATAATGAAGTAGCCTCGGAGCTTTGGACTGAACGGATTTTTTGTTGACACGTTTCGATTAAAAATCTCAGTAGATTCCAACGGAGCTTCACCGTTATCACAGAAGGCGGTATCGGATCGTCCGCGGCGTTCCCGTATCGGCAGAGTGTGCAAATTTATGGGTTTGCAAATTCAGGTGGTATCACGGACTTTATGTTCGCCCTGAGTCGGATATATCCGGCTTGCGGCGGACTTTTTTGTTTTTGATATTGCCAATGACGTTCTTGACAAAGCGTTTATCCCGATAAAAAGGAAAGGATATGATACTTATGGCAAGAGAAATGCCTAAAACCTACGAACCGCAGGAGGCGGAAGAAAGAATTTACAAAAACTGGATGGAAAAGGGCTATTTCCATACCGAGATTGACCGGAGCAAAAAGCCATATACAATTGTTATGCCGCCTCCGAACATCACCGGACAGCTTCATATGGGTCACGCTCTCGACAATACTCTTCAGGATATTCTTATCCGCTGGAGGAGAATGCAGGGCTACTGCGCCATGTGGCTTCCGGGAACGGATCACGCGGCTATAGCCACCGAAGTGAAGGTTGTTGAGAAGCTGCGTAAGGAAGGCAAAAGTAAGGAAGAACTGGGCAGAGAAAAATTCCTCGAACAGGTCTGGGACTGGAAAAAGGAATACGGCGGAAGAATAGTCAATCAGCTTAAAAAAATGGGTTCTTCATGCGACTGGGAACGCGAGCGCTTCACGATGGACGATGGTTGTTCCAAGGCGGTTACCGAGGTCTTCAACAAGATGTATGAGGAGGGACTCATATATCGCGGTGAAAGAATAATCAACTGGTGTCCGCACTGCAAGACGTCAATTTCAGACGCTGAGGTTGAATTTGAAGAGAAGGACGCGTTCTTCTGGCATTTGCGTTACCCGCTGACTGATGGAAGCGGATATCTGGAGCTTGCCACCACACGTCCCGAAACTATGATAGGCGATACGGCTGTAGCTGTTCATCCTGATGACGAAAGATACAAGCACCTTATCGGCAAGACCTGCATTCTGCCGTTGTTTGACAGAGAAATACCAATCGTTGCCGATGAATATGTGGAAATGGATTTCGGAACAGGCGTTGTCAAGATCACTCCGGCTCACGACCCGAATGACTTTGAGGTGGGATTGCGTCATGATCTCCCAGTGATAAATGTCATGAATGAAGACGCGACCATAAATGAGCAGGGCGGCAAATACCAGGGCATGACACGTGAGGAATGCCGCAAGGCTATTGTCGCTGATCTTGAAGCGGGCGGCTATCTTGTAAAAATAGAGCCTATGAAGCATAATGTCGGCACATGCTATCGCTGCAAGACAATTGTCGAGCCGAGAGTTTCAAAACAGTGGTTCGTCAAGATGAAGCCGCTTGCCGAACCTGCAATTGAAGCGGTTCGCAGCGGTGAAACAAAGTTTGTCCCTGAGAGATTTGACAAGATATACTTTAACTGGATGGAGAATATCCGTGACTGGTGCATTTCCAGACAGCTCTGGTGGGGACACAGGATTCCCGCGTGGTATTGCGACGACTGCGGCGAGATAACAGTTGCGAGAACTGCTCCGGAAAAATGTTCAAAATGCGGAAGCGGGCATATTCATCAGGACGAGGATACTCTTGACACATGGTTCTCGTCAGCTCTCTGGCCGTTTTCAACGCTCGGCTGGCCTGAAAAGACCGATGATCTGGATTTCTTCTATCCGACAAGCACGCTTGTTACAGGTTACGATATAATCTTCTTCTGGGTTGCAAGAATGATCTTCTCCGGCGTCCACAATATGGAAGCTGCACCCTTTGAGAATGTCTTTATTCACGGTATTGTGAGGGACGGCGAAGGACGAAAGATGTCCAAGTCGCTTGGCAACGGTGTGGATCCGCTTGATATCATAAATAAATACGGCGCCGATTCGCTGCGTTTTTCACTTGTTAACGGAATCAGCCCAGGCAGCGATATGCGCTACAGCGAAAAAAAGGTTGAATCCTGCCGTAATTTCGCCAACAAGCTTTGGAACGCGACCCGCTTTGTCATGATGAACGTAGAAGACGGAGATATGCCCCGCATTCCGGAAAAGTTAGAGCTTGAGGACAAGTGGATACTTGACAGACTCAACACCCTTATCAGGGAAATGACCGAGAATATGGAGCATTTTGATATCGGCGTTGCGGTGGCGAAGCTTTATGATTTTATCTGGGATTGCTACTGTGACTGGTACATCGAGCTTGCAAAGACACGTCTGAATGCCGGCGGTAAAACAGCCGCCGATGCCCGCGCAGTTCTTCTGTATGTCCTCACAGACATAATAAAGCTGCTTCACCCGTTCATGCCGTTTGTCACAGAGGAGATATTCACAATAATTCCTCATGAGGGCGAAACGCTCATGCTTGCGAAATGGCCTGAGTACAGGGAAGACTTTGCTTTCGGCGACGAAGCTGAGAAAATGGAGCGCATTATGTCCGCGATTAAAGCCATCAGAACGCGCCGCAGTGAAATGAATGTTCCGCCGTCGAAGAAGGCTCACGTTTACATTCAGACGGCATACGGAGATACATTTGAGCACGGAGCAAAATTCTTTGACAAGCTTGCCTCCGCGAGCAAGGTTGAGATTGGCGAAAGCTTTGCAATCGAAGGAGCCGTAACAATTATTTCGGACGGCGCAAAGATACTGATTCCGCTTGATGAACTGGTGGATAAGGAAAAGGAGCTTGCCCGTCTGAATAAAGAGCTTGAAAAAGCCGAAAAGGATATTGCAATGCTTCAAGGAAAGCTTTCAAATGAAAAGTTTGTTTCAAAGGCGCCCGCGAATATAATTGAAGCCGAGCGTACAAAGCTTGCAAAGGCTGAAGAACGCAAGGCGATAATCTTAGAAACGATGGAAAAATTCCAGTAATATTGAAGATATATACATTTTGCGCAGCGTATTCCGGCGGCAATTACTAAGCCAGCCGCCGGAATGCCGCTTGAACGAGGTGTTTTTGTGAATTATTCAGAGGCAAGGTCATATGTGGATTCGACCGCTAAATTCGGAATAAAACCTGGACTTGAGCGAATCACCAAAATGATGGCATATGTCGGCAACCCGCAGGACAAGTTGAGATTTATCCATGTCGCGGGGACGAACGGCAAAGGGTCAACCTGTACTATGCTTGCTTCAATTCTTTCAAACGCGGGGTATAAGACAGGGCTTTTTACATCGCCTTATGTTATAGATTTCCGTGAGAGATTCATGGTTGACGGCGAGATGATAAGTGAGGAAGAATTTGCCGAGCTTATGACAAAGGTAAAAACCGTTAACGATATTCTTGAGAAATCAGGGTGCAGCCTTACGCAATTCGAGCTGATTACTGCAGTTGCCTTTCTGTGGTTTGTCAGGATGGAATGCGATGTGGTGGTCCTGGAATGCGGACTTGGCGGCAGACTGGACTCGACAAACGTGATCAAGGAGCCGCTTTGTTCAATAATAACCAAAATATCCCTCGATCATACCGACATTCTCGGAGATACAGTTGAAAAGATCGCCGCGGAAAAAGCCGGTATAATTAAACCGGGACGTCCGGTAGTACTTGCTCCGAATCAGCCCAAGGCTGCGATTTCAGTAGTTGAAAGAAAATGCGCTGAGTTGGGAAGTCCATTGATAGTCAGCGGTATGGACACCGTTTCCGTCAAGACACTTCTTCCCACAATGACAGAGGTTATTTACGGCGGATTGAGGTATATGGTTCCGCTTGCGGGACCTCATCAGGTTGAGAATTCCGTTACAGTAATAAACGCGGCGAGAGAGCTTAACGATTATGGATTCAGATTGTCTGATAACAAGATTGTAGCCGGAATAGCAAAAGCAAAAATTCCAGCCAGATTCGATATAATTTCCCATGATCCGTTGGTTGTAGTGGATGGCGCTCACAATCCTGACGGTATTGCCGCGCTTTGCGACTCAATAGACGCGCTTCTTGGGGGAAGGAGTATTATCGGAATCATAGGCATGCTGCGTGATAAAGCATATGAATCGGCTCTCTCTGAAATAGTGCCTCGATTGGACACAGTGCTTACGGTTACTCCCGACAGTCCAAGAGCGTTGAGCGCGAAGGAACTTGCCGCATGCGCGCAACAGTTTGCGGGAGACGGAGTTTCAGTAAAGGCTGTAGATAACCTGAGGAAGGCGGCTTCAATTGCGCTTGATATGACAGATGAAGCGTCTGCCATAGTTGTATGCGGTTCGCTCTATCTGGCTTCTGATATGTTGCCATTGATGAAAGAAATGATAGATTCCAGAAAAGACTAAGCATGATTCATATAAATAAGGAATGATTTTATGCCTTTAGATGGAAAGAAGCATGGCGGTCACAGAAACCGTCTGAGGGAACGGTTTGTCAAAGACGGGCTCGACGGCTTTGAGGAACACAATATTCTTGAAATGCTGCTCTTTTACACTATACCGCAAAGGGATACAAATGAAATTGCTCATGCCCTTTTGGACAGATTCGGCAGCCTTGAGGGAGTGTTTAACGCCAAAACGGAGGAGCTTGTAGAGGTCAATGGCACAGGCGAATATTCTGCACAGTTCCTTAGCATGTTTTCAAAGCTCATAGATTCGTATATTGACGATCGCAGGCAGAATGAAATAATCAGCGGAATACATAATATAACGGAATTTATCGTAAGAAAGCTTGCTTTCTCACAGACGGAATGCCTGATGATTTTTTTCATCGATAATAAGCAGTCTGTTCTGAGCTGGCATTATCTTCAGGAGGTATGCGTATTTCCTGATAACCTTGATAAACGTACAATTATGAGAATGATTATGGGGACAAATACAACTCATGTGATACTCGCAAGAAATTACATAAAAGGTCAGACAAAGCTAAGAAAAAATGATTTGACTGTTGCGCTGACAATATCCGAAATGTTCAGAACAATAGGCGTCGGGCTTTTTGATTATATTGTAGTAGGGCGCGACAGATCATATGCCACATTGACAGGAAACCTTTATATGGAACCGCCAATAGAAAATAAGCTGCCCAAGGTTGGTGATCAATAATAGAATTTCACAGAGATTATATTGCCAATATGAAGCGCATGCTCGGAGAGGAATATTCCGAATATGAAGCCTGTATAAGACAGCCTCATTTCAGGGGAATAAGGATCAATACGCTGAAATTCAGGATTGAAGATTCTGAAAAGCTGGGATTGCCGATTACCATATGTCCGTTTTCTGAAAGCGGATTCTATCTGAATTCAGACGATCAGAGCATAGGTAATTCTCCGTGGCATCACGCGGGGGCGATTTACTCTCAGGAGCCTTCCGCAATGTCGGCTGTGACGATACTTGACCCGAAGCCGGGCGAAAAAATACTGGATATGTGCGCTGCTCCCGGAGGAAAATCCACTCAGATCGCCGCAAAGCTTGATGGAAAAGGCTTGCTGTGGAGCAATGAATATGTCCGTAAGCGGGCGCAGATACTTATTTCAAATGCAGAACGAATGGGGATAAGGAACTGTGTTGTTTCAAACGCTCATCCCGACAGGCTTGCAGAGAATCTTGGAGGATTTTTCGATCGGGTTCTGGTTGACGCGCCTTGTTCGGGAGAGGGAATGTTCCGCAGGGATAGGCGCGCTGTGGAGGAATGGTCGCCTGAACATTCCGCGGCATGCGCCGCAAGGCAGCTTGCGATATTAGACAGTGCTGCGAAATGTCTTCGCGGAGGCGGAATATTGGTTTATTCCACATGCACGTTTTCTGTTTGTGAAAATGAAGATGTTATATCGGAATTCCTTGACAGCCACCCTGACTTTATTCTTGAACCGAGCGGAGTTGAATTTGGCAGGTCCGGATTTGACCGCAGCGAAAAATATGACCTCACCCTTACCCGCAGAATTTTTCCTATGGACGGTGGCGAGGGACATTTCGCGGCGAAAATGCGAAGAATCGGCGATGAATTTGCTGACCTGCCGAGGTTAGCAGGTAAAAGGAGCTGCGATGAAGAAAAAAAAGCGGCTGCTTTGTTTGACGAATGCTTTAATATTGAGCCTTACGGCAATATCAAGCTTGTAGGAAACAGCTGCTATATCATTCCGGATATGGTTCCCGACGTCAAGGGAGTCGGAATACTGAGGTGCGGAGTGCTTCTTGGCGATGTAATGAAGAACCGTATAGAACCCGCCCACGCGCTTTTCATGGCTGCCGGGGCAAACGAATGCAGGGCTATTGTCCGATTGGATCCTGATTCACGCGAGCTGACGGCATTCCTGCACGGTGAGGAAATACATGCCGAAAGCGGTTTAAACGGCTATACGGCAATTGCCTGCGGGGACGTTGTAACGGGTTTCGGCAAGTGTACAGGAGACAGGATCAAAAATCGCTATCCAAAGGGACTTCGCATGTTATAGATTTATTATTTACGTTATTTTCTTGTTTTTTCAGATTAACATGGTATTTGTTAATTCGCCGGACAAAACGAAGGTCCGTAATGTCACGGCGGAATTCAGTTCGGGCGAGATTGTTTTTTTTCATTTTGCGGGACTTACGGAATGCCTGCTAATTTACTTACATTTGATTTTGAGGAGTTAATAAGATGCATTGGTCAGAAGAAATAGCACAGCGCATAATAGAGCGCAATCCTGATAAGGAAGAATACGTATGCGCCGCGGGCATCAGTCCGTCCGGCTCGATACACATCGGCAATTTCCGCGATATTGCCACCAGCTATTTTGTTGTACGGGCGCTCAGGGCGAAGGGAAAAAAGGCGAAGCTGCTCTTTTCATGGGACGAATTTGACCGTCTGAGAAAGGTTCCTGTCAACGTCGCAAAGGTTGACAGCGACTTTGAGAAGTATATCGGAATGCCATACGTCGATGTGAAGAATCCTTTTCCGGATTCGGACGCAAAAAGCTACGCCGAGTATTTTGAAAAGGAATTCATGAGCTCCATTGAGAAATTCGGCATTGAAATGGACTATCGCTATCAGGCTGATATGTACCGCAGCGGAAAATACACAGAAAATATTCTTCACGCGATAAAGCATCGTGGTGAGATATTTGACATTCTGGACAGCCACCGCACTCAGGACGCGCAGGAGGGGGAGAGGGAAGCCTACTTCCCTGTGGGAATCTACTGTCACTGCTGCGGCAAGGACACCACAAAGATCACAGCATTCGACGAGGACAGCATGACCGCGGAATATGAATGCGAATGCGGTCATCACGGGAGCTTTGACTTCAGAAGTGAGCACAACTGCAAGCTCGCGTGGAAGATCGACTGGCCTATGCGCTGGATGTACGAGGGCGTCGATTTCGAGCCGGGCGGAAAGGATCACGCGACTGTAAACGGAAGCTATGATACCAGCAAGGAGATATCCAAGGCTATCTTTGGTTACGAGCCGCCAATATTCCAGGGCTATGAATTCATAGGCATCAAAGGAACGACAGGCAAGATGTCCGGCTCGTCGGGTCTGAATCTCACGCCGGACGCGCTTATGAAGATTTATCAGCCGGAGGTTATTCTGTGGCTGTATTCAAAGACAGAACCGCTCAAGGCGTTTGATTTCTGCTTTGACGACGGCATTCTCAGACAGTATTTTGAATTTGACAAGATGTACAACGCGGTAAAGGAAGGAACAGCGGACGATTACGTAAAGTCCATCATGTATAATACCACGATAGGCGAACGTACCATTGAAACCGTGCCTATGGGACTTCTTGTACAGCTTGGCTCCGTTGTTGACTTCAATATTACAATGTTAGAGACTGTCTTTGAAAAAATAGGCACTCCGTATAAGTACGAGCAGTTTGCCGACCGTCTCGACAGGGCAAAATACTGGCTGGAGCAGTGTGCGCCCGATCAGGTCAATAAGCTTCGCGTTACACGTAATTTTGAAATTTACAATTCACTTTCCGATGATGAGAAGAAAGAGATAGAGCTGCTTCACGCTTACCTTTCAAAGGGAGGATACACTCTCGACGAACTGAACACTCAGCTTTACGACATTCCAAAGCAGGTCTTTGACGTGACGGCGATAACCGACAAGGAGCTTAAAAAGATTCAGGGCGCGTTCTTTAAGAATGTTTACCGACTTCTTATTGACAAGGAAAAAGGTCCAAGGCTTTATCTTTTCCTCTATGCCATTGATCCGGAGCGTTATGTCGGGCTTCTTGACTTTTCATATCCTCAGACTGAGGAGGAAAAGGAGCTTGACAAGCCGCCAGTGGAGGAGGAACCGGTTCAGGAAAAGGTTTACGGCGAGCCTGATCCTGTTGCCGATATCAAGGAAGAAATCGACATAGAAACATTTGGCAAAATAGATCTGCGCGTATGCAGAATAGTCAAGGCGCAGGAGATACGCAAATCAGCGAACTGCCTCAAGCTCACGCTTTTTGACGGAATAAAGGAACGTGTCATAGTTTCGAGCATCAAGCATGATTATACGCCGGAGCAGCTTGTTGGCAAAAAGATAATAGTGGTAGCCAACCTTGCTCCTGCCCGTTTTTCCGGTGTTCAGAGCAACGGAATGCTGCTTGCCGCCACAAACAACGCCTGCGGCTGTCAGGTGATATTCGTGGACGACATCGTTCCGGAGGGAACAGCGATAAGGTAATCTGATAAGTTTAATTGAATAATTGCGCGCGAATTTTTGAGAGTCTGTTCGGATTCTCAGAGAATGATCTGAGATATTATTAACAGATTGAAAATTCGTGCGCTTTCTATTGTAGTAGAGATAAATATTTGATATAATTAAGCGATAAGGGGTGTTTTGATTTTGGAAAAGCACAATCTGATCGTGATAGAGGGGCTTGACGGCAGCGGTAAAGGTACGCAGACAGCTCTGTTGCGTGACCGAATTATTTCAGAGGGATATGCTGTGAAACAGATATCCTTTCCCAACTACGCCGAAAGCTCCGCTTCGCTTGTAAAAAGCTATCTTTCGGGAGAATTCGGCAGCTCGCCTGATTCAGTCAACGCTTACGCGGCTTCCAGTTTCTACGCTGTGGACAGATACGCGGCTTATAAGAAGCATTGGGAAGCCGATTATCTCGGCGGAATGAATATTTTAGCCGACCGCTATACCACCTCCAATGCCGTCTATCAGATGACCAAGCTTCCCAAAAAAGAGTGGGACAGTTATCTTGAATGGTTAGAGGATTATGAATACAGACTGCTGGAGCTTCCGTCTCCGGATAAGGTGATATATCTTGATATGTCTCCGCAGGTGTCGCAGAAGCTGATGTCGGGCAGATACAGCGGCGACGAATCGCGCAAGGATATTCACGAGGTCAACATTTCATTTCAGGAGCAGTGCCGTCGTTCAGCGCTTTATTCAGCCGAAAGGCTCGGGTGGAATGTGATAAGCTGCAGCGACGGGGAAATGCCATGCGGCATTGATGAAATTTCGGATAAAATCTGGAACGCGGTGCGCGAAAGCCTTATTTAGACGGACAGGATGTTAAAAAATGCTTGATTTCCATATACCTGAGCTTGAAGACAAAAATTGGATAGATGAAATATTTGAAGGAACCGAATACATGGGCTGCTTTTGCTCTTTTGCGACTCTTTGGCTGTGGAAGGACCGCTATTATACCGAGGTTGCGCGGTTTGGAGACTGTCTGCTCATTCGCGGCGTTGACGATGAAAAAAATATATACTACATGTATCCGATGGGGAAGAGCTATGACGTGAGCGACGTTATTACGGTTCTCAGGAAGGACGCGGCGGAATCCGGCACGCGTCTGATGATTTACTGCGCGGAGCAGTGGCAGTGCGATGAAATAAGAGGGGCTTTCCCTGGCGAATTTGAGTTCAACGAACAGCGTGGGGATTTCGATTATATCTACCGTTCGGAGGATCTCATTAATTTAGGCGGTAAGAAATACCATGCCAAACGAAACCATATCAGCAAATTTATACGCAGTTTTCCGGATTGGCGATACGAGGATATCAGCAGCGGCAGCATAAACGAATGCATGGATTTTGCGTCAAGGCTGCTTGAAAGAAGCATTGCGGGTCAGGACGAGGAAGAGGTCTTTGAACTGTGCATGGAAAATTCCGCTATAGCCGCCGCGCTCAGGAATTTTGACAAGCTGGGCATGGAGGGCGGTCTGCTTTGCGTCGGTGGCAGAATAATCGCCATGACTATAGGCGAACCGCTGAACAGCAGAGTGTTTGTCACTCACTTTGAGAAAGCAGACACGGATTTTGACGGCGCGTACACAATGATAAACAATCAGTTTGCGAAAAACCGGCTTTCGTCATATGAATATGTCAACCGCGAGGAGGACATGGACAAAGAGGGTTTAAGGCGAGCGAAGCTCTCATATTATCCGGATATCCTTTTGGAAAAATTCAGCGCTGAGGATATTTCCGATGCAAAATGATTTTTTATTTAGGAGAGGCAGTGAAACACCGGCATGATAGTTTTCCCTCAGGACAGCATGAAAAGCGATCTGGAGCGTCTGTGGCGCATGTGCTTCGGAGATACTGATGAATATATACGTTATTTTTTTGTGAACAGATATGTTCCGGAGAATTGTCTTGTCTTTGTCGATGACGCGGTACGCCGTCCTGTCGCTATGCTTCACCTGCTGAATTTATTCATAGCCGAGGACGGAGGTCTTGTGCCGTCACAGTACATCTATGCCGCCTGTACACGCCCCGATTACCGCAGACAGGGGATTATGCGACAATTGATCGAGATGGCGCAGAAGCTCGGCGAATACCGCAATCTGAAATATTCTGTTACCGTACCGGCGCAGCCGAGGCTTTTCAGATATTACGCAAGATACGGATTTGAAAAATGCTATAAAAACCGCGTGGTATATATGGATCGTTCGGACGTTGAATTTCTTAGCAGGAATGCGCCGGAAATAATCGGCGGCATACGTGAAACAATGATGAAGCTTGGCGAGGTTTATTCATTCAGACGGGAAATGCTTGTTGACAGGGACGGATTTGCGATATGGGACAGCAATGCGCTCCGGTATGCCATAAGCAGTCATGAGCATGACGGAGGGCATATTGTCACGCTTTCCTACGGCGGCGATTTCGGCTATGCGTTTTGCAGCGAGGAAGAGGGAATCGTCAGGATTACGGAATTCATAGTAAAGGAGCATTTTGCGTCGTCGCTGCTTCGCAGGGTGCTTCAGAGCTATCCGAAAGCAAATAAATTTGTTTTCCGGCTTCCGGTTTACGACACTTTCTTTGAGAAATACGGAGAGGTTGTTGATTTTGCAATGATCTGCCGCAATGACGGAAAAAATCCGGTGTCGATAACTACGCTTGACGGCATGAGAACCCCGTATCTCGGTCTGGCGCTCGACTGAAAAATAAACAAGTTTTAAGATTTTGTTTATTGATAAATGGAATATTAGTGTTATAATGAATATAATAAATTAATTGATAAAACGTTAGGAATGATAAGTTTATGGTTTATGTTATGCTTGCCGACGGCTTTGAAGAGGTTGAGGCACTGGCTCCGGTGGATATGCTCAGACGTGCGGGCGTAAATGTCAGGACAGTCGGGGTAACGGGCGACGCGGTAAGAGGCTCTCACGGAATAGTGGTTGCGGCGGACATCACAGCTCAGGAGATGGACATGGCTGACGCCGAGATGCTTATTCTTCCCGGAGGAATGCCCGGCACGCTGAATCTTGAAAAGTCAGAGTACGTACAGGCGGCGTTGGAATACTGTTACGAAAACGGAATACACATTGCGGCTATTTGCGCGGCTCCCTCAATACTGGGGCATAAGGGCTACCTCAGAGGAAGATATGCCATTTGTTTCCCCGGATATGAGAGCGAGCTGAATTGCCGTAAGGTTTCCGATAAGCCTGTAATAACCGACGACGGGATTACCACGGCAAAAAGTGCGGGCTACGCTGTAAATTTCGGCTGTGAGCTTGTAAATGTTCTTCTTGGACCGGAAAAGGCAACTGCCGTTTCCGACGCGGTATACCAGCCGTGAATTATTATATGAAAGAGGACATCAGACGTGTCAAGACAGAGCTGAGACAGAATGTGAAGCAGATGCGAATGGCGCTTGACCCGAACGTTAAGAAACGAATGGACGAAGCCATTACGGACACATTTCTTCGAGGCACTTCCTATACTCGCAGCGATGTGATTCTCACATACGTTTCAACAAACATCGAGGTAAGTACCGAGCGGATAATATTGACAGCTCTGAATGACGGGAAGCGTGTGGCGTGTCCAAGATGCGTTGACGGCACACGTGAGATGGAATTTTATTATATAGAATCGCTTGACGAACTCAAGCCGAGAACCTTCGGCGTGCGTGAGCCTGATGCGGATCGCGGCAGGCTTTATGACGGCAGCGGATATCCTGTCTGCATTGTACCCGGATTGTCATTTGACAGATGGGGCTTTCGTTTAGGATATGGAAAGGGATATTATGACAGGTTCCTTTCAAGATACAACGGCTGGACGGTGGGATTGTGTTACAGCGAGTGCGTTCAGTACAAGTTGCCGCACGGTCGTTTTGACAGACCTGTAGATCGCCTTATAACTGAAAAATATCTGCGTATATGTGATGATGTACGCACAGGAAAGGGCGTAAGAAATAAAAAAATGATACCGAGGAGGCAAAAAACATGAGCGACAATTTCAGAGGAATTGACAACGACGGCGCATACAGGAGCCGTCATACAGCGGCGGGAAACGGGAGAAATGTCTCAGGTAAACAAACCTCACCCAATGGCGGCGCATCCGGAAATAATCCAAAGAGAAACGTTCAGAAAAACGCACATTCCTCTGCTGTGGGCAAATATACCGGAGCGGGTCAGAATGACGCCGGACAGTCCGAGAATCGTCATGGCGGCTTTCATGTAAGCATATCCGAGGACGATTATTTTGACGGAGAGGCTGCCAGAAAGGAAATGAGCGCAGCGAGAAAGGCGGCAGTCAGACCGCAGCGCAGCAAGGTGGGCGATCCGGAAAGTCGGAGGAGAAAAGCTCCTGAAACCATGAATCCCGCAATGGCAAAGCGCGTCGTCACAGGAAGTATGGGAGATACATACCATATTGAAGACGACAGCGTAATAGCGCCAAAGCAGATACGCAGCAAGCAGAAGTCCATACGCAAACGCAACAGAGGTTGTATGATTGCGCTTGTATATTCCGCTGCGGTGCTGTCAATATCCATATTGCTGTCCTATTATCTGATTGTGGGAGTTAACGACATGTTTGCTCTTGTCAAGGACGAGACTGACATTGTAATTGATGTGCCAAAGAACGCCGATCTCAATGACGTTACAAAAATATTAGATGATAACGATGTTGTGGAATATCCGTTCTTCTTTAAGACATACGCAAAGATATCCAAGAAATCGACAGGCTTCAAAGCGGGTTCGTTTACCATCAATACAAAATCCGACTACAATCAGATACTCCAGAAGCTCAGACGTCCTGCCGGAGCCGATAAGAGCACGATTACCGTTACCATACCCGAAGGGCTTACCGTCCAGCAGATAGCCGTGATTATGGAAGACAACAGCGTATGTGAAGCGGACGCTTTCCTCAAGTCAGCCCAGGAGGTCAAATTCACTCAGAAGTTCATGTCGAACGTAAATACGGGCAATAAGAAGCGTACCTACAAGGTGGAAGGCTTCCTTTTCCCCGATACCTACAATTTCTATCTCAACGAAGGTTCTGTGAACGCCATTAACCGTCTGCTCAATGAATATGACAAGCACTGGACAGCAGATTACGAAGCGCAGGCAAAGAAGATCGGCATGTCGATGGACGAGGTAATCACACTTGCTTCCATAGTCGAACGTGAGGCGAGCCAATCAGATCAGCGAATGGTAATTGCCTCCGTATTCAGCAACCGTCTGAGAAACAGCAAGGGAACAGGCGGAAAGCTTCAGTCTGACGCCACGCGCTGGTATCCATATTCCACCAAAAAAGAGCTTCTTGCTTCGGACAAGCTCACTCAAGCGGAAAAGGAAGATTGGATCAATAATAATAAGGGCGTGTGCGACACCTATCGACTCAAAGGACTGCCGCCAAGTCCGATATGCAATCCGAGCATAGATTCAATTGAAGCTGTGCTGTATCACGATAAAACCAATTACTACTATTTCTGCTCAGACGCTCAAGGCAATTTCTATGCGGCAGCTACACTTGCCGAACATAATAGAAACCTCAAGAAAGCAGGACTGGCGTAATTAATATATTAAAAGTGTTTATTATTGAGGAGTTTTAGATAATGATGTGTTTGAAGAACACAAAAAATAGCAAAAACATTAAAAAGTACCGCTGGGGAATTGTAGGTACAGGCAGAATGGCAAATACATTTTGCCGTGCGTTGAGTCAGGCTGAGAATGCTGAAATTACAGCCGTTTATTCACGCACTCTCAAAAACGCGCAGAAATTCGCGGGTAAATTTGGAATTGCCTCGGCATACGACAGCGTGATCGAACTGGCGTCTGACGAGAATGTGGACATAGTGTATATTTGCACTCCGCATACAAATCACGCTGAAAGCTCGCTTGCGGCAATTGCCTGTGGCAAGGCTGTTTTGTGTGAAAAGCCTGTAGCTATCAATTCCCGTCAGGCGAAGGCGGTAATAGAAGCGGCAAAGGAAAAGAATGTGTTCTTCATGGAAGGCATGTGGACAAGGTTCCTCCCTGCGATAATAAAGGCAAGCGAGTGGATAGACGAAGGTCTTATCGGCGAGGTCAAGGAGGTCAACGCTGCGTTTTTCGGAAAAACAAAGTATGACAAATCAGACCGCGTTATTTCCTTTGAGCTTGGGGGAGGCGCACTGCTTGATATTGGCGTTTACAATATCTTCCTCGCGCAATGGCTTCTTGGCGGCAGACCGGGTGAAATCAGATCGACGGCGGTTCATTGTGAGAACGGCATCGACTGGCAGTCAGCAGCGGTTATGAAATTCTATAAGGGCGGTACGGCGTCCGTCTCCTGCGGGTTGGAATACAACTCCAATCACGCCGAAATAATCGGAACCAAAGGTATGATATTATTGCCTGATTTTGTCAGAGCGGGCACGGTCTACGCCATCAGGGACAGCAAAATTATTCGTGAATACAGCGATTCTGACACTACGGAAACGAAATACGGATATGAGATAAAGCATGTGACCGAATGCCTTGAAAAGGGACTGACAGAATCTCCGATGTATCCCACATGGATGTCATTCGATATACTTGACACATGCGACAGGCTTCGCGCCGACTGGCATCAGGTATATCCGGGAGATAATTACATTCCCGCGTTGCCGGAGGTGAAGATAATGCCTAAAGAAAGCGTTCCGGAGAATTCATCAGCAATACAGACAGCCGGACTTCCGGCGAAGCTTCCAAAGCTATCGAAGGCAGTACGTAAAAACAGCGCGCCTGACTGGTATCGTGACGCGGCGTTTTATCATATTTATCCCATAGGCTTCTGTGGTGAAAACCGCAGCAATGATTTTACATCACAGCCGACCGGAAAGATCCGTAATCTCATACCGTATGTAAAGCACATTAAAAGATTGGGCGCAAACGCCGTTTATTTCGGACCGGTGTTTGAATCGTCCAAGCACGGTTATGATACCGCTGATTACCGCGTAATTGACCGCCGTCTCGGAACCAACAGGGATTTTGCCGACGTATGCGCCGAGCTTCACAAAAACGGAATAAAGGTCGTGCTCGACGGCGTATTCAATCATGTGGGCAGAGATTTCTGGGCGTTTAAGGACGTAAAGCAGCACAAATGGGATTCCGCTTTCAAGGACTGGTTCAATGTCAAATTCGACGGGAACTCAAATTATAACGACGGCTTCTGGTACGAGGGCTGGGAAGGGCATTACGATCTGGTAAAGCTCAATCTTCGCAATGCTGACGTAAAAAGACATATTTTCAGCTGCATAGAGGGCTGGGTAAATGAATTCGGTATTGACGGACTCAGGCTCGACGTCGCCTATTGTCTTGATAGAGATTTTCTGCGGGAGCTGCACGATTTCTGCAAGGGAAAATGGAATGATTTCTTCCTTTTGGGCGAATGTCTCCACGGGGATTACAACATTTGGTGCAATGATTCAATGCTCGATTCTGTGACGAATTATGAGTGCTACAAGGGACTTTATTCATCATTCAACTGCGCCAATATGCACGAGATCGGATATTCACTCAACAGACAGTTTGCCGATGAGCAGTGGACGATTTATAAAGGCAAGAATCTCTACTGTTTTGCCGATAACCATGACGTTACTCGTATTGCGTCAATTCTCACAGATAAGAGCAATCTTCCGCTTGTATATTCGCTGCTGTTTGCAATGCCCGGAATACCGTCGGTTTACTACGGAAGTGAATTCGGGCTTGAAGCTCAAAAGAGCCAGGGCGACGACGCTCTGCGCCCTGAATTTTCCGAAAAGATTGCCGAGAGCGAATGGAATCCGCTTGCCGCGTATGTCAGCCGTCTTTATTCCGTCAGGGAATCATCCGTCGCTCTCTGCCGCGGAGGATACAAGCAGCTGCATATCAATTCCAAGCAGCTTGTATTTCTCAGGCAGTTTGAAGGAGAACGCGTGATATTTGCGCTTAATATGGATAATGCTCCGTATACGGCACATTTTGATGCGGGATCTTCCGGAGGAACCGACCTTGTAACCGGTCAGAAAATTGATTTCAACGGCGGTTTGAATATTCCTGCCAAAACAGCTTATATAATAAAAACAAACTGAATAAAAGCCGGAGGGATTTTTGATATCCGTCCGGCTTTTTAAGTTAAAATATTATTTTTTTAATTTTTTAATCAGCCAAGAAGCTCGTCCGCTAATTTAACCATCGCGTCGGGAGTCTCACCCTTGAGAGATGATTTAATTGAAACCACGGTATTCAGAACCTTAACGTTCTTCATGCTTTCTAACTGTGTTTTCATCAGCTTTGCAGCCATAGGAGTCCATGTGCCGTTTTCAATCAGACCGACAGTGCGGTTCTGATAATCCTTTGATTTAAGTTGATTCAAGAATCTGTCCATAGGAGTGAACATACCCATATTGTAGGTTGAGCATGCAAGCACCATTCTGTCATACCGGAACGCGTCCTCAACAGCCTCGGCGATATCTTCGCGGGAAAGGTCTGCAATCGAAACCTTAGGAGCGCCTTTGCTTTCCAGAAGCTCCTTGAGACGCATTGCGGCGGCTGCGGTGTTGCCGTGAATGGAAGCGTAGGCGATGAATATACCCTTGTCCTCCGGCTCAAAGCTGCTCCATACACGGTACTTGTCGATGTAGTAATCGAGATTCTCGCTGAGAATCGGACCATGGAGCGGGCATATCATCTGAATATCCAATTTGTCGAGCTTTTTGATAACAGACTGAACCTGTGCGCCGTATTTGCCCACAATGTTGAAGTAATAGCGCCGTGCTTCACACGCCCAGTCCTCATCGGTGTCAAGCGTGCCGAACTTGCCGAACGCGTCCGCTGTGAAGAATATCTTGTCCTTGCTGTCGTAGGTCATCATAACCTCAGGCCAGTGAACCATCGGCGCCATGGCGAACGTTAGAGTGCGCGAACCGAGGTCGAGAGTATCGCCTTCCTTTACGACGATCTTTCTGTCGGAAATATCGTAAGAATAGAACTGATCGTAGAAAGCGAATGTTTTTGCGTTGCCGACGATTTTCATTTCAGGGAACATCTCGGCAAGAATCTTAATGCTGCCGGTATGATCAGGCTCCATATGCGAAATAACGAGGTAATCCGCCTTTTTATCACCAAGAGCCTCCTTTACATTGCCGACCCATGCTTCGGTTTTGCGCTTGTCAACGGTGTCCATAATGCAGATCTTTTCGTCCATAATTGCATATGAATTGTAAGCCATACCGTTTGGAACATCGAACTGGCTTTCAAAGAGATCGAGATCAGCGTCGTCACAACCGATGTAAATGACGGAATCAGTGAGCTTTTTAACCATAAAAATCATTCCTTATTTTTAATTTAGCTGCATATTGCCGCATAACTATATTATATCTGTATCAGCTTCAAAAGTCAACCATGCAGAAAAAATAGGTGGAAGAAAAAAGGACACATTCCAATTTGAAATATGTCCATATGATGTAAAAAAGTTACGATACAAATTCTTCATAGCTTATCAGTTCAAAATGATTGAGATTGTATTTGATAAGCCCGTCTTTTTGCATTCTGCTCAATTCGCTTGACATAGCGCTGCGGTCAACAGCCAGATAATCGGCGAGCTGCTGCCTTGTAAAAGGAATGTCAAACGCCGGGGACTGATGTCTGTTCATCTGCTCGGTAAAATAAGACAGAAGCTTCTGTCTGGTGGAACGACGGGAAATATGCTCAAGCTTGCGTGCATTGTTGAGCAGCTTTTTCGCCATAATCCGCATAAGGTTGCTGCGAAGCTGACTCTGACAATCGCTTATCTCCGGAACGGGTGAGAGAATGCAGTCAATGTCAATAAAGATAACTGTAGTGGGACAGGTGGCTATTACGCTGACAGTAGGCATATCATATGGAAGAAGTGAATGAACCTCTCCGAAAATACCGCCTTTACCTATGTGAGAGAATGCTGTGCTGTTGCCGAGGAAGTCCTCATTGATGATATTTGCGCTGCCATCAATGAAAACCGCGATTCTGTTTAGCTCATGCTTTGACCTGAAAATATATTCGCCCTCATTGAATTCGCAAACCGACGCGTCGAAATATTCAAGTATTTTTCCGATGTTCTCGGTGCATATTCCGGTGAATAAATCATTTTTTTGAGAATGTCTATATATCTGTGCATAATCGTGTAAACAACCCTTAACCATAACAAATATAGTTGTAAATACAATTTACGTATGAATTATATAGTTTTAGGCGGAAATAGTCAATTGATAAATTAACCGAATTTGACTTGGAAATATTATAAAAAAGAAAATAAGAAAATAACGGCTATCTAAATATTTATACTTTTTAATTGACAATAGTTGAACTATTATGTATAATATAATTAAATTTATACGGAGGTGTATTTCATGGATACCAAAGCATTGCAAAAGATACAGTACGGACTTTTTGTTCTGAGCAGCCGGCAGGACGACAAGGATAATGCGTGTATTGTGAACACGGTATTGCAGGTGACTTCATCGCCAATGTGCATTGCGGTGACGGTCAACAAGCAGAATCTCACTCACGATATGATAGCGGCTACAAATAAGTTCAATGTAAGCATTCTTGACGTTACCGCCCCTTTCGATATTTTCAAAAGATTCGGATTCCAGAGCGGACGTGACGCGGATAAATTCAAGGGCTTTGATGGCGCAACGCGCACAGGCAACGGACTGATGCGTCTCACAGAAAACGTTTGCGCGTTTATCAGCGGGTGGGTGATATCCAGCGTCGATTTAGGCACGCATACAATGTTCATAGCAAGAGTCTCGGATTGCGAAATACTCAGCGACAAGGAAGCAATGACATACAATTTCTATCATGCCAACGTAAAGCCAAAGCCGCAGGCTGCCGAAAAGAAAGGCTTCCGCTGCAAGATATGCGGATACATTTATGAGGGCGACGAACTGCCGCCGGATTTTGTATGTCCTCTTTGCAAGCACGGAGCAGAGGATTTTGAAAGAATATAAATTGATTTGCATAAAGATAATAAACGGCTCCATATCAGGTAGTTTTACCGATATGGAGCCGTTTGATTGGTAAAGAATAAGTACATTCGGTTAATCCGCATAAATCATTGCAATGACAATAATTATATTAATGATAAGACCGATAATACCTGTGATCAGACCCGCTGTGGAAACGCCTGTAGGTCTGGAACCGTCATTCTTTGCCTTTGATATTGCCGCGAAGATAACGCCGAGCAGCGACGGAACAATAGTGCAGCATGAAACCAAACCTACACACGAACATATGAGCGATGCTATCGCAAATCCGTCTGTGGTGTTCTGCTGAGAAATAAGCGCGGGATCAACCGGCGCATATTGATAATAAGGCTGTTGGTTAATTGCCTGCGGCGGTGCTGATTGCGGCTGCTGATACTGCGGCTGCTGATACTGCGGCTGCTGATACTGCGGCTGCTGATACTGCGGCTGCTGGTATTGCGGCTGCTGATA
>ONCX01000053.1:0-9062 GCA_900316455.1 uncultured Eubacteriales bacterium
GTTTTTTTGAGGCTTCAAATCTGTCACTCCCGAATTCAGATATTTTTTATATTATATCATAATCTCTCCATGATTTCAATAAAATTTATACGAATAATAAAATAAAAAATATAAATAAATATTCAATCAACATGCAGCTTGCATAAAATACAGGCTTTTCCGAGGCGGATGCGGAAATAAACAAAGAATGCCTGATACTACGAGGTCGCCCCTCGCACGTGGGACGTGGATTGAAATTCGTCCGATGAAATTAACATGCACTAAAATATCCAAATATATTTTATCCTTACAACTCCCGCTTATGATATTGACTTTTTTATAAATAATATCTATAATTATATTAATAAATTAAAAAACTATAAGTGAAGTGATGTGAGATATGTCGTTTATAATTTCAATTGTTTGTCTTGCAGTAATTTTTATCCTTACTTCCGCATTAAGCATCTCAATTGCCGATCTGCCCTATTGTCCCGAACAAAAAGGAAAATCGAGGTTTATTAAATTTCTTGTATGGGTATCGTGCCTGCTGCTGAACGCGGCTGCTATCTGGCTGGTTCATATGATTTTCCGCGGAAACGGAGATATTTTAGGCACTCTCCGAAAAACCGTCGAAAAAAAACTCAGCTACCAATCTACCGGATATATTTACGGTTCGCTTCTGCTCTGGGTTCCGGCGGCAATTGCGACAGGTTTTGGAATAAGAGCAATCGTGCTTTCCCGTCTCGGCGAGGACAAGCCGTTTGTTCCTCCGGAAAGCAGACGGTTCAGACGGGCGCTCATTATCTCTGACATAAGCGCTCTGGGATTGGCAGTCATCGCTTCCATAGCATTCTGCTCCGGCGGCGTGCAGAATCTCAGGCTTACCGAGCTTTGCGATTCCAAGGTCGGCAGAGTCTCTGACGGCGGATATATCGAAATTATCAACAACGGCAGCCTTCCGTGCCGCACTGGCGGACTTTTTCTGAGCGACAGCGAGGACGAGCTTAAAATGTATTCTCTTCCCGACAGCGTGGCAGGCGCCGGAAAGCTGCTTCTCATTCCTCTGGAAAACGACGTCTTTTCCCTCAGCAAGTCGGGCGGCACAATCGTAATTCTTTCGGACGGCGGCGGAAGAATTATCGACAGGGTGATTATAGACAAGCCGCGTGACGGCAATTATTCATATTGCCGCGTTGACGGCTCTGACGAATGGAATTACATGCACCCTACTCCCGGTCTGCTAAACGACCCATCAGCCGCAATTATTCAAAAGCCCGTTTTCTCAGCGAAAGCCGGATATTACAGCGACGAATTTGAACTCAGGATTTCCTCCGAGGACGGCGCTCAGATTCACTACACAACCGACGGCACGACTCCTACAGCTGATTCTCCCGTCTATAAAAAGCCGATCCGCGTGGTTGACCGCAGCAATGAGCCCACAAAGCGCAGGTCGCTTCAAAATATCGTATATGACTGGAAAAATTACACTCCGTTTACGGAGCCTGTAAAAAAGGCGTTTGTCGTCAGGGCGCTGGCAATAGATTCAAGCGGCGCTATGAGCGAAGAAGCTGCCTCTTCATATTTTATCGGTGAAAAATTCGATGGCGACAGAGCGGTTATTTCTCTTGTGGCTGACGACGACGCTCTCTTTGGCGAGGAAGGCATGTACGTCACCGGCAAAAAATACGACGACTGGTATCTCGGCGGAGCCGAAGGCGAAAGACCGCTTGCCAATTTCGATGTGAAAGGGACTGAATGTCAGGTCAGTATCGAATATTTCAGCGACGGAAAAAAGCTTTCCTTCGCACAGAACGGCGGTCTGAGAATTCAGGGCGGCTCTACCCGCTGGCTTCCTATGAAGCGTTTTTCAGTATTCTCCCGCAAGGAATACAGCGGACGCAGCACTTTCCCGTTTGAATTCTTCAAGGGAAAGGCAACCCATTCGGTCGTCTTCAACACCGGACTTGAAAACGCTCTCAGCATGTATACCGTACCCGACAGGGACGTAGCTACCGTTCAGAGCATTCCTGTTACGGTCTACCTCAACGGCGAATTCTGGTACGACACCTACATGCTCGAAAAATACAACAATACTTATTTTAAACAAACATTCGGCGTGGACAACGTGGAATTCCTGAAGGTCGGCATTACCGACGAAATGAAGTATTTCCTCGAAAACAACGACCTCTCGGTACAGGAGAATTATGAAAAATTCGGGGAAATGATCGACATTCAGAGCTATATCGACTATATATGCTCTAACGTCTACCTCGGAAATACCGACTACAACGAATACGCTAACACCGCTATGTGGCGCACAATCTCTAAGGAAAATAATTCCTACGGCGACGGACGCTGGCGCTGGGCTTTCTATGACATGGATCTCCAGACCGCGGGCTGCCGGTACAATTACGGTATGACAGATATCACCGACGCGCAGCTTGATACATTCAATATCGTATGCGATTGGGACCCGCCGGTAAATGAACGTCAGATTTACTGCGGGCTGAAGGCGAATCCTGAATTCCGCAAGCAATTTGTGCTGTCCATGATGGATATGATAAACAACGACTTCACGGTGGAACGAATGTCTTCCCTGCTCGAAAGATTCGGAGAGGACATAAGCTGGCACGATTACTTCTTCCGCGACCGTCCGGACAACATGATTCAGTTTACCGCAAAGGAATTCGGTATCAGTAATACGACAGGCGAGCTTACCGTCACGACAGACACTCCCAAAGCCGGAAGCGTAAGGGTCAATACGTCGGTAATCGACCTTGAGGGCGGAAGCTGGACAGGAAGATATTTCAAGGAGTATCCCGTGACGCTGACCGCTTTGCCGAATCCAGGCTACAGGTTCGCGGGCTGGTCTGACGGAAATACCGAACCCACAACAGAAATAAAGATAAACGGAGGTGTTAAAATAAATGCGATTTTTGGAAAGGAATAGTCCCGCGGCGTTATTTGCCGCCGCAATAATTCTTTCAGGCTCGTTGTGCGGCTGTTCGCTTTCCCCTGAGAATTCAGACGCGGAAAGCGGTGAAACGACCGTAAAGCCGGTAATCGGATTGACACGCGAGGATTCCCGCGTATCGCCGGACAATGCCAAAAGCATCGACCTCGGCTCCGCCGGGGAAGAACTGCTCATTACCGACGCGGGAGATTACAGACTCAGCGGAACTATGAACGGCACGGTTCACATCTCAGCCGAAGAACAGGTTGTTCATCTCTTCCTCAACGGCGTGAATATTAAATCCGTCACCGCTCCCGCAATCAATGTCGAATCGGCCGGAAAGGTCGTAATCACCGTGGAGCAGGGAAGCGAAAATATCCTTGCCGACGGCAGCAAATATATAAACGGCGTTCCCGACGGCTGCATATTCAGCATGAGCGACCTCACCATCAACGGCAGCGGAAGCTTATCCGTATCCGGATATTACAAGGACGCGATTCACACAAAGGATTATCTTAAAATTTCCGGCGTAAAGCTTTCCGCCAAGGCAAAGGACGATTGTCTCCACGGCAACGACGGCATTCTTATAAAGGACGCCGACATTTCTCTGGAAGCCGAAAAGAACGGTCTGCGAACCACAAAGTCCGGAAAAATCCGCAAGGGCAATATTGAGATAATGGATTCAAAGCTTTCGGTGATTGCAGGAGAACACGCGATAAACGCTTCCCGAAGCATTTATATGGTTTCCAGCAAGGCATTTCTCAAGGGCGTCATGTCCAACAGCAAGGCGGGGCATGATATTTATATTGAGGAAGGATGTCTGACCAATGGATAAGTACCGGCATGAATACAAATACATTATTGATCCGGGTCAGCAAAGAATACTTCATATGAAGGCAAAGGCATTGATGCTTCCTGACCCTCACGCCGGTGAGGACGGCGGTTACACCATTCGCAGCCTTTACTTTGACGACTGCTCGGATACATGCTTTTTCCAGAACGAATCTGGCTGCGATCCAAGGGCAAAATACCGCGTTCGTTTTTACGATGAGGATACATCGTTCATTCGTCTTGAAAAGAAAATTAAGCGGCGCGGCATGACCCTCAAGCATTCCTGCAGTCTGACTGAGGAGGAAGCCCGTATTCTTGCATCCGGCGGCTTTCCTGATATCAATTCGGACATGCCGGAGGAAAAACGCAGGCTTCTGCTCGAAATGACCTCTCACGGGCTTATGCCTAAGGTAATTGTCACCTACAGGCGCATTCCGTTCGTTTATTCCGCCGGAAATGTCCGCGTGACATTTGACGGCTGCATTACTTCCTCGGACGAGGCAAGCCGCTTTCTCTCCTGCGATTACAGACAAAGACCTGTACTTCCCACAGGAAAGTGCATTCTTGAGGTCAAATGGGACGAGCTTCTTCCTGTCCATATCAAGCGTATGATGCAGCTTGACACGTTGCAGTGGAGCACGTTCTCCAAGTATTACACATGCAGACTTGTCGGATTTTAACGGTATCCGGCACAGCATAAATTATTATTCACATGTGCCGGACTTTCCGGCGGAAAACGGAGGTAAATAATCAATGGGACTTATTGATCTGCTTAAAAAGGCTTTTATGGAGGGCTACGCCACAAGCAGCATTACAATCGCCACAGTGCTTATGTGCATTGGCTGTACGATGGCTATAGCTATCTACATCTATCTTATCTACAAAATTGTCAACCGCAATTCCTTCTACAACAAGGGATTCAACATTTCTCTGGTAATAATCGCTGTCATAACAGCCGCGATTATTCTCACCATTCAGTCCAACATCGTCGTATCTCTCGGCATGGTCGGCGCGCTCTCCATCGTTCGCTTCCGCACGGCAATAAAGGATCCGATGGATCTTGCCTTCCTCTTCTGGTCAATAAGCGCGGGAATAATCTGCGGCGCGGGATTTGCGGGCATTGCCGTTGTGGCTTCGCTGTTTGTGACCGTTTTGATAATCCTCTTCTCGGCTTCATTCAAGTCGGCAAGCACTCTTGTACTTGTCGTTAACGCTCAGTCCAATTCCAATGAGGAGGAAATAATGAAGGTCGTCAGGGAATTCTGCAAATACAGCAGAATCCGTGCGAGGAATGTCTCAAAGTCGGGCATGAATATGGCGGTGGAAGTCAAGACCTCCAAGCCGTCGGAGCTTATCGCCAAGCTGATGAATCTCAGTTGTATCAGCGACGCTTCGCTTGTGGAAAATGACAGCGAAATATTCTGACTCTTAATCAAAGGAGCATAAAAATGAAAAGAAAAAATATTCTGAAAAAAATACTCTGTCCGGCAATTGCCGCCGGACTCGTCCTATCGCTGACCGCCTGCGTAATGCCGCTCGGTCAGACAAAGGATCTCACATCTCAGTCGGTTGAATATGTTGTGGCAAACGCGCCGCAGGTATCATCTCGTAAAGTCGTGATAAAGGCAAGTCCCGCTAATATCCGTTCGGGCGCGGGCAAAAAATATTCCGTGATAGCAAGAACCTCAAAGGGAAAGGAATTTGCGTATCTCGGCTCCAAAAAGGACAAGTACGGAAATGTCTGGTACAAGATTCAGTACACATCATCCAAAACCGGCTGGATCATTTCATCGCTCGGAATCCTGACCGACACTGCAACAACCACCACAACAACCACTCAGGCAAGCGAACAGCCGTCCTCAACCACAGCGGTTTCCTCCACAACCTCGTCAAAAACCACCACAACCACAGCAGCCGCAAAAACCAAGAACGTCATAATCTCAGGTAATCCGGTCAATGTCCGCTCCGGCGCGGGAAAGAATTATTCAAAAATCGGAAGCACCTCTAAAGGAAAGAAATTCACCCTGCTTGACACCAAAAAGGATTCGTCCGGCACAAAATGGTATAAGATTCAGTATACATCGTCAAAGGTCGGCTGGATAATGGGTACTCTCGCCTACATCGAAGGCGAAAAAAATACCACCCAGAAAACAAGCGAAAAGGTTGCGTATCTTACGTTTGACGACGGTCCGTCGATCAATACAATAAAAATACTCGATATTCTCGACAAGTACAATGTTAAGGCGACATTCTTTGTTATTTACCACGGCAAAATGAAGAGCAAATATCAGGAAATAGTAAATCGCGGTCATACCATCGCTCTTCACAGCTACACTCATGATTACAGCAAAATCTACAAGAGCGAAAAGGGCTATTATTCCGATCTGAACAAGATTCACGACTACGTTGAGGACGTTACCGGCGTTGACAGCCGTATAATCCGCTTCCCTGGCGGCTCCAGCAATACCGTCAGCAACAGGTACAACAGGGGAATTATGAAAACCCTCAAGTCCAGCGTTGAGAAAAACGGTTATCTCTACCACGACTGGAACGTAAGCAGCGGCGACGCCGAGGGTCGCAATATCAAAGCCTCCAAGCTTCTTAAAAACGTTAAATCCGGTATCGGCAAGCAGAAGGTCATCAACGTGCTGATGCACGACACCGGCAGGAGCAAAATGACAACCGTCGAGGCTCTTCCGTCCATTATCGAATACATAAGGAAGCAGGGCTATTCCTTTGAGGCAATCACAGAGGATTCAACCCTTATCCAGCACGGAAGAAAATAACCGTCGGTTCATTAATTACATTACATACATAACATAACAATTACACCCGCGCACAACGGTTTTTGATGTGCGCGGGTGTATTTTTATGATTTATTCAGAAACGTCCGTTTAATAATTTACGCCATTATTTTCCTGTAAAGCTCTTTAAGCTCTTCAACGCTGGTATCTCTCGGATTGCCCGGACGGCAGGCGTCGTCATAAGCGTCCTGCGCCAGACGGTCAAGATCTTCCTCTCGCACCTTCTCGTTTTTCTCCGGAATTCCAACGTCAGCCGAAAGCTGTCTAACAGCCTCCACGGCAGCTTTTCTGTATTCCCCAACAGTCATGGAGTCTACGCCGGACACTCCCATTGCCCGGGCTATCTCGCGGTATTTCTCACCTGTGAATTCCTGATTGTATTCCATGACTATAGGCAGCATCATCGCGCACGCGACTCCGTGCGGGGTATCGTAATGCGCTCCCAGCGTATGTGCTATCGAATGGGCTATTCCTAAACCGACATTTGAAAATCCCATGCCTGCCACATACTGCGCCAGAGCCATTCCCTCCCTGTCCTCAGGAATATTCTGAACCGCGCCGCGCAGGTGCTTTGAGATCAGCTTGATCGCTTCAAGGTGGAACATGTCAGTCATTTCCCACGCCGCCTTGGTGGTATATCCCTCTATAGCATGAGTCAGCGCGTCCATTCCTGTAGCCGCGGTGAGTCCCTTTGGCATCGACGACATCATATCTGGATCCACTACAGCGAATTCCGGAATGTCATGCTCGTCCACACACACGAATTTGCGCTCCTTCACGGCGTCGGTGATAACGTAATTAATGGTGACTTCGGCGGCAGTTCCGGCGGTTGTCGGAACCGCAATGGTCGGGACAGCGTGATTCTTGGTCGGAGCCACTCCCTCAAGAGAGCGAACGTCCTCAAATTCCGGATTTGTGATGATAATGCCGATTGCCTTTGCGGTGTCCATAGACGAGCCGCCGCCTATTGTGATTATGGAATCGGCTCCGCATTCCCTGAATGCCTTCACTCCGTCCCTGACGTTTTCAATTGTCGGGTTGGGCTTTATCCCCGAATACACAGTATAAGGTATTCCGGCTTTATCGAGCAGATCAGTGACCTTGGCGGTGACTCCGAATTTTACAAGATCCGGATCGGAACACACAAATACGTGCCTGAATCCCTTTGACCGCGCAATGCCGGGTATCTCCCCTATCGCGCCCTTGCCGTGGAACGAAACCGTGTTGAGAATGATTCTGTTTGCCATAAAAATTGCCTCCTTTTGTCTATCCGGCGTTTTTTGCCGCAATATCGTTTATATAAATTATAAACTAAATCTTATAACAAACAATGTATATTTTGTTAATTATCCTGATTTGAAATTGAATTTATTAAGTAAAACATACGTCTCCAATACTATTGACTTTAATGGATTTTTGATTTATAATTAGTATGTACAAAATATCCGATAAAATAAAAATTTTTTTATCGTTTGTAATCAAAGTGCAGAAAGGCGGTTTATTTTTATGAATACTACCGAAACCAGACCGTATATTCCATGGGAGCTTGCGGAGAAATTCATGACGGACGTGTTCGTTGCTTACGGCGTGCCTGAGGAGGACGCAAAAATATGCACCGACGTCCTTCTTGAATCCGACCGCAGGGGTATTGAAAGCCACGGCTGCAACCGCTTCAAGCCTATATATCTCGACCGCATCAAGGCGGGTACGCTGCTTCCAGTCACAAAAACCGAAATTGTCAGGGAAACCCCGACAACCGTCGTTATGAACGCAAACAACGGAATGGGCATGGTCGCAAGCTATCGCATGATGAATATGCTCATCGAAAAAGCCAAGACTTACGGCATGGCTGGCGGCACAATTTTTAATTCCACACACTACGGCATTGCCGGATACTGGACAGGCATGGCGGAAAAAGCCGGTATGATAGGAATTACCGGAACCAATGCCCGTCCGTCAGTTGCTCCGACATTCGGCGTGGAGCCTATGATGGGTACAAATCCCATGACATTCTCGCTGCCGACAGACGAGGACTTCCCGTTTAACTTCGACTGCGCCACTTCTATTGTCCAGAACGGAAAAATAGAGTATTACATGCGCTCCGGCAAGCCTACTCCCGCCGGTCTTGTAGTGACTGAGGACGGCGGTACAATGACCGATTCGGCGCAGATACTCAAGGATATGCGCGCCGGAAAGTGCTCGCTGCTCCCCCTCGGCGGAATGGGCGAGGAAACCGGCGGTCACAAGGGCTACGGTCTGACGGCAATAGTTGAGATTCTCTCGGCAGCGCTTTCGGGCGGGCCATTCATGAAAGACCTGACCGGCAAAAATCCCGACGGCTCAAATAAGATGTTCCGTCTCGGACACTTTTTCTTCGTGATCAACCCCGAATTCTTCATGGGTCTCGACACATTCAGGCATACTGCCGGAGAAATCTGCCGCGAGCTTCGTCAGGCAAAAAAGGCTCCCGGCGCAGAACGCATTTATACCGCCGG
>ONCX01000053.1:9125-15999 GCA_900316455.1 uncultured Eubacteriales bacterium
TTTATCTTTTATTGAACAACCCGACGAAATTATAAAATGTCGGGTTGTTCTTGTCAATAATACAAGAGGTGCGATATTAACACATGAAAATAATACACTGCGCGGACTTTCACCTCGATTCCGCTATGACCTCAAATCTTGACCTCGTAACCGCAAGGATAAGACGGGGTGAAATACTGCGTAATTTTGAAAGAATGGTCGGATATGCCTCTTCTCAGGGAGTCGAAGCCATACTTCTCGCCGGCGATATTTTCGACACTTCATCGGCAAGCGAGCTTACGCGCAACACTCTGCTCCATTGCGTCGTATCAAACCCCGGAATTTCTTTCTTCTATATCAGGGGCAATCACGACGAGCATTTCAGTCTTGAAAGTCTTAGCCGTTCAGGTAAAACCCCGTTTAACCTGATGTTTTTCGGCAACGGCTGGACCTGCTACGAATGCGGCGGCGTCGCTGTCTACGGCGCGGAGCTTTCCGGCGCAAAGGACGGCTTCTATGACGGTCTTAATCCCGATCCGGACAAAATAAACATCGTAATGCTCCACGGACAGATCAGCGAATATCCGGATAAGGTCGAATACGGAATTGATATTAACAGACTCCGCGGTAAAAATATTGATTATCTCGCGCTGGGACACATTCATTATCACAGCGAGGGAATTCTCGATGACAGAGGGATTTACTGTTATTCCGGCTGTCCGGAGGGACGCGGCTTTGACGAATGCGACGGCGAGCATGGCTTTATGCTGCTTGAAGCCGATCAGAAAAAGCGCGTCGTTTCCGGAAAATTCATTCCGTTTGAAAGGCGAAGGCATTACTGCGTTACCGCCGATGTTACGGGCTGCATGACAACAAGCGATATAATAGGCGTATGCTCACATGCTCTCGACGAAGCGGGCTGCGGCTCTTCATCTTTAGTCAAGCTCACGCTTTCCGGCTCGCTTGACGCGGAATGCGAAAAGGATATCTCATATATTTCCGGCGCGTTTGCCGATAAATATTTCTTTTTAAAGCTTGAGGATAAGACCAAAGTAAAAATATACGCGGACGACTACCTCCTCGACGAATCGTTAAAGGGCGAATTTGTCAGAACGGTATTCGCCGACGGCACATTATCCGACGAGGACAAGGCGGCAATTGTAAGTTTCGGATTCAAGGCGCTCGCCGGAGAGGAGGCTTTCTGAATTTGCATCTGATATCATGTCACATAGAAAACTTCGGAAAGCTGCATGAGCTTGATCTGACGTTTTCGGACGGTATGAACGTCTTTTACAGGGAAAACGGCTGGGGTAAAAGCACCCTTGCAGCGTTCATAAAGGCTATGCTCTACGGTCTTGACGGAAACAGGAAGCGCGGCCACGATGAAAACGAGCGAAGGAAATTCGCGCCGTGGCAGGGCGGCGTTTTCGGCGGCAGTATGGTATTTGAAGCAAACGGAATAAAATACGCCGTCACGCGCACATTCGGCGACAGTCCCGCAAAGGACTCCTTTGAGCTTCGCAACGGCAGCACGAACCTGATTTCTCACGACTTTTCCGAGCGTCTCGGCGAGGAGCTTTTCAGGCTCAACAGCGCCTCGTTCGCCAGAAGCATATTCATAGGACAAAACGACTGCCAGACCTCTTCAACAGACGACATTCACGCCAAAATCGGAAACCTTGCCGACAATACAGGCGATATCAACAGCTTTGAATCGGCTGATGAAAAACTCAGGAAACAGATTAATTCACTCTCCCCAAAGCTCCGCACCGGTTCGCTTTTTAAATTATCCGCGGAAATATCCGAGCTTCGCCGCAGGGTTGCCGACGGCGTGGAGCTGTCCGAAATAATATCGGAATGCGAAAGCAAAACGGCAGAGGCGGAAAAACAAAAACTCGCCGTTTCCGAAAAAAGACGCGCTCTGGAAACAGAACAGAAAAGGGCTGTAAGACTCAATGACCTCGCCGTACAAAAAGGCGAATTCATTCGGCTCAAAAAAAATCATGACAGTTTAAAATCCGAGCTTGAATCGGCAAACGCAAAATTCCCACGCGGCATTCCCGACGGTGAATCAATAAGAGAATGTATGCATTCTGTTGTGGAAATGAAAAGCGCGGAAAGCCTGATGAATTCGTACCAGCTTTCTGAGCATGAGGAACGCAGGCTTGAGGAATTAAGCGCGTTATTCGCTGAATATACCCCGTCTGCGGACGAAATCGACATGTATCTGGCACGGGCAAATGAGCTTCAACGCATAAGGCAAAAATACGACAGGTTAAAACTCACCGATGAGGAACAACACAGATTTGACATTCTTTTTCCGGCGTTTGAACATGATAAAGCCGCTCCCGATGAGCTTATGTCACAATGGAACGAATACAGAGTAAAGAAATCGTCCATCGTTCCCAAGCGAACGGCTTACAGCGCGTATAAGGCTTCATTCGATAAGACTCGCAAAAAACACAAAAGGCGCTCCGTTGCGTCGATTGTGACCGGATGCGGACTTTTCGCCCTCGGAATCGGGTTGTTTTTTGTTTTTTCGGATCCGGTTCTTTTTTCCGTATCTGTCACAGGAGGACTCTTCATTGCCGCGGGTATTTTTTTCGCTGTATTAATCAATTCTCAAAAGCCTCCCGCGGAGATGCTGCGGCTCGAAACTGAAACAGAACGTGACGAGGAATTCATAGACTATGCATTCAGCGCGACTGTAGAATATATAGAGTCCCACGGCATGTTATTCGACGAGTCGGACGCTATACAAAGGCTTCAGGAACTCTGCAATGAAAAAATAGAGCTGGAGCAGCTTGAAAAAAAGTCGCAAAAAGCTGAGTATTATATCAGAAACAGCAGCTTCCTCGATCTGACAAACAGTCTGACCGGCTTTCTGAACATTTACGGAATCTCACCCGACGATGGAAACATGACGGAAGAGCTTCACAGGCTTAAAGAATCCGTTTCGGACTATCTCTCACTGTCGGTCAGGCGCAGCCAGTATGACGACGCGGAAACCACCTGTTCGGAAAAACAAAATCTCATTGAAAAATTTCTTGAGTCATACGGATTTGAATACGGCTTAAATTATCAGGAAACCCTGGAGCAGATACGTGATAGCGCGGCTGAAACCGTCCGGCTTTCGGAAAGCTGTCTGCAAGCCGCCGCAGAATTGAGTGAATTTGAACGGACTCACGATATCGGTCTGATAACGTCGCCCGACAATGAAAATCTCCCCTCAATCGAATCTCTGAACGAGGAAATACGGCAATGCACCTTAACTATGGAAGAGCTTAATGATTCAATTATCTCTCTTAAACAGAACCTCGACGAATTGAATAAGAAGTACGCCTCATGGGAGGAGGACAGCTTCGCTCTGTGCGAAAAGACCCAAAAGCAAGCGTCCGACAAGCTCAGGTACGAAAGACTTCTTAAAACGAGAGAGCTTCTCCGGATGGCAAAGGAAAGCATGACAGCAAGATATGTCGCTCCTATATACGAATCGTTCAGGCGTTATTATTCTATTCTCGCCGGAGATACGCCCGACAGCTACCGCATAGACGCCGATGTAAATCTTACTGTGGAAGAGCTTGGACGTCAGAGGGATATCAGATCCCTAAGCGCGGGATTACGTGATCTCGCGGGAATATGCCTGCGTATTGCGCTTGCGGACGCGATGTACCGCGGTGAAAAGCCGCCGCTGATCATGGACGATCCGTTCACGAATCTCGACGACGAAAAGGTCGCGGCTTCAAAGGCATTACTAAGCACGGCTTCGGAGAGCTATCAGATAATTTATTTCACATGCAGCGCTTCGAGAAAAGCAGGCGATAATTAACGCGGTTATCACTTGCCTGACACTACATGAAATAATAAAATTAATACTAAATTAAAATATTATCCCATAGCAAAGGCTTGATATTTTGTCAAAAAAGTTGTAAAATGTTATATTATTTATAATTCTTTTTTGTTATTCTTTTATGGAGTGATTAATTTGTCCGAACCTACAAGTATCAATAAAGAATACGGCAGAATATCTGAGCTTTTCTTTGCTGTGTGGAACATTTCGCCGCCTATCAATTACATCTGGGTGGATTTTAAAAACGAGCAGGTGATGTGCGGTCAGCACGATGAAATATGCGATCTTGCCGGCGAAAGAAAGAACCTCAGAGAACAGGGCGGCAAATTTGTCGAGCTTATCTCCTACGATGAAAACGGCGAGGCTATCAGGAATTTCGACTGCTTTTCCTTTGAGGAGGAAATTCCGTTTCTCAAGGCTAACCGTGCCGACCTTCTCAGATTTCTCGCTGTGCTGCAAAAAATTGATATTCTGAGCTGGCGCAGCAGCTTTCCCTCTCAGCGGGAAGGCATAAGCTGGCGCGTCGATATATATTCCGAAAACGGAGGCGAAAAGCATTCCTCAGGTCAGGCCCGATTTCCGGCGGAATGGGCTGAATTCGGAAAGTCTATCAGCGCGCTCGTTCAGTCGGTGCAATCCGGCGGCAAATAATTAACCGCTCTAATTTAGGAGTGAAAAAATTTATGTCAGATAAAAACAGCAACGACGTCTTTGATCTTCTTAACAGCGAATTTGCAAGCTTTGAGCTTGAAAAGGAAAACGCGCGCAATCTTGAAGCTCTCAGAAGGAGACAGGCGATAAGACAGCAAATCGCTTATCAGCAGCAAAACGATGAACAGGACGACGATGACGAGGAAGAAGATGAGGGAACCGGCTGTGTCGGCGTGACATTCCGGATTCTCCTTATAATTATTCTCGCGGGCGCGCTTGCCTGGATCGTCTTTATGCCGGAGGGCAGTCTCAAGGAGCTTTGGGATAAATATTCGCCAAAAGTCAGCAGTACATTTTCATGGGTCAGCGGGCTTATTTCCGGTGAAAAAAAATCAGGCGACAGGGTGAATCCGGAAATAATAACCACGTCCGATATAAAAAATTCCGAAAACGATGACGTATCAGACATTGCGGAGGATGCAGCGTATGCCGGAACGGATACTGAGCAGTCCGACGACAGTTCCGCTCAGGATATCGCGGCAAGCGATTCGCCATACAATATAACCGTCTACCGTCCGAGTCAGATTGTGGTTGTCTATGATTCGTCCGGCAATCCCGTAAAGGTATTCTCATGCTCATCTGGCAAGGCTGACACTCCTACCAAGCTCGGAGACTATTCCATACGGGCGAAATACCGCTGGAGATTCATGGTCGGCAACTGCTACACCCAGTACGCTTCCTCATTCAGCAACGGATATTTGTTTCACTCAATCCCCTATAACAAAAAAAACGCCGGAACGATGTCCAATTCCTCTTATGACAAGCTCGGAAATCCCGCTTCGTCAGGCTGTGTCAGGCTTTGCTTCCGCGACACGAAATGGATTTTCGACAACTGTCCCATCGGCACTCCCGTGCATGTTTCGGATGAAAACGCACCTGCCGGCTCCGTCCCTGAGATAATTCCGGAACGCGTCAAGGACTCGGCTCACAGCGGCTGGGATCCTACCGATGATTCTCCGGAAAATCCCTACAACAAATAATTCCCATGCATAAATACCACACGCGTGACAGAAAATGTATTTGCAGTACTGTCTCCGAGGGTGTGAGTTGTTTATGTCAGCTTCCGAATTAACCGGAATAATAAAATTATCCTACCGTCAGGCAGAGGGTTGGCGATTCGATACCGCCGTTCTCTGCCTGAAATATATTTTTTCGCTTGCCGCGTGCGCCGCGTTCCTACTTATCTCGGCAGATACGGACAATGAAAAATTCAAAACGGCTCTCATCGCTTGTGCAGCCACAGCAGCGATTTTGACGGCTGCCGCAAGAGGCTCCCTTCTGCGGAAAGCCTATCTCATATCCGAAGGTTTTCTCCGCTGTGAAGGCGAAAGCGAGCCTGTCTCTCCTGATATTCCGTCGCTTATTTCCGGAGAGCTTGCCTACCTCTCGGCAATTTGGGCTATCAGCGCGGTCATGCTGAGTCCGGCTTGGGTTTGCTTTGCTTACGGCGTAAAATACTACTCACTCAGCTCGGACAGGATTCTCTTCATGCTCCTGACAGCGGCGTCAATGCTGCTTGCCGCCGGAGGTCTGCTTTTTTCGGCGGTAATCAGGACGAACCTTGGCTGCGCTCAGTATTTATGGATCAACGGGCATTGCTCAAATATCCTTTCCGCGCTGAATAGCTCATGGGAGCTTACCCGCGGAAGCCGCGGAGATCTGCTCAGGCTGAGGCTCATGTCGGCATTCTGCGGAGTCGGCATATCCTTTCTGTGCGATATGAATTTTTCACGGAAGCTTCTCAGGCAAAAAGGATTGCCGAAAGAAAACGGACTCAGGGCTGAATTTGTGAGAGACCGATCCGGCGAGCTGCGTCTTGAATTATTTTGAAAAAGGAATGAGATATATGGCACAACTAAGAATTGCAGGAATCGTACCGGAATCCGTGGTTGACGGACCGGGATTCAGATATACGGTATTCACGCAGGGGTGTCGCCACAATTGCAGGGGTTGCCACAACCCGCAGACTCACGACTTCAACGGAGGGTACTACGTGGACACCGACGACCTTTTTAACGAGATGATGTCTGACCCGCTCATTAAGGGAATGACCTTCTCAGGCGGCGATCCGTTCGAGCAGCCCGCGCCGCTTGCGGAGCTGGCAAAAAAAGCCCGTGCCGCCGGTAAGGATATTATCGTATACACGGGATATACATTCGAGCAGCTGCTCAGTAGGGCTGAATCCGACCCTGACACCGACGCGCTGCTTAAACAGACCGACGTGCTTATCGACGGTCCTTTTGTATTGGAGAAGCTCAATCTCGAACTGAAATTCCGCGGTTCGGAAAATCAGCGGATCATAGACGTTCCCCGTTCCATCGCCTCCGGAAAAGC
>ONCX01000018.1 GCA_900316455.1 uncultured Eubacteriales bacterium
CATGGAAATTATTGCTAAGATGATGGAAACAACGCCGATGCCGATACCGATCCAGCCGAGAGGGGATTTCTTATTCTTGGTTGTGGCAACAATACCAAGAATTATACCGACAGCGCCAAAGATGAAGCTGCAGCAGAAAAGGCTGACGCCTGAGAAAACGATGGAGAGAATTCCGAGTGTCTTGGAATTGTCGTTTGGAACCTGTGCATACTGAGCTTGTTGCGCGTTGTACTGAAAAGGCTGCTGCTGATACTGCTGCTGCATGGGATCAGGATTCTGATAGGGCTGCTGCTGATAGGGTTGCTGATAGGGCTGCTGTGTTGGATCGGGATTCTGATAAGGCTGCTGCTGATAGGGCTGCTGCTGATAAGGCTGCTGTGTGGGATCTGGAGTGGTTTGATAACCGTTAAAATTCTGATTGTTCTGATTGTCCATTTGTAAATTCCTTTCAGTTAAGAATAATATTCAAGCAAAATGCCTGTTTACAATAAAAAATTAGAATCTCATGACGATGAGTCCGTATAAGTTTTTCATAAGTTGATCTATTTGCTCGTCAGAATATGCTCCGGACATTTCAAGGAACGATCTGTATCGATCCGGATTAAGCGCGAGGTAAATAACGAAGCAAAGGAAAGCAAACATAATAACGCTTATAGCAAGACCTACCCATGAAACGGCGGATTTCTTATTACGAATAACGCCGATAAGAGCAAGTATCAATCCGACAGGAGAAAGATATGAACAGCTGATAATGGGAAGAACTATGGCAAGAATGCCGAGCACGATGCTTTTGTGTTTTGTCTCCTGCTGCAAAGGCACTTGATAGGGGTTGTAGGGAATCTGCTGATAAGGCTGCTGGTAAGGCTGCTGAACGGGCTGCTGTTGAACGGGCTGCTGCTGAATAGGCTGCTGTGTAGGATTGGGCGACGGCTGATAGCCGTTAAAATTTGTGTAGCCGTTTTGATTGTTTTGATTGTCCATCTTTGAAAGTCCTTTCTATTGTCAAATAATCAAGCACATAATGCTTACAATAATTATATCAAAAAAAATACTGTTTGTAAATATATAAAAAGAAAAAATATGTATGATTTATATTATTTTTTTAATGATCGCCTTTGATTTTTGTCCTAATTCAAAAAAATAAAATAGTGCTTGCCAAACAGTCCTAACAGTATTATAATTATAAAGATTGATTTATAAAAAAATGCAGGAGGTATTATTCCAATGTCAGGTCATTCCAAATGGAGTACAATCAAAAGAAAGAAAGAGAAGATCGACGGAGCAAGGGCAAAGATATTCACCAAGATCGGACGTGAGATAGCAATAGCGGTACGTGAAGGCGGAAGTGCTGATCCGGGTGCAAACGCCAAGCTTCGCGACTGCATTGCGAAGGCAAAGGCGAACAACGTCCCTAATGATAACATAGAGCGAATAATCAAGAAGGCTTCCGGTGAAAACGACGGCAAGACCTATGAATCCCTCACATATGAAGGATACGGACCGAGCGGTATTGCCGTGATAGTGGAGACTCTCACCGACAACCGTAACAGGACGGCAGCTGATCTCAGGCATTATTTCGATAAATTCGGGGGCAATTTAGGAACAACAGGCTGCGTTTCGTTTATGTTCAATGAAAAGGGCGTTATCGTCATAGATAACGAGGACGGCGAGATAGACGAGGATCAGATGATGGAAGATGCACTTGAGTCCGGATGCTCCGATTTTCAGGCGGAGGGCGACGCATTTGAGATATATACTGAACCCGCCGATTTCAGCGCGGTTGTAGCGGCGCTTGAGGAAAAAGGCTATACATTTGTTTCAGCCGACGTTGAACAGGTTCCGGACACATATTCCTCAATAGACGACGAGGAAGCGGCGGTCAAAATGCAGAAGCTGCTGGATATGCTCGAAGATAACGACGACGTGCAGAACGTATTCCATAACTGGGAAAACGCTGAATAAAGAAACAGTAACAGACAATTAATAAAAAAAATAAAAAATCCGAAAAAAAAACTTGACATTCCAACTGCACTGTGTTATACTTTAGAAGCTGTCGAAAGCACGGGGCATTAGCGCAGTTGGGAGCGCGTTTGAATGGCATTCAAAAGGTCAGGGGTTCGACTCCCCTATGCTCCACCATGCCGGTGTGATGGAATTGGCAGACGTGCCGGACTCAAAATCCGGTGGTAGCGATACCGTACCGGTTCGACCCCGGTCACCGGCACCAGTTCAGTAATAGAGAATAGCGTGTTTCATATGCAGTGATACAGCTATTCTCTATTATTTTTATAAAATTACTGAAGTCAGGAGTGGAAACGCAATGATAAAGATTGAGCGCACAAGCGTTATGAACTTGGAAAACGCGATCAGAGGCGCGAGAAACCCGATGAACAGCTGGGCGAGAAGCGATAGCTTCTATGACGCGGAGGGAAATTATGTGCTTGGCCCCAATGACCTCGACCTTGCCCGCAGACTTCGCAGGGCAGGAAGCGATCATCGCAAGTATCTCAGGCAGGTATTTGTCTCTGTGGATATTACTGCTCCGATGTACTGGTGGAAGGAATACGATACCTACAAGGTTGCGACTGTTGCCAATTCAACGAGCACCATGCATAAAATAACGAGCAAGCAATTCAGTATAGACGATTTCAGCCATGATCATATGACTCCGGATACTGAAAAATTCATGCAGATAATTGTCGATGAGCTGGAGAAAATCCGATTGAGATATCTTGAAACAGGAAACAAAAATGACTGGTATGATATCATACAGCTTTTGCCGTCGAGTTATAATCAGATGAGGACCTGTTCCTTTAATTACGAAACGCTTATCAACATATATTATGCCCGCAAAGATCACAAGCTCACCGAGTGGCATACATTCTGCGACTGGATACTTTCACTGCCTTATGCAAATGAACTTATAGTTTGCGCCGATGAATAATTGAATAAGGGTCTCTTGGATTAAAAATCTGCCGTGTATGGAGAAGCACGGCGGATTTTTTTAAAAAAATGCCTGAATAATCAAAAAAATCCTTAAAACTCCTTTTCTTTTTGTAAAAACCGTGTTATAATATAAAAAAATATCCGAAAGGAGCAATTAATTATGAAAAAAATCAGACGAGTATTATCACTGCTTATTGTGGCTGCTATGCTATCCGCCATTGCCGGCTGCCAAAAGGAGGTAACATCCGAGGATCTTATGACAGACGTTGCGGAAACTGACGCCTCTGCGGTTTACCTTGACGATAAATTCTGTTCACATTATTCGGACGCGGCATTTGCGATGCTTAACAACGAATATAAAACAGACGGTCCGAATATAGTAATTTCACCGCTTGCCACATTCTACAATCTTTCCTTGCTTGCCAACGGAGCTTCGGGAAATACAAAATCTCAGATGACTCAGGTTGTATGCAATAAGGTCTTTGATACTGATACGCTTAACACCTATATGCATTCAATCAGCGATAAAATGGTAAATACTGACACAACAAAATTCTACTTCAAGAATGCGCTGTGGTTTAATTCTGATAAAAATTCAACACCGTCAGATGAATTCCTGTCAATAGCGAAATCATATTATGACGCTTCGGCTTTCAAGGATTCGTTTAGCGGAGGAGTCCTTGACAATATGAACAACTGGGCTTCAAATTCGACGGATATGTATACCGAGCATATTGTCACTGAAATTCCCAAGGAGGCTCCGCTTTATCTGACAAGCATAGCTACAATCGACGCAGACTGGGAATCTCCGATATCTCCTCAGAACGTATTGGACGGCAAATTTACCACGTCCCAAGCGGAAGAACAGGACGTTCGCATGATGACGAGCTATGAAACTATTTACATCGAAAATACGGAAATACACGGATTTATCAAGAAGTATGCCGGAGAGAACTACGCGTTTCTTGCGCTTATACCGACAAACGAAAACGTTCCCATTTCAAGGTTTGTACAGCTGTTTTCAGACGGCGGGTATTATTTTGACTATGTATGCAAGAATATACAATACAGAACCGTTGACGCGAGCATTCCGAAATTCTCATTTGAAAATAAGAGCAGCATGAAAAAGACGCTTGAGGATTTGGATTCAGAAGAGATGTTCAGCGCCGAATCTTCGGGTCTTGACAAAATAGGCACATGCGACGGAAAAATGTATCTCGGCGATCTCAGCGTAAGTACGGGAATAACTGTTACCGAAAAAGGCACAAGCAGAGGAACCGGCGCGAATATTGGAAACACGGATATAGGAACTAACGTAATCCCTGTATCGCTCGACCGTCCGTTTATATTTGCCGTCATAGACGCAAAAAGATATATCCCGTTGATTTTGGGAGTTGTAAATTCTGTAGAATGATCAAAATGAATTTTTAATTCTAAATTTTTTGCTTACTAAGGAATGCCGTGAAAGCCGATATCGTTGTTTGCGGATATCGGCTTTCGCCAATATTTTTCTAATTCTGGCTGTTTTATTTTTTGGAGAGGAAGTGAACGACGGGTGATAGTTGCTATGCAAGTCTTTGAGGATTCTTGGTGGCAGATCGCATGGGAAACTATACGTGGATTCTTTGTTTCTCTGGGTGACTTTACAGCTGTTGCAAGATGGGTCATACCTGTCATAGCGTTTTTTATTCTTTTCCGGTGCATAAGATCTATGCTGTCCGGACATGAAGCGCCTGAGGTCTGGGCTTATCTTGACGTTGACGGGTATGGCAGACTTCCGGTCAGCCATTGGGAGAACACAATAGGCAGGGCTCAGTCAAGTGACATTGTGATTGATTTTCCTACGATATCGCGTTCACATGCCGTGCTTATCCGTGACGAAAACAAGCGCTGGACTATATCAGATCTCGGATCGACCGGCGGATTGACAGTCAACGGCAAGAAGATAGACGGAACCGCAGCTCTGCCGGCGGGCAGCACATTAAAATTTGCTGACGTCGAAGCGAGATTTCTTGTGACGCGTCCGAGAGGCTCACAGAGAGAGACAAATAAACGCCTTCTGAGAAAGCTTCGCCCTGTAAATACTCTCCTTTTGCTGAGTGTTTTTATGCTGCTTACGGTTGCCGAGCTTTACTGGAGCGCAAAGGTTGATGACACGTCGGTGTTCATATGCTATGGCGGACTGTTTGTACTGATGTGGGCATACTATATTGTAATGCGTATTCTGGTCAAGACCGGTATTGAAGTTGAAATGCTGGCATTCTTCCTATCGACAATAGGCTTTTCAGTGGCGGCGTCGTCGAATCCGGGGGAGCTTTACAAGCAGTTTTTCGCGTTTCTTCTGGGCTTTGGACTTTTCGTTATGTTAGGCTGGTTCCTGCGTGACCTGAAAAGAATTACGTCTGTCAAGCTTCAGGTGATGATTGCCACAGTCGGACTGCTTATGTTCAATATTATTTTCGGGCAGACCAAAAACGGCGCAAAGAACTGGATATCCATCGGCGGTGTATCGCTGCAGCCTTCCGAGCTTGTGAAGATTGCGTTTGTGTTTATCGGCGCGGCGACGCTTGATATCCTGCTTACCAAAAGGAATCTTGCGTATTTTATAGGATTTTCCGGAGTATGTATCGGAGCGCTTGCGCTGATGGGAGATTTCGGAACCGCGGCAATATTCTTTGTAGCGTTCGTTGTCATAGCGTTTATGCGTTCAGGGGATTTCTCAACCATTGCCCTTATCTGCGCGACGGTTGTTTTTGGAATTATGCTTGTGCTTAAATTCAAGCCGTATGTTGCGAGAAGATTTGCAATCTGGGGACACGCATGGGAAGATCCGTACAATTTAGGCTATCAGCAGACCCGTACAATGTCAGCCTCAGCGAGCGGGGGTCTTGCGGGAGTTGGTATAGGAAGCGGGTGGCTCCGCCGCGTTGTTGCTGCCGATACAGACCTTGTTTTCGGCGTGGTATGTGAGGAATGGGGACTGCTGATTGCGGTTATTGCTGTTATCTGTATCTGCGCTCTTGCGGCTTTTACGATAAAGAGCGCTGCAAACGGGCGTTCTTCATTCTACGTGATTGCTGCGTGTGCCGCAGTAAGCATGATGGTTTTCCAGACAATACTGAATACGTTAGGCTCTGTTGACGTTCTTCCGCTGACCGGCGTTACATTCCCGTTTGTTTCAAACGGCGGTTCGAGCATGCTTTCCAGCTGGGGACTTCTTGCATTTGTAAAGGCGGCAGACACACGCCGCAACGCAAGCTTTGCAGCCGCGAGGGAGAGCTTCAAGGTTCGCATACAGAGCGGCGAGGGTCTGACCGACAGCTCCGGACAGCCGCTTCCCGAAGTAAAGAATATGATAGGTCGGAGCGAATACGATTTTAGCAAATTAGGACAGATTGCCGAACGGATCAGAATAAAACTTATCGACAAGGGTATTATCAAGCCCGAAGCAAACGTTGACTATACTGAGCCTGTTCCGGAAAATACAGAGGGAATGGTGGAGCTTGACGACAGAAAATTTGCCGCTGACGATGTGATATATTCCGATCCGACAAAAAATCCTGAGTATCAGGCGAAAATAAATGCGGCAATGCAGGCTCCGTCAATTCCAAGGCAGGAGACTACACCTGATCCGTCGGCATTTGAGCGGGTCGGAGAAAATTCATCGGTCAAGAGGCGCAGGAGACATTCGTATACAGATGATGACAGCGGCAGTGAGGATTACATTGGCAGCCGCCGCAGGCATTGACAGGAGGTGGCGTGATTGAAAAAGGTTCAAAGACGTGCGCTGAGCGTTATGCTAATAATATTATGTCTTATGGGCGGCGTAGGATATTTTACATTCAGGTTCTTTACCGAGGGTGAAAAATGGGTCAATTTTACTGCTAACAGACATGTCTACAATAATGGCGTGATTATTGACGGCGCAATATATGATAATGCCGGCAACGCGCTTCTCGATACTGTGGACGGCAAGAGAAAATACAGTGACGATGAAGACGTAAGATGCGCCACTATGCACATTATCGGCGATAAAAAGAGCAATGTGGCGACGTCAATTCAAAAAGTCTATGCAGACAGACTGGTTGGCTTCAATATCATCACAGGCATGTTTTCCACAACCGTTTCGGGAAACAAGATATTCACGACGCTTGATTCCGACGTCTGCGCTGAGGCGTACAGGCAGTTAAAGGACAAAAAGGGCGCAATATGCGTATTCAATTACAAGACAGGCGAGGTTATATGTCTTGTAAGCACACCCACCTATGATCCGGAAAATCCTCCCGTAATAAACGACGGGGACGACAGGTATGACGGAGTTTTCATTAATCGCGCCATATCGTCGAGATTTACTCCAGGATCCGTTTACAAGACGGTTACTGCGGCAGCCGCTATCGACTGCATTCCTGATATCGACCAGCAGCAATTCAACTGCCAGCATGAATTTGTTGTAAACGGTCAGAAAGTAGTCTGTTCCGGAACACACCATAAAGAGAGCTTCAATGACGCGCTGAGAAATTCCTGCAATGTGGCTTTCGGCGAAATATCCATGCAGTTGGGCTGGGAGAATACCGATGAATACGCCCGCAAGCTTGGGATTACCACAAGTCACAGCCTTAGCGGAATTCCCACGATAAAGGGAAAGGTCGCCTCGTCGGGCGGGCAGAATGAGCTTGCTTGGACCGGAATCGGGCAAAATACAGACGAGGTAAGTCCTTTCACTATGATGAGATATATGGGTATCATTGCGAACGGAGGAATATGCAACGAACCGTATATTGTGGAAAAGATGACAACAGGATCAGGTATACCGCTGAATTTCGACAAACAAAGCGAATCGGTCCGTGTACTGAAGCAATCTACGGCTGATAAGCTTTCAGACATGATGCGTTTAGCGGTCATATATAATTACGGCGAAAGGAATTTCCCATCGGGAATGGAATTTTGTGGCAAGACCGGAACTGCGGAGCTTGACGGTAAAAAGAAATCTCACGCATGGTTCGTCGGCTTTACACGCAATGAGAAATACCCTTACGCATTCGCTGTTGTTGTGCAGAACGGAGGCAGTGGATATTCCGTGTCACGTCCTATCGCGGCAAAAGTAATGGCGGCTGTGAAAAAAAAGGTTGACAGCATGGAGATATCTACTGAGAATTAATAATAACAAAAAAAATCAGAAAAAATCTATATAATTCATAAAAACTATTGACAAAAATGCTTTTCGGGTGTATTATGTAAATGCGTTATTAATGAATCCTTAAATGCACGTTCATAATCACCGAATTAAGTTTTTCTAATCGGTTTTTAACGAGAAGGAGGCAAGGCAAATGCCGATAAATTCTCTTTCCTCGAAATCTGATGCGGAGCTTGCGTTTATGGCGTCTGTTAATGACGATCAGGAGGCGTTTGCCTGTCTGTTCGGAAGATTTAACGCTATGATACACGCTAAAGCCGTCGAAAAAAGCAGACTTTGCGGCAGCGATATTACGGATGATCTGGCTCAGGAAGCTGCAATCGGTTTTTTAAATGCCGTAAGAAGCTATGATCCCTCCAAGGGAGCAAGCTTTCGCACATATGCCGAACGCTGCGTCGATAATATACTTAGTTCCGCCATAAGGACATATTTAAGCGGGAAGAATTCGCTTCTGAATGAGCATTTGCAGTATGACGCTGTTAATTTGAGTGATGATTTAATTGTGTCAACTCCGGATGAATTTGCTATGTCGGTGCTTGCCGGATTGAGTGATCTTGAGAAGTCTGTGGTGGATATGCGGCTAAGAGATATGAGCTATGAAGAAACGGCAAAAGCGCTTGGTATCAGCGTTAAATCAGTTGATAACGCAATTCAGCGGGTAAGGCAGAAATTCAAATCTTTAAAGAAGAATTGATTTTTGCTTCACTTATAAATGTCTCTCAGGCTAAATCAAATACTTTTGGTTTGTGGGACAAAACATTTTATTTTTCTCTAAAGTGAGGTTTTAACAATGTACGAAGACAAAACTCTCAGATGCAAGGATTGCGGCAAAGAATTTGTTTTCACGGCAGGAGAACAGGAATTCTATGCAAGCAAAGTATGCGATGCATGCGGCGGCGAAGCAACCGTTCCGTTTGAGCCAACAGAAGGACGCCCTGTTTACTGCAGCGAGTGCTTCGAGAAAATGAAGTCCAACTGAATCCGCGCCGTCTGATTCGGAGAGATTCGTGGCTTTGCCAAGGTCATTTAAATGAGATTTTTGTTGCATAATTTTTTATTGTAATTAATACTATAGGATTACACCAACAGAACTTCGTAAAATAAATCGTTGGCAAGAACAAGAGCCGGACAATGGTCTTTGATGATCGTTGTCCGGCTTTTTGTGTCAATTTTTTTCAAGTGACATATTCTGTAAAAGGGCAATAATATTTGCCTTTTATACGCTTAATTTTACGGAGGTCATTGTATTGGATAAATCAATTTTTGCTGTGATAGGGGGAGATGAAAGGCAGCTCGCCCTTGCAAATATGCTGGCGGCGGAAGGAAGTACGGTCTATTGTTCAGGATTCGAGCATTCGGCGCAGCATCTTATCGGAGCTGCTTCGACCGATCCATTAACAGCCGCGCTTATGGCGGATATAGTAATTCTGCCAATGCCTCCAACCCGTGACGGAGAGACGCTCAACGCGCCTTTAAGCTGCTATCGGATTGAGCTTGACGATGAATATTGCGCTGCTATTAAAGATAAAATTGTATTCTGCGGAATGGCAGACAAATTAAGAGAAATATCGCCCGCATACGCGCAGCTGAATATATTTGATTACAGCGCAAACCCGACATTTCTTATTCGCAACGCGCAGGCAACCGCTGAGGGCGCTGTTGCTGAGATAATTGCGAATTTCACGAGAACAGTTTGCGGAAGCAGGATTCTCATTACCGGATACGGCAGAATCAGCGGCTTTCTTGCTCCGATGCTCAGAAGTATGGGGGGAGACGTATCAATAGCCGCACGCAAATCAAGCGACAGAGCCAAAATTGTCTCATATGGAATGAGTGCGCTTACTTTTTGCAGAGCTGCAAGAAAAGCCAATGAATTCGACGTGATAATAAATACAGTTCCGGAGCGGGTGATAGACAGCGGTTTTATCGAGAGAATATCTCCGGATACTCTTATTATAGAGCTTTCGTCGGCGCCTGGGGGAATAGACCTCGCGGAGTGCGAAAAAAAGAATATTCGTGTTATTCAGGCAAAGGCACTTCCGGGAAAATATTCTCCGGTTTCCGCCGCTGAAATAATAAAAGAAACAGTGATGTCCGTTTTGGAGGAGGATTAACAATATGGAAGAATTAATCGGAATTAATATAGGATATGCTATTTGCGGTTCGTTCTGTACATTTCGTAAAAGCATAGATGAAATGAAAGCGCTTGTTAAATGCGGAGCAAATATTTATCCTATCATGTCGCAGAACGCATATTCGCTTGATACCCGTTTTGGAATGGCTGCCGATTTTGTAAAAGAAATTGAGGATATCTGCGGCAAAAGCGTAATACACACAATTCCTCAGGCGGAGCCGATCGGACCTAAAAAGCTGTTGGATGCTCTTGTAATTTCACCCTGCACTGGAAACACCCTTGCCAAGCTTGCCTGCGGAGTTACAGATACTCCGGTGACGCTTGCGGCAAAGGCGCATCTGAGAAATGCCCGTCCGCTTGTCTTAGGCGTTTCAACCAACGACGCTCTTGCGACAGCCGCCAAGAATATCGGTCTTCTGATGAACAACAAGAATATCTTCTTTATTCCTATGTCGCAGGATGATCCGGTTAAAAAGCCTAATTCGGTGGTTGCACATTTTGACAAAACTCCGGAAGCGCTTAAATCAGCCCTGAGCGGAACACAGATTCAGCCTATATATATTTAAAATCAGCCGCGGCAAAGATTGATTGAATCATGCCGCGGCTGTTTTATAATAAATATCTGTCGTTAAATTTGAGGAATTAACCCTTGTACTCTGTCAGAGTAATGTCAACCTTGTAATCCTTTCCTCTTCTTCTGATTACTATATTAACGGTATCTCCGACTTTAAGATTTTTGGTTTGCGCCTGAATATCTTCTTCTGAATCTATCTGAGCGCCGTTGATGGAAACGATCATATCGCCGGCCTGAAGACCTGCCGCGTATGCGTCGGACTGCATATCGACATTGGAAATGAATACTCCGTAATCGTCATAGCCGTAGAGCCATGCGGCGGCAAGGCTGTTTATAGTGACGTAGGTGAGACCGAGATTTGCGCGTCCTTTGACATAGCCGTATTCCATGAGGTCTCCGATTGTCTTTTTTACTGTGTTTGCCGGAATCGCAAAGCCAAGACCCTCGATATCCGAGCCGCTGGACTTTGCGTTGACAATTCCGATAAGATTGCCCTTGTCGTCAAAAAGTCCTCCGCCGGAGTTTCCGGGATTGATTGCCGCGCTTGTCTGGAGAAGTGTCATTGTCTCGCCCTGAATTTCAATTTCTCGTCCAAGAGCGCTGACTATGCCGCTTGTGACTGTGCCGCCGAGCTGACCGAGAGGATTTCCGATGGCAATTGCGGTCTGACCGACCTTGAGCTGATCAGAATCGGCGATAAGTACCGCCGGAGTAAGTCCTGTAGCTTCAATTTTAAGCAGAGCGAGGTCTGTTTTGGAGTCGTCGCCGACAAGCTTTGCGTCATAGCTTGTGCCGTTTCTCAGAGTGACGTTTATCTTATTTGCGCCTTCAATAACGTGGTGATTTGTTACGATATACCCGTCAGTGGTAAAGATAACGCCGCTTCCTGCGCCCTGTGATATATACTGTCCGAGAAAAGAATTGGTGGTAACTATTTCAGTGGTTATTTCAACAACAGAATCAGCGACAGCCGCCGCGACGTCCTCGACGGCATAAGAAGCCTGACTTCCTATGTCGGTGGAGCGTTCTATTTCCTGAAATACAACCTTGGAGCCGTCCTCTGTCTTAATTACGGTGCTGCCGCCTCCGCCAAGTTTAGCGCCGAGGAATCCGCCGCCCAATCCAAGAAGCAGCGCGAGAAGCGATGAAATCAGAATGGTAGATACGCTGGTCTTGCCGCCGTTTTTGTTTCCTCCGTTGTACGGCGGTTGCTGACCCGAATACTGCGGCTGTGAGATGTACTGTGCGCGGGGCTGAGTCTGAATCATTCCCTGCGCGGTCGTACCCGGCTGAGAAGTGCGGTAGTTGCCCTGATTTGGATAATTTGCTGACATAAGTTACTGCTCCTTTGCTTTGAATTTTTTTAGATATATTATACATATGTTCATATTATATACATAAATTTATTATAAAATATTATGTAATTGTAAACATTGTTCTTTTTTTGTTTTTTATCGGAGGTTTTACATTGAAGGAATATTTAAAAAAACATCAGAAAACAATAATCAGCTATGTTGGAGTAGCTGCTGTGCTTATTCTTGTAGGATTGCTCCCGTTGATTATGGGCAATTCCGAAAGCGGAAGGGATCTTATTTCCGGAAAAAACACATCTCAAAGCGATTATTACCTGCCGGATATATCGGGTTCAGATAATATTTCCACAGATGAAATGAAAATTGAACGCGTTGTCGTGACAAAACTGCTCGATATCAATGAATCGGGGGGCGACTGGGGCGGCGAGTCGATTATTCAGCGCACACAGACTTTTATGGTAAAAATACTCACAGGTCCATACAAGGGCGTTGAAGCTCAGATGGAGCTTGACCTTACGGATATTACCGGCACAGGCAAGGGTGTTATTACCGCCAAGGAAGGCGACCGTCTGCTGGGGTATTTTGTGATGGACTATAATACATACACCCTTTACGGCACATGTACCGGTTTCCAGAGGGATATTCCGCTCATGTGGCTGGCGCTTGTGTTCATAGTGCTGCTGGTGCTTTTCTTCGGCAGGAGCGGTATCAAATCATTTTCGGCATTGATCATAACGTGCCTTATGCTGATATTCGTCATGATACCGCTTGTATACAGGGGAATGGATCCTGTGCTTGCAGTGGCGATATTCGGCTCGGCGACCATAGTAGTGACGCTTCTGATGGTTCACGGTCCGTCTGTTTCATCTCTTGCAGCGGGAACGGGAGCCGTCGGCGGAGTACTTGCGTCCGCGCTGATTGCTTACATATTAAAAAGCGTTATCTGGATAACAGGCACGGTTGACGAAGAATCCATAAGCCTGCTGTATACGGAAAACGGCAAAAATCTCGATGTAGCCGCCATTCTTTTTGCCGCGATTGTTATAGGAAGCCTTGGAGGAACTATAGATGTAAGCGTTTCCATAGCATCTTCACTGGAGGAAATCAAGGGCAAAATGGGCGACAAAATAACCGGCTGGGAGCTTGTGCGTTCGGGAATGTCCATAGGCTGTGATATTATGGGTGCTTCGCTGAACACCATGATACTTGCGTATGTCGGCAGTTCATTCCAGCTGCTTATTCTGTTCAGCGCGTACAATATTTCCCTCGAGGAGATAATCAACAATGAAATGATTGCTGTGGAGCTGCTGCGCGCACTGGCAGGCTGCTTCGGACTGCTGATGTCGGTGCCGGTAACCTCGCTTACCGCTGCGGTATTCTCATGCAAGGGTAACATGGGTACATTTAAACCCACAGACATAAAGCTCGTCAGAATTTTTTCCAAAGCGGGAACGAAGCTTTCTGAGGCGTGGCAAAGTGCGCTTGACGAGGCGAAGAAGAAGGCTTCCGAGAAGGAAGAAGAGCCTGAACAGCCGCAGGTCAATCTTTTTGAGAAAGCAAGACAGCATTACGATGAAATGCATGATGCTGAATCAGATGAAAAGGGAGAGTGAACGATACGGATAATTCATCGGAAAACAGGGGAGAGTCTTCTTTTTTCGCGATTATCTCGCGCATGAAATACATAGACCGCTGGGCGCTTATGCGTAACACTCACAGCGAAAATCTTAGCGAGCATTCGCTTGACACCGCGATAATAGCTCATGCTCTCGCGGTGATAAGGAACAGGCGGTTCGGCGGCAGCGTCAATCCTGAACGGGCGGCGCTTCTTGCGATATTCCACGATGTGCCTGAGGTAATAACGGGCGATATGCCTACTCCTGTAAAATATTTCAGCAGCGAAATACGTTCGGCGTACGCAGGCGTGGAGAGCGCTGCCGAGAATCATCTCATTTCGTTACTGCCTGAGGACATGCGGGACGAATACGCTTCGCTTATCACTCATGACGGAGAGGATACCGAACTGCTGAGGATAGTCAAATGCGCGGATAAGCTGAGTGCCCTGATAAAGTGCATTGAAGAGGAAAAAGCGTGCAACAGGGAATTTACAGCTGCAAAGGCGGCTACAATCAAGTCGATCAGAGAGATGAATCTGCCGGAGGGAACGGAATTCCTTGAAAAATTCATACCGCCGTTCGGATTGACTCTCGACGATCAGAATATGTGATTTCTATAAAAACGGAGAAATAGTACATGGATAAAGCAGAAATATTAAGCAGGGTAGATCACACGCTTCTCAGGCAGGACGCAGATTGGGAGCAGATCAGAATGCTGTGTGACGATGGAATAAGATACGGTACGGCTTCCGTCTGTATACCTCCGAGCTATGTCAGACAGGCTGCGGAATACCTTGGCGGACGGCTTGCGGTTTGCACCGTAATCGGATTCCCGAACGGTTACAGCACCACCGGCATCAAGGTATTTGAGGCTGCCGACGCGATTGCAAACGGCGCGGACGAGATAGACATGGTTATCAATATTGGCTGGGTGAAGGATAAGAAGTACGACGATATCCTAAGCGAAATTAAAGCCGTAAAGACCGCCTGTGACGGAAAAATCCTGAAGGTTATAATAGAAACATGCCTTCTGACTCAAGAGGAAAAAATAAAAATGTGCAATATCGTTTCCGAGTCGGGAGCAGACTTCATCAAGACTTCAACCGGCTTTTCAAAAGGCGGGGCGACGCTCGACGACATTAAGCTGTTCAAGGCAAATGTTGCGCCGCATGTAGGAATAAAAGCAGCCGGAGGGGTTCAGACAACAGAAGACGCGATTGCGTTTATCAAAGCGGGAGCATCGCGCATAGGTTCAAGCAGAATTGCAAAGGCAGTTTACGAAAGCAGATAATTTAAAAGGAGAAGATCGAAATATGTCAGCAAAAAATACGCCTACTCCTCATATCAACGCGGAACCAGGAGATTTCGCACAAACAGTCCTTATGCCCGGCGACCCTCTGAGAGCGAAATTCATAGCCGGGACATATCTTGAAAACGCCGTTCTTGTGAATAACGTGCGCGGAATTCAGGGCTACACTGGGGAATACAAGGGAATACGCGTTTCGGTCATGGCAAGCGGAATGGGAATGCCGTCAATAGGAATTTACAGCTACGAGCTGTTCAACTTTTTCGGGGTTGAAAACATAATCCGAGTAGGAACCGCCGGTGCAATTGCGGAGGACGTACATGTTCGTGATATTGTCATTGCGATGGGCGCATGCACAAATTCAAATTTCGCTTCGCAATACGGTCTTTCCGGCACGTTCGCACCGATTGCGAGCTACGGTCTGATGAAGACCGCAATTGACAAAGCGAATCAGCATGGAGCGAATTTCCATGTCGGCAACTGTCTTTCGTCTGACACATTCTATTGCGACGATACGGAAGCAACGGCAAAGTGGGCAAAGATGGGCGTGCTGTGCGTTGAAATGGAGGCGGCTGCGCTTTACATGAACGCCGCAAGAAGCGGCAAAAACGCGCTTGGAATATTCACTGTATCAGATCATATAATCACCGGAGAGATTACAACCGCGGAGGAACGTCAGACCTCTTTCACTCAGATGATGGAAATTGCCCTCGAAACTGCTGCGGAGGTTTATAGACAGGTCTGATTATTTCCTTATAAGAGGAGATGTATTCATGCAGAAATTCAAGAGAATATTTCTTATAGTTCTCGATAGCCTTGGCGCGGGCGAGCTGCCGGACGCCGAAAAATTCGGGGACAAAGGAGCGCATACGCTGCGTTCGGTTTCCATGTCGGATAAGCTGTTTATCCCGAATCTCCGCCGTCTGGGAATAGGCAATATTGACGGGCTTGGCTTTCTGGGTACAAATGAATCGCCCGAAGGCGCGGTATGCAAGCTTTCAGAACGTTCCAACGGCAAGGATTCCACAATCGGTCACTGGGAAATGTCGGGAATTATATCGCCAAATCCGCTGCCGACATTTCCGTATGGCTTTCCGGCTGAGATACTCGATCAATTCAGCGAAATCACCGGACGCGGCGTTCTTTGCAATAAACCGTATTCAGGCACTAAGGTAATAGCCGACTATGGAGAAGAGCACATGCGGACAGGCAGTCTTATAGTCTACACGTCCGCAGACAGTGTTTTCCAGATAGCAGCCCATGAAGACGTTGTGCCTTTGGAGGAGCTTTACACATACTGCCGTCAGGCACGGGGAATTCTCACCGGAAAATACGGCGTCGGAAGAGTAATAGCGCGTCCGTTTACAGGCGAACCTGGCAGCTTCACGAGAACGTCCCACCGGCATGATTTTTCGATAGAGCCTCCCGCATTGACTATGCTTGACGCGCTCAAAAACGCCGGACGTGACGTTATTTCAGTCGGCAAGATTCAGGATCTTTTTGCGGGACGCGGACTTACCGAAACCCACTCGACCTCAGGCAATGCTGATGGAATGTCTGTCACGGCTAAAATTGCCGGAGAGGATTTTGATGGACTGTGCTATGTCAATCTGGTAGATTTTGACATGCTTTACGGTCACCGTCAGGACGCGGACGGCTACGCAAAAGCCCTCTCGGATTTTGACAGATGGCTTGGAGATTTTCTGCGTGTACTGCGTGAAGACGATATGCTGATTATAACTGCCGATCACGGCTGTGACCCGTCAGACGACAGCACGGATCACACACGGGAATACATTCCGCTTATAGCTTTCGGCAGGAAGATAATTCCCAATAATACAGGAATTCGTTCCACATTCGCGGATATTGCGGCAACGGTTTGCGAGGCTCTGGGCGTGGATTATTATTGTGAGGGAAGAAGCATGCTCGGAGAGATGACGGATATACGCGTTCATCTCAGAGAAAGAGCGGTTCGGGCGATGTCTGATTCCTACAGTCCGTATTCGGGATTCAGGGTAGGAGCCGCGCTGTTATGCGGCAGCGGGAGAATTTACACAGGCTGCAATATTGAAAATTCAGCCTATTCGCCGTCGCTCTGTGCCGAGCGAACGGCATTTGCCAAGGCTGTAAGCGCAGGGGAAAGGGATTTTACAGCTATAGCTATAGCGGGCGGAGCGAATAGTGTGATTGAAGAAATATGCCCGCCCTGCGGCGTATGCAGACAGGTAATGGGTGAATTTTGCAGACCGGAGTTTGAGATAATTCTTGCCAAGCAGGACGGTTTTGAGTTGCATACATTGTCAGAGCTGCTCCCGCTCGGATTTTCACTTTAGTTTATTACATTATTATTACATAAGTTTTTTTATATATGTGTGTAATACTATGATTTGAAATAGTCATTTCATCTTCGCAGGCAAAAAGCGGAGAGAGCGATCGGAGTTTTTTTGATATGAATTCATTTGTAAAAAAAATGTCGGCTGTTTCTCTTTTGATGCTGACATTATTATTGGTTATATCCGGATGCGGGAAAAATGATGTAGAGCCGGCGGAAATACAATCAGAGAATGAGATTTCTTTAAGCAGTATTTCGGGAACATGGCGCGAGAACAGTGAAGCGGGCGTGAAGGTTCTGATGATTGACAGCGACGGGGGATATCTTCTTCTTTATGAGGTTGGAGCCACTGAAAGAGGCAGCGTAAAAATTGAAACAGAGAATAATCAAAACCAGAACAAATCCGAGCCGCGGTTTGTATTTTACAGTGAAACCGGAGACTTATGGGCTGAATCAACCGGAAACGCCGACTATTCTTCTGAGCTTTTGCTTGAGAGCGGCGGCAAAGATATGCGCTTTGAGCGAATCGACGAGAATCAGAAAACCTCTGCCGACGACTATCTCGGAATGTGGCAATGCGGAAGATGCTCGATTACAATAAGCGAAAAAGGCGACGCGTATCAGGTTAATATTGTATGGGGAAGCAGCGCGGTAGAACAGGCGGAATGGGAATATATATGCCGTTATGACAATGAAACCGAAACACTTATATGTGACGGCGGTGCAACAAGTGCGGACGTTGTTTACAATGAAAAAGGCAAGAAAAAAATTGATTACTACTATAAGGACGGTAGCGGCTCATTCTGGGCGAGAGGAGATGTTCTTCTCTGGAACGACAATAAAGAAGGCAGGGGAAATGATCTGATATTTGTGCATATTCCGGTTGAAAAATAATAAAGCGTTGAAATCATCAATAACGGATTTAAAAAAAGGAGCCTCCCGCCACGGCAGAAATTGTCTGTGGCGGGAGGCCCTTTTTGATATATAATGGCTTAAAAGAATCTGTCAGATTTACTCAACGTCCTGCATAGCGTCGTAGCCTGTTTCGCCTGTGCGAACCTTGACAACGTCCTCCACGTCATAGACGAATATCTTGCCGTCTCCGATGTGACCTGTGTAGAGAACCTTCTTTGCCGTTTCTATGACGGAAGCTACCGGAACGGCGCACACAACTATGTCAACCTGAACCTTAGGCAGCAGACTTGCCTCGATCTGAACGCCGCGGTAATATTCCGGTTTGCCCTTCTGAGCGCCGCAGCCGAGTACATGGGAAACTGTCATACCTGTGATTCCTATACCCATCATAGCGTTCTTCAAGGGTTCCAGACGTGCTTCCTTGCAGACGATTTCGACTTTGGTGATCTTTGGCTTGCCTTCCTCCACAAAGGAAGGTTCTTTTCTGACGGTTACCGCCTCGGCTGCCGGAACGTCGCCGTCCACGACAATCGGAGCTTCGCCCTCTTCAACATATTCCGGAGTCATGGCAAATCCAGCGTATGCGGAAGGCATTCCGTGTTCGGTAGCGTCAAGACCGAGAACCTCTTCATCACGGCTGACGCGCAGACCGAGAATCTTTTTGATAAGAAGAAATGTCACTGTGATAGTTACGACAGTCCACGCCGCAACGGATACAAAACCCACAAGCTGCAAGCCCATAAGCTTAAAGCCGCCGCCGTAGAAAAGTCCAACAAGCTTGTTGCCGTTTGCGTCGGCGATGGAATAACCGGGAGCCGTGTCTGTTGCGAAGAGTCCGACTGCCAGAGTACCCCATATGCCGTTCATCATGTGTACAGCTACAGCGCCTACAGGGTCGTCTATGTGCAGCTTGTAGTCGAGCAGCCAAACGCCGAAAACAACAAGCACTCCGGAAACAGCGCCGATTGCGATTGCACCGAGAGCGTCGGTAACGTCGCAGGGAGCGGTGATTGCGACAAGACCCGCGAGGGAAGCGTTAAGACACATGCTTACGTCGGGCTTGCCGTATTTTACCCAAGTGAATATCATGCAGACGACAGTTGCTACAGCCGGAGCGACTGTCGTTGTAAGGAATACAGAACCGAGCTGTTCAACAGACGTAGCGGCAGCGCCGTTGAAGCCGTACCAGCCAAGCCAGAGAATGAAAACTCCAAGAGCGCCGAGCGCGATATTGTGACCAGGAAAAGCGTTTACCTTAGTTACCTTGCCATCGGCATTCTTATTGAATTTGCCTATGCGCGCTCCGAGGATCTTTGCGCCTATCAGCGCGGATATACCGCCAACCATGTGAATTGCACACGAGCCGGCGAAGTCGTGGAAGCCAATCTGACTGAGCCAGCCGCCGCCCCAGATCCAGTGCGCTTCGATCGGGTAGATAAGCGCGGAGATAACTCCGGAATACACACAGTAGGAAAGGAACTTTGTGCGCTCTGCCATTGCGCCCGAAACTATAGTTGCCGTGGTGGCGCAGAAAACAAGATTAAATACGAAGTTTGAAAAATCGAAATTTCCGTAGGAAGTAAATATGTCAAATCCAGGCTTGCCTATAAGTCCGAGAAGATCCTCGCCCATAAGCAGACCAAATCCGATAAGAATAAATACGACCGTGCCGATGCAGAAATCCATCAGATTTTTCATAATGATATTTCCGGTGTTTTTTGCGCGGGTGAATCCCGCTTCCACCATGGCGAATCCCGCCTGCATCCAGAATACCAGCGCGGCTCCGATAAGGAACCATACTGCAAACAGTTGTTCGGAAGTCGCTTGTGCGACATACTCCTTTACAGCGTCACTCATAAATGACCAACTCCTCAAAAATATTTTTATATAAAGAAAGCAGATACCCGTGACTATTACAAATCACGAGGTATCTGCCGCCTTTGACAGAAATTATTATTTTTACATCACACACCGAAGAGTATTTCGCCGTATGAAGGATAAGGCCAGAACTGCGCGGAGGTCTTGCGCTCCATAGCGTCGCCAAGCTCGCGAAGCTCACCCATAACGGCAAAGACCACTTCTCTGTAGTATGTAGCCTGAGCCAGATTGTCGCCGTCGTACTTCTTAGCGTCATCGACAGCGTTTTCAAGGTCTGCTGTCTTTTTGACGAATTTTTCAAGCAGCTCTGAAAGCTCTTCCGCAAGCGATACTTCGGTATATACCGAAATGGATTCGCTCAAAGCCTTCTTTGAAAGCGCCGTTTCGGTCAGCTTGCCAACAAAAGCGCTGACTGCGGGAGCAATGTTTTTCTGAGCCATGTCTATCATTGTCAGTGCTTCTATGTGCAGCTGCTTAACGTAGTGCTCAAGCTCTATCTCATAGCGTGCGTGAATCTCCGCTTCGGATACGATGCCGTTGTTCACAAAGAGATCGACGTTCTTTTTGTCGATGTAATGAGCCATTGCCTCCGGAAGCGAACGGAAATTGCAAAGACCGCGGCGTGCTGCTTCCTCAACCCATTCGGCGGAGTAATTGTCGCCGTTGAAGATTATTCTCTTGTGCTCGGTGAATACTTTCTTTACAAGCTCCTTAACAGCCTCGTCCAGATCGTCCGAATTCTTGAGGACGTCATAGAACTGATTCAGTTCCTCGGCTACCATAGTATTAAGCATATAGTTCGGGCAGCCGATATTGAGCGAAGAACCAAGGGCGCGGAATTCAAATTTGTTGCCTGTGAATGCAAACGGGGAAGTTCTGTTGCGGTCGGAGGTGTCCTTTTTGAAGTCGGGCAGCACGTCAACGCCGGTGAGCATGTCTGATTTTCCGACGCTCTTGTACTCTCTGCCGTCGATGATAGCGTCAACCAGAGCGCCGAGATCGTCGCCAAGGTACATCGAGATGATTGCGGGAGGCGCTTCATTAGCGCCGAGTCTGTGGTCGTTGCCAGCGGAAGCGACGGTAATTCTGAGAAGATCCTGATATTCGTCTACAGCCTTGACTACAGCGGCAAGGAAAAGCTGGAACTGAAGATTGTCCTCCGGATTCTTGCCTGGGTCGAGCAGGTTTTCGCCGGTATTTGTGCCGATTGACCAGTTGTTGTGCTTGCCGGAGCCGTTTACGCCAGCGAAAGGCTTTTCGTGAAGCAGGCATACAAGCCCGTGCTTTTCAGCTGTTTTTTTCATGACTTCCATTGTAAGCTCGTTGTGGTCAGTGGCGATATTGGAGGTGGAGAATATCGGCGCAAGCTCGTGCTGTGAAGGTGCAACCTCGTTGTGCTTGGTTTTTGCGAGTACACCAAGTTTCCAGAGTTCCTCGTCAAGGTCATTCATGAATGCCGCGACTCTTGTTTTGATAGCTCCGAAATAGTGATCCTCAAGCTCCTGACCTTTAGGAGCCGGCGCGCCGAAGAGCGTCCGTCCGGTGTAAATCAGATCGGGTCTTGCGTCGTACATCTTCTTGTCGATAAGGAAATATTCCTGTTCGGGACCGACTGTTGTTGTTACGCGGGTGACGTCATCCTTGCCGAAGAGGTGTAGAACCTTGACCGCCACGTTGCTCAGACGTTCCATTGAGCGAAGAAGAGGGGTTTTCTTGTCAAGAACTTCTCCTGTGTAGGAGCAGAACGCGGTCGGAATATAGAGCGTCTTGTCGCGGACAAACGCGGGAGAAGTGGGATCCCATGTAGTATAGCCTCTTGCCTCGAATGTGGCGCGGATTCCGCCGGACGGAAAGCTTGAAGCGTCAGGCTCGCCCTTGATAAGTTCCTTGCCGGAGAATTCCATGATGACCTGATCTCCGTCGGGACTGATGAAGCTGTCATGCTTTTCAGCGGTGACTCCCGTCATAGGCTGAAACCAGTGAGTGTAATGTGTGCAGCCCATCTCAACAGCCCAATCCTTCATGGCATTGGCAACTGCGGTTGCGACGCTTATGTCAAGCGGTTCACCGTTCTGAATGGTCTTTTTGAGAGCCTTGTATGTGGCGTGAGGAAGTCTTGCCTTCATTTTCTGATCGTTGAATACCATGCTTCCGAAATACTCGGGTACGTTTGTCATATTTATCTCTCCTCGAATAAGATTGTGTAAGCAAACAGATAAGGCGCCGCAAGCAGGGGGTTGATAACAACCCTCATCGCTTACGACGCCTTTGCCGTTCGATGGTGCAAGTATACACCCTTGTAATTCATTTGTCAAGTGCTTTTTTAAAATTTCTGCAACTTTTTTTATTTTTCCTGCACTTTCATATAAATACGCATGAATAATCGGCATAAATATGGTATAAAATGAATTATCCAAAATAAAATATGCAATTTACTCTTGACAATCCTGCATTATCGTATTATAATGGCACTACAATTCGCAGCGGTAAACGCGGCGTAATTCTTTTCCGGAAAGGAAGAAAAAATATGGAAAATATGCACAATGTTAACCCGAACAGTCTTTACAATCCATCATTTGAACATGATAACTGCGGTATCGGCGCTGTGGTTAACATCAATGGAATTAAGTCTCACAAGGTAGTTGACGACGCGCTTACAATTGTTGAAACGCTGGAGCACCGTGCCGGAAAGGACGCGGACGGCAAGACAGGAGACGGTGTTGGAATACTCATTCAGATCCCGCATGCGTTTTTTGCCAAAGCCGCAGCGGAAATCGGAATAAATCTTGCCGGAGAACGTGATTACGGAGTTGGAATGTTTTTCTTCCCGCAAAAAGAGCTTGCCCGCAATCAGGCGAGGAAGATGTTTGAAATAATCGCTGAAAAGGAAGGGCTGAAGATTCTCGGCTGGCGAAGCGTTCCATGCGATACTTCCGCTATAGGCAAGCGTGCGCTTGACTGTATGCCGTGCATTCAGCAGTGCTTCATAGCGCGTCCCGACGGGGTAAGGCGGGGAATTGATTTTGACAGGCGGCTGTATGTTGCCCGCCGTGAATTTGAACAGAGCAATGAGGACACATATGTTGTATCACTCAGCAGCAGGACTATCGTATATAAGGGAATGTTTCTTGTCGGAGATCTTCGCAGATTTTTTGTTGATTTGCAGGACAGTGATTTTGAATCGGCGATAGCGATGGTACATTCGAGATTCTCCACCAATACCAATCCGAGCTGGCAGCGTGCCCATCCTAACCGAATGATTGTCCATAACGGCGAGATCAACACAATTAAGGGCAACGCGGACAAGATGCTCGCACGCGAGGAAACTATGTGTTCCGAACATTTAAAGGGCGATCTTGATAAGGTAATTCCTGTAGTAAATACCGAAGGCTCCGATTCCGCAATGCTCGACAATACCCTTGAATTTCTCGTTATGAGCGGAATGCCGCTGCCACTGGCTGTAATGATAACCATTCCGGAGCCTTGGGACAGGAACCACACAATGAGCCGCCGCAAGCGTGATTTCTATCAGTATTACGCCACAATGATGGAGCCTTGGGACGGTCCAGCCTCTATTCTATTCTCTGACGGCGACGTGATGGGCGCTGTTCTCGACCGCAACGGGCTGCGTCCTTCGCGCTATTATGTGACCGACGACGGATTCCTTGTGCTTTCCTCTGAAGTCGGCGCGCTGCCTGTTCCCGCAGATAAGGTTGTAAGAAAAGACCGTCTGCGTCCCGGCAAAATGCTGCTTGTTGACACTGTTAACGGTAAAATCATCGACGACGACGAGCTGAAGGAATATTATGCCTCCCGTCAGCCCTACGGCGAATGGCTGGACGGCAATCTTGTAAGGCTCAAGGATCTGAAAATTCCCAACGTAAAGGTGCATGAGCATCACCGCGATGAACGCCACCGGCTTCAGAAAGCGTTCGGCTATACCTATGAGGAAATAATGAAGTCGATACTTCCAATGGCGCAGACCGGCAGCGAGCCTATTACAGCAATGGGCGTTGACACTCCGCTCGCCGTGCTGTCAAAGCAGCCGCGTCCGCTTTTCGATTACTTCAAGCAGCTTTTCGCACAGGTTACAAACCCGCCGATTGACGCAATACGTGAGGAAATTGTCACTTCCACAACAGTATATATCGGTGAAGACGGCAATCTCCTGCAGGAAAAGCCGGAAAACTGCCATGTTATAAAAATTCGCAATCCGATTCTGACGTCTACCGACGTGCTTAAAATCAAGAATATGCATGTAAGCGGCTACAAGGTAGCGGTCATTCCGATTCTGTACTATAAGAACACACGCCTTTCCAAGGCTATCACGCGTCTTTTTGTGGAAGCTGACAAGGCGTACAACGAGGGCGCGAATATACTCATTCTTTCCGACAGGGGCGTTGACGAGAATCATCTTGCGATACCGTCCTTGCTTGCTGTATCTGCGCTTCACCGTCATCTTGTCGTAACCAAGCGAAGAACGTCGCTTGCCGTTATTCTGGAAAGCGGTGAACCGCGTGAGGTGCATCATTTTGCGACGCTTTTAGGCTACGGCGCGAGCGCAATAAATCCCTATCTTGCACAGGAGACAATTCACGAGCTTATTCACGACGATTTGCTCGACAAGGATTACTATGCCGCGGTTGACGATTATAACTACGCGATTCTTCACGGAATTGTCAAGATAGCCTCAAAAATGGGCATTTCCACAATTCAGTCCTACCACGGCTCACAGATATTTGAGGCGATCGGACTCAGTAGGGAATTCATCGACGAATATTTCACAGGCACAGTCAGCCGTGTCGGTGGAATTACCATAAAGGACGTCGAGGAAACTGTAGACAGACTGCATACCGCCGCGTTTGACCCGCTTGGTCTGGAAACCGACACGGAAATACGTTCACGCGGCGCTCACGGCTTCCGCAGCGGCAGGGAAGAGCATCTCTATAATCCCCGAACGATTCACGCGCTGCAGATGGCTGCACGAATGGGCGACTACGAGCTTTTTAAGGAATATTCCCGTATGATAACAGAGGAAATGGGAGCCATGAACCTTCGTGGGCTTATGGATTTTGTCTACTCAGAGAATCCGATTCCGCTGGACGAGGTGGAAAGCGTTGAATCAATCGTGCGCCGTTTCAAGACCGGAGCCATGTCCTACGGCTCGATTTCGCAGGAGGCACACGAAACGCTTGCGATTGCAATGAATATGCTTCACGGCAAATCGAATTCCGGCGAGGGCGGCGAGAGCGACGAGCGTCTTGCCACAAAGGGAACTGACGAGAACCGCTGTTCGGCGATAAAGCAGGTTGCTTCCGGACGTTTTGGCGTGACCTCGAAGTATCTTACGTCCGCCGACGAAATTCAGATAAAAATGGCGCAGGGCGCAAAGCCGGGGGAGGGCGGACACCTTCCGGGGCGCAAGGTCTATCCGTGGATAGCGAAAACGCGTCATTCAACCCCTGGCGTGTCGCTTATTTCACCTCCGCCGCATCACGATATTTATTCCATCGAGGATCTGGCGCAGCTCATTTATGACCTTAAAAATGCCAACAAGTCCGCGAGGATTTCCGTCAAGCTCGTTTCCGAATGCGGAGTGGGTACTGTTGCGGCAGGCGTTGCCAAAGCCGGCGCGGGAGTAATTCTTATTTCCGGATATGACGGAGGAACCGGCGCGGCGCCTGGCAGTTCAATACACAACGCGGGACTTCCGTGGGAGCTTGGACTTGCCGAAGCCCACCGCACTCTTCTTATGAACGGCTTGCGCGACAGGGTTGTTATAGAGACGGACGGAAAGCTGATGACCGGACGCGACGTCGCAATAGCAGCGATTCTGGGCGCTGAGGAATTCGGCTTTGCCACTGCTCCTCTGGTGACTCTGGGCTGTGCTATGATGCGCGTATGTAACCTCGATACCTGTCCGTTCGGAGTGGCGACACAGAATCCGGAGCTTCGCAAGCGTTTTTCGGGAAAGCCGGAATATGTTGTGAATTTCATGCGCTTTATAGCAGAAGAATTGAGAGAATACATGGCAAAGCTTGGCGTGAGAAGCGTTGATGAGCTTGTCGGCAGAACAGACCTGCTTATTCAAAAGGACAGTCTTTCCGACAGGGAGAGAAGCGTTGACTTGTCCGCGCTGCTGGATAAAGCGACGTCGGCACAGCATATATCATATGACGAAAAGAATCTGTTTGACTTCATGCTTGAAAAGACTCTTGACGAAACGGCAATACACGACGGTTTCAAAGCAGCATTTGAAAAGGGAAGGAAAAAGACGGTTGAGATAAACGTAAAGAATACCGACCGTGCGCTTGGAACGGCTTTTGGCGCTGAGATCACCCGAAAATTCGGCGATACGCTGGCTGAGGATACATTCCGTATAGTGTGTCACGGAGCTGGTGGACAGAGCTTCGGCGCGTTTATTCCCAAGGGACTTACATTGGAGCTTTCGGGAGACAGCAATGACTACTTCGGCAAGGGACTTTCCGGCGGCAAGCTGATTGTTTACCCGCCGGATGGCTCGAAATTCAAGCCGGAGGACAATATAATTATAGGCAACGTTGCTCTTTACGGAGCGACAAGCGGCAAGGCTTTTATCAACGGTGCGGCGGGCGAACGCTTCTGCGTGCGTAATTCAGGCGCGACTGCGGTTGTTGAGGGCGTTGGCGACCACGGCTGCGAATATATGACCGGAGGCTGCGTAGTGGTACTCGGAAGCACCGGAAAGAATTTCGCGGCAGGTATGTCTGGCGGAATAGTATACGTGCTGGACGAGGACAGAGAGCTTTACATGCGTGTAAACAAGGAGCTTGTGGAATTCTCAGAGGTCACGTCAAAATCCGACGCTGAAAAAATAAAAGCGCTTATCGAAGAGCATGTGCAGGCGACGCAATCGCCGAAGGGAAAAGAAATTCTCGAAAAATTCAGCGACTATCTGCCTAAATTCAAGAAGATAATTCCGCACGACTACAAGACAATCATTCAGTCCATAGCTGAATTTGAGGGCAAGGGGCTTTCTCTTGAGGAAGCCAAGATTGAGGCATTCTATCAGTTTACACGTGAGCAGTAAAGGAGAGGTAATACAATGGGAAAACCGACAGGATTTTTGGAATATAAGCGCGAGGACGCGCCTGCCTTCTCCGTAAGCGAGCGCATACGCAACTTCAACGAATTTCATGAGCCGCTGTCCGAAGCGGAACAAAAAAAGCAGGCGGCGCGATGCATGGCGTGCGGAGTGCCTTTCTGTCAGTCTGGAATGATGATAGGCGGAATGATCTCCGGCTGTCCTCTGGGAAATCTTATTCCCGAATGGAACGACCTGCTGTACCGCGGCGCATGGAAGCAGGCATATGACAGACTGCGACTGACAAACAGCTTTCCGGAATTCACATCACGCGTGTGTCCCGCTCTATGCGAAAAGGCGTGTACATGCGGCGCGGAAGGCGACGCGGTGAGCGTTCGCGCCAATGAATACGCCATAGTGGAACGTGCCTATTCGGAAGGCTGGGCGAAAGCGCAGCCGCCAAAGGTGCGTACTGGCAAGCGTGTAGCTGTGATCGGCTCAGGTCCATCGGGTCTTGCGGCGGCGGATATGCTCAATCACAGAGGACATAGTGTGACCGTGTTCGAGAGAAGCGACCGCCCGGGCGGACTGCTTATGTACGGCATTCCGAATATGAAGCTGGAAAAGCGCATTGTTGAACGTCGAATCAACATCATGTGTGAAGAGGGCGTGGAATTCCGTACCGGCGTAAACGTCGGAGCGGACGTTTCAGCTCAGGAGATTCTGGAATCATTTGACGCTGTAATTCTCACCTGCGGAGCGTCTAATCCGCGTGATATAAAAGCGGAGGGTCGCGACGCGAATGGGATATTCTTTGCGGTGGATTTCCTTAAATCAACGACAAAAGCACTTCTTGACAACGGATTGCAGGAGGGAACGTTTATCTCTGCCAAGGGTAAGAGTGTCATAGTAATTGGCGGCGGTGACACAGGTAACGACTGCGTCGGCACATGCGTGCGCCACGGCGCTAAGAGCATTCTGCAGCTTGAGATGATGCCCAAGCTGCCCGATACGCGCGCGGCGAATAATCCTTGGCCCGAATGGCCGCGAATCTGCAAGACAGATTACGGTCAGGAGGAAGCGGCGGCTGTATTCGGCAGCGATCCGAGAATTTATCAGACGACGGTCAAGGAATTTCTCAAGGACGAAAGCGGCAATCTTCGCGGCGCAATACTTCTCAGCCTGCAAGCCGAAAAGGATCCGGTCTCAGGACGCATGACAATGAAGCCGGTTGAAGGCTCAGAGCGTGAGGTTGAAGCGGAGCTTGTGCTGATTGCAGCGGGATTCCTCGGCAGCGAGAGCTATGTTACAGGCGCGTTCGGAGTTGAAACCGACGGAAGAAGCAATGTAGCAACTGAAAAAGGAAAGCACCGCACGAATGTTGAAAAAGTATTTACTGCCGGAGACATGCGGAGCGGTCAGTCGCTTGTCGTCCGCGCAATACGTGACGGTCGCGACTGTGCAAGAGAAGTTGACGAAAGCCTTATGGGCTATTCAAACCTGTAATTTTCAGTTTATCATAAAAAATTAGAACGTCCGAATATTTCTCTCAGATGTATTATCATATCTGGCAGGAAATATTCGGACGTTTTTTTATGATTTTGAGGTGTCTTCGTATTTGAATCCGAACGCGAGAGCGTAGCGGTGGGCGGCGGAGGTCTGGGGAGCCGCGATAACCGGTGCGCCGCAGTCGGAGAAAGCGTCTCTTTTTATGTCGGTCACCGAATTGTTGATCTCAATTCTGTTAAGTCCCGTGCAATACCTGAATGAAGCTTCTCCAATTGACGTGACGTTTGACGGAATATTTAACGTTGAAAGACTGACGCAGCCGGCAAAAAGATAATCGCTGATTTTGATTTTTTTTCCGCTGAATGATATATCCGTCAGTCTCCGGCAGTCCATCCAGACGCCTTTCCCATAATCGGCGCCGCCTAAATCCGCAGTCTTAATCGAATGGCAGCCCATGAATGCAAATTCGCCTATAGAAACAAGCGAAGCAGGCATGTCCGGATTTTCAAGAGAAATGCAATCAGAGAATGAATACGCGCCGATTTTTATAAGTCCGTCCGGAAAGACAGCTTTTTTCAGGCTGTAGCAGTTTGAAAAAGCATGCTCGGGCAGTTCGCTGACTGCCGCGGGAATTGTAATTTCATCAATCGTTTCACAGCCCTCAAAGGCGCTCCCGCCCAATTCGTTCAGAGCTTCTCCGAATTCGGCTTTTCCGAGAAAGCGGCAGCCCGAAAAAGCCCGTTTTCCGATTTTAGCTACAGATGAAAGATTAATTTCTCTGAGCGATTGGCAATTTATAAAAGCCTCGTCCTCAATGACGGTAACAGAGTCGGGAAGTCTGACAGTTTCCGGATTCTGACCCGCAAAAGCCGAGCTGCCTATAACAGTAACAGGCATGTTGTCAAGCTCCGCTGGAATGACGTATTCCTTTTGACTTGATGGGCAGCCTGTCAGCCGAAGACTGCTTCCTGAGACAATTTCATATTGCCACTGCGTCTGGGTTTGTATTTCGGGAGACTGCTCGTCCTTTTCAACTCCGCATGACGCGGTGGAAAGCAGCAGTACGCCAAGAATCAGCGCCGAAGCTGTCAGCAGTATCCTTGAGATTATCGAATTATTTATGTGTTTGTTCTGCAATTGTAGCACCTCTTATCAGATTGCCGATATGTCAAAAAATTACGGCAGCTCCCGTATCCTGATCCATTGTCCCAAGGTTATACAGGATAAGCACGTCAGTATCATTATCTTTTTGATTAATATAATCTATAATCGAATGACGGTAGTAACGGGGATCTATCACGCTTATTTCTTCAAAGTGAGCAGTCAAAAACGGAATAAAGCAGTTGGCATAGCTGTCCTTTATGACAACGAGCTTTCTGTCGGTCTGAGCGTCGGGGTTCTGAATAATTATAATATCATGAATATTGTCAAGGAAAAATGAATATTTGTCCTTGCGTTTAAGATATTCTTTATTGTACAGCATTCCTTTTTTAGCATTTTCGTCTGTACCATATCTCACATCAAGCTGCTGATCCGGCAATGAAAAGCAGTAGATCGGCTCACCCTTTACCGAAAGATCGTTTACTTTTGAATAAGTTGTGCCGCGGAAGCTGTCCGTTACCTTTTTTATTTCAAAATTCTCCATTGGAATGGGCGTAAGCTCCCAATTGCGGCAAAGCTCCACATAAGCGTAATATGCGCCGTATGTTGTCCAGTGATGATCGGTACGGTAGTATAGCTGGTAATCATTGCGGTGTTTACGGAGCGTATTGGAAACGTCTACCGTGCTGCCGTCAAATCCGTCGTAAAGCTGGCTCATGGTGAGCATCTGGTCTGACTGTATTGCAAAGCGTGGAAGTTTTTCTTTATAAATTTCCGAAGCTGTCGGCGCGATGAGGAGGGTTACGCGACGGTTTTCGTCAGCCTGTGGGACGCGGTTAAACGCTTTAAGTATTGCCTGAGTACGAAGCGGTTTTTTGTAACGGTCTATCAGGAATCCATCGCCGCATATGAATACCTGATTTATCTCGCGACGTCCTATAAGCTCGTTAAACTGTGTATTTACGGAAACAAGAGAATCACGCATCGGAAAATGATCCGCTAAATATCCCTCCATATCCGACAGGAAATCAGAATTGAATATTTCCTTTGCCGTAAGCTCAGGAAATTCAGCAAGACGCCTGTTTTCATTTTCCGACCAGTCGTTCTTTGGGAGGAGAATCAAGGCAAGAGAAAAGCATACGCAAAGAAAGGCAATGATGACGCTTGCGGCTTTTTCATAAGCGTTTGAATTACTGTTATTCAATGAATAATCCTCCCTAATCAGAATCGGAAATACAGAAAAGGACTGTATGAGTTGTTAACTATTGCGGCTACGGAGAGAACAAACAACAGAACATATCCGGCGCAAACAGAAATGCCGGCAATTTTTCTGATGTTTTCATCAGAAGACGCGTCTGTTTTTTTACGAATGAGAGAAATAACCGGAGTAGCGAGAATGCAGGCGGCAAGCAGAACCGGCAAGAAGTTGACAGTCTGCCATACAAAGAACGTATCGAATAATGAATGTCCCGAAAGACCGAACATTACGCTTAGATACTCGGTCATAACGGAAAAATCGTCAAACACAAAGAATTCAAATCCGACCACCACAAGTATCAATGTGACAAAATGGCGCAGAGGACGCGGCAAACGTTCCCAAGCCTTACCCCATACATATTTTTCCAGGATAAGAAGAACTCCGTAATAAAGTCCCCAAAGTATAAAATTCCATGAAGCGCCGTGCCACATACCGGTCAGCGACCAGACTATGAGAAGATTTCTGATATGCTTCCATTTGCCTCCGCGGTTTCCTCCGAGCGGGATATAGACATAATCCCTGAACCATGAAGAAAGCGAAATGTGCCACCTTCTCCAGAAGTCGGTAATAGAAACGGCTGTCAGCGGATAATTGAAATTTTCGTCAAAATAAAATCCGAGCATTCGGCCCATACCTATTGCCATGTCGCTGTAAGCGGAAAAATCAAAATATAGCTGCAGGGTAAAGCCCGTGACGCCAAGCCATGCGGAAGCGACGCTCAACGAGGATATATCAGCGGAAATATTAGCCCACATTACGCCTATCGCGTCGGCAATCAATACCTTTTTAAAGAGACCGCGCAGAAAGCGCATGCTTCCCTTGACAAAGCAGTCGAATGTAATTTCGCGTTTGTGAAGCTCATTAATAACCGTTGTGTAACGTACAATAGGACCTGCAATAAGCTGTGGAAACATACTGACATACGCGGTAAAATCAATAGGATTGCGTTCAGCCTTTACAGTACCGCGGTAAACGTCCACAGTGTAGCTGAGTGCCTGAAATGTGAAAAAGCTGATCCCTATTGGCAGCGAAAGCTCAAGAAGAGGAATGTTTAAGCCTGTCAGTGTGTTGAACTGAGAGATGAAAAAGTCAGAATATTTATAAAATCCAAGCAGACCAAGACTTGCGGAAACAGCAATAATCATCCAAAGCTTGTGAAAATTCAGCCAATGCCGTTCTACAAGGATAGCCGCGATATAATTTATCGTTATACAGGCAAGCATTATCAGGATATACACCGGCTCGCCAAGCGCGTAAAAAATGAGACTGAAAATTACCAGTACAGTATTTTTCCAGCGAAACGGGACAGCGTAATATATTATTGTAACTAAAGGTAAAAAATAAAACAAAAAAGGAATACTGCTGAATACCATGTCACAGCCTCCGCATATAACATATACTTAATTGATTTTAACACAATGAATGAATAAATAATATCATAATTCATAGCTTTATTCAAGGCATATTCAAAAAAATATATCTTCGGATCAAAATGTAAAAAAAATACTTGATTTTTCTTTTGGATACGGTATAATTTAATTGTTATATTTTATCTAACAAAAATTTTAAAAGAAAAGGTGGACTTACTTATGAAAAAGGCAATTGCTATTATTTCTGTACTGCTTTCCGTATCTCTCTGTGTTGGAGGACTTGTCTCCTGCGGCGACGATTCTTCCGATGCTACTAAGGACGGCGTAAGTTCCGTTGCCGTCAATGTCGATCTGAGCGCTGTTTACGGGAAAATCATCGACGGAGCGTCATTCCCTGATATGTACACTATGTCCGATGATTATATTGAGTCTTACTACGGTCTGACTTCGGAATTTATGGAGGACAAGGTATTCGCCGTTGCGGAGGACGCTTTGCTTGCCGATACGGTAGCGATAGTAAAAGTTCCTGCGGGTGTGGATATAAGTATCGTTGAGAATGCTTTCAAAACCGTAAACGACCAGAAAAAGCTGGAGCTTGAGTCATATAATCCGGAGCAGTACGCACGTGTCGATAAGGCTGCGATCAAGACTTTTGGTCAGTATGTCTGCTATATTGTATCTGACGATAATGACGCTGTTCTTAAAATTATCGAAAGCAACATTGCATGATAAACTCATATGAAAAAGAAAAGCACATTTGTTATAAGGATTATCGCTTCCGTTGTACTTGTGCTGCTGCTGATAGGTGATTTTGCGGTAATAAAATCACTTAGAATCAATGATGCTCAAATACGTGAATCTGAATCCGATGGAAATGTCAAGAAAACAGAGCAGCTTCCGCCTGACTTTGATTCGTTGATGAATGACGTTCCCAAAGGATTCAGAAATCAATTGGAGCAATTGCTGGAAAATCAGCCCCAGGACGGATATACGCCAGAGGAAACCACAGCTGTCAAGAAATTTTTTTCTGAATCGGCGTTTATAGGAGATTCTCTTCTCGTAGCGTTCAGATTATATCTGCAAAAAAAAGACCCTAAGGGATACTTTGCCAAAAGCACGATGCTCTGTGCATACAGTTTTTCCACGCGAGCCGCTCTGAAGCCGGTGACGGAGGAGAACATACACCCTCTGTATAAAGGGAAAAAATATCCTGTGTGGGAGTCCGTAAAAAAATCCGGAGCAAAAAGGGTCTTTATTATGTTCTGGGCAAATGAGATACCGGGCGGCAATGTTGAAAAAGCCAACAGCAATCTGGAAAAAATGGTACAAAAAATTCGCAATGAGTGTCCTGGCATAGAGATATACATTATCAGTCCGTGTTACCTGTATAAGAACACCAAGAAAAAGACAAATTATCTTAATAACGAAAACCTGTATGCGCTTACACTTTCGCGACGTGAATTCTGCAAAAAGAACAACGCGGGATATGTAGAAGTATCAAAATATATAGGCAATGAGAAAGACGGTCTTTACGAAAAATATACAAGCGACTGGTATGTTCATGTAAATGACGCGGCGTATGATATCTGGAAACAGGTTTTTATTGATTACGCGCTGGGCCGTGAGGCTGTAATTGAAACAAATGAAAAATCAGGAAAAAAATAATCTTGACATTTTCTTTATGCGGTGTTATAATGCGTTTCATAATACTCTTCAAGGGTTTTATGACTGTAAATATGTACGTCAGACATTTGATTGAGATATGTCTGGTTCTTTGAGTGTTTGATGGCGAGAAAAAGACTCTGCTTTTTTGGAAAGTCCGACAGGGAGTATGCATCATGGACTGAGAGTGCATTCGGATGAGTAGTAAGCGTGGGAACACTTTTTCGGAAGAAAATTCTATAATTCATAAGCGGGTCTTTTTAATGGAAGATCAATTTGGGTGGCACCGCGGGTTATTATAAAAATACTCGTCCCAAGAATCATCAGCGATTCTTGGGACTGTTTTTTATTTTACAGCAGAAAGTAAAAGCTATTTTGGGAGGAATTTGAATGTACAGAACACATTACTGCAATGATATCCGCGAAAGCGATATCGGAAAAAAAATCCAGCTTGCCGGTTGGGTTGATACTATACGCGACCATGGCGGAGTAATTTTTGTGGACTTGAGAGACTTCACCGGGATTACCCAGACAGTCGTGCATGACGAATCTCTTCTGGACGGAGTTAACAAGGAATGCGTTATCACAGTGACCGGAACTGTATCGGAAAGAGATCCTGAAACTGTTAATGAAAAACTTGATACCGGCAAGGTGGAGCTTGTTGTTGAGTCATTGACGCTTCTGGGCAGGTGCAGGAACATGCTTCCTTTTGACATAAGCGATTCCAGAGTCACCCGTGAGGACGTCCGGCTTAAATACAGATACCTTGACCTCAGAAGCGAGCGTCTTCACAACAATATTGTGCTTAGATCAAATATTATCCGCACAATGAGAAGACGCATGGAGGAAAAGGATTTCATTGAAATTCAGACGCCTATCCTGACAGCTTCATCTCCGGAAGGCGCAAGGGATTTTCTCGTGCCGAGCAGGAAACATAAGGGTAAATTCTATGCGCTTCCGCAGGCTCCGCAGCAGTTCAAGCAGCTTCTGATGGTTTCGGGCATTGATAAATATTTTCAGATAGCTCCCTGCTTCCGTGACGAGGACGCACGTCAGGACAGAAGCCCCGGAGAATTCTATCAGCTTGACTTTGAAATGGCGTTTGCCACTCAGGAAGATGTTCTGGAGGTCTGTGAGGACGTTATTTACGATGTATTCAAGACCTATTCCGATAAAAAAGTAAGCGATAAACCTTTTGCGAGGATAACCTACAAGGACGCGATGATGACATACGGCACGGATAAACCCGATCTTCGCAATCCTCTCAGAATAATTGATCTCACAGAATTTTTCTCAAAGGTTGACTTTCCGCTCTTCAAGGGCAAGCCCGTAAGAGGTATTGTCGCCAACTGCTTCGGTCAGAGCAGAAAATTCTTTGAAGATTCCCTGAAGTTCGCAATGTCGATAGGAATGAAAGGGCTTGGGTATCTCACGCTTACCGACGGAGAATTCAAGGGTCCGATTGCGAAATTCCTTTCGCCGGAGCAGAAAGAAGAGATCACGTCTCTTTCGGGAATAAAGGAAAATGAAACAGTATTTTTCATTTGCGACACAAAAAACATAGTTGATCGCGAAGCAGGTCAGATCAGAACATGGCTCGGTGAAAATCTCGGTATAATAGATCAGGACTCATTTGAATTCTGCTTTGTTGTTGACTTCCCGATGTACGAGATCGAAGAGGGAACAGGCAATACAATATTCACTCATAATCCGTTCTCAATGCCGCAGGGAGGTCTTGAAGCTCTTGAAACAATGGAGCCCACCAAAATCCTCGCATATCAATATGATCTCGTATGCAATGGCATAGAGCTTGCGTCGGGAGCTGTGAGAAATCACGATGTCGAAATAATGCGTAAGGCGTTTGAAATCGCCGGATATTCAGAGGAAGAGCTTAAAGCACGTTTCAGTGCGCTTTATACCGCGTTCCAGTATGGCGCTCCGCCGCATGCTGGTATGGCTCCTGGCGTAGACAGAATCGTAATGCTTCTTGCCGATGAGGAATCCATCAGAGACGTTATTGCCTTCCCGCTCAACGGCAACGCGCAGGATCTTCTTCTCGGCGCACCGAGCGAGGTTACGGAGCAGCAGCTTCTTGAAGCAAATATCAGAATCAGGGATTAATTGATACTTTCCGATTTGATTTTAATTCTTTTTTTCGTTTAAATTGACGTGGGCGAGTGGATTGCTTTCAATTGCGCTTTTTATCTGCTTGTTGGAGAGATGAGTGTATATTTCGGTAGTGCTTAAATTTTCGTGACCTAAAATGTCCTTTAAAACACGGGTGTCTACGTCGCCCTGCTGGTACATCAGTGTCGCTGCCGTATGACGGAGCTTGTGAACGGAGTAGCCATCGTCCATATTAATTTCTTTCAGATATTTTTTCACAAGCCATTGTACGGTCTTAGGAGAGATGCGGCGTTTATTGCGGCTGATGAATAAGGCATTGCGATCTGAATATACTATTCCGTTTACGGGACGCACCTTTCGATAGGCTTCAATTGCGTTAATGCAAGCGTCATTCAGGTAGACAACGCGCTGCTTGTTGCCTTTTCCTGTGATTATAAGCGTGTTGTCAGAGCGTATGTCGTTGTAATTGATTCCCACAAGCTCTGACAAACGCATTCCGCAGTTGAGGAACAATGTAAGGATACAGTAGTCGCGTTCCTTGTATGCTCCGTTCACGGCTTCTAAGAGGTTAATGCTCTGTTCCAGATCAAGATGTTTGGGCAGGCGTGTCGGAAGCTTTGGATTGCCTAACTGCTCTACCGGATTGCTGGAAATCTGACCTGTGACAGCATAAAGATATCTGAAAAAAGAGCGCAGGGAAGAGCATTTGCGTGACCTTGTATTGTTATTGTTGTTTCGCACCGACGAAAGATAATTCATGTATTCAAAAACGTCTGTCAGCGTTACGGATTCGATCATTTTCAAGTCTACGTCATCAATTGATATCTGCTCAAATTCTTTTTCTGTAAGACCTTTGGAAAGCTTGAGAAACCGAAAGAATGACCGCAAATCAATGAAATATCCCTCAACCGTTCTGACGGATTTTCCTTTGACGGTTTCCATATATCCAAAATATTCTCTTAATATCAGAGGACATTCGTTCATGTAATCTTTTCGCATGATGAAATTTTTTAATGCTCCTTTTTAGTAAAGATTTGTTATTTTCAAATATCATATATATAGTTTTAGCGTAGCATTTGCTCTCATTATATATTTTAAACTGACATCTCCTTATCAGGGGATGTCAGTTTATCTTTGTGATATTCTGCTTGTTTTTTAACGGAATTATGATTATTTATCTTCAACTGCCAAAATCGAAATATTGTCGGTTCTTTTTTTATTAATAATGGGGTTTGAATTTTTAGACAACGCCTTGTAAGCTATTCTCATTGAAATCAGTCCGAATTCTGATACGGCTATTCCTCCTATAATGTCAACTATCAAATGCTGCTTGACAAAGAGGATCGATATAATAACAAGCGGCGAAACAAAAGGCGTCAGCTTCTTGTACCATGTCGGAGCTTTTTTTAGCATAGGTAAGGTTCGCAAGAGTATATAGCTTTCCGCTGAAAAAATCGGTTCCTGTTATCTCCGGTCTTGTCATTGTTGTCGGAATAAGCAAAAAAATAACCATTGACGGTACTTTTGCAAGTATTTCAGCTCCGAAAATGAAGAATACCGTTTTTTTATCTTCGCATGACGACCAATAATATCCAATTATCCACTGCAAATAGCCAAGCACGCTGTAAACCAGAATAAACGCCGGAATAAATGGAATTTTCAGATCGATGGGCGTTGTAAAATCATAATGAAAGCCTGAAGCCGTTATAAGTCTGCTGCTGTAGTAAACTATTGTATTCATAAAAATAATAGCCGCTAAAGCAATCCAACCATGCAGTTCAGGCTTTTCAGGAAAAATCCTTTTAAATAATTTCATTTTTTACGTCTTCTCCTTTTGATAAGATAACCGATAAAGGTTATCAATCCGCTTAATGAAACACATACATAAAAAGTCATGCCGCGACTGAGCATTTCCAGATGAAACGCCATATTTTTTTCAATAATCCCTGAGAACCCGTCTAACATAAGGTAATCGGCGACTCCCATTGCTCCGGGAAGAGGGACGAAATTATATCCAATAGTTATCAGGCATTGCTTTGCGAATATATCAACGCTTTTGCCAGGATTTCCGCCTATGGAAATAAACAGCAGGGCGGATACCAATATTTGAGAAAGCCTTTGCAGAAAATTCCATAAAAAAGCCATGAGAAGCAGGAGTGGATTTCCGGAAAACAGTTGAGAGCAGGCAGTGTAGTCGCACTTTGCTTTCTGCAGCTTTGTCTGAGGCTTTTTTGTGTTGCGAATTATTTTTTTTCTGCCCAGAAAAGAAATAAGCTTTGAGAGTAAATCAAAAATAAAATTACCGTTTTTCAGTATCGCCACAAAAAAAACCGTAAGCACTAACTGTACAGTTGCTCCTCCTATAATCAGAAGCTTTGATGTAAGACTGAATTTTGCAAACGAACAGGGACAGATAATTACCGAGATAATGCCAAGCGCAACAATGGATAAAGTGTACATCATCACATTTAGAAGCAGCACGGCAGTAGTTACTCCGCCTGAAATACGGTCGCGCAGCATAAAATACGCGCATGCCGGCTGTCCTCCGGTTGCGGAAGGAGTGATTGCTGAAAAATATATGTCCGCCGTACTGTAAAGGATTCCGTTTTTCAGCTTAGGCTTGAAGCCGGCGCCTTTCAGAATAGAACATATGGCGAATCCCTCAAAGACGATATAAAGGACGGCGCTTATTATTGCAAGTATAAACCAGAACATATCCGCGTCCGCGGCAGTGTGGACAATGTCTTTCATGGAAACGCTTTTATTTTGTTTTAATAATGCCCATACGGTAAACATGGCAAGCAAGGGTGAAAATGCCGCCCAGAATATTTTTTTGTATTTTTCGCTGATTTTATTTATCTTAGCCATATGATAATACTCAACCTCAGATTTCTTTCACGCGGAGTTAATAAGCGGGTTCCAGAAGGAGAAGGTAATACTATAAAAAAAATTTACGCTTAAAAAACTCTATGACAATATTCTCATTGACATACGTATTATTTTGGTATATAATATGCATACAGTATTATACACTATTTCACGCGACAATTTCAATATATTGCCGTATTTATTTATTGAATAAACCTTAAATTATTTTTTAGGATTTAATTTAAAACGACGAATGTTTTTATTTTATAAAACTATGGCTTGTAATCGGAGTGTTGATAATGAATCGCAAAATAATTGGATATTACAATTATACGGTAGTGCTTACATATCTTGGAATGATTTCTGCATGTGTTGCTGTATTTTTGGCGATCGGAGGAAGTAACTGGCTTGCAATATGGTTCATGATGTTTGCTGGACTTTGCGATATGTTTGACGGAACAGTAGCTTCCACCAAAAAGGATCGAGATGATAACCAGAAAAGCTTTGGAATACAGATAGATTCTCTTTGCGATCTGGTAGGCTTTGGAGTAGCTCCCGGCATTTTTGTGTATTCGCTTTCCGAGAATAAAATATCGGCCGGTATAGCTGCTGTGTTTCTTATTCTCGCGGCAGTCATTCGTCTTGCGTATTTTAATGTCCTCGAGGCAAACAGGCAGAAGCAGGAAAGCGGTCATCGCAAAAGCTACCTTGGCGTGCCGGTGACGACTATTGTGCTTGTTATGCCTATAGTATATGTTCTGAACGCATTAGGCGTATTTCGCAGCGAATATTTTTTTCAGGCAACGGCAGTTCTTGTCGGAATTGGATTTATCACTCCGGTATATATCAAAAAGCCGCAGCGTGCTGGAAAAATAGCGTTAATTGTATTGGGACTTCTGGAAGCCGTCGGTATGCTGATAATCAGAAAATATGTATGAGTTAATAATTTTAGCAATAGGCTGTTTTATATTTTGATTTTTTCATAAAAGGAGCATTCTTAAAAATGGATGAAAAAACTACAGCGTTGTGCGAAAATTTTATTGCGAACAGGGACATTATTAAAAAGGTTTTCAGGGGAGAAAATATTTTTATTTACCCCATAGCTTCTAACGCGCTTACATCTCATGGTGTAATAGCCGACGTTGCTAAATTGAAGGAATGTAAAAAAATTATTAACAAGTATGACGGAGCGTTGTCCTATCCCAAAGGCAATGTTATGATACCGTTTGCGTGCGTCCTGTCGATGAAAGAAGACCCTAAGGCGCATTTTGACAAGGTAACGAGATTTTATTCGTTTACAAAAAAGCATTTTAATCGCTCTGAGTATTCGGCATTGCTTGCGATAATGCTTGCGGATTATGTCGAGGAAGATAATATTGAGCGCGTTGTAAAAAGAGGAAGCGATATATATTCCATCATTAAGGAGCAGCATTCTTTCCTCACAAACGATAAGGACAGTATCCTTTCCGGACTTGTGGCTCTTTCTGAAAAAGGCAATACCGAGCTTATCGACGACATGGAAAAATGCTACGATCTGCTTAAAATTAAATACTCTCAAAAGAGCAGTATTCATAGCGTTTCACATGTTCTTGCCCTGACAAAAGGTACAGCGCATGAAAAGGTTGATCATTTCAATGAGCTTTATGACACGTTAAAAGAGTCCGGAAAAAAATTCGGCGTATATTCCGAGCTGTCAACGCTTGCCTCTGTATCGATTCTCGATGAAGATTTCGGTAAGCTGCGTGATACTGTTCTTGAAATTGACGCTTTTCTTTCAAAGCAGAAAGGTTACGGCTTGTTGGGATTAGATAAGAAAACGCGTCTTATGCATGCGGCAATGTTGACTACGGATCTTTATGATACAGCCCATAATGCCGTGACAGATACTTCAGATGCAGCAGCTGTAGCAATGGCTGCGGCGCAGCAAATTGCCATTTGCGTTTTAATGACCGGTTCAGCGGCTTCAAATATATAATTTTTTCAGAGCAGGTAATTTATTTTATCTGCTCTGTTTTTTAGGTGATGATGCAAAATAAAAGGGAAAGCATATTGTGTAGGAGTGGGACCTGGCGATCCTGAGCTTATTACTCTTAAAGCTGTGAGGGTAATAAGTGAATGCGGAATAATTGCTCTTCCGCGCAAAAATCCCCGAAGTTCTGTTGCTTACCAAATAGCGGTTCAGGCGGTTCCTGAAATCAGGGAAAAGACGCTGATAGGCTTGGATTTTCCAATGGTTTCAGATATTTCGGTTGTAGAAAAGGCTCACCGCAGTTCAGCACGTATAATCGCGGAGCTTCTTGACGCGGGAGAGAATGTTGCCTGTCTTACATTAGGCGATCCATCAATATATTGTACATTCGGTTATATTCAACGGCTTCTTGAAGCTGACGGTTACGACGTGGAAATGATCAGCGGAGTACCGTCGTTCTGTGCGGCGGCGGCAGCTGCCGGCGTTCCGCTTTGTGAAAGGGAAGAGCCTGTGTATATCAATTCAGATATAAATGAATATAACGGCTTCGGTAATTATATTCTGATGAAATCCGCCGGAAAAATAAGCGAGCTAAGGCAAAAGCTTATGGAAAGCGGAAAGAATGTCTATGCTGTGGAAAACTGCGGAATGAAAAATCAGAGTATTTATTTCGGTGCGGAGAATTTGCCGGACGACGCAGAATATTTTACGCTTATAATCGCTAAACAAAAACAGTAACTCCTTGTATTTGATATAATCAACAAAATTTTTAATTTTCCGAGTATAATATTGACATATTTTTACTGTTGTGTTATACTTTAATCAATAGGCGCAAATACGTCTGTTTAGTTATTTATCAGAGTAAAAGGAGCGCAAAATATGGATAATTTCGCAATCATGAAACCATTTAATTTGACCTTTTTTCTTGTGACGGCTTTTTTTGCCGCTGTTCTTGTCGGAGCTACGCTGATAATGCGTAAGAAAAGCGAACGTGCAAGGCGGATTGTAATTGCGTCCGCGGCGCTTTTGACACTTTTAGGGTTTGTCGTGTATAAATATTTTCTATCCATCGACACAGCATATGATCAATTGACTCTCGCAACAACCAACGGATTTAATTGGTGGGGAGAGCTTCCGCTTCATCTTTGCAATATAAATATGCTGCTTATTCCCGTTGCGGTTTTGTTTGATCTGCAAATGCTGATGAGCTTCTGTTTCTTTGTAGGCTCGATATGTGCGGCGCTCGCAATCATAATGCCGGGCGTCGGATTTGATCATTATTCGATATTCATGCCCAGAATGCTTGGATATTTCGGGACGCATTTCATGGTGGTAATATTGGCGATAGCTATTGTATCATTTGGATTATACCGTCCGAAATTCAAGGACATTCCAAAAACCTGTGTAGTAATCACAGTTATTTCATTCTGTGTATTTTTAATAAATCTTCTGTTTATTAATACGGGACTCTATCCAAAAGCAAATTATTTTTATACTATGCGTCCGATTGGAAATCCGTTGCTTGAGCTTTTCCACAAGCTGATACCTGTACCGTATCTTTACCTGTTGCCGAGCCTGCTGATTCTTGTACCGTACATGGCATTGGTAACGACCGGATTTTGGATCGCTGACAGAAAAAAACCGGTTCCGGATAAAGAAGCAGTTTCAGAGATTTCAGAGAATTAAGCATAAATCGGGAAGGGCAGTGTTTTGAATGAATAAAAAAGCATTTTCAGTAATTGCCGGTCTGATTGTCATTTGCATAGGCATTGGATACGGATTGGCGGCGTTTGGAATAATAGATCATTTTACGATTTTCTTTAAGGGCTGGTGGACAATATTTATTATTCTGCCTGGCGTTGCCATGCTGTTCACACGCGGGAGCAATAAATTTGTGTCGCTGTGCGTTATTACTATAGGCGTGGTTCTTCTTTTACACCAGAATGATGTGCTGGGAAATGTGAAAAATTATATAATACCCGCATTAATTATTTTATTTGGAATAAGCATAATTCTCAACGCGTTTACTTCCAAAAAAAAGCTGAATACTACATTTGTAGTTCCGGAAATACCTGATGACGGATCAATACCAGTTTTTGAAGCTTCATTCGGAGAGGTGAAGCCTGATTATTCGGGAAGAGAATTTGATGGCTGCAGCATGGATATTACATTCGGCGGCGGAACGCTTGATTTACGCAGGGCAACAATCAGTAAAGACGTCAATATTACAGTTAACACCGCCTTTTCCGGCGTAGAAATACTTCTTCCGGCAGGCTGCAGGGTTGATCTTCAGACTTCCGCCAGCTTCGGCGGCGTGGATAACAAATACATATCATCTGATATGCCTGATGTTCCTGTTGTGCATATATATGTTACGGTCAGCTTTGGCGGCGTTAATATAAAATAAAACTGTCATGATTCAAGCGGCGTTTTCTGCAAATAATTTTTGCGGGCGTCGCTTAATATATTTTTTTAGGAAGGAGATGAGCTGAGTTGACATATATCACAGGCGACACGCACGGATATTTTCAGAGATATTACGATTTCACCGCAAGAATGCAGCCTACTCAGAATGATGTGATGATAGTATTAGGCGACGCCGCGCTCAATTACTTTGGAGAAGAAAAGGACTCAAGCCGGAAGTTTTTTGTAAACAGTTTTCCGTTTACAACCTTCTGCATTCACGGAAACCATGAGATGCGTCCTTGGGAGGTTCATGGAATCAAGACCATGGAATATAATGGCGGTATGGTGTGGTATGAGGAAGAATATCCTAAAATACTTTACGCGAAGGACGGCGAAGTATTTGACTTTGACGGATTCAAGTGCATTGTAATTGGAGGAGCTTACAGTGTAGACAAATATATTCGTCTTGCAAGGGGATGGAATTGGTTTGACAACGAACAGCCATCGCCGGAAATCAAGCAGGCTGTGGAACGCAGGCTCGACAGCATCGGACGTAAGGTGGATATTATTCTCAGCCACACATGTCCGTTTAAGTATGAACCTATTGAAACATTTATTAGCGGAATAGATCAGACGCAGGTGGATACCAGTACTGAGGAATGGCTCGATACAATAGAAGAAAGCGTAGAGTATAAGAAGTGGTACTGCGGCCATTTTCACACTTCAAAAAAGACGCACAAGCTGCAATTTATGTTTGAAGATATAGATTTTCTCAGTATTTCCTGCGAAAAAGACGATAAGGTGGAATGAAAAATGAGTTATTTAAAAAAAGCGAAATGGGTGAGAGCAATAATATTTACAACGCTTATACTGTTGCTATCCTCCTGTGGTTCTGGAGAAAAAGGCGCTTCGTCGGGTGACGTCTCAATTGAAAGCTCTGACAAACAATTAATAACGTCATATGACGGCGATGATGAAAGTGCTTCTGTTGACCCGATCGAACGTCTCTCCGGAAAGTATTATATCGACGGCGATCAAACAGCAGCACGGGTAGAAATAACCTCAGACGGCAGTTTTACCGCATTTTACGCAACCGGTACTGTCGAGCAGACCGGATATGTACGATATGAGGCAGACAATTCCGATTATGGCAATTATTTTGTATATGTGTTTTACACCGACGAGGGAAAGCCATATATGGGATTTGTGGATAATGGAGAGAATAAAATTTCGGAATTTGAAACGGGCAATGGAAGCTACAGATATGTAAGAGTAGATTGAAATCTTTATTTATGAAAAAAACGCCCGGGATTTTTGGCGTCAAGAATCCCGGGCGTTTTTTCATGTAAATTTTCAAAATAAATTATCAACCAAAGTATCTCTTGAGTAAGCCGGCGAATGCCTTGCCATGGCGAGCTTCATCACGAGCCATTTCATGAACGGTATCATGAATAGCGTCAAGATTGAGCGCCTTTGCACGCTTTGCGAGATCGGTCTTGCCAGCGGTCGCGCCGTTTTCTGCTTCGACTCTCATTTCGAGGTTCTTCTTTGTGGAATCAGTGAGAACTTCTCCCAAAAGTTCAGCGAATTTAGCCGCGTGCTCTGCCTCTTCAAAAGCAGCCTTTTCCCAGTAAGCGCCGATTTCCGGATAACCCTCACGGTATGCTACTCTGGACATTGCAAGATACATTCCGACTTCAGAACACTCGCCGTTGAAGTTAGCTCTCAGATCCTCCTTGATATCTTCGGGAACATCGGAAGCTACTCCGACAACATGTTCTGCCGCCCATGTCATTTCCTCTTCCTGCTTAACGAATTTTGAAGCGGGAACACCGCAGACAGGACACTTCTCCGGAGCCGCGTCACCTTCGTAAACATATCCGCATACAGAACATACAAATTTTGCCATAATAATTACCTCCAAATCTTTTAACGCACACAACACAAGAAACTATAATTTGTTATGTACATTTTATATAATTATAACATATAAGCGGTTATAATTAATCAATAAATTGTAAACACATTATGATTTTAAAGTGATATAAAAAAATAGCCGCACAAAAAGCCGCATTTTAACCGGAGTCCGATCAAATGCGGCTTTTACTTAGTTATGCTTTTTTATTTTTTTTGTTTACCTTTTCAGCATCCTCACGGCTCTCACCCTGATAGACTCTGTAATCGCCCTTGGTGGATTTCTTAACCACATAAAGCGCACTGTCCGCGCACTTCAACGCCTCGGAAACGGCAGCCATGCTTGCTTCCTGAGATGTTGCGATACCGATGGAGCAGTTAACTCGTCTGTTTTTGGGCACTTCAAAGTCATGACCCATCTTGGACTTTATTTCGCCCTCGAATCCGTTGGAATCATCAAGCTTTTTGTAAATTGCCTGCGCCACCTTTACGCCTTCATTTGAATCGGCGTCTGGCAAAATAACAAGAAATTCGTCTCCGCCGTAACGAACACTGTATCCTGTTTCGCCGACAATGTCCTTGAAAAGCTTGGAGAATGATACAAGAAGAACGTCGCCAATGTCATGACCGAATGTATCATTGTAAAATTTAAAGTTATCGAGGTCGATGTAAAGAACAGTTGTGGGAATTTCACGGGTTCTTTTCTTGGCAGCGAGCTTGTTGAATTCTTCATCAAGATATTTTGCAAAGCCCTGTCTATTGAGAAGACCGGTAAGCATATCTGTAACAGAGGTTTTTTCAAGCTTGGCATTCATCTCCTGTATCTCAAGACGCGCTTTGAGTCTGCGAGTGGAGTCGATGAGCTGTCTGAATGTAAATTTAAGTATATTCAAATCGTCTTCATCGAGCAAATCATAGTTATGAACAAAGTTATCGTGCGATGTGATATATCCTATGAAGAGATGAGAAAGCTGATCCTTGTCATAGATAGGAATACAGAGCATTGAAAAGACCTGATTAATTCCGAAATTGCTGACAAATTTTGAGTAATCATAAAATCTTTTCTCTGTACGCGTGATAACGAACGGCTGCTGCGTAGTGCGGGAGAAATCAACTATGCTGTTAATGCGGAAAGAACTTATATCGACATTTTTCTCGCTGTAATTAGCGGTTACATCGTCGCCGTTTACCGAGAACATAAAGATATTATCGACATTGAAGTTTCTCTTAATGAGCTTAACTGATTTTTTATAAAGCGCCTCTACGTTTTCAACTGTATCGCTGTTCATCAGTCTCTGCCATGAGGAAAGGAAACGAATGTTTTTATTCTGTCTGTCAAGCTCCATTTCAGAACCTACGCGGCGTGCAAGTTCGATAAGCTGGAACGACGTAACCTTTTTAAGACCGGAACCGATTTTCTTCGTTGCTACATTCTTGTTGTTAAGAATAGCAAAAAGTCTGTCCGCCTTTTCATTGCAGCCGTGCTTCTTAAAGTGATCAATGCACTTATTGAGTACCTTCTTGAAATTGGTCATATCGCCCTTTTCTTTGTAAAAGGCTGACTGCTCTATCGCAAAGATCATATAAACGAAGAAATACAGGTCGTCTGCGCGTTCCATATGGTACTTAGCCTTGTCAAAGAATTTCTGAGCTTCTTCAGGATTGGAATTTTTAAGCAACAGACCCTTGCTGATATAGAAGAGGAAAAGCTCATTGTCCCAAGACGTATAGTCAGGAGTTCCTTCCGGGAAGAGAAGATGATGAAGAATATACTCCATCTTGTTTAGATAAAACTGAGCGTTGTATTCAATATGAAGCTTGTAATTGCAATAGACCAGCATACCGTAAAGCTTTGACATATTACAATATTCAAGGTTGATCTGATCGAGATATTTCATAATACGAATGGTTGTGGTAATCATTTCAATTGCCACGCTGTATTCGTCCATCAGTATCTCATTGATCGCCATATTGTAGAGCGTCATACCGATTTCATCAGCGAAACCAAGCTTATACCATACGTCTATTGCGGAATTGAAGAAATCGCTTGCGTAATTATAGTGACCCATGATGATACGGTTGTATCCGAGACCGTTATAAATAATACCGACCTCACGCATATTGTCAGACTGCTCGTAGAGCTTGAGCTGGCACTTGTAATAGTAGTCAGCAACGTTGAAGTAACCGTATCTTATAGTAAATCTGATATGCTTTTCCCACATAAGGATCAGCAAATAATCGTTTTTAAGCTCTTTGGCGATATTTGTGCTGGTTACAACATGCTCCCGGCTTTCGCAATAGTTAAGTGAATCGCGGTAGAAGGTCTGGTCATTGCCGTAGCCGAACGCGACGACATACGCCAGGTTATTCATGTATTCATATTTACGGGCAAGCGACAAAAAGTCATTGTCTATCTCATAAGAAACGCCGAACGCGGAAACGACATATTCCAGATTCCAGCCTCTCATCATTGCCTTGTAGCGGAGCAGGTCAGCCTGGAACATCAAAAATCCGTCGCCGCTTCCGTATGCAATGCGTTTGCATTCGAGAACATATTCCATTGCCTTGGCTTCCTGACGCTTATAGATATTAGCAAGACAGGCAAGCTCGTTAAAATTATATTCGTAATTTATCTCGTGGAGATCCTTGTTAGTGATATAGACTCCGCGCATTATTTCGCTCATCTCAATGGCTTCATCGTAATCTCCGTGAAGAAAATGCGCGTTGCCGTAAATATTGTAGAAAATATATCTTTCTTTTGCAGTAACAAACATGTCGCCGGATTCAAGCTTCTGGCGAATAACCTCGAAATACATTAACGCCTGCTCAAGACAGAGGGTATTGATCATGTTGTTGAGCATAATCAGATAGACGGCAAAAAACGCTTTGTCAGGTATAAAAGGAATATGACGGTTATCAGAAACGATCATGCTGTCGAATTCCCAATACAGCATCATGTTCTTTGTCTCTATACGTCTCGAAAACAGATCCCACATATCCTGAATGTAATCGTCAACCTCATATTTTTCATTGAAGTCCGCAAGCACTGAAAAATGCTTTTCCGTGCTGGTATGTGTGAGTTTTTCAAGAAATTCCAAAAGAGATCTTTCACAATACTGAAGGTTGTCAAAAATCATCAGGAGAGGTACAACATCGGCAATGTTATTGAAAATCTTGATAATATCCGAAATAAAAAGCTTATGTTCGTAATCAGCCTCATTACGCACTATAGTTTCAATACGGCGACAAGTACCACAGTCAAAATACGTCTTGAATACGTTTATATGCAAGGGGTAAACATCGCAATCCGCCAAAAAATCAGCATAGTCCATTTCCGAGAAATAGCGCTTATAGAGCGCGCCAATCCAGTCCATAAGAGGGGCGTATGCAGCCTGCATCATGCCGGGTTTGAATTCATGATAAAGCGTCTGAACGGCATTTTCATTGTCGTTTGACGCAACAAGAACGTCCTCAAATTTAATGGTAAACGTATTGCTATATTTTATGAATAGCAGCTTGCCGTTTTTCTCATAGGCGTCATTCATTAAAGATGCAACTAAGCTGTTAACGTCTTTTTTTGATGTACCTTCCATTTCAAATCATTCCTTTGCGCATTTGATGAGAACTTACATGTAAATAATTATATCAATTAATCGCAAAAATTTCAATATTTTTTTAAAAATATTTGTTATTTTTTTAAAAATAAATATAAATTTTTATATTATTACAATTCAGGCAAAAAAGCCGGCATTGTTCAGAAGCTCCTCAGCGGTCTGAAGCATATTTTCTGAAATTATATCTCCGCCGTTAATTCGGGCAAGTTCCTGCTTTCTTTGCTCAAAGGAGAGTGGCGTGACGGATGTAAAGGTTCTTCCGTCATGGACATTCTTCTTTATTAGAAGATGAGTGTCAGCCTGTGCCGCCATTTGTGCAAGATGCGTAATACAGATTATCTGCCGCATTTTTGATACTTCATGAAGTTTAATTCCGACTTTATGCGCGGCGCGTCCGCTTATACCTGTGTCTATCTCATCAAATATCATAGTGTCTATGTCGTCAATGTTGGCAAGTACGGTTTTTATGGCAAGCATTATTCTGCTAAGTTCGCCTCCGGAGGCGATTTTGCCAATAGGCTTGGGCGGCTCGCCCGGATTAGCTGAAATAAGAAATTCTACCGTGTCAGCTCCGTTGACATTGAGATTGCACGGCTGGATATCAACTGAAATTTTTACGGACGGCATATCCAGAAACTGAAGCTCACGTCCAACCGCTTCGCAGAATTTCGCCGCAGCTTCTTTGCGAAGACTTGTAAGCTCCGCGGATGAATTCAGCGCTTTGTTGTAGCAGTCGCGTGCTTTCTGCGTCAGCCGGACAAGCATCTCGCCCGAACGTTCTATTGAATCAAGCTCATCACGGGCATTTTTCAGGAATTCAAGAGACGCCTTTTCATCGCCGTATTTACGCTTAATTTTGGCAAGTATTTCAAGACGATTTTCTATTTCCTCTAATTCTGACGGATTGAATTCGTTATCATCGCTCATAGAATTAATCTCAGAAGAAATGTCCTCCAATTCATAAACAATGCTGCTCAGTCTTTCGGCGAGTCCTCCTGTTCCATCGCAGACAGGAGAAATCTCTGAAAGCAGCGCCGCGGACTGCTGCATCATTGAGAGCGCACCGTCTTTTTCATCATCGCCGTTAATCAGTCCGTATGCTCCGCTCAACGCGTTTGCAATACGTTCGGAATTTTCAATGACATTCTTGCGATTTTTTAGCAAGTCTGTCTCTCCGATTTCTATGTCCGCTGTCTCTATTTCGTCAATCTGAAATCTGAGCATATCGGATCTACGGGCTTTTTCCGCGTCATCTGTACGTATTTTACTTAGTTCTCTTGCGGCAGACGCATATGCCTTATAGATGTTTGCGTGTTCTGTCAGCTTGTCGGAATAACCGCCAAAGCTGTCGAGATATTTCATGTGTTTTTCTACAGACATCAATGCCTGATTTTCATGCTGACCGTGAATATTTATCAGCAATCTGCCGACGGTGCGAAGGTCTGAAATACTTGCCGGCCGGTCGTTTATCCTGACGTTGTTCCTGCCGTCGGAACGTATTTCTCGCCGCAGCATAAGAGCGCCGCCGTTTTCCGGATCCGTTTCATAGCCGAGCCTGTCGATTTCATGGAGAACGGCAGGGGAGACCGATTCAAATTCCGCACATACAAATGCCTTTTCCGAACCGGTGCGAATAAGCTCACGGCTGGTACGCTGACCGAGTACCGCGTTGATCGAATCGACGAGTATTGATTTACCGGCGCCGGTTTCGCCTGTCAGAACATTAAAGCCGTTGCTGAAATCTATTTCCGCACGTTCAATGACAGCTATATTCTCAATATACAGTTTACTTAACATCTAAATAATCATCCCGTGTGCCATAATAATATAATTGTGATTTTTTTGCACTATAAATACCGTTTTTCAGTGAAGCATTTTTTCGGTAAAAACCCTTGAAAAGCTGTTCTGTTTTATTATGATAAATTTGGCGTTTATCTTTGAGCGTTTAATATGAATGGTGTATTCTTTTTCCATTCGGAATACGCCGTCGCCGTCTATAGTCAGATACAGCTCATTGTCAAATGTAATATTCGGCTCCACATCAAGATACGAATCGCTTGAAAAAATAACCGAGCGGTTGCAAAGAGAATGAGGACATACCGGAGTAAGTATAATGCTCTTGACGCTTGGATCCACCACAGGTCCTCCTGCTGAAAGGGAGTAAGCGGTGGAACCGGTTGGAGTTGAGAAGATAATTCCGTCTGCGCGGTATTCAAGGCACGCGTCGCTGTTGTGCATTATTTTGAAGTCAATGATATGCGACATTGCCCCGCGAGACAGAACAACGTCATTAAGTGAAATATTGCGATACTTACATTTGCCGTTATGTCTTACGGAAACATCGAGCATCATGCGTTTCTGTATTTCGTATTCTTTTGTAAAAAGGCGTGAAATCAGATCCAGTTCACTGATTTCCAGACCTGCCATGAAGCCGAGACGCCCCTGATTCAATCCGAGTATCGGCTTGTCGTATACTGCTGCGATTGTTGCGGAGCGAAGTATTGTTCCGTCTCCACCCAAAGCTATTACCGCGTCGCTTTTTCTTGTCAGCTCGTTAATATTGCCGCCGGAAATATCGCAGCAGCCTTTGAATAATTCGCTGTCTGAGTTGAGCATGTATATCTTTGCTCCGTGTTCATGCAGAGCCTTGCACAATTTGGTCGTGCTTTCATAGATTCCCTTTTTGTCGGTGTTTGGAGTAACCAGCAGATTCATTCTTCATTCCCCATTCGGACGGCGAAAGCTACGACGGCATTCTCAAAGCCTGCTGTGTGATTCGGCTACAAGCCGCTTTACGTCGAATTCAAACGGTTGAGCGTCGTCGTCCTTTGCCGCGTATATCAGATATTCAATATTGCCTTCCGGTCCCTTTATCGGAGAGTAATCCAGTCCTATTATCCTGAATTTATTTTCGTACATAAGATCTATAATTTTTTGAATAACTTCACAGTGTATTTCAGGCTCGCGGACAACGCCCTTTTTTCCGACCTTTCCCTTGCCAGCCTCAAATTGCGGCTTTATCAGGCACATTATTTCGCCGCCGTTTTTAAGAAGGTTCCTGACGACGGGAACAACAAGCGAAAGTGAAATAAACGAAACGTCAACGCTTGCAAAATCAAGCATATCGTCAATCTGTTCAGGCGTTACATATCTTATGTTGGTGCGCTCCATATTCACTACCCGCGGATCATTGCGAAGCTTCCATACAAGCTGACCGTAGCCGACGTCAACAGAATAGACCTTTTTTGCCCCGTTTTGCAGCATACAGTCGGTAAATCCTCCGTGTGAAGCGCCCACGTCCATACAGATTCTGTCATTTAATTCAATGCCGAAAACCTTGACTGCCTTGTCAAGCTTTAATCCTCCGCGGCTCGCAAAGGGCAGCTTTTCGCCGCGAACCTCAATTTTTGCGTCAGGACGTATCTGTGTTCCGGGCTTGTCCTCCTTCTGATTATTTACAAAGACAATCCCTTCCATTATCATAGCCTTTGCCTTTTCACGGCTGTCAGCGAGTCCAGCCTCAAATACCGCTGTGTCGAGTCTTATTTTGTCGCTCAAATTATTACGTCCTTTCAGCCGTATTGGGGTAGAATTCCTTTATTGTTTCGTACATTCCATCAGGATCAAGCTTTAATTTCGCAAGAGCTGAATTAACAGAGGCGTGCGCTACAAATCTGTCGTCAACGGCGCGTATTATAAAGCTGCCTTTCCAGCCGGTTCCGGAGAGAAGCGCGCAAAGGTCTTCACCGACTCCGCCATGCTTGATGCCTTCCTCGAAAAATACTATAGTGTCATAAGCAGAAGCCGCATTAATTGCTTCCACGGGAATCGGCTTGACAAGACCGAGCTTCAGCATATCAACGCGTAAACCGTCCGACGCGAGTTTTTCCACAGCTTCACACATATTTCCAAATATACGTCCGTATGTAACCGCGAGCACCGCTCCGTTCTGTCCCATTATATCATAATCGTTGCCCTCGGCGGCAAATCCTTCTGGCTTGTATTTTTCAGACCCTCTCGGATAACGTACCGCGGAAGGTCCGCTGTAAATATACATGCTTTTGTAGAGCATGGGCTTCATTTCACTGAAATATGCCGGACAATATATATGAATATTCGGAATCGTACCCAGCATTGCCGTATCGAATAATCCCTGATGTGTTTCTCCGTCCTCGCCGACAATTCCCGCACGGTCAACGGCAAATGTCACATTGAGCTTCTGGATAGCAACGTCATGTATGAGCTGGTCATATCCGCGCTGCAAAAAGCTTGAATACACAGCAAATACAGGGCGCAATCCGTTGGCGGCTATTCCGGCGCAGAATGTCACAGCATGTCCTTCCGCTATTCCGACGTCAAAGAAGCGTCTGCGATAGGTAGAAGCAAATTCAGTCAGGGCTGTACCCGATTTCATAGCGGCAGTGACAGCGCATACCGTTTCGTCGTCAGCCGCAAATTCGCAGAGAGACTGGGCAAAAACGTCGGAAAATGTTGTGCTGCCATGCTTTGGCTCTCCGGAATCAATATCGAAACCGGATATTCCGTGAAACACCTTAGGTTTAAGCTCGGCAGGCTCATAGCCTTTGCCCTTGACGGTACAAACATGAATCAGAACAGGACGGTTACTCATTGATTTTGCGACGTTAAGAGTACGTTCGAGAAGCTTCTCATTGTGTCCGTCAACAGGTCCAATGTAGAGAAAACCCATATCCTCGAAAATAGTTCCACGGCGGTGCAGAATGGCTCCTTTGAGAGCTTTCTTTGAACGAAAGAGTATACCGTTTATCTTCAGACCGATGAACGGAACTTTCTGCAAGGCTTTGGAAATTTTGGTCTTGACACGTATATATCCTCGGCGTGTGCGAATGCCGGCGAGATAACGTGCCATTGAACCGACGTTTTTTGATATCGACATCTTATTGTCGTTGAGAATCACGATTACACGTTCGTGCATCCGTCCTAAGTTGTTAAGTCCCTCATAAGCCATTCCGCCGGTCAGCGCGCCGTCGCCTATGACTGCAACGACGCAGCCGTCGTCTCCTTTGAGCTTCTTGGCAGCCGCAAGACCGCTCGCCGCTGAGATAGATGTGCTGCTGTGTCCGGCAATCATAGGGTCATGCTCGCTCTCGGACGGCTTAGGGAATCCGGACATTCCGCCTTCTGTCCGCAGGGTACTGAATTGTTCCCTGCGCCCTGTAAGCAGCTTGTGAGTATAGCATTGATGTCCGACGTCAAACACAAACTGATCATGAGGCGAATCGAAAACGCGGTGCATTGCAACCGTCAGCTCGACAACGCCTAAATTTGACGCTAAATGTCCACCGTTCTGGGCTACGGTTTCGATAAGGCGTTCTCTTATTTCAGCGCAGAGCTGATCTATTTCATCTCTGCTGTAATTTTTTATGTCAGCCGGAGAGTTTATTTTATCCAATAAGGATTCAGACATGTTTTTATATACCACCCTTACAGTGATTTTCAAATAATACTTATCCGGAAGATCATGGCACCGGAATAATCAGGGGAACAAGCATACCTGTCATTACGCCGCCAACAACTTCTATAGGTGTATGTCCGAGCATTTCTTTAAGTTCTTTGAAGTCGGGATCTTCTTTTTCATCGGCGTTTGCCTTTGAGTCCTTCATCATCTGGTTGATGATTTTAGCGTGCTCTCCGGCTTCATGCCTTACTCCCATTGCGTCATATATTACTACTGCCGCAAGCGCGACGGCTATCGCAAAGAATGTCGATCCGATGCCTTCAAACCTGGCGCATGAAATAACCAGTGCGGTTACTGTCGCTGAGTGGGCGCTCGGCATACCTCCGGCGCCGGAAAGCCTTTCCAGCTTTATCTCGTGGTTTAAAAAGTAATTTATAATAAACTTGCAGACCTGAGCCGTAGCCCATGATGAAAGAGTACAAACCAAAACATAATTTTCAAACAGCGCCCTTAATGTTTTCATTGCCGTTTACCTCCGAAAGGTTATTTTATCCTGTTTGTCAGCATTTTTGCGAATCCTGCCAGGAATTCAGCCCTTTCGCCAAGACATGCAATTGCGTCAACCGCGATTGCCGTATGTCTTTCTGCTTCCTTGCGTGCCGCTTCAAGTCCCATGAGCGAGACATAGGTTGACTTGTCGTTTCCGACGTCGCTGTCAACAGGCTTTCCGAGAACTTCGGCTGTGCTTGTTACGTCAAGGATATCGTCTGTGATCTGAAATGCGATACCGACGTTTTCGGCGTATTTTTCGGCAATGGATATCATCTCGTCGCTGCCTCCCGCGGCTATTACGCCCATCACACAGGCAGCCTTTATAATCGCGCCCGTTTTGCCGGAATCCATTATACGCAGTTCGTCAAGACCCACATGCCTGCCCTCGTTTTCAAGATCAATCATCTGACCGCCGACCATACCTGCCGCTCCGCAGGCATGCGCGAGGGTGTTTGCTGCTTTCAGAGTGAGATCCGGACGGATTTTGCTGCCGGAAAGCATTGTCTCGAACGCGAGAGGCTGCAACGCGTCTCCGGCGAGAAGCGCGTTTGCCTCGCCGAATTTAATGTGACATGAAGGCTTGCCCCTGCGAAGATCATCGTCGTCCATGCAGGGAAGATCGTCATGAATAAGAGAATAGGTATGTATCATCTCGACCCCGCAAGCGAACGGCATTGCGTCCTCCGGATTTCCTCCGGCTGCCCTGCAGAATTCAAGGGCGAGTATGGGGCGTATTCTCTTGCCGGCGTCTAAAAGGCTGTAGCGCATTGCTTCAAGCAATATGCCATGCATAGAACCGCAATTCGCGGTATATCTGTCAAGCTCGGCTTCTATCTTGGGCAGCCATTCATTCTGTCTTTCTTTTACGATGTTATTCATATCAGTTGTCCTCCTTGTCATTTGTAAAATTATTTTCTTTTGAAAGCATATTAATCTGCTGGCGTGCGTTTTTAAGCTCATTCATACAGAATGAAGCAAGCTCAGCGCCTTCTTTGTATAGTTCGAGCGATTTTGAAAGCTCTGCTTCTCCGTCCTCGAGAAGATTTGCGATTTCCTCGAGCCTGAGGATAGCCGATTCAAAGCTTTCGGGTTTTTTCGTTTTGCTGCTCATGTTAATTTACTTCCTCCACTGAAGTTTTTTCCACGCGGCAGTTGGCACTGCCGTCGGCAAATTTAATATTTATCATGTCGCCTTCGGAAATATTCTTTACCGAAGTCAAAGGAGCGTTATCAATATAAGCTATCGAATATCCTCTCGCAAGCACGGCAAGTGGATTGAGAGCCGAAAGCTTAGAGGCGACTTCTCTCAGATCCGCTTCCTTTAGATTTATTTGCTCGTTGACAGAGCTTTCTATGCGTACAATAAGCTCATCAAGCTGTCTGCTCTTGTTCTCGAAAAAAGTAAGCGGATTTTTCATACACTGCAGATTCATTACAGAAGCAATTCTCGCTTCGCCAGCCGAAATTTTCCTTTCCATAGCGGCTTGTGTTTTTGTCATGAAGCCGTTAAGGTAATTCATAACGCCCGCTGTGTCAGGAACCGCAAGCTCGGCGGCTGCTGAAGGAGTAGGAGCGCGCAGATCCGCGACAAAATCACAAAGCGTGAAATCCGTCTCGTGACCCACGGCGGAAATCACCGGTATATCCGAATCTATCACAGCCTTGATGACGTCAATGCTGTTGAATGCCCAGAGATCCTCCATCGAACCGCCGCCACGCCCGATTATAATAACGTCGCAGTCGGCGTTGCGATTAGCGGCGTATAAAGCCGCCGCAAGCATTGCCGGAGCGTTTTCTCCCTGAACCTCGGAAGGATATATGTCGATTTTCGCAAGCGGATAACGTCTGCCAAGTATATTCAGAATATCGCGTACAGCCGCTCCGGTCGGGGAGGTTATGACCGCGATCTTTTGAGGGAACTGCGGTATGGGCTTTTTGCGTTCCGGATCAAAATATCCCTTGCTTTCAAGAGCTCGTTTGAGTTTTTCATACTGTTCATAAAGAGCGCCTACTCCGTCGGGTTGAATGCGGTCCGCTATTATCTGATACTGTCCTGACGGCTCATAGACCGAAATGCGTCCGTGTACCAGAACACGCATGCCGTTTTCCGGCAGGAAGCTGAGGGTTCGGTTCTGCCATTTGAACATAGCTGCGGAAATTGCGGAGTTCTGATCTTTGACTGAGAAGTAATAATGTCCCGAACTGTGACGCTTGAAATTGGATATTTCTCCAGAAACCGTTACGTCGCGGAGTAAACTATCGCCGTCCATCAATGTCTTAATGTATTTGTTTATCTGACTGACTGAAAAAACTTCCAAAATTATCCCCGCCGTTTGTTTGAAATGCACGCTGCCGTAAGAAGTGCTATTCCCGCAGCGTTGTCGCATGAAAATTCGGGAGCGGCAAAGAACGCTCCGTTGTACCTTGATGAAATCTTTTTCTGCATAATCCCGTTTGACATTACTCCTCCGGCATAAACCACAGGCAAATCGCCATATTTGTTAAGGAGTGCGTCGGTCATAGCTATAATTGAATTCATCACGGCTGTCAGGCAGAATTTAGCGATATATTCACTTGATGCACCCTTGTCAAGCAGTTTTTCACATTTGTTTTCAATTCCGGAAAAGCAGCAGTCGCAGCCTTTCATTGTAGGTATATAATTTATGCTGTCAGAGCATTCCAAAGCAAGCCTTTCGAGGTGGATTCCGCCGGGAAAGGGAAGTCCAAGCATTACTGCAGCTCTGTCTATTGCCTGTCCCGCTTTCAGATCGAGCGATGACGCTATAAGCTCCGTACTGAATCCGGCGCCGCTGCCGGTTACAAGCAGTGCCTCTGTCGTTCCTCCAGACACATGGAAGGCAATGAATTTTTCATGTGCCAGATCGAGTCTGCCGGAAGAAAAAAGCGCTGCCGCAATATGTCCCTCCTGATGGCTGAATTCACATAGCGGAATGTCCATAACATCGGAAAGAACATGAGCCGTAGCTGTTCCGACAGTAAAGCATGGCATGTATGATCCTTCGATGTTTCTTGGACGTGAGGAAACGCCCACGGCTTCTGTTCCGGAAAATCCGCCTGCTTTTTCCCTCAGGGAAGAAATAACCTTCGGAAGCTGCGCGGTATGGTGGAATACCGCGTCGCTCTGACGAATGCCCTTTTCTCCTTTTTTTACAGGAAGAAGCATTTTGCTCTGAATTATCTCTCCGGAATCCGTATCGTAAAGGGCGGCAGATGTGGTGTAATTGCTCGTGTCAATTCCCAATATCCGGCTCATTGAGCCTCACCCTCTGAATTTTCATTATTTTTTTTCTTGATTTCTCCGGATTTATATGACCGTAGAAAGCCTCCGAGTACGCCGTTTACATATCCCGATTCATCGGTTCCCGAAAATTTTTTGGTAAGTTCTACCGCTTCATTTATAGAGATGGTCGGATCGAGATCGTCCACATAGATTATTTCATAGATCGCAAGTCTTAAAGCGGCGAGAACAACCTTAGAGAGCCGTCGAATGCTGCGTTTTACGGAAAAAGCAGATATGTAGCCGTCGATTTCACTGATATGCTCAGATACTCCCTCAAGTGTTTTTTTGGCGTAGTCAGAGATCTCAGCGTCTCTTGCGTCGCCAGCGTTATGAAGTATTTCTTCATTTTCGTTTTCATTAAAAGATTTTTCAAATATAAATTCAAATGCCTGTTGTCTCGATTCACGTCTGTTAAGCATATAATTCCTCCATAAATTAACAAAGCCTACAAATGCCCATTCTCTTTTAAAAATTATTATAGCACATATCATCAGCCATTAACAACACTTTTATCATGATTTTTATTTTTATTCATTTTTTATTCATCATTGGATAAAAATTTATATGAATACTAAGTGCAAAAATTAAAAAGCATTTTTTGCTTGACATATTTCAATTGATTAAATATAATATCTTTATATGCTTGTAACCGAATGTTGTACTATTCCAATAATACAAAAAGACAGGAGTGCTTATTAAATGACAAAGGCTTGCATAGCTATAATAATTATTGTTTTAATATCATCATATATCTGTACACGCAATGGCTATAAAAATGTCGGTAATTCTATTCTTCCTGTTGCGCTTGTTCCCGCCGGTCATATTATCGGAACCGGAATAGTTGTGCGCCTCATGAAAGCCGGCGGACTGCTACGGGAATCAGCCGCCGCAATGTCTATTGCCACTGCGGTTGACGTTGCCGCATGCGTTGCCGGTTGCGCTCTTGTTATGGCGATATCAAAGTCTTTCTTTAAAAGAAAAGCAACACGTCGTATATATATTTCCGTACTCTCATGCTTCATGGGAATTCTAACGCTTGCTTTGCTTATAAATTATTACAACGGATTTTAAAAAATCCGAATATACTCTTATAATCCGAATATAAAGCTGCTGTTTTTTTGGGAGATATTCTTCTAAGAGGAAATCAGCGGCTTTTAATTTGTAAACAATTTGTAAATTGCTCCTTAAAATAAAGGAAAATCAATGCTTTATTCCGTATAAGATTATAGGGGAATGAAAGGGGCGGTGAGTATGAATGAATTTGACAGAGGATCTATTCTGAGTGAAGGACTCGGTATAAGGGAACAGACTGAGAGAATAGAGTTTCTGACACTTTCTCCTTATGCCACTCTGTCCGTAAATTCACTTGGACGCGACCGAAAAGAACCCCAGTGTGAAATGCGAACGGTGTTTCAACGTGACAGAGACAGGATATTGCACTGCAAGGCTTTCAGAAGGTTAAAGCAAAAAACACAGGTTTATCTTGCTCCGGGAAACGACCACTACCGTACCCGGCTTGTTCATACACTTGAGGTCGCCCAGATCGCCAGGGGAATTGCCCGTGCGCTCAGGCTTAACGAGGATCTTACTGAAGCGATATCACTCGGTCATGATCTTGGTCATACGCCGTTCGGACATGCAGGAGAGCGTGTGCTGGATATTGTTCTTACGTCCTGCGGAGGCTTCACACATTATGAACAGGGTGTTCGCGTTGTTGAAAAGCTTGAAAACAACGGTAAAGGTCTTAATTTGACAAAGGAGGTCATAAACGGTATTAAATGCCATACAAAAGGTCCAGAGGCATTCACACCGGAAGGTAGACTTGTACGTATTGCCGACAAAATCGCTTATATGAATCATGATATTGACGACAGCATTCGTGCTGGAATTCTGAGTGAAGATGATATTCCCGCAGATCTCAGGCAAATTCTTGGAACAGGTTGTTCACGCAGAATAAATAATATGATACTCAATGTCTATCAGAATAGCGAAAACGGAAATATCTGCATGTCCGAGGATTTCTCCAAAGCGTTTTACGGGCTTCATGATTTTCTTTACAGGAATGTATACAAGGGCAGCAAGGCTAAAGCCGAGGAGGGCAAAGCTGAGGATATGATAGAGGTTCTTTTCAATTATCTATGTAATCACCCTACCAAGGTTCCGAATGAGTATCGCCATATTATGCGCGATGAAGGTATTTCCAGGGCGGTAGCTGATTATATAGCCGGCATGAGCGACACATATGCTGTTGAACTGTACAAGGATATTTTTATTCCGAGAGGCTGGGATACATGATATTTTTTTCATTTTTCTGAATGAAATAATTGTATTGATATTTAAGAAAGGAGTTTTTTATCGTTTGCTTTCGCAGGAATACATAAATGAAGTAAAGGAAAAAAACGATATCACCGATGTAATAGGAGGATATGTAACTCTAAAGCGAAGCGGCCGCATTTCAAAAGGACTTTGCCCGTTTCATTCAGAGAAAACGCCTTCATTTACTGTTTACGGCGACACTGCTTCATTCTATTGCTTTGGATGTCAGGCAGGAGGAGACGTTATAGGATTCATCAGGAGAATAGAAAATCTTGATTATGTTGAAGCGGTAAAATTCCTTGCTTCCAGAGCGGGAATGGCAATGCCAGAGGAAAGCAAAAATGACGGTCTTTCCCGAATGCGAATGAGAATTCGGGAACAGAATCGTGAAGCCGGCAGATTTTTTTACCGTTCGCTTTACTCTCCTATGGGAAAAAACGCGCTGGAATATTTTCATTCGAGGGGACTTACTGACGAAACAATACGCCGTTTCGGGCTTGGCTGGTCTCCCGACGGATGGGATCTTCTGGTGCGGCATCTGACGGAAAAAGGGTATAAGCGTGAAGAAATACTTGCGGCTGATCTTGGATATTCTGCGCGCAACAACGGAATTATTGACCGGTTTCGCAACAGAGTAATGTTTCCTATAATAGATTTACAGGGAAATGTGGTTGCATTCGGAGGCAGAAAGTTTACTGAGGACGCTGTGGGGGGGAAGTACGTAAACACGAGCGATACGCTTATATATAAAAAGACAAATAACCTGTTCGCAATGAACATTGCAAAAAACAGCAAATCACGCGATCTGATATTATGTGAAGGCTATATGGATGTAATAGCGCTTCACCAGGCTGGATTTGACAATGCCGTCGCGGCGCTTGGAACCGCTGTTACTCCGCAGCAGGCGAGGATTCTCCATAAGTATGCCGATCGGGTTATTCTTTCACAGGACGGTGATGAAGCGGGGCAAAAATCCATCGCACGTTCTATTCCTATTATGAAAGAAGAAGGTCTGGACGTTAAGGTGGTTGAAATTACAGGCGCTAAGGATCCCGACGAATTCATCAGAAAATTTGGTCCTGAACGTTTTAAAATGCTGCTTGACGGCAGTTTTAATGATATGGAATACAGCCTTATGCGTATTGAGCAAAAGTACAATATTTCTACCGACGACGGAAGACTGCATTATTTGCGCGAAGTATGTGAATACCTCGGCGGTATTGGAAATTTAGAAAGGGAAATCTATGCTTCTCGGGTAGCGGACAAGCTCAAAATAGAAAAAAGTGCGGTAATAAATCAGGCCAATGCGTCTGCAAGACGAAAAAATAAACTTGAAAAAGATAAGAGTTTCAGAGAAATGGCAAATAAAACGGCAGGTATTGGAAACAAGATAAATCCCGAAAGAAGTTCTAATCTCAGAGCGTCAAACGCGGAGTACGCCCTGCTTGCGTTGCTCTTCAACCATCAGGATATTATTGCGAAAGCCGCTCAGATATTGCCGCCTGAGCAATTTGTGACGGATTTCGGAAGAAGAATATATTCACAGTTCATAGAGATAAATAAATCAGGCTATCAGGTTAACGTTACATTGCTTGCAGAGAATTTCAGCGAGACTGAAACTTCCGAGATAGTCAGAATAATTAACAGTGATAAGCCGAGAGGAATAGATGATTTTGATGATCTTGTTGATCTCATAAAAAGCGAGCGCTTTATTCCGAAGCCGCAGGACGCTTCAAAACTCACGTCGGACGAGCTTCTGAATCAGATGAGTCTTTTGAAAAAAAAGAAAACGTAATTTTTCTTGATTAATTTTTTATTTTAAATTTATATATAGACATTTCACAGCGACGAAAGGTTGATAAAATAAATGGCAGCATCAAACGCAAAAATAATCCTTAAAGAACTTGCTGAAAAAGCAAAGGCAAAGGGTCGGATTTCTCATCAGGAGATAATGGACGCTTTGGCAGACGTAGACGTTAATCCAGAAGTGATCGAAAGCTTTTATATTAAACTGGAAAGTATGGAGATAGAAATTATTGAAGACGATGATAATTTCTCCATAGAATCACTTGACGTCGTTGAAAATGATGACGATGAGAGAATAAATAATTATTATAATGATCCTGAAGCAATGGGAATATATGTAGAGGATCCTGTCAAGGCGTATCTTCGTGATATTGGCAAGATAAAGCTGCTTTCCAATGAGGAAGAAAAAGAGCTTGCTGTAAAAATAATGGCTGGCGATAAGGAAGCAAAGCAGAGACTCAGCGAGGCAAATTTACGACTTGTCGTAAGCATTGCTAAAAAATATATGAATCGCGGTCTGCAATTTCTTGATCTTATTCAGGAGGGAAATCTTGGACTTATCAAGGCGGTTGAAAAATTCGATCCAAGCAAGGGATTCAAGTTTTCAACATACGCTACATGGTGGATACGTCAGGCTATTACCAGAGCTATAGCAGATCAGGCAAGAACTATACGTATACCTGTTCATATGGTGGAGACAATAAACAAGGTAAAGCGTGCAAAAGCACAGCTTACAGCTGAAAACGAAAAGGAACCGCGTCCGGAAGACATTGCAAAGCTTCTCGATATGGACGTCGAAAAGGTTCGTGAAATAATTCGCATTTCCCAGGAGCCTGTATCGCTTGAAACTCCGATAGGAGAAGAGGAAGACAGTCACCTCGGCGATTTTATCAAGGACGAGGATCAATCCGCGCCTGAAGACGCTGTGGGAAATATGATACTTCATGATCTTATATCTGAAGTCCTTGACACACTTACCGAACGTGAAGCCGAGGTTATCCGTCTCAGGTATGGTCTGGAGGACGGCAGATGTCATACGCTTGAAGAGGTTGGTAAGCAGTTTGACGTTACACGGGAAAGAATAAGACAAATAGAGGTTAAAGCAATCCGTAAGCTGAGACATGTCACCCGCAGCAGTAAGCTCAAGGGATTTACATAATTAAACGCTAAGTATGCGTTTATGAAACAAAATAGGGTAGGGATATTAATTTGGACACATCCAAAAAAAATCAAACCTTTGCAGATTGAGTTGCTGTTTCATAGCATAATTTTATATCACCGCGTAAAAAGGAGGGAAATAACAATGAACACGACAGATAAAAAAGGGACATTGCGTAAGCTTGTGGAAAAAGGAAAGCAGAAAGGATGCCTGAGTAATCAGGAAATACTTGATGCGCTGTCGGAGCTTAATTTCAGCCCTGAACAGCTTGAAAAACTCTACGACAAGCTGGAAATAAACGGTATTGAGATTGTTGATGACAGCATCGTAGATACTGATTTAAATGAATTATCCTCAAATGAAGATGGATCGTCCTATGACGGAAGCTATATAGATGATCCTGTAAAAATTTATCTTAGAGAAATCGGCAACATAAAAATGCTTACACCAGAGGAAGAACAAGATATCGCACGTCGAATTGCCGAAGGAGATGTCAGCGCAAAAAAACGTCTCAGTGAAGCAAATCTTCGTTTAGTTGTCAGCATTGCGAAACGGTATATCGGACGAGGAATGCCGTTGCTTGATCTGATTCAGGAGGGAAATCTGGGGCTTATTAAAGCTGTAGATAAGTTCGACCCGTCAAAAGGGTTTAAATTCTCCACATACGCTACATGGTGGATTCGTCAATCTGTATCCCGCGCTATTGCGGATCAGGCAAGGACAATCAGAATTCCGGTTCACATGGTTGAGAATATCAATCGTGTGAAAAAAGCGCAAAGCCATCTTTTGAATGAGAACGGTAAGGATCCGACAACCGCGGAAATAGCAGAATATTCCGACATACCGGAGGAAAAGGTTGTTGAAATAATGCGGGTGGCTCAGGACATTATTTCGCTGGAAGCTCCTGTAGGCGAAGAAGAGGAAAGTCATCAGGCTGACTTCATTAAGGATGAATCACAGGAAGATCCTGAGGACGCCGCTTCTCTGAGTATGCTCAAGGAGCAGCTTGATAATGCTCTGTACACTCTTACGCCGCGTGAAATGGCTGTTTTGAAACTTCGTTACGGTCTGGAGGACGGAAGAAATCATACGCTTGAAGAAGTCGGAGCGGAATTCAATGTTACGCGTGAACGCATAAGGCAGATTGAGGCAAAAGCATTGCGTAAGCTCAGACATCCCAGCCGCAGTAAAAAGCTCCGCGATTTTCTGCCGTGATTCTGATTTAGCTGCATGAAAAAAAATAAAATAATTAAAAAAAATAACTCTAAAAAAAATGAAAAACGCTTAATTTTTTTCCTTTTTTTTGCTGTTTTTCTTATTGCTTATGTTTTCTATGGAAATACAGCTGTAACAGTATCAAGATATGATATCAACTCCAAAGAAATTCCTCCTGCTTTTGATGGATTCCGAATAGTTCAGATTTCGGATATTCATAACAGTGGAAATTCAATTATGATCGATTCTCTTATCAAAAGC
>ONCX01000024.1 GCA_900316455.1 uncultured Eubacteriales bacterium
CCGGTAAACAAAACAATCAACCTCGGCGATTCCGTCACAGTATCGCTGAAGGCTTCGGGGAACGGCTTGAAATATCAGTGGTACTTCTGCAAGACCGGACAAACGGCGTTCAGCATGTGGAACGGGCGCACTCACGCTTCCGAAACCTGCACTCCGAACGCCACATGGAACGGCATTCGGCTCTATTGCGTTGTAAAAGATGCAGACGGAAATTCCGTGAAGTCCAATACAGTAACCGTAAAGGTAAATCAGTCTCTCGCTATAACCACACAGCCGGTAAACAAAACAATCAACCTCGGCGATTCAGTCACGATATCGATGAAGGCTTCGGGGAACGGCTTGAAATATCAGTGGTACTTCTGCAAGACCGGACAGACGGCGTTCAGCGTGTGGAACGGGCGCACTCACGCTTCCGAAACCTGCACGCCAAACGCCACATGGAACGGGATTCGGCTCTATTGCGTTGTAAAGGACGCGGACGGAAATTCCGTGAAGTCAAATACAGTGACCGTAAAGGTAAATCAGTCTCTCGCTATAACCACGCAGCCGGTAAACAAAACAATCAACCTCGGCGATTCCGTCACACGGCTTGAAATATCAGTGGTACTTCCGCAAAACCGGACAGACGGCGTTCAGCGCGTGGAACGGTCACACGCACGCTTCCGAGACCTGCACGCCCAACGCCACATGGAACGGAATTCAGCTCTACTGCGTTGTAACCGACGGAGGCGGAAATTCCGTGAAGTCAAACACCGTAACAATTACGGTAAAATAGTTTCCATTTAAATATCGTTCTATAATAAAAAAGTGTACCGCATTGCTTCCAACTGCGGTACACTTTTTTGCGTTTTAAATTTTTATGCGCTTTATACGTTGAACAGGAAGTGAACGACGTCGCCGTCCTTCATGACATAATCCTTGCCCTCTGAGCGAAGGAGTCCCTTTTCACGCGCCGCCGCAAGCGAGCCAAGCTCTATCAGGCTGTCGTAATCGATCACCTCGGCACGGATAAAACCGCGTTCGATGTCGGAGTGTATTTTGCCTGCCGCCTGCGGAGCCTTGGTTCCCTTTGTAATGGTCCACGCCCTGACCTCCGGCTGTCCCGCCGTAAGGAAGCTGATAAGTCCCAGAAGATGATATCCGGCGCGGATAAGACGGTCAAGTCCCGATTCCTCAAGTCCCATTTCGCTGAGGAACATCAGCTTTTCGTCCGGCTCCATACCGCTTATCTCGGCTTCAATCTCGGCGCATATCGGCAGCACCTCGCTGTTTTCCTCCGCGGCTATTCTTTTGACAACCTCAAGGTGACTGTTTCCGCTTTCACCCGTGAAGTCGTCCTCGCTGAGATTTGCCGCGTATATGACCTTCTTGCTTGTGAGCAGGGCGACGGTGGAAAGCATTTCCTCTTCCTCTTCCGTAAGCGACATTGTACGCACCGACTTGCCGGATTCCAGTACCTCTTTGACACGTTCGAAGAATTCCACCTCGGCTGCGAATTTTTTGTCGCCCTTCATGGCTTTTTTTGAACGGTCGATCTTACGCTCAACAAGCTCCAGATCGGAGAGTATCAGCTCCAGATTGATGGTTTCTATATCCCTTGCCGGATCAATGCTGCCCTCCACATGAATTATGTCGTCATTCTCAAAGCAACGAACTACATGCACTATTGCGTCGCATTCCCTGATGTTTGAGAGAAATTTGTTGCCAAGTCCCTCGCCCTTGCTTGCGCCCTTGACAAGACCTGCTATGTCAACAAATTCCAGCGGAGCGTGCGTTACCTTCTCAGGGTGGTACATTTCCGCGAGTCTGTCAAGCCGTTTGTCCGGAACGTCAACCACGCCTACATTTGGCTCGATGGTGCAGAACGGATAATTCGCCGACTGCGCGCCGGCGTTCGTGATAGCGTTGAAGAGTGTGCTTTTGCCGACGTTCGGCAGTCCTACTATGCCTAATTTCATTTGTAACGGGTCTTCCTTTCAATGAGTAAAAAATGTTTGACTATGATAAAATCATAAAGAATAAAATCAGTCGTTGAATGTCACGCTGCTGCCGGAGTCCTCCGGTTCTGAGGAAACAGCCGGAGCGTCCGAATCCGATACCGGCGCTACGTTTGTGAAATCGCCGCTTTCAACCATTGAATTTGCGTCGTTTATATATCCCATCATAATATTGAAGCTTGTTGTGTCCAATATTATGTACCATTTGTCCTTTTCTCTTGTCATATTGACCTTGCATTCAGTGGTGACGTGCTTTGCCTCCGACATTTCCGATTCCCGCACTATCTCCTTTACCAGAGCTTCACGCATTTCCTCCGCGGTTATTCTGGCTCCGCCGAGAACGGTGTCCACGTAGTTATTTGTTACGGTGGAGGCAGCTCTGGAATATATTTCCCGCAGGTCAACCGTTGTTACGTTAAGAACGGCTGCGCCGTTAGCGCCTGAGGTCTGAATGTCCACAATTTCTATTTCGAGAGTTTTCGACACGGCGTCAACTATTTTGCGCGTTCCGCTGCTGTCGCCGTTGTCGAAGCTCAGACCGTCGTAATCCTTGACGTAATTGAACGCAGCCTTGTAGCTGCAGTCGTTCATTCTCTTGTTGAAGCGTTTTATCGCCTGCTCAGGCGTCTCAGCGTCGTTGCACGCGCAAAGCAGAAGCATAAGCGCAGCCGTCAGCGCGAGAGCCGCAGTCCTGAATTTTGCGTTGAATTTCAATATTATACCTTCCCCACTGCGTTATTTCAGAATATCATAATATCAGATTGCAGACGGCACTCTGTCAATCGATATGCCGTCTGCAATGTTTTATTAATTATTTTTCTATAAAAATCTCAGCCGTTTTCCTTTTTACGGAGCATTCTGCGGAGATTAAGACCGGTATCCAGCAGAATTAGTATTACCGCGCCGATAAACAGCATTACGTATATTACAACCGAGTAGTTATACGCCCAGTCCATCTGCACAAAGAACCTCTTGCCGTCTATGCCAAGAACGTCCACCTTTGCCTCGAGGGAGTCCTTGAGACCGAGCATGTACCATGCCTGGAAAAGCGACGAGCAAATTATGACTATATCGCTCACGAGCTTTGGCAGCAGTCCGCGAAGCGTAAGCAGAAGGAAGATCACAAGCGGAACCGCTATAAGCACGGCGTTGAAGTAGCTTCCCTCGAGAAGTCTGCCGTTTATCTCCTTGCCGACTATGAGATCCCAGCCGGATACTCCCTTTGCCGAGTTGAAGAATTCAAGCAAATTGAGCTGATTGCGTTCGGAATCCACTCCGGCGTAATTGAATATAACCAGAATTCCCGCCATAGCCGCGAAGAGTCTCATTGCTGTTGTGAAGAGCCACATATTTTCCGGTTCGTCATCGTCGTCGTCAAGACCGTCGTCGTCCTTGGGAGCGATAACGACGGCGTTTGCGGCTTCTTCAGGAGTTACCTCCATCATGGTTTCCGTGCCGTCGGGCAGCTTGACCAGAGCCATTGTCATAACGGCGTCCATTTTTTCCTCCTGGCGCTTTCTGCGTCTGCGAAGAGCCAGCGAGCTGAGAAGTATTATGACGGCGCCGCACGCCACTATTGCCAACGCGCCCACAAGCATAACGAATATCAGGTTGATTCGCTGTATCTGATAAGTGACCGTGAATGTATGCGATGAGATCGGATGGTCAAATTCGCTCTGGGATTTTCCCATCAGCACGTCGTTCTTGCCCTTGCCTTCCGGAGACGTCCAGCTTACCGAGCTTGCCTCGCCTGCGCCCTTGAAGCCGTATTCCACAACGCCTGTGTAGCCCGAAGCCTTGATGAATTCGGACACATCTACATTGACGGAAACCGACCGTTTATTGTAAAGGGTAAATTTATCCGCGCCCTCGATTTTTACCGAATTGCCCTGTCCGATGTATTTTTGCAGTACCGCTGTAACCTCTTCCGCCGTTCCTCTCGGAGTGGTAAGCACGACTGCGTATTGTGAACGCGAAGAATTGTACGGTTCAACGGCGACGTCTATGCCGCTGCCCTTGAACGCCTCGGTAAAGTATTTCCCCGCGAACTGAGCGCCGGAATCATCTTCTCCCACCTTATAGGCAATGGTTATTTCCTGAGTCGCCTTGTCGTCGCTTTCAATATTTGTGGTGACTATAACCTTGGCAACGTCGTATACGGAAGAAGAGTAAATGGTGATATTTGCCTCAGTTGCTTTTTCATACATCAGCACAAGGGTCTTGCCGTCATCGTGGACTCCCTCTTCCTTCTTGGCGCTTCCGCTTGCTGAAACGGTGGACTTGGCGGGGTCAAACCTGCTGCCGTCCATGTTGACATATGTAAATGTAACGTCTGATGTGCCGTCGCTCCTGCAAGGGAATTTGCCAAAGCTTATCTTCTCCGTTATTACGCCAGTCTCGGAGAATGCCGTATTGAGAGAACCGTCGCTGACATACTGGAATGAGCTGCCTGAGCCGAACACTCTTGAAGTGCATTCGTTTATCAGATCCGCTCCGCCTTTGAAGGAAATGCGGTAACGGCTGGCTCCGTCGTCATCGGACTTCCATTTGCCGACAGCATTTTCACCCGCGCAGCTTTCAAGGAAATCCTGTATATTGCTCTTGCCGAGAGCGTCCACTGTCTTTTTTGGAATTTTTATGGTGATCTCGCGCTCGTAGTCGCTTCCGTCCTTGTCCACGTCGTGAACCGTGCGGATATCTATGCTGTCGATCATATACTTTGCTATGGTATTGAGCTTTACCTTAGCCGAACCGAAATTGTCGTTGTCATAGGTCACACCGTTCATTGTGACCTTTACCGTATCGGTCATGCTGGATACGTCCTTAGATACGTTCAGTCCTTCCTTGAGCGCGGGCTTGACCCATGCGAGAAGATCCTTTGACTCAAAATCCTCGGTTATCGAAAAGCCGCTCGCAAAGAGATCCGCCTTGGGATCCTTGTATGTAAACTGCACAGACGGATCACGGCCGATAAGCTCCTTGACCTTGGCTCTGTAATCGTCGATGCTTTCAAATTTAAGATGAAAGACAAACACAGCCTTGGTTTTCTTATCGTTGGTGTATTTACATTCAAATGTCATCTGCGGCGGGCATTTCTGACTCAGCACATCGGCTGCCTCGGACACCTTGAACTTGGTGAAAAGATTGTTCTGATCCTCAAGCTCATCGCAGGTGATGGTTCTCTCGCCCTTGAACTGACCGTCAATATTCAGATCAGTGTTCATTCCACAGCCCGTCAGCAGCAGGACGGCAAAGAGGCCAAGCATAAGACAGAGCATTCTGACGCGGCTTTTTCCGGCTGTGGGTTCAGGAACAGTCAGGGTGGATATTGTTTTTTCCGCTTTTTCCATTTTTAATCTCTCCCTTGTTATTTTAGCGATTAATAATCACCAAATTATTCAATTTATTAAATTTAAAACCGAATACACCTACATAAGTGTATTATATAATAAAAAAATCTCAACGTCAATCATACAAAGCGCAAAATCTAAAATTTTGTTTATTTTTTTATTTATCGTAAATCCACTGATTTTGTTTTGCAATAGCAATATTTATTTTTTTGTGCAAAATCAATAAATTTTCCACTGATCTATCAAAATTTTAAAAAAATATTGACTTATAAATTTATTCAAATTATAATAAATGTGCGGAATATGTTTTTACCGCGTGATAAATTACAATTCAGGAGGGCAAATCAATGTCACAGAATGCTGAGAAATCCAAAGAATCGGCAAAATCTTCCAAGGGCAAATTAGGCGCAATATGCGCTGTCGCAATAGTACTGGCTCTTGCGGGCGTTCTGGTCTTTATGTTTACCAGGTCAGACAGTCCCGATGATTACGAGTACAGGCTTACCATTACCGACGCAACTATAACAGGGCTTGTCAATAAGGATCTGGAGTCCCTGAAAATACCTGACAATATTGACAAGGTTCCCGTTACCATTATAGGAGAAGGCGCGTTTAAGGACTGTACCGCTGTAACGTCGGTAGAGCTTCCGGATTCTGTCAAAACGCTTATGAGCATGTCCTTTGCCAACTGCACCAGCTTAAAGAGCGTCAAGCTGCCGAATTCCGTTACGACGATCGGCGTAGGCTCATTTGAGAGCTGCATCAGTCTAAAAAGCATAGACATTCCCGATTCCGTCACCGAGCTTGGCGCGTATGCCTTTGACAACTGTACAAGTCTTTCTAAGGTTGAAATCTCCGACTCTGTAACGGAAATCAACAAATACACGTTCAATAAATGCTTTAATCTATCATCTGTTAATATTCCAAACCGCGTTGAAAAAATAGGTACAGGAGCCTTTGCGGAATGCACCAGCCTGAAAAAAATCGACATTCCCAATTATGTCACAACTATTTCCAACAGCTCTTTTATCGGCTGTACAAGTCTGAAAAAGGTTGAAATCCCAAAATCCGTTACTTTTATTGATTCTTACGCGTTTGCCAAGTGCGAAAATCTGTCCCGCGTGGACATTCCTGTCACCGTGACGACAGTTCAGCGAAAGGCTTTTGAGGATTGCCCGAATCTTACAATTTACGGTGTTAAAGGCTCGGCAGCTGAAGTATATGCCAGAGAAAACAAAATTCCGTTTAAGGAACTGTAATTATCCGTTTGATCCGTGTTCACACAGAATATATTGAATAATTTTGCAAACTGAGAATGAACAGCCGCACGCTTTTACGTTGTGCGGCTGTTATCTTTATTTCTTTTTGGACTGTTTCTCCGGTTTTTTCGTGTAGCTTTTCAATCTATACGTTTTTTAACCTTACCAAAAGCAACCAAAATTAAAACAAAAAATATGAAAATAATTCTTGACAAATGAAAAATTAGCTGATATAATAATAAAGCTGTCACAGAGAAAGTGATGCAGTTGATGGCCCGGTAGTTCAGCTGGTTAGAACGCTAGCCTGTCACGCTAGAGGTCGACGGTTCGAGCCCGTTCCGGGTCGCCACCTTGCTGTTATAGCTCAGTAGGCAGAGCACTTCCTTGGTAAGGAAGAGGTCACCAGTTCGAATCTGGTTAACAGCTCCATCAAAAATCCCTGAAATGCCTTAAACAGGTGTTTCAGGGATTTTTATGTTGCAAAATGTTTAAGAGTCCGATGTTCTATGAAAAGTATTATAAAAAAAATATAATAAATTAGAAAAAATTTAATCATTTTGCTCTTTACAAACTTGAAAAGTTGTCGTATAATTATAATGATTTTTAATGGGATATTGTCCTGAAAAATTCTTAATATGATTATAAAGGAGGGACTGCGTTGGACAAGTCTGTTGCACAGAAATTTATGATAGTAATGTCACTGCTTACAGCAATGTTCGCCACGGTTTTCGTGTGCGGCAGTATTGTCAGCAGTAGCGTGTCGTCTGACAGTTATGTGCAGCCTCTTCCTAAGATTCGCTATGTTGTAACCTATAGCGATACGTCGATATACGAAACGTCTGATAATGAGATTTCAGAGAGCGACGTACATATTCAACAAGAAAAAACCACAGCTACCGATTCTTCAAATGATGAGCATACCAAAATTGAAAACGGAGTAACGGTTGTCGAATTTATCGATGACGATGAGGAAGAGGATTACACCTCTGAGACGATGAATGTTCCGGAAGAGGATATTGACGAACAGTTCCTCTATATGACGACAGTAACTACTAAGCTTCCCGTTGCCAGTGTAGAAAAGACAAGAACCACTACAACAGTAAAAAACACCACAACTACTACACGTAAAACCACTAAAAAAACCACTGCAGTAACTTCTGCCAAGCCTTATACTTCAAGGAGTACAACTACAACAAGGAAATCTACGGTCAGGACGACCCCTGTAAAGACATCAAAGACAACAAAGGTTTCCACAACAACCACAACAAAGAAAATTACATCGACTGAGTCATCTGTGTCTGTGGTCACATCAACGACGTCGAAAACAACTGTTTCCACTACATCATCAACCACTTCTACTACAACTACAACTACAACTACAACACACACAACAACATCAACCACTACTACAACGGCAAAACCGACAACAACAACTACTACTCAAAAGCCAACCACCACAGAAAAGCCGACTACCACTTCAAAATCGCCACAGATCGGCGGCGCTGTTTCAATAAACAAACGTACTACCACAGAGAGTACCGCCGCTTCTGAACAACCGTAAAGATATAATTAATCAAAAAAAGGAACAGCAAATTTTAAAATTGCGGTTCCTTTTATTTTTGCAAAATGAACAGAACTAAATATCAGTCGTGGCAATGACCGCAGCCGCAGCCGTCGCCGTGTTCGTCCTCTTCAAACGCCTTACGCATATTCTCCATGAATTGATTGAATACCGCGTCAAGCACGCTTTCATCGTCTGTGCCCTCAAATTCCACTGAATCGTCATCATTGCGTATTACCTTGAGAATAACCACCTCGGTGTCCTCATCGTCGTCCTCGTCTGATTCATCGGCGGGAAAGAAGACTGCGTACTCCTCACCGTTATGGGCAATAATATCCATAAGGTCAAATGGAAATTCCTTTCCGTCCTCGTCCGTCAAATAGATGTGACCGTCCTCTTCCTCGTTTTCAGGTGTAACCATTTCGTTGAAATCAATCATTTCAATGCCGTCCTTTCGTTTGCTGTTATTTCTTTTTTATATTACAGACCGACGCTGCCGATTCTGTAAACGTGTACTTTTTTTCTCCCGACTCGATAACGCCAGAATTTTCCTGATATGACGACTGCTCCTGAAGCATGCGGTTGTCGAGAGACATCACAAGAGAACCGCTGAGTGGCTGACGCTTCTTGTAGGTGTATTTTATTCCGCCGCTTGTATATGGTTCGGGAAGATCCAATTTCCTGCCGCTTATATTGACATACACGCCGCCGTCCTTCACGCCTGTAACGGTGTAGGTGTTTGTAAGTCCGACCTGCGTAAGCTTCCATGAGCTGCCCTGTCGCAGCTTCGCTTCAATTGGGTAAAAAAGATCGGAAGCCACTTCTTTCATATTTTCGGCAGTCACAACGTCTGCTGTGTAGGGATATTTTTTGTGTATCGCGTCAATTCCGCTGATGGAAATTTTGTAATCCTTTGAAACATTAACGGTGAATTTCTGTCCTATAAGATCGTAATAAACGGCGTTGTCCTCATTCCTGCCGGATTTATCGGCGGTATCGGAGGATATAGAGCCATCGTCTGTCTCATAGCCCGTGCGTATCCTGCCGAATGTATAGACCGCGGTCATTGCGCCGCTTTTTTTTACCGTAAGAGCGATATCATAGCTGTAGGTCTGTGTTATTCTGGTAAATGATATTACCGACTTGCCGGAATAAAAATACTGTTCGTTGACCGATGATGATTCCATCAAATAGCTGCCCGATTTGAATTTCGGAGCGGAAAATTCTCCCGCTTCATTTTCGGCTGAGGAAGTATCCATATCCTCATTTTTCTCCTCCGACGATTCCGTAACGGACTGTTCAACTGATGATGACGATAATACATCGGGATATTTTCCGTCAAGCCTACCCGGCATTTTCTTTTCACACGATGAAAGGCAGAAAACGCACGCAACAGCGACCGCCGCTATCCGTATGAAAGAAATTTTATATCCTGTCATTGAACCCATCATTTCTTCTTGGGTTCTCCTTTCATTGTAAGACCTATACGCCCCTTTGCCTCATCTATAGAAAGTACCCACACCTTCACGATATCGCCTACCTTGAGTACCTCGGACGGGTGCTTTATGCGGCGGTTGGCTATCTGGGAGATATGCACAAGTCCGTCCTGATGAACTCCGATGTCCACAAACGCGCCGAAGTCAATGACATTGCGGACGGTTCCCTGCATTTCCATTCCGACTTTAAGATCCTTGATATCCATAACGTCGGTGCGAAGCATGGGCTTTGGAAGCTCGTCGCGGGGATCGCGTCCGGGACGCATAAGCTCGTTTATAATGTCGGTGAGCGTGGGAACGCCTATTCCCAGCTCTCCGGCAGTCTTATCGTAACCCATGCGTGCGACGGTCTCTTTGAGCTTGCCGAGTCTGCCCGCACGTATATCCGCTGGAGTAAAGCCGCAAAGTCTTAGAAGCGCTTCGGCAGCCTGATAGCTTTCGGGGTGAACGGCAGTGCCGTCAAGCGGGTTGTCGCTCTCGCTCACACGCATGAAGCCCGCGCACTGTTCAAATGCCTTCGGTCCTAACTTGGACACCTTCAGAAGCTCCTTACGGCTCTTGAATTCGCCGTTTGCCTCGCGGTAGGCTACGATGTTCTTTGACACGGCGGATGTAATTCCCACAACCTTGCTGAGAAGCGCGGGGGAAGCGGTATTCAGATCAACGCCGACGGAATTCACGCAGTCCTCCACCACGCCGTCAAGCGCTTCGGAAAGGCGTTTCTGCGGCATATCGTGCTGATACTGTCCCACGCCTATCGCCTTGGGATCGATCTTGACAAGCTCGGCGAGAGGATCCTGTAAACGGCGGGCAATGGATATCGCCGAACGCACGTTTACATCGTAATCGGGGAATTCCTCGGCGGCGAGCTTGCTTGCAGAATATACCGACGCGCCAGCTTCGCTCACGACCATGTAGGCGACGTTGAGATTCTGTTCACGGATAAGCTCGGCGGCGAATATCTCGGTTTCCTTGCCGGCTGTGCCGTTGCCTATCGCTATTATTTCCACGCCGTATGCCTTTATGAATTTGGTGACGATCTTCTTTGCCTCTGCGACCTTAGCCTCGGAATGCATGGGACGCACGGGGTAAATTACAGTCGTATTGAGCAGTCTGCCCGTAGCGTCAACGACAGCTACCTTACAGCCCATTCTGTAACCCGGGTCAAGACCCATTGCCACCTTACCCTTGACAGGCGGCTGCATAAGGAGCTGATGCAGGTTTTCCGAAAACACCTTGATGGCGTTTTCCACAGCCGCGTCGGTCAGCTCGCCGCGAAGCTCGTTCTGTATTGATGGGAAGATAAGCCTGTCGTAAGCGTCCTCGGCGGCAGTACGCACAGCGTCGGTGCAGGGCAGATTTCCCATTTTAAGAACCGCCTTGGCGATAATGTCAACTCCGCGGGAACGGTCGAAATCAACCGACACTTTGAGGAATTTTTCTCTTTCGCCGCGGTCTATGGCGAGTATCTTGTAACCGGCAGCGCGCTTCATAGGCTCGGAATAATCGTAGTAATTCTCATAGACCGACTGCGCCTCGGTGTCGGCTGCCTTGGAGACAATGCTGCCGTGTTCAAAAGCGACGGTACGCAGACGCTTGCGTATTTCGGCATTGTCGGAAATATCCTCGGCAATGATGTCGAGCGCGCCCTGAAGCGCTTCTTCGGGTGTATTGACTTCCTTTTCGGGGTTCACAAACGCCGCCGCCATATCTATGGGATATTCCTTTGTCTCCTGCGCGAATATTGCCGCCGCGAGAGGTTCGAGACCCTTTTCGCGGGCAACCGAGGCACGTGTCTTTCGCTTCGGCTTATAGGGACGGTAGATATCCTCGATTTCGGTGAGAGTCGCCGCTTTGTCGAGCGCCGCAGTGATCTCATCGGTGAGCTTGCCTAAATTCTCGATGGAAGCGAGCACCTCATTGCGGCGCTTATCCAGATTCTGTAGGTACTGATAACGCTCGGAAATTTCGCGCAGCTTCTGGTCGTCCATAGAGCCGTGCATTTCCTTGCGGTAACGCGCTATAAAGGGAATTGTGTTGCCGTCGTCGATGAGCTTGAGAATATTCTCGCTGTATTCCTGTTTAATACCGAATTCGACGGCAAGTGCCTGAGCAAAATTCATGTTTTTATTGTCATCCTTTACTGTCTTGTCTTAAAAGGGTATTATAGCATATATTTTTTTCAAACCTGTGAACAGGATTTAAATTCAGGATTCTACGGAAATTTATCGTACTAAAAAATCAATGCAGTACAGCACTCCAAGAATTATCGGCTGATGGATAATGTAGACAATCAGCGTGTGCCGTCCGATAAATCCAAGCCACGGCAGCGGGTCGGCATAGCAGAAGTTCGGCAGCTTTTCGCGGTATTTTACGATCAATCCCCCGATGTACGCGCCGCCGAGGAAAAGGAAAAACCAAGGCAGCAACGGTACATAATCCACCGACATGAATCCCGCCTTTATGAATCCGAACGGATAAAGCAGGTTGTTGGTCAATAATTCCTGCGGAAGCGGAATCTCAAACAGTCCTTTAATTCCCACAAATCCGTTGCTTACACAATAGGTCAGCGCGAATACCGCCACGCACAATGGAAGCATAATGGCAGCAGGCAGCTTTTTGAAAAATTCATCGAAAGCGCCGTAAAGCACCATTCCCGTCCCAAGCAGGTGAAGAATGCCGAAATAGATCGCTTCACCAGGGAAAAAAAACGCGGTCACCATTGTAAACGCCATGGCAATAGCAAGCAGCCGTCCGCCGCGTCTGAGATTGCTCCGGCTGAAAGCGCAGGATATCCCCGCAAGAAGTATGAAGGACGATGTGTCAAAAATTACAATATCCTCATTTGCGTAATACAACGCCCTCCCCCACTCCTTAGGAACAACATAGGCAAGGTCAAATAATGTGTGATAAAAAATCATATAAATAAGCGCTATTCCGCGAAAATAGTCGATGAAAATGATACGCCGCTTTCCCGCGCCGCTGTCAGGAATTAAATTAGAGTGTGAATTCTGTTCCATGAATACTAAAAAGCCTCCGTATTATTGATTATGTTCTGTATTATTTTAGCATAAACGCAGGCTAATAATGGGAGAAAAATGTAAATAAATAATGTACGAATTATTAGCGTCATTTTAACGTAAGCGATAATTAACCCGATTCGGAGATATCAGACAAAATCAACCGTCGTTTCAACCGAAAAAAATAACAAAAAATGTGCGGGTATTTTGAATAAGGCATTAAATTTTGAAAAAATAGATGATTTGCGCTTTACATACGAATAAAAAAGTGTTAAAATATACGGTGATGAATTGCGATGTCCGCAAGACGTCTTTTCTAAAATAATTCCCTAAGGAGGAAATAACAAACATGGCAAGAAAAATGAAAACCATGGACGGCAACAACGCCGTGGCTCACGTATCCTACGCGTTTACAGACGTTGCTGCAATTTACCCCATCACGCCATCTTCCGTTATGGCTGATGAAACAGACAAGTATGCCGCAGCAGGCAGAAAGAACCTCTTCGGCAGAGAAGTTCAGGTCACCGAAATGCAGTCCGAAGGCGGCGCGGCAGGCGCTGTTCACGGCTCTCTCTCGGCAGGCGCTCTCACCACCACCTACACGGCTTCTCAGGGCTTGCTGCTCATGATCCCCAACATGTACAAGATGTCCGGCGAGCTGCTTCCCGGCGTTATCCATGTTTCGGCGCGTTCACTGGCATTCCATGCCCTCTCTATCTTCGGCGATCATTCCGACGTCTACGCATGCCGTCAGACCGGCTACGCAATGCTCTGCTCCAACAACCCGCAGCAGTGTATGGATCTCGGCGCTGTCGCTCACCTCGCGGCAATCAAGGGTCGTGTACCTTTCCTCCATTTCTTCGACGGCTTCCGCACCTCCCATGAAATCCAGAAGATCGAGACATGGGACTACGAGGATCTCGGCGAAATGCTCGACTGGGACGCTGTGGACGCTTTCCGCCGCCGCGCTCTCAACCCTGAGCATCCTGTAATGCATGGTTCCGCTCAGAACCCCGATATCTTCTTCCAGACCAGAGAAGCATGCAACAAGTTCTATGACGCCGTTCCCGGTATCGTAGAGGAATACATGGACAAGGTTAACGCAAAGATCGGCACAAACTACAAGCCTTTCAATTATTACGGCGCTCCAGATGCGGAGAAGGTCATTATAGCCATGGGTTCTGTCTGCGACACCATCGAGGAGACTCTTGACTACATGAACGCCGCCGGCGAAAAGTGGGGCGTTGTAGAAGTTCACCTCTACCGTCCGTTCAGCGCCGAAAGACTTGTCGCCGCTATTCCTGACACAGCCAAGTATATCTGCGTAATCGACAGAACCAAGGAGCCAGGCTCCATCGGCGAGCCTCTCTATCTGGACGTTGTGGCTTCCCTTGCAGACAGCAAGTTCGCTGGCATCAAGATGACCTCCGGCCGTTACGGCATCGGCTCCAAGGATACAACTCCGGCTCACATCATCGCCATCTACCGCAACATGGACGCTGCTGACAGCAAGAAGAGATTCACAGTCGGTATCGAGGACGACGTGACACATCTCTCACTCAAGGTCAGCGAAAATCCCAACACCACACCCGAAGGTACTATCTGCTGCAAGTTCTGGGGTCTCGGCTCTGACGGAACAGTCGGCGCAAATAAGAACTCCATCAAGATCATCGGCGACCACACCGATATGTACGCTCAGGGATATTTCTCCTATGACTCCAAGAAGTCCGGCGGCGTAACCGTCAGCCATCTGCGCTTCGGCAAGTCCCCCATCAAGTCAACTTACCTTGTAAATAAGGCCAACTTCGTCGCCTGCCACAATCCTTCCTACATTGACAAATACGACATTGTTGAGGATCTCGTACCCGGCGGCACATTCCTGCTCAACTGCATCTGGACAGGCGATGAGCTGGAAAAGAATCTCCCCGGCAAGGTAAAGAAGTACATCGCCGACAACAATATTAAATTCTACACAATCAACGCCATCAAGATCGGTCAGGAAATCGGTCTCGGCACACGTGTGAATACAGTTCTTCAGGCAGCCTTCTTCAAGCTCTCCGGCGTTATCCCGATTGAGGACGCGGTGAAGTTCATGAAGGATGCCGCTACCAAGTCCTACAGCAAGAAGGGCGAGGCAATCGTCAAGATGAACCATGACGCTATCGACGCCGGCGTTCAGGCGATCGTCGAGGTCAATGTTCCCGAATCATGGAAGAACTGCACCGACGACAGCGTACAGCATGTTGCAACAGGCAACAGACCCGAGCTTGTCAAGTTCGTCAACGACATTCTCATTCCCGCCAACGCCCAGAAGGGCGACAGCCTGCCGATATCAACCTTTATGGATATCGTGGACGGCACTCTGCCACAGGGTTCAGCCGCATACGAGAAGCGCGGTATCGCTGTAAATGTTCCGGAATGGAATTTTGAAAACTGCATTCAGTGCAACTTCTGCTCATTCGTATGTCCGCACGCGGTTATCCGTCCCGTCGCTATGACCGAGGCAGAACTTGCGGCAGCTCCCGCAGGCACAAAGTCCAAGGATCTCACCGGTCTGCCCGGCTATAAGTTCGTTATGACCGTTTCCACCCTCGACTGCACAGGCTGCGGCAGCTGTGTCACCGTATGCCCGGGCATGAAGGGCAACAAGGCTCTTACCATGAAGCCTATCGCTTCTCAGATGGCAGAGCAGGCAGTATTCGATTACGCTCAGACTCTCGACGAGAAACCCGAAGTCGCCGCCAAATTCAGCGACGCAACTGTCAAGGGAAGCCAGTTCAAGCAGCCGCTGCTTGAGTTCTCCGGTGCTTGCGCGGGCTGCGGCGAGACTCCTTACGCAAAGCTGATGACTCAGCTCTTCGGCGACAGAGCATACATCGCCAATGCAACCGGCTGTTCCTCCATCTGGGGCGGCTCGGCTCCCTCCACTCCTTACACCGTCAACAAGAAGGGCTACGGTCCGGCTTGGGGCAACTCCCTCTTTGAGGACAACGCGGAATTCGGTCTCGGCATGAATCTCGCCCAGAGAGCTATCCGCGACAGACTCAAGGAATATGTCGAAAAGATCGCCGGCTGCGAGAACGCTTCCGCTTCCGCAAAGGCTGCCGCTGAGGAATACCTCGCGACATTCGACAATTCCGCAACCAACAGAGCCGCAACCGACAAGCTCATCGCAGAGCTTGAGGCAATGGGCAGCTGCGGCGAGACAGTCAAGAAGATCCTTGCCGACAAGGACTTCCTCGCCAAGAAGTCAATGTGGATCTTCGGCGGCGACGGCTGGGCATACGACATCGGCTTCGGCGGTCTGGATCACGTCCTCGCTTCCGGTCAGAACGTCAATGTTCTCGTATTCGACACCGAGGTTTACTCCAACACAGGCGGTCAGGCTTCAAAGGCAACTCCTGTCGGTTCCGTTGCACAGTTTGCGGCAGCCGGTAAGGCAGTCAAGAAGAAGGATCTCGCACAGATAGCTATGAGCTACGGTTATGTCTACGTCGCACAGTGCGCTATGGGCGCGGATTACAACCAGACCCTCAAGGCATTCCGCGAGGCTGAAGCATACAATGGTCCGTCCCTCATCATCTGCTACGCTCCCTGCATCAACCACGGCATCAAGGGCGGTATGGGCATCTCCATGACCGAGGAGAAGAAGGCCGTCGCAGCGGGTTACTGGCATATGTTCCGCTTCAATCCGGCACTCGCAGCAGAGGGTAAGAATCCATTCACCCTCGACAGCAAGGCTCCGAGCGCAAGCTACCGCGACTTCATCATGGGCGAAGTACGTTACAACTCCCTCACCCGCGCATTCCCGGAGAGAGCAGCCGAGCTGTTCGAAAAAGCCGAGAAGTGTGCAGAGGAGAAGTACGAACACCTCGTCACCCTCGAAAAGGTCTACGGTCAGGAGTAATTATTTCATATACTCATATAATCTACGTCATCTTCCGGTTTTCACCGCATTTGACGTAGGCAATAAACAAAACAAAATTCCGACTCACAGTGCCGCACCGGAAGAACCGCCGCGCCAAGAACGTGCGGAACCGGCATTCCGATGCGGACGCGGGTCAGGGATAAACAGATAAAAAATCACCGCATGATTATCAGCGAAGCAAGCTGGTAACCATGCGGTTTTATTCTATTGTCAAAATGTCATCCTGCGATAAGCTCTGCGTATTCCCTGACCTCGTCCTCGGTCAGTCCTGTGTATTCGGATATTTCCTCAGTCGTCAGGTTGCCACGCTTAATCATAGATATCGCTGTTTTTGTCGCGTGATCTCTCATCTTGGCTTTCATCTCCGCCTCGGCTGCTTTGACTTTTGCCTCTGCGATTTCTGCCGCCGCCTTTTCCTTTGCTTCGGCTGCTTCGGCTGCCTCTGCCGCCGCTTTTTTCTTTGCTTCGGACACCTCTGCCGCCGCCTTCTCCCTTGCTTCGGCTGCCTCTGCCGCCGCTTTTTCCTTTGCTTCGGCTGCCTCTGCCGCCGCTTTTTCCTTTGCTTCGGCTGCCTCTGCCGCCGCCTTTTCCTTTGCTTCTGTTGCCGCGGCGATTTCCTTTGCCGCAACTTCCATTGCGAGGTCATAGCCCTCTTTTCTTACTTCCTCCCAGATTTCACACATTTTTCCTTCCTCCTTGTTCTCGTCTTTGAATTGCTTCGCTCTTTCTTTCAATGGTGCGTAATACATTTTTTTAGGCTCGGCGCAGGTAAAATCGTGCATCAGCTTGCCCAGTGCCGATTCGTCTCTGTACGACGCGTTCACATAAATAATATGCGAGCCGTCGTCGAATACATTTCCAGACTCCGTTATAACTCTGTCGATATGATAAATCAGCCGTCCCTCTCCTATCACATCGTTTTCTGTAATGAATATCACATAGCTGCGCGGCAATACGGCGTAATCATCGGCTGAATGCAGAAGATTCGCGTCTATTACACTGCTGATATACCTTGCCCTCTTTGGAATAGCTCCACTGTCTGCACGCTGAATTTCTATGTTGTAACAGATTTGATCACTGTCTGTTGCGAATACGTCAAGTATCACTGAATGACCCTGTAAATTCTTTACCGAATACTGCGTCCGCATTGTCAATATCTTTAAATCGTCCTTATCCAGAATGATACGCAGAATAAACTCCGCGCCCTCCTTGTCGTCCTTGAAACACACCCTGAAAAAATCATCGTCTATCAGCCGCAGTCTTCTGATTCTCTCCAGATCCTTCTCTCTGAACCGTTCCCTGTAATCCATCTTACTCACCGCCCGTTGACACTTCTCCTGATATTATTATATCAATATCCGCATAAAAATGCAATATACAGAGGTACGAGTTTTACTGAAAAATATCAAAAAAAATTACCGCCGCAGGTTTCAATGCTAAAGCATATTATAACTGCGGCGGTTTTGTTTTTCTTATACTAATGCTAATTGTCTACTTTTGACTTACAATTAGTATTGATTTGGAAACGAAGATTTTGCCTCCGTGACAAGCTGCTGGGTCTTTGACGGAAGCTCCTTGAATTCCGCACGTCCCATGTCCTTTGTTTCAATCGGCGGAAGTATCGCAAGATTCACCTTGCCCGGCTTAATCCAATAGTGATTTTTTTCAAAAAGCGCGCCGGTTCCGTCAAGCGCAACAGGTATTATCGGAGCGCCGGTCTTCTGGGCAACCTTGAACGCGCCGCCTTTGAATTCGCCTATCTCGCCGGTTTTGCTGCGTGTTCCCTCGGGAAAGATTATCGCTGAATAGCCGCTGTTTATCACTTCTATCATTTTATTTATGGCTTCTATTCCCGCCTTCATGTCGGCACGATCGACGTAAACACAGTGAATCTCCCTCATCCACAGACGAATGAGCGGAACCTTGCCTATGCTCGCCTTGGAGAGAATGGCATGCGGCTTGTCGAGATACGCAAGCAACACCAGAATGTCAAAAAAGCTCTGATGGTTGCTCGCAAATACGCAAGTGCGCCCCTCCGGAATATTTTCCCTGCCTGTTACCGTAACCTTCGCGCCCGCCATGAAGAGCAGTCTGCGCGCCCAGTTCCGCACTATTTTGTCAACCAGCGCGTCGCGCTTCTCACGCGTGGAGAATTTGTTCGCCCACTGCACTCTCAGCCGCACAAGCATAAGTAGAAGAAGCTCTATCCACATATAAGCCTGAAAAAAAATGGTTCTGAGTACCGTCATTATTATTGCCCTCCGAATTATAAAAAACTGCTGCCCACACAGTAAGTCGCTCCAGACCGTTCAGGCAACAGCTTTTACTAATTGAATTGAAAAATTATTTAGAAGCGCTTATTTCGATAATCTGATATGTCAGCACTCCGCCCGGCGCCTCAACGTCAACAAGCTCGTCAACATGCTTGCCGAGAACGGCTCTGCCTACGGGACATTCGTCTGAAATACTTCCCTTGAGCGGGTCCGCTTCTGTTGAACCTACTATCTGATATTCCTCTTCCTCGTTGTTTTCCACGTCGAGAAGTCTGACTGTACTACCTATTTTTACAACGTCGGTAGAAAGCTCTGATTCGTCAATGATTTCGACATTTTTGAGCATTGTTTCAAGCTCGAGTATTCTGCTCTCGACCTGAGCCTGTTCGTTCTTCGCCTCATCATATTCGCTGTTTTCACTCAGGTCGCCGAAGGAAAGAGCGACCTTGATTTTGTCGGCTATATCCTTTCTCTTAAATGACTTCAGATATTCCAGTTCTTCCTCGCGCTGCTTGAGACCTTCCGCAGTGAGCTTGAATTGCCTTACGTTTGCCATACTTTGCAATCTCCCTTTTCCAAATGAATTTACGAACTTTGAAATTTTCGTGTAGAATATATTATATTCTCATTGAGTTGAAATGTCAATATTGATTTTTGCGCTCCATATAATCAACCGCAGTCCCAATTATACAGCACGTCGGAAAAGTCGAGCTTTTTCAAATTCTCACGGTTGATAAAGAAATTGCCGACTCCCGCGTCGCCCCACATCACGCCGATTTCCTTTCTCATATCTGTGTCCAGCTGGAACAGCAGTGTGTCGTACTGGGATGTTTCCTCGCTTCTTGGATCAAACTGGGTAAAATAGGGATATCCGCCCATCTTGCTGCATAGCTCGGTAACTTCATTTGCTTCATCAAAAATCTCGTCATACAGATCGGTACCCAGATCAAAAAAACTGTCCGCTTTCTCTTCGGGAAACGTTCCCTTCCAACGCTTTAAAAACAACTGCTCATAGCGGTAATCACCGGTGGTAAGTCCCTCCTGCGACAGCGCAAACGTCATTTTGCATTCTTTGTCAACAGGACTAAGCTCCGCCTTAGGCTGATCGGCATAGATTGCGGCAATTGCCGAAGCGTCCACACTGCGGTCGATCTCATGATAATACACCGCCCGCCAGTCCTTCTGCGGCGATGGAACGGTAAAAGGACAGCCATACAGATCGTCGTCGCTTATAAAGAATTGCAGCATTCCGGTGTGCGGGAAATCCGGCAGTCCATCAATATCTTCGCAGTTGATCTGCGCCAGAAGGTACAGCTTTTTACCTTTAGGATTCACAGGTGGCTTTGCGCCCTTAGGAAGATAGGGCAGCCCGCCCACCTTGCTGTCGAATATCCCGCAAGGCTCGGCGGAAAGACTGATATTCGCGCAGGGAATGACGGTGATGTTGACAATCTCTTCCCTGAAACGGGCGGCAATTTCGTTCCTTGATTCTGCCATTTTGTAAATACCTCCATTAAAGCATCAATAGAACATCGTGCCTATGCCTTGATCGGTAAACATTTCAATGAGTATCGAGTGTGGAATCCTGCCGTCGATGATGTGTGCGCGTCCCACGCCCTGACGCACTGCCTCCACACAGCAGTCTATCTTTGGAATCATGCCGCCGGAGATAATTCCCTGCTTTTTCAGCAGCGGAACCTCGCTGACATTCACAACGGGAATAAGCGTATTTTCATCGTCCTTATCGGCGAGAAGTCCGGAAATATCTGTCATGAGAATAAGCTTGCTCGCTCTGAGCTTCGCGGCTATCTGTGCCGCCGCGGTGTCGGCGTTGATGTTGTAGACCTCGCCGCCGTATCCGCCCGCAATGGTGCTGACAACAGGGGTATAGCCCTTGTCGATAGCGTCCTGAATTACCTGCGTGTTGACCTCGACTATTTCGCCCACAAATCCGAGATCGTCCTTCTTCATGAGCTTTTCCGCCATGAGCATTCGCCCGTCAAGCCCGCACAGACCTATAGCCCTGCCGCTGTGGTGCATAAGGTGCTGCACAAGGCTCTTGTTGACCTTGCCCGCCAGAACCATCTGCACAATGTCCATTGTTTCTTCATCAGTGTAGCGCATACCGCCGATGAATCTGCTCTCCTTGCCTATCTTGTCAAGCATGGCATTAATCTCAGGTCCGCCGCCGTGTACGAGAACGACGTTTATTCCGACCAATTGGAGCAGCACAATGTCGCTCATGACAGCCTGCTTCAATTCCTCGTTAAGCATGGCGTTCCCGCCGTATTTTACAACGACTGTTTTTCCGGCCCACTTCTGAATATACGGAAGCGCCTGAATAAGGACGTTTGCCCTGTCCTCGATGGAAACAGATGACTTTGTTTTCTCGGAATGTTCATAATCCCCCGATATTCCGGCATTTTCCGCCTGCTCGATTTTCTCCGCTATTTCGTTGATATTCATTTTGACATTACTTCCTTTTGATTTCATTATTTTTGCAGGATAAAAAGCAATCAGCCGTGAAGCTGCTTGTGTTCATTGGCAAGCTCGTTGTAAAGACGGTCGGCGCTCCAGTTGATATTATGCGGAGTAACGGTCGCTTTCAGCCAGACCGGCGGTATTCCGGCGTCGCGGAAGGCTTTGAGAAAAATATCCAGCTCGTCCGGCTTGAATCCGCACATCACCATCATTTCCATTGTAAAATCCTCGCCGCAGTAGGGCTGATTGGAAAGCCGGAAAGAGGGTATTCCCGCCAGCGCGCCGATGGTTTCCCCGTACTGCGGACGGTATATTCTGATGATACGCACATTCTGACTGCCGCAGAACGTACGGATCAGCGAGAGTCTGCTCTCGTCCATATTGAAGATGAGAAGCTTTTTACTTGTTCGCACCTGTATCATCTCCTCAATGTATCGCTTTTGTTTCTTACGCTATTCTATTCAAAAATAGGGTCAGCCCACTTTTTTCTCTAACTTATAGCAATCCAACAAATCAGCAAGACACGAAACAAGATTTAAAGCAGCCGATACAATCAGAAGGAGCAACGGCAGAGAAAGCGGTATCTATGGCATC
>ONCX01000040.1 GCA_900316455.1 uncultured Eubacteriales bacterium
GGCTGCGAGTGAAAGTGCGAGAATTCTTTTTTTCATTTGGATAAACCCTCCATTAAAAATTTTTGAATGCCTCACGGCAATTCGCACAAATATTTTTGGCTACCACGAGTAATTTTTATCCTCGTTTAAAACCATAAATATAATACCTCACATTGTATGATTTGTCAATAGATTTTTCAATTTTTTTTTTACAAATTTCAGTTTTTTTTAATATCTAATACTTATTTTAGTAATAAACAAGCATTTATGGGTGGTTTTTTCCAATCCGGAAAAACAAAAGCAAGTCGATATTCACAAGTTTTATCAACCTGAATACCGACTTGCTGTTAATTTTTGCTATAGACTATTCCTGTCAATATCACCAATGCGAAATCCGGGGAAATCAATTATGAGGGAAGTGCCGTTGGTATTCGCCTTACCATGTTATATATCTTGGCGCGTCTTGCTCGCTCGGCTTCGCCTCGCTCGTGTGGCGCTGCCCCACTCCCCGCAAGGGCGCTGCCCTTGACCCGCGAGGAGGTCCAGACCCCCTCGACTCCCACGCTCGCATTCGCTCGCTGGTTTGCGCTTCGCGCTTTCTTTTTTCAAAATTGATTTCCGTGTGCGAAATCAGACGCCCCAGATCTCCGAAGCGTATTCCTTGATGGTTCTGTCGCTGGAGAACTTGCCGGAATTCGCCATATTCATGAAGCACTTCTTAGCGAACGCCTTCCTGTCGGAATAATCGGCGTTGCATCTGAGCTTGGCGTCGCAATAGGGAATGAGGTCGAGAAGAATATAATAATGATCGGGCTGATGCCAGTGAGCGCCGTCGAGCAGCGACGAATAGAGGTCGCGGAACATGCCCGTGCCGCCGTCGTCAAACGTGCCGTCCACAAGCGTATCGAGCACCTTCTTGATTCTCGGATTCTCGTCATAGATCTTTCTGGGATTGTAGGAACCCTTTATCTTCTCAAGATCCTCGACTCTCGCGCCGAAGATATAGTTGTTCTCCTCGCCCGCCTGCTCGACTATCTCCACATTCGCGCCGTCGAACGTGCCGAGGGTAACGGCGCCGTTGAGCATGAACTTCATGTTGCCCGTGCCGGACGCCTCTGTGCCGGCTGTGGAAATCTGCTCGGAAACGTCCGCGGCAGGAGTGAGCTTCTCAGCGTATGATACGTTGTAATTGGAAACGAACGAAACGGAAAGATACTTGTTCACATCGGGGTCGGCGGCTATCATCCTGCCTATTTCGTTTATGAACTTGATAATGCCCTTTGCCCTGTAATAACCCGGCGCTGCTTTCGCGCCGAATATGAACGCGGTCGGGTTGAATTCCTTGATTCTGCCTTCCTTGATGCCGAAGTAAATATCAAGTATGGAGAAAGCGTTGAGAAGCTGGCGCTTGTACTCATGGAGTCTCTTTACCTGAATGTCGAAAATAAACGCGGGATTCACGGTGAGATCGTCCATCTTCTTCATATATTCGGCAAGCTCGACCTTCTTTTTGTACTTGATATCGGCAAATTCACAGAGAGCTTCCTCGTCGTCCGCGAACTGCTCCATCTTTTTAAGCTCAAAGAGGTCAGTGATCCAGCCGTCGCCTATCTTACCGGTGATGAACGCGGCAAGCTCCTGATTGGCGAGAGCCAGCCAGCGACGCTGAGTAATGCCGTTGGTCTTGTTGTTGAAGCGTTCGGGATAGAGCTTGTACCACTCATGCAGAGCGATATCCTTGAGAATATCGGAATGTATCTGTGCAACGCCGTTTGTGGAATGCGTGGCATAGATCGCGATGTGCGCCATATGCACCTGATCGTTGCAGATAATGCGGAAAATCTTCTGATTGTCGTCCGTAATTCCCTTGGACTCCAGTTCCTCCTGAAGAACCTTGTCAAGAGCAATGACGTAATTGTAAACCTCAGGAATAACGTCATAGAAGAGGTTGGTCGGCCATTTCTCAAGGGCTTCAGGCATAATTGTGTGATTGGTGTAGGCAAACGTGTCCTTGGCGTAGGCGATGGCGTCTTTAAGCTCCACCTTTTCATCTTCAACCAGAATTCTCAGGAATTCGGGAATGGAGACAACCGGATGCGTGTCGTTGAGCTGAATGGCGTATTCCTCGGAGAAATGCGAGAAATCCGAGCCGTGGCGGGTCTTGTATCTGCGGATCATATCCTGCAGTGACGCGCTGGAGAAGAAGTACTGCTGCTTCAGGCGCAGCACCTTGCCCTCATAGGTCTCATCGTTGGGATAAAGCACCGCGGAAATAACCTCCGCGTCGTTCTTTTCAGCAATGGACGCGGGTCTGTTGTTGCGGTTGAACTGATCGAAGTCGAACGAATTGACCGCCTCAGCCTGCCACAGACGGAGATTGTTGACAGTCTTTCCGCCGTAGCCGATAACCGGCATGTCATAGGGAACAGCCTTCACCGTCTGACCTGAGAACCTGATAAGCACAGTCTCGTCGTCGCGGCGGATAGACCACGGATCGCCATAGGACTGCCAGTCGTCAGCCTTTTCCTTCTGGAAGCCGTTTTCAAAGTACTGCTTGAAAAGACCGTACTTATAACGGATTCCATAGCCGTCGAGCGGGATGTTCTGAGTGGCGGCGGAGTCGATAAAGCACGCGGCGAGACGTCCGAGACCGCCGTTGCCGAGCGCGTCGTCTTCGATATCCTCAAAGACATTGATATCTATACCGGCTGTAGCAAGCAGCTCCTTTGTATCTTCAAGCAGACCGAGGTTGAGCAGATTGCTGTATATCATTCTGCCGATAAGGAATTCGGCGGAAAGATAAGCGGCTCTCTTTGTTCCGGCAAACTTGTCTGCGCCGCGGTACGCCTGAGCAACGGCAGCTTTCGAGACAGCGTTATAAAGCTCCTTTGTGGTGGCGTTTTCAAGAGTCTTGCCGGAGTCGAGCTCCAGACATTTTATTACATCGTTCTGAAAAATGGTGTTCAAATTGTTTACCTCCCGTAAAGTTCGACAAGCCGCGCAATTCTCGCCGCGAGCTTATCCGACATCTGCGCCTTAGTCGCTCTCCATTCCCAGTTGCCTCCCAGCTTGGATGGGAAGTTCATTCTGGCGGAGTTGTCAAGTCCGAGATAATCCTGAAGCTGATAAATGACGGTGTGAGCGCAGGACATGAAGCCGGTTCTGATAATGGCGTCCGGAATATTGTCAATGGTCTCGCAATTGAGGTATTCCACGGCGAACGCCAGATCCTCTATGCTCTTCTGATCATCGCAGAAATATCCGACAAGCGTCTCGTTGTCGTGAGTACCGCCGTACACAACATAATTTTCGGTGACATTGTGTGGCAGCATAACATTGTCGCTTCCGCCGTCAAAGCCGAATTCAAGAACCTTCATACCCGGATAGCCCGCTCTCTTGAGCAGCGTCTCGACCTTTTCATCCGAAACGCCCAGATCCTCAGCGATAACCAGCGCGTTGCCGAGAACAGAGTTGATGGCGTTGGTGAGCTTTATGCCGGGACCGGGCAGCCATTGTCCGGTGGCGGCGGTCGGAGATCCGGCGGGTATCGAGAAATACTTGACAACGCCGATGAAGTGATCTATGCGGATAACGTCATAAATCTTCGCGGAGGCGCGCATACGCTGCTTCCACCACGCGAAGCCGTTCTTTTCCATTTTTTCCCAGTCATAGAGGGGATTGCCCCAGAGCTGACCGTCAGCGGAGAAATTATCCGGCGGGACTCCCGCGACCTTGACAGGCTTCTTTTCCTCGTCAAGCTGGAAGAGATCGCCGTGAACCCATGTGTCAGCGCTGTCCATCGCAACATAAATCGGAATATCGCCTATAATCTTGATACCCTTGCCGTTGGCGTAAGCCTTGAGTCTGTTCCACTGCTCGAAGAACTTGAACTGGACGAACTTCCAGAAATCCACGTCATTGGCGAGCTTGTCTGTGTAGAGCTTGACCGCGCCGGGTTTTCTCAGGCGTATATCGTTCTCCCACATCTGCCATTCATGGTTGTCAAAATAGAATTTGAGAGCCATGAAGAGGCTGTAGTCGTTAAGCCAGAACACGTTATCCTCGCAGAATTTTTTGAATTCAGGAGTCGTCTTATGGTTACTGCGGTCAAAAGCCTTGCGAAGTACATTGAATCTTCCTTCAAAAATTCTCGCGTAATCAACTCTTGTCGCGTCGTAACCCCAGTCATGGCAGTTAATCTCGTCATACTGCAGAAGACCTTCCTCAGCAAGCGTGTCAAGATCTATGAAATAAGGGTTGCCGGCAAAAGCCGAAAAAGACTGATAAGGCGAGTCGCCGAAGCTGGTGGGACCTATGGGCAATACCTGCCAGTAACGCTGCTGCGCCTTTCTTAGAAAATCGACAAATTCATACGCAGCCTTGCCGAGCGTGCCTATGCCGTATGGGGACGGCAGACTGGTGATTGACATAAGTATGCCCGAGCCTCGCTGGAATGAACAAGCTTCTTTCTGAGCCAAAAAATCACAACCTTCCCGTAGAGTTAAAAATTGCCATATGCATATTACCATAAATTCGCGCAACTGTCAATAGATTATTGCCAGATTAATTCAATTTTTTATTGAATTTTTTTAAATTCTCATGCAAATTGACGCTAAAACTGATTGACATGAACGAAAAAATACCTTATAATTAGAGCATATCAAACATTTTGCCTATATAATGTTTAGAATTTTTGAGCAATTGTAATTCCGGCGTTATCAGGCAATGTATAATGAAAGGAAGATTTACTGATGACACTCAAAAAAAAGCTGCGTTCCGCAATGCTTGTCGCGCTCGCCACGCTGACGATGCTTGCCTCGTGCGGCGGCGGTGAGACCGTCGAAAAGGAGGTCAAAAAGCCCTGCGTTCCCGATGAGACAATCGTGGAATATGACGACAAATACAAAAATTTCTATGAGATATTCGTGCGCTCCTTCAAGGATTCGGACGGCGACGGCTACGGCGACCTGAACGGCATAACCCAGAAGCTCGACTATCTCAAGCCCGCGTCGGGAGCCGCGGGGAACAGCTCCCTCGGAATCAACGCAATCTGGCTCATGCCGATATGCCCCTCGCCCTCCTACCATAAGTACGATGTAAGCGACTACATGGCAATCGACCCCATGTACGGCACGATGGAGGATTTTGAGAACCTCACTCAGAAATGCCACGAGAGAAACATCAAGGTCATAATCGACATGGTGCTGAACCACACGTCAAGGAAGCACGAATGGTTTGAAGCGTTCTGCGAGCTTATACGCCGCGCCGAAAGCGGAATGGAGAGCGAATACGATCCCAAATACGCCGAGTATTACACATACGTTTCCGGCGATGAAATGGAAAAGGACGGCATTGCCATAACAAGCGGAGATTACACCTACTATAAGCTAAACGGCAAAAGGTATCAGAAAATCCCGTTGAGCAGCTGCTATTATGAGTGCAATTTCAGCGACGACATGCCGGAGCTGAATTTCGACAGCGAGTACGTCTGGGAGGAAGTCGATAAGATCTGCGATTTCTGGATAAACAAGGGCGTTGACGGATTCCGCTTTGACGCGGTATTGTGGTTCTATGCCAATGACACCGCGGAAAACACCAAGGTTCTCAAAAGAATAGCGGATCACTGCAAGTCAAAGAATCCGGACTTCTACACAGTAGGCGAAGCGTGGACCGCGAACACCACAGTAAAGAAATACTACGACAGCGGATTTGACAGCTTCTTCGACTTCTCCTTCGGAAATTCCACAGGCTACATTTCCTCCACCGTCAAATCCAAGGACGGCACAGGCTTCGCCAAAAGACTGCAGGTCTGGAACAATCAGCTCGAGCTGGTTTCGGCGACCGACGCTATAGACGCGCCGTTCCTCTCCAATCACGACATGACCCGTTCCTCCTCATACTTCGCGACAGAGGGACAGCGCAAGATGGCGGCGAGTCTTTATCTTCTCATGCCCGGCAACACGTTCATCTATTACGGCGAGGAAATCGGACTTAAAGGCAGCACCACTGACAGCAGCAAAAAAGACCCGACAGCGCGCACCGCGATCAAATGGTCAGCCTCAGACGACGGCTCAAGGATGATTCCGCCCGAAGGCGCTGATCCCAAGCTGAGTCAGGAAAATGTAAAGAGCGTCGAAGAGCAGTTCAGGGACGAGGACTCCATGCTCAACCATTACCGCCTGCTGCTCAAGCTCAAGAATCAGAACCCGCAGATAGCCCGCGGCACAGTCACGGCAGTAGATCTGGGCAGTCAGTCGCTCTGCTCCTACACCAGCATATACGACGGCACAGCGGTAATGGTAATTCACAACCTGAGTCTCGACGATACCGACATCGACCTTAACGCCGCAGGTTTTTCCGATTTTAACGAGCTGAGAGGATACGTTGTCAGCAAGAACGCCGAGGGCGACAAGGAAACCGACGGAAGTCCCGTGTTCGGCGCGTCCTCTGAGGAAGAAACCGAAACGGAAAAAGCCGAACCCGTCGCCACACTCGCAAGTGGAAAACTCCACCTGCCCGGCAGGACGACTGTCGTACTCCGTTCCTCAGAGCATTACGACGACGTTGTGATCAATCCGAATTCCTTTGCCTCAGTGCCCGAGGACGAAAAGGTTCAGACAATGGACGAAAGCTGAAAAAATAATGTATGGAATGATGGAGGTTAAATCCATGAATGAAGTAATAAAGGCAATGGAGGAACGCCGCAGCGTTCGCAAATTCAAGCCGGATATGCCGGAAAAATCCGACCTCGATCAGATCATCGAAGCCGGACTTTACGCCGCCAACGGCAGAGGTAAACAGGCGGCGATAGTCGTCGCGGTCACAGACAGGAAGCTCCGCGACAAAATCTCCGGGGACAACCGCAAAATAGGCGGCTGGCAGGAGGACTTCGACCCGTTCTACGGCGCACCGGTTATCCTGATAGTTCTCGCGGACAAAAACTGGCCCACCGCCGTTTACGACGGCAGCCTTGTGATGGGTAATCTCATGTTGGCGGCGCATTCGCTGGGTCTGGGCAGCATATGGATCCACCGCGCACGGGAGGAATTCGAGACCGACGAATACAAAGAGCTTCTCCGCACACTCGGAATCGAGGGCGAATGGACAGGCATAGGTCACTGCGCCATAGGCTATGCCGACGGCGAAATACCGGCTCCTGCGCCGCGCAAGGAAAACAGGGTATTTTACGTATGATTTACACACCCGATACCAAAAAAGCCATGCGGCTGATGTTTGAGGCGCACAGGGACGCTGTGGATAAAAGCGGCATACCGTATGTCTTCCACCCGTTCCATGTCGCCGAACAGATGAATGACGAAACCTCCGCAATTGTCGCGCTGCTGCACGACGTTGTGGAGGATACCGACTACACTCCCGACGATCTGCGGGAGATGGGTTTTTCAAATGAAGTCTGCGACGCGCTCGATTATCTGACCCACCGCGAAGGCGTTCCCTATATGGATTATGTCAGACGGATAAAGGAAAATCCCGTTGCTGTCAGGGTCAAGCTCGCCGACCTCGCCCACAACAGCGACCGCACACGGTTCGACCATATGACGGAATCCGATTACAGGCGGGAGGAAAAATACCGCAAGGCGGCGGCGATTCTGAGGGGCGAAGAGGAATAATTAATTAAAGGAGGATAATCCCGAAATGTCAGCAAAGATTCTTGTTTCAGGGCTTCTGAATGTGGAAACCACAGTTTCCGTTCGCGGCTTTCCCATTAATTATTATCCCATCGACTACCCGTTTTTCGGAGTCAATTCCAACGTGGCGGGCGTGGGCTGCAATATTGCCAAGGCGCTTACCGCGCTGGGCGATAACGTAATACTTAATTCCTTTGTCGGAAGCGACTTTGAAGCGGACAGAATCATTTCCGACCTTGAGTCGCACGGCATTTCCACCGGCGGAGTGAAGCGCGAATTGAAAAGCACGCCCGTCTCGGTGATTCTCTTTGACCCCGACGGCAGACGTCAGGTTTACTGCGACCTCAAGGACATTCAGGAACACACGGTCAATCCCGAAAGCATGACCGAAGCGCTTGTGACAGCCGACGCTGCCGTACTCTGCAATATCAATTTCAACCGCGAACTCATCAAAGAAGCACGCCGAATGAACAAGCTGACCGCCACCGACGTTCACGTACTCAGAACCGTGGAGGACGACTACAACCGCGATTTCATGGAGAATGCCGACATTCTCTTTCTCAGCGACGAGGGGCTTCCCTGTCCCGCGGACGAATTCATACGCAGGCTCAACGCGCGCTATCACAACAGCGTGATCGTCATGGGATTAGGCGCAAAAGGGGCGCTTCTGCTGGATTCGGCTCAGAACAGGCTTGTCCACGTTGCGGCATACGCCGGCGCGAAGGTAGTCAACACCGTCGGCGCGGGCGACTCGCTTTTCTCGTCATTCCTGCATTATTACGTAAAGGGAATGTCAGCGGAGGATTCACTCAGGCGAGCAGTTGTTTTCGCCGGAATTAAAATAGGCTTCAACGGCGCGGGAATCGGCTTCTGCGGCGAAGACGAGATTGAAGCGGTCATCTGTCGTTAAAAGAATATATATAATGAAAAAGGCGCCGGATTCTTTTGCGGAAAACCGGCGCTTTTGTTTATTTATGTTTTTTTGCTGATTCAGAAAAAGCGGATAAGTTAATAATCAATATTTCAATTCCTTGACAAAGGCTTCAATTTCCGCCTTGTTGGCTGAATCGGTGGGACCGACGTACAGCACGGTCGTGTCAACGCGCTCGATGAACATGTATTTACCGTCTGTCGTCATGGAGAAGGACTCGTAATTCTTACCGCTCAAAGAAACATTTGAGTCGGCGTTGCCCTTGTTTGCCTCCAGATTTGCCTTGTTGTTGGCGTAGAATGAACGAGCCGAGGATTCGTCGGAAAGCACATAGAATTCCAGCTTGAACGCGATGGATTCAGGCGCGGTCACGGTAGCCTCTTTGACTATGTCGGTGTGTTCGCTGAACTGTGCCATTACGTCCTCGACTAAGAAGCCCTTTTTCTCGGCAACAGCCTTGAAGTCAGCCGTGGTAACAGGCGTTTTGGTACAGCCTGTCAGGAAAAGGACTGCCATCAGAATGGCAAGCGCGAGTGCGGAATACTTCGCTTTCATGGTTGAGTTTTTCATTTTACTTCCTCACCTTTCGCATAACGCTGAATTTCTTGTATATTTTATCATATTTTTATATTATTGTCAAGACTTTTTTGTTGTTTTTCTGATTTTTATAAAAAAACAAAAGAACGACGCCGTTTCGGTTAAACAGTATCGTTCTTTCAAAATAATATGATTTTAAAGCAAATTACAGATTATTGCCACGTGTAATAATCCGGCTCCATTCGACCGGACCTATAGCGCCGTTCTGTTCTATGCCGAGCTGACGCTGGAGGGCAAAGACCGCGTTGCGTGTAGCTTCGTCAAACGTTCCGGTGACATTCACCTGAGGTATCTGAGGGTCGGTCCGTGAAATAATGCTGAGATACCGCTGGATTATGCTCACGCTTTCGCCGGAATCCCCGAATACAAGAAACCGTCCGGGGTAAGGTTCGCCTATCGCGCTGCGGTAATTGGCAGGAAGCTCGCTCACCGCCGCACGGTACGCCCTCTCGACTTCACGGAATGTACGTTCGCCGGCAATGCCGTCCACCTTCAGCCCGTAAAGGCTCTGGAATGTAAAAACAGCGTCGCGGGTCTGTTCGCCGAAGTAGCCTGTAATGGGTATCGGCGGCAGTTCGGGGAAGAAATATCCCAAAAACGCCAGATAATACTGCAACGCTTCCACATCCACCCCGCTGTCCCCGAATTTCAGTGCGCGGGTATACCTGCGTTCCACCTCGGATATTTCCAGACCCTCGCCCGTGATGTCCGACAAGCGTTTGACGGCGGCGTATATCTGCTTTATCTTGTACCACGTCGCCTTGCCCACAACCCCGTCCGGCTCTAAATTGAATATCTCCTGAAAGGCGGTAACGGCGCGTTCCGTCTCGAAATCGTAAACGCCGGTCAGACTGCTGATTCTCGGCACGGCGGGATAATTGAGGGCAATGCGGTTCAGCTCCCGCTTGATTATCAGCACGTCGTCGCCGAACGAACCGCGGCGCAGCGGGACTCCGGGGTATGACGGAGTGTTGTTTCCCACATCCGCGTCCATCACAAGGCGGATATTATCGCCGTAATAATACTGCAATATCTGGAAGGCGTTCATTCCCTGCTCGGCGAGACGCACGCTTCCCCACTGCGAAAGTCCGCTGCACTGGACGTAAACGCCGTCGCAGAACTGCGCGTAAAGCGGCACTATGCTGCCGTTTCTCACTATATAATTATTGAATATCTCATCGACAATCTCGCTGATATTCCCGAATATCTCACCGTCGGGGCGGAACGCCTGATCGTAGAGGGTGTTGTTGGTTATGTCGAAGTCGTAACCGCGGCTGGGATAATATTCGGTGTAAATCCGGTTAAGGGCGAATGTGATCTGGGCGAGAATGTTTGCCCTGAGAGCCGCCTCCGGCCAGTTGGGATAGATTTCATTTGAGGCGACGTTCTTGATGTACTCGGTGAAGCTGACCGTCACGTTCTCAGCCTGCTCGTTAGGAGCGCCGAGATGAACGGTGACAGTCTGCGGAATTATAGGAAGTGTCGGCATTTAATTCCCCTCCGTGATCTGATTTGCCGGAACGAGCGAAAGCGGCAGTATTGTTTCTATGCGGTCGTAGACGGTCACCGCCTTGTCTATAACCGATTTGAATGACGGGTGGAAGAGCGAAACAAGGTACTGCGCCTCGTCCTTGTCGGACGTTTTAGGGTTAAGAAGAGTATCGACTGGACGTGTTGGAAGCACCATATTGTCCACTATTCCGGACGAATTGGTGGTATCGCTGTAAAGCAGGTAACGCACGCCGTTGTGAATAACAGCGACTTCAACATCGACCCCTTTCACGGGGAAGGCTTCATAGGCGGCGCTTATCTGCACCCTGAGCGTCCCGCGTCCGGGATAGCTGCTGATATATTCCTGATACTCCGGCACGAACGGCGACACTCCGCCTTTGCGTTCATTTACGATTGAATTGTTCATAATTTCAATCTCCTTTCGATTACCGCTGTTGCATTGCGATTTGTCTTTTACCATACTATTCCAGCCGTAAAAAAATGTGCAAAAAAAAACGGCTCCCGACGGAAATCCCCGTTCCAGTCGGGAGCCTATGAATTATGCCGCTTTGTCTGAATATTGACCTTCAAGCGCGGTTTCGACTTCGTTGAGCACGTCTATTCTGCTGTGATACGAGCTTACAGTATACCTGCTGTCGGTGGGGGTTCCGTAGGCGCTCGCAAGTCCAGCGAGATTCCCCCTGAGATCGACAACCGCGGTTCCGCTCATTCCGCCGACCACGCCCTCCGATGTCTCCAGAAGCGAATTGTACAGATTGAATTCACCTATGGACGATTCGAGCCTTCTTACAGTCATACGGCGCACATAATCCTCGTCGGTCCCGCTCCAGTGCTTTGCGTATGCCACAACCTCATCGCCCACGGACAGCTTTGAGTAAATATCCTCATCGACGTATACCTGCTTTAACGACATAAGAGTATCGACCGGAACCATTGAAACCGGAATCCTGAACATCGCCAGCTCGTTGCTTTTTTGCGACAGGGCGTAATCAAGAGTCTCCCTCACAACCGTGCCGTTGTAAAACATTATCTCGCAGTTCCGACTGACCGCCTTCATCACATGTCTCACTGAAAGAAAATAAATGTATTCGGGCGTAATTCTGTAAACGCAGCCGCTTCCGGCAGTGTACGCGCCGCCGCCCAGACTCCGCTTGAGGTCTATCAGCGCCGGTTCTATCAGCTTCACAACCGCGTCATAATCCGGAACGTCAAGAGGCTTGTATTTGAAATGCCCGACGTCGCAGAGTAGCTTCATCTCGCTTTCGCCAAGCGAAATGTTTTCATCGCCGCCGTTAAGCGGAAGCTCCCACTCATGACATACCGAAACGGTGACGGCTTTCTCTGTCGTGAGTCCGTGACTGTCGCTGACGGAATATGTAATTGTGTAATCCCCGATAGCGTTCGGGTCGAAACCGCCCGTGTCGATATTCATATTTTCCGTGATTTCGCCGTCGCCGGAATCCGCGGCTACAACCCTGTACGGGTCAAAATCCGCGCCGGTTGGCAGACGGCGGTCAAACGCCCCGATTATGACCGGCGGTTCGTCAGCCCTGAAAAAAATCTCGCGTGTGCCGACGTTGCCGTTAATGTCCTCGGCTTTCAGAAGCAGACTGTATTCTCCCTCGCCGGGAATGGAAATGCTCTCCGATTCGCTGCCGCCGTAGTCGATAACGCAGGTTACGTCGCCCGAAATATCGCTTATTTCCGCTGCAAAATCCTCCGGTCTGTAATCTCTCCCCGTGGCTATGTACAATTCGTCGGAATAGGGAATTATCTCCGGCGGGGTGGTATCCTGAATTCTGATATTCAGAGTGTAATTGTAAAAATACAGTTCCGCTCTGATCTGATAATTTCCTGCTTTAGAAGGGTCAACTCCGCCCGCGTCTATCTTGCCCCTGTCAACTACAAACCCGTAGCCGAAAAGATAATCCGACGGACTCAGCGAAATCCCATCCCCAAGCTCCAGCACGAATTCATCGGATTTCGGAAATACAACCGCGAGACTCGCCGCGAAAATCAGAAGAATTATCGCCAAAGCGATCAAGAAAACCTTCGGCTTCTTTTTCCCTCTCTGAGCCGATAAATTCGGCGGAGCCTGCCCCTGCCGGTACATTCCGTAATCCGGAGCCGCCGGAGCCTGACTTGCGGAGCTTGTCCCTGGAGGCGTGGCGTGAGGCGCGTTGTAATTATTCATGCTTATCCCCCAATCAGTCTTCGCCCGGAAAATCCAGACGTCCCTTCACCCAGTAATTGCTCATGCTGAACCCGGCGACCTCGGTCATCTCCCTGCCGAGGAACGGCGGCGGCACAAAGGCGTTCGCCTCCTCCACCGAGCCGAATTCCACCTCGGCGTACATGAACCCGTGATCCGTTCCGCTGTCAACAGCGCTGCATTCGAGCCGCAGACCGTCCGGCAGCTCATATACGTGATAGTCCTTGTGAATAGGCTCGCGTTTGAGGATTCCTGACATTTCATCGTATTGCGCCGCGTCTATGGGAATATTCACCTCCGCCCGAACCAGCGTGCCCTTACCCTTGACGGTAAGCTCGTACCTGTCGCAGCCGTCAGGAGGGGAAAATCTGCGAATACGCACAACCGGCGCGGTGGAAAGATACCCCTGCCAGACCTGCGCGGAATATACCTCCGGCAGGTCGGGAAATTCGTCTATTAGAAACTGCCTTTCGATTTCCATAAAAAACCTTCCTTTCACAAACAAATATACAAGGAATTAATTTAAAATTTATTTTTTCTTATATAATTATATCAAAAGCAATTGACATAATCAATAGACAAGGCGCATTATTCAAATAAATAATTATGTCAAGCGCAGAAAATTCCGACCGGAATGATTTTTCATCTATTTTTTACTTTACTTTGACAATTGAATGTGCTATTATCTTCTTTGTATGAAATAAAATCGGCGGATTATCTGTTAGAGCCTGTTTAGAATCTCTCCACACGCGTCCTGCTTGCATCTTTTCCGCCATATTTTGCCAAAATCAATGGAAACAAAAGTTTCCATAGTTAATCACTCTTATAATAATACCACCATATCGCAGAAATGGAGAATGAATCTTGAGAATAGGAATAGACGTGGGTTCCACGACAATAAAATATGTCTTGCTGGACGACAGCAACAGCATTATACATAAATCCTATGAACGGCATCTCTCTCAGATAACGGAAAAGACTCTCGGCGTTCTCAAAACAGTCAGGGAGCTGACAGGCGAGAAAAAAGCGCTGCTCTCCATATCCGGTTCAGCCGGCATGGGAATATCCGAAGCCTGTGGCATTCCACTCGTTCAGGAGGTCTTTGCGTCGCGCATAGCGCTCAAAAACCTGCTTCCCGATACCGACGTGGCTATCGAGCTGGGAGGCGAGGACGCGAAAATTCTCTTTGTCACCGGCGGCATGGAATTCCGCATGAACGGCTCCTGCGCGGGCGGAACCGGCGCTTTTATAGATCAGATGGCGACGCTCCTCAATATTTCCCCCACCGAGATGAACGAGGCTGCCAAAACCGCCGAACGCCGGTATACTATAGCCTCACGCTGCGGCGTTTTCGCAAAGACCGACATTCAGCCGCTTCTCAATCAGGGCGCGCGCACAAGCGACGTTTCGTCGAGCATATTCTACGCCGTTGTGAATCAGACCATAGCCGGACTCGCTCAGGGCAGACCGATAAAGGGCAACGTGGTTTATCTCGGCGGACCGCTGACATTCTTCTCCGAGCTGCGCGGAGCTTTTGACGACACGCTCAGGCTCAAAGGCGTATGCCCCGAAAATTCCCTCTACTACGTCGCAATCGGCGCGGCTCTCGGCGCGGATACCGAAATAGATTTAGATAAGGCAATCGACACGCTCGGCAGTCTGAAAGCCGTCGGCAATTACAATTCCATAGATCCGCTCTTTTCAAGCCGCGAGGAATACGAGGCGTTTGTAAAGAGACATTCGGAAAATTCAATAGAACGCATAGACCCCGATACATACGAGGGCGACGCTTATTACGGCGTTGACTCCGGCTCCACCACAATCAAGATGGTAGTCATTACCCCCGACGGCAAAATTCTCCGCGACAAATACAGCTCCAACAAGGGCAATCCTGTCCCTCAGGTAAAGGAATTCCTGGAGCATTTCTACTGGAAGTATCCTAAAATAAAAATAGTGGGCGCGACCTCCACCGGCTACGGCGAGGAGCTTATAAAGAACGCGTTCAACCTTGATTCCGGCATTGTGGAGACCACCGCGCATCTCACCGCCGCGAGAAAATTCATGCCCGACGTTGAATTTGTCATCGACATAGGCGGTCAGGATATAAAATGCTTCAAAATCGGCAGGAAGGGCGAAATAGACAGCATATTCCTCAATGAAGCCTGTTCCTCCGGCTGCGGCTCGTTCCTTCAGACCTTCGCGGAGGCGCTCGGCAAGCCAATAGCGGAATTTGCGCGTTTAGGACTTTTCGCAGACAAGCCGGTAGATCTCGGCTCGCGCTGCACGGTATTCATGAATTCGTCGGTAAAGCAGGCGCAGAAGGACGGCGCCTCCATCGAAAACATCTCAGCCGGACTTTCCATAAGCGTCGTCAAGAACGCGCTGTATAAGGTTATACGCGCCTCCAGTCCGGACGAATTGGGAAAGAAAATCGTCGTACAGGGCGGCACGTTCCTGAACGACGCGGTTCTCAGGGCATTCGAGCAGGAGATGGGCGTACAGGTTGTGCGTCCGGCAATCGCGGGACTCATGGGTGCTTACGGCGCGGCACTTTACGCGTCCCGCCATTCAACCGGCAGCAGCAGGATACTCAACGCCGGGCAGCTCGCAAACTTCTTCCATCAGGTAAAGGACGCCCGCTGCGGACTTTGCAGCAACAACTGCCGCCTGACTGTAAATATTTTCGACAACGGACGCAAATTCATAAGCGGCAACCGCTGCGACCGTCCGATAACCCACCGCAAGGCGGACGACTCGCTCAACATATACGACTACAAATTAAAGCTGCTCAAGGAATACGCCCCTGTTCCGGGCGAACGCGGAAGAATCGGCATTCCTATGGGGCTGAATATGTTCGAGCTGCTCCCGTTCTGGCACACGCTCTTCACGAAATTGGGCTTTGAGGTAGTCACATCTCCCCTCTCCAGCCGCAAAATGTATCTTCTCGGACAGGCGACTATCCCCTCCGACACCGTATGCTTCCCCGCGAAGCTCATGCACGGACACATTCAGACCTTGATTGACGAAGGCGTAAAGACGATATTCTACCCCTGCCTTTCCTACAATTTCGATGAGAAAATGGGCGACAATCATTACAACTGTCCCGTTGTGGCATATTATCCCGAAGTAATTCAGGCGAATATGCCGGACGTTGAAAACATAGACTTCATCAAGGACTATCTCGGAATTCACCGCCCGAAGGACTTCCCCAAGAAATTCCAGCAGGTTATGTCAAAATATTTCGACATAATTCCGCTCGATGAGGTTAAGGCTGCCGCTGCCGCGGCTTATCAGGAATATTACAGCTACCTTGCCAGAGTACGCGAGCGCGGCGAGGCTATCATAGAGGAAGCCCGCGCAAAGGGCATGCATATAATCGTGCTGTCCGGCAGACCATATCACATCGACCCCGAAATCAACCACGGCATAGACAGGATTATTTCCGGCTGCGGCGCGGCTGTGATCTCCGAGGACGTTGTGAGCGACAGGGTAAAGAAATTCCCCGTCAAGGTGCTGAATCAGTGGACATACCACTCCCGTCTCTACTCCGCGGCAAAATACGTTCTGACCCAGCCCGACATGAATCTGGTACAGCTTGTATCATTCGGCTGCGGCATAGACGCAATCACAACAGACGAGGTGCGCTCCATATTGGAGAGCGGCGGCAAGATATACACCCAGATAAAAATTGACGAAATCACCAACCTCGGCGCCGTCAGGATAAGACTTCGCAGTCTGTTCGCGGCAATCGAGGAATAACCGGAAAGGTGACGCGATATGGCGGAATTAAAATATACAAAGGACGGCAGACTGCTCTTTACAAAGGAAATGCGCCGCGAATACAAGATTCTTGTGCCAAATATGCTTCCCGTGCATTTCAAGCTTTTTGAAAAGGTGCTTCAGAAAGCCGGATATGACCTTGAGGTGCTTACCAACAGCAGTCACAGGGTAGTCGAGGAGGGACTCAAATACGTCCACAACGACACCTGCTACCCCGCGCTTCTCGTAATAGGACAAATGATCGACGCGCTTAACAGCGGCAAATACGACGTAACCAAGACCGCGCTCATGATAACCCAGACCGGCGGCGGCTGCCGCGCTTCAAATTACATACATCTCCTGCGTAAGGCGCTGAAATCGGCAGGCTACGGGAATGTGCCTGTCATATCGCTGAACCTGTCCGGTCTTGAAAGCAATCCGGGATTTTCGGTAACTCCCGCGCTTGTCATGCAGTTTGTCGCGGGAATCGTATACGGCGACATGCTCATGCTGCTCAACAATCAGGTCAAGGCATACGAGCTTAACAAGGGCGAATCCGAAGCGCTTGTCAACAGCTGGGTGGAACGCCTGCTCGAACAGTTCTCCCACGGCAAGGGAATGCTCGGCGAGGATTTCCGCAACAATCTCAAGCTCATCGCGGACGAATTCGACGCTATTCCTGTCAACCGCGTGCCAAAGGTCAGGGTAGGCGTTGTGGGCGAGATTTACGTTAAATATTCTCCGCTCGCCAACAACCGTCTGGAGGAATTCCTCGCCTCACAGGACTGCGAGGTAATGGTTCCGGGGCTGATGGGCTTCACCCTCTTCAAGATGGACAACAGACTCGACGACATCGTGCTTTACGGCGGCAGCTCGGTCAAATACAAATTCGTATCATTCCTGAAGGACTTCTGCACAAAGATGGAAACGGCAATGCTCGACGCGCTCAGGGAACACCCGAATTTCACCGTACCGTCGCCATACGCCCACCTTCGCACGCTCGTCAACGGCGTTATCGGCTACGGCAGCAAGATGGGCGAAGGCTGGCTGCTCACCGCCGAGATGCTGGAGCTTTGCGAATCGGGATACGAGAATATAGTCTGCACGCAGCCGTTCGGCTGTCTTCCCAACCATATCAACGGCAAGGGCATGATCGGCAAGATACGCAGGGTATTCCCGAATTCAAACATAACTCCCATCGACTACGACCCCAGCGCCACCAAGGTGAATCAGGAAAACCGTATAAAGCTGATGCTCGCGGTCGCAAGGGAAAACCTCAATGAAAAAATAGCGGCTGAAAAAGCCGAAAAAGCTGAAAAAAACGGCGCGGTACAGGAAGAAAAACCTGCCCATGCCTCCTGAAAAAACTGGGGGCATATAACGTAAAATGAGCAAGACCGTAATTTATTCCGCCCGACACGGAGAGACCGAATTCAACGTCGAATTCCGGCTGTGCGGGCGGCTGGACATTCCTCTTACCCCAAAGGGAGTCGCGCAGGCGCACACGCTCGCGCAGGCGCTTGTCGGCAGGGGGATAGAAAAAATTTACTGCTCCGACCTTTCCCGCGCAGTCGTAACGGCTGAAATAGTGGGGAAAAGTCTCGGACTCGAACCTATTCCAGACCCGAGGCTCGAAGAGACCGACTTCGGCGCGATGGAACGCCGTATGCGCGACGATCCCGAATATCTTCGCCGCGCCACGGCTTTTGCCGAGCGCTTTCCCGACGGGGGAGAATCCATATTGCAGTCGGCGCACAGGGTATACGGCTTTCTGGACGAGATAATTCATAAAAATCAAGGCAGGACGCTGCTTCTGGTGAGCCACGGCTGGACAAACAAGATGATCGCCTCATATTTCCGCGACATGACAAACGCAGAATTCGGGAAATTCGTGCTGCCGAACTGCGAATTTGCGCGATATGAAATATAATATAATGTCTCTGAGAAAAACCATTCGGGAGTCTTTTAATTTCGTAAAAGGCTCCTGTTTTTATTATACATTTTTGATGTGTTGCACAAAAGCGCACAAAAATAATAAATTTACATTTATATTTCTTGACATAACTTGAAAAAAGTAATACAATAATTAGGGTGTGTTCGATAGTATACTGTTTTTTCGCAGTTCAATCGGACAGCTTTACCCGTTTATTTAACCAAAAACACGTTTTTCGCGCCGTTCCCTGTAATGCAGGAAAAAAAACTGGCGCGGCAGGCGGCGCAATTGAATTTCAGCCGACATGTTGTTTACGGCTTACTAATTGTTTTTTGAATATTTTTATATACTTAAACTGATAAAATGACATTTAATGATTTACAATTGAATTTGCGCCGACCTGACTAATTAAAGGAGGTTGTGTGTAAAGCAATGGATTGGTTAAAAATCGTATTGTCTCTGGTGATCGGATTGCTCGCCGGCGGAGTTTCCATGTACTTTTTCGGCTTCAAAAGGGGCTACTCGAACCGCAAGCAGACCGCCGAGGCTGCCATTTCCTCAGCAGAGGAAGAGGCTGCGCGCATTGTTGACGAGGCAAAAAAGGACGCCGAGTCCAAGCGCAAGGAAATCGTTCTTGAAGGCAAGGAGGAACTCCACCGCCTGAGATCCGAGAACGACAAGGAAATACGCGATCGACGTAACGAGATCAACAAGCAGGAAAAGCGCGTTCAGCAGCGCGAAGAGCATCTTAACAAGAAAATCGAACAGGCGGAAAAGAAGCTTGAACAATACAACGCCCGCATTAAGCAGGCGGACGAAAAGTTCGAGGAAGCCGAAACGTTAAGAAAAAGCCAGATGGATATGCTGGAAAAAATCTCCGGCTTCACCGCCGCTCAGGCAAAAGAGCAGCTCATGAACAGCCTTGAGGAAGAGCTTATCCATGAAAAAGCCATCAAGATCAAGGAATATGAGCTTCAGATAAAGGACGAAGCCGAAAAGAAGGCTCAGAATATCATCTCCCTTGCCATTCAGCGCTGCGCTTCCGACTATGTAGCGGAATCCACAGTGTCCGTCGTCGCTCTTCCCAACGACGAGATGAAGGGCAGAATAATAGGACGCGAGGGACGCAATATCCGCACTCTTGAAACGGTAACAGGCGTTGACATAATTATCGACGACACGCCAGAAGCCATTACCCTTTCGTCATTCAATCCTATCCGCCGCGAGGTCGCCCGCATAGCAATGGAGCGGCTCATTCAGGACGGAAGAATCCACCCCGCACGTATAGAGGAAACGGTGGATAAGGCAAACCGCGAGATAGAAGCCACAATCAAAGAAGAGGGCGAACGTGCGATGCTCGAAACAAACGTTATGGGGCTTCATTCCGAGCTTATCAAGCTTTTGGGACGTCTGCGCTTCCGCACGAGCTACGGTCAGAATGTGCTCAAGCATTCCATCGAGGTTTCTCTCATCGCGGGCGCTATGGCATCCGAGCTTGGCATAGATCCCGCGCCTGCCCGCCGCGCAGGTCTGCTGCACGACATCGGCAAGGGACTCGATTATGAGATGGAGGGCAGCCACGTCGATATCGGCGTTGACATGGCACGCAAGTACCGCGAGCCGGAAAACATCATTCACGCCATCGCCGCTCATCACGGAGGCATTGAAGCGACTTCGGTTATCGACTGTCTGGTTCAGGCAGCCGACGCGGTTTCGGCGGCTCGTCCCGGCGCACGCAGAGAGAATATCGAAAGCTACGTCAAACGCCTGCAGCGCCTTGAGGAAATAGCCAAGGAATTTGAAGGAGTTTCCGAGAGCTTTGCAATTCAGGCTGGCAGAGAGGTTCGCGTGCTGGTCAGACCCGAGGCGATAAAGGACGATGAAATGCCGTTCCTCGCCCGCGAGATATGCAAAAAGATCGAGAATGAGCTTGACTATCCGGGTCAGATCAAGGTCAACGTCATACGCGAAAGCCGCGCTTCGGAATACGCGAAGTAAAAAAAAATCAAAACCCCGTCCGCGGGAATGTGCGTTTTTCAGCCGCATGTTCCTGCGGATTTTTGTATTGCGTCGGTTTTCGGGAGCCGGAAACGGATATTTTTTGCAGGAATAAGCTTCCTTTTATTCATAGCAACGGTTTTTTCAACCACAAATTTCATGTATATTTCAGGCATTTTTGTACTACATATTAATTGCAAACACCGGCTGTATATGTTATAATTAACACTATTCAATAAATTGTAAAGGAAGGAACCCATGGACACTTCTAAAAGCAATAATTCAAAGGCTTCGGCGGATAAGGATCTGATTCTCCCCAAGAAGCCTTACAGAACTCACGGCGGAGTCCACGTCGATCATATGAAGAACACCGCGGAGGTCACGTCGGAGGAAATACCCACCCCGAAGAAAATAATCGTTTCAATGCAGCAGCACATAGGCGCTGCCTGTGAGCCGATTGTCAAAAAGGGCGACAAAGTGACAGTCGGTCAGCTTATCGCCGACAGTCAGTCGTTCATGTGCGCCCCGATTCATTCCGGCGTTTCGGGCGAGGTCACAAATATCGGCACGATAATAATGCCGAACGGCGCGGAGATAAAAACTATCGAGATTGAATCCGACGGTTTGCAGACCGTCTGCTCCGATATCGAGCCTCCCGTTGTCACCAACGCCGACGAGCTTTACGCGGCAGTCCGCAAATCCGGACTTGTCGGTCTTGGCGGCGCCGGATTTCCCGTGTCGATAAAGCTGAATTTCTCTCCCGAAAAGCACGTCGATACTCTCGTAATCAACGGCGCGGAGTGCGAGCCTTACCTCACAGCCGACTACCGCGAAATGATGGAATACCCAGAGGACATAATCGAGGGCACGCGCTTTGTCATGGAAACCCTCGGACTCAAACGCTCCATTATCGGCATAGAGGGCAACAAGCCCGCCGCTATCAAGCGTCTTGACGAGATAATAAAGGAACGCTCCCTCGGCGATAAAATGTGCGTCCTCAAGCTCGGCACTTCATACCCTCACGGCGCTGAAAAGGTGCTTATCAAGGCGTGTACGAACCGCGCTGTTCCGGTGGGCAAGATTCCCGCCGACGCAGGCTGCGTTGTGCTGAACATAACGTCGGTGTCGTTCATCGCCAAATACGTCCGCACGGGCATGCCGCTTGTTTCCAAAAGAATCACCGTTGACGGCTCGGCGATAAGTCAGCCCAAAAACGTCATAGCCCCTGTCGGCACGCTGATTTCGGATATTGTGGAATTCTGCGGAGGATTTAAGGAAGAGCCGAAAAAGGTGCTGATGGGCGGTCCAATGATGGGAACGGCTCTTTACACCCTCGATTATCCCATAATCAAGCAGAACAACGGTCTTATTTTCATGGACGAAAAGGAAGCCGACGACATAAAGCCCTCCGACTGCATTCGCTGCGGCAGGTGCGTCGCCGCCTGTCCGATGCTTCTCACTCCGGTGAATATACAGCATTTTGTCGAAAGACGCGACGTTCAGGCGCTCAATGACCTTTGCGTAATGAGCTGTATGGAATGCGGCTGCTGCGGCTTCTCATGTCCGGCGCGCCGTCCGCTCGTTCAGTATCTCCGCATGGCTAAGAGCATAGTCAAATCCGGCAGATAATTCCTCCGATATTCAAAGAAAGGACTGCTTCTATAATTATGGAAAATTCTTCTCCCAACGCTCCGCAGATGCTTTCGGTGTCGTCATCGCCTCACAGACACAGCGGTGAAAACACGGCATACATAATGCAGGACGTTCTGATCGCGCTTATTCCGGCGGCGCTGATGTCCGTTGTATATTTCGGCTGGCGTTCGGCGATGCTGATAATTCTCTGCACCGCCACATGCGTTCTGACCGAATACGTCTGCCGCCGTATAATGAAGCGCAAGCAGACCATAAGCGATTTCTCGGCAGCCGTGACAGGAGTGCTGCTGGCATTCAACCTCCCCCCCACACTCAATCCTGTGTTTGCTGTGCTGGGTTCGGTATTCGCAATTGCCGTCGTCAAGCAGATGTTCGGCGGCATAGGAATGAATTTTGTAAACCCCGCTCTCGCCGCGAGAATATTCCTTCTCATAAGCTTTCCCTCCCACATGAGCAGGTGGTCGCTCCCGTTCTTCTACATGAGCGGCAATTCCGGAACCGACGTGGTTTCCACCGCGACTCCGCTCACCCAGATGACCTCCGGAAATCCTGAAATATCCACCGTTGATCTTCTCATCGGCATGCACGGCGGCTGTCTCGGCGAAACCTGCGCCCTCGCGCTTCTGCTTGGCGGATTATATCTGCTGATCCGCAGAGTCATAACCCCGCATATTCCTCTGGCGTTCATCGGCACCGTAGCGGTGATTGCGCTTATCGCAGGTCAGAATCCTGTAAATCATGTGCTTTCCGGCGGCGTTATGCTCGGCGCAATATTCATGGCTACCGACTACACCACATGTCCCGTCAACAAGACCGGCAGGGTAATCTACGGCATAGGCTGCGGAATTCTCACAATGACAATCCGTCTTTTCGGCTCTCTTCCCGAGGGCGTGAGCTATTCCATCGTACTCATGAATATTCTCACCCCCCACATAGAAGCCCTCACACAGTCAAGTCCCTTTGGTTCGGAGGTAAAACGCAGTGGAAAATAAAAAGCAAAGCGGCTTTGCGCTGATAGCAAAGCCCACACTGATACTTACGGCGATATGTGCCACCGTCACACTGCTGCTTGCTATGACAAATATGCTCACGGCGGACAAAATAGCTGAAAACGCCGCTCTGAAGGCTGCCGAAAGCCGCAAGAAGGTTCTCGCCGCGCAGGAATACAAGCCCCTCGACAAAGACGGAGCCGTTTACGGCGCTTACGACGCGGACGGCAATCTGACAGGCGTGGTAATCACAACGGTATCCAGCGGCTACGGCGGCAAGATCGAGGTAATGACCGGAATCATGGCAAACGGCGAGGTATCCGGAGTGAATATCCTCTCGATGGAGGAAACCCCGGGTCTTGGCGCAAAGGGCAAGGAGGACGGCTTCCTCAGACAGTACAAGGGCTATGACAGCCCGAATCTCGCGGTCAGCAAGGACGGCGGCGAGATAAACGCCCTCTCCGGCGCGACCATCACATCCAGAGCCATCACAAGGGCGGTCAACGAGGCGATCGAAATTTCAAAGACCTATCTTTTCACCGTTTCGGATTCGGATATCACGGCAGCGACAGGAGGTAAAGAATAAATGGCAAAGAAAACAATTTCCATGCGAAAGGATTCACAGGAAGATTCCGTCGCTGTCATAGAGGAAGCGCAGGTTACTCAGACTGAGAATGAAGCGGCTCCCGCGGAAAAAAACGCTCCGGCTCCGGAAAGTAAAGTCAAGGCGGCGGAAACATTCGGCTCCGCCATGAAACGCGGCGTTATTCTTGAAAATCCCGTGCTGCGTCTGGTGCTTGGCACATGTCCCACGCTCGCCACAACAACGGCAGCCTCCAACGCGATAGGAATGGGAATAGCCGCTACGCTGGTGCTTATATGCTCCAATACGGTAATCTCTCTTCTTCGCAATATTATCCCCGACAAGGTGAGAATTCCAGCATACATCACAATAATCGCGAGCTTTGTTTCAATAGTCCAGATGCTTGTCAAGGCATTCGCGCCCGCGCTGGATGAATCGCTCGGAATTTACCTGCCGCTGATCGTCGTCAACTGCATAATTCTCGGCAGAGCCGAAATGTACGCGAGCAAGCACGCTCCCGCCCTTTCCGCGCTTGACGGACTCGCAATGGGCGTGGGCTTCACCACAGCGCTTCTGTGCATGGGAACCATACGCGAAATCCTCGGCGCGGGTTCCATATTCGGCGCGAAGCTCCCGATACTTTCAAGCCAGCCGGTGCTTTTCTTTTCACTTGCCCCCGGCGGATTCTTTGTATTCGGATTGCTGATAGCCGCCGCCAATAAACTGAGCAAAAAGAACAACCTGCCTGTACGCAACGGCTGCGGAGACTGTCCCGCCGCCGCCACATGCAGTCTGTCAGGCAAAGGAGGCTGCAAATAATGAATATGCTCCGTATGATAGTTACGATTATTCTCGCCGGAATACTCACAAACAACTACGTTCTCTCAAAATTCCTCGGAATATGCCCGTTCCTCGGCGTTTCCAAAAAGCTGAACACAGCGATGGGAATGAGCGCGGCGGTCATATTCGTCATGGTGCTCTCCACAGCCGTAACATATCCGATACAGCGTTTTGTGCTGGAGGCTCTCGGACTTGAATATTTGCAGACGATTGTATTCATTCTGATAATTGCGGCACTTGTGCAGCTTGTCGAGATTGTTCTGAAAAAATACATTCCAACGCTTCACGCGTCATTGGGCGTATATCTTCCGCTTATCACCACAAACTGCGCCGTACTCGGCTGCGCTATTCTCGTCACGGAGGATTACAGCAGCGCGGTCTACGGCTTCGGCGAGGGGTACGTCTATGCGCTCTCCTGCGCTTTCGGTTCGGGAGTAGGATTTCTTGTGGCGATGGCGATATTCGCCGGAGTCCGCAGGCGAATGGAATCCTGCGATATTCCCGAAGCGCTCAAGGGACTCCCGATCACTCTGGTCGCGGCTTCATTGGTAGCAATGTCGTTTCTGGGCTTTTCCGGAGTCGTTCACATGTGATTTTTCAGCAAAGGCAGGGTAATTAAATGACAAGTATATGGATACCGGTGCTTATAGTCGCCGGAATAGGAATACTCGCCGGTCTGGGACTTTCAGCGGCTTCGGTCATCATGGCAGTGCCGGTTGACGAAACGGCTGAGAAGCTCACCGCGGCACTTCCGGGTGCAAACTGCGGCGCGTGCGGCTTTTCCGGCTGCGCGGGTTACGCCGCGGCGCTCTCGAAGGGCGAGGCGAAGGTGGGATTGTGTCCCGTCGGCGGCAAGGCTGTGGCGGACGAATGCGCCGCAATTCTCGGCGTTGACGCGGGCGACATGACCCCAAAGGCAGCGATAGTGCGCTGTCTGGGAACATGCGACAACACCTCCGTGAAGATGGACTACACAGGCGTTGATTCCTGCGCCGCCGCTGTGCAGCTTTACGGCGGAATGAATTCCTGCCGCTTTGGCTGCATAGGTCTCGGCGACTGCGCGAGGGAATGCGAATATCACGCGATAGAGCTTTGCAACGAGCTGGCTATTGTTGACAGGAATCTCTGCGTTGGCTGCGGAAAGTGCGCGAAGGTATGTCCAAAACAGCTCATCGAGATAACCGACCGCAAGCCCGCGGCTGTCGTTATGTGTTCCAATCAGGACAAGGGCGCGGTCACACGCAAGGTCTGCAAGGTGGGCTGCATAGGCTGCATGAAGTGTCAGAGGAACTGTCCGTCAGGCGCGATAACAGTCGAAAATTTTGTCGCACACGTTGACCGCTCACTATGCACGAATTGCGGACTCTGCATTGAAAACTGTCCGACACACGCCATTCAGGAGATTTTTTAAGTGCTTCTCCCCTCTTTACCGCAAACTGAAACCGTCCGGTACGTTGATTATGGAAACGTGCCGGACGGTTTTTTTATTATTTTTGAATTAAGGGAGAAAACAATTGAAAAAAAATAAAATTATTACATAATAAATGTAACGAACGGCATAAAAAATGCATTAACGAAGTGAAAGGGCAAAGGAGGTGAGCCTGATGCGCCGAAACGAAAGCGACGACGATATTCAGAGAAATTATCAGGAATACGCCCGCACGGTCTATAAATATCTGCTTTCGCTGACGCGGGACGAACAGACCGCCGAAGAACTGACACAGGAGACATTTTTTCAGGCAATAAAGTCCTGCGAGAAATACGACGGGAGTTGTTCAATGCCGACATGGCTCTGCGCCATTGCCAAGAACGCGCTGCACACCTATCGCCGCAAGCACCCGCCGCAGGAAAACATTGACGACATTCCGGAGGACACGTTTTCAATTCCATCAGCCGAGGACGGTGCGGAAGCCTCCGACGAAAGAGTACGGCTCTTCCGTCGGCTGCACGAACTTCCTGAGCCTTACAGGGAAGTGCTGTACCTGAGGATATACGGAGGACTCTCCTTCCGCGAGATCGGCGAAGTACACAGCAAGACCGAAAACTGGGCGCGTGTGACATTTTACCGTGGAAAGGAAAAATTAAAGGAGGAATTATTATTATGAATCAGAACAACATTCCATGCGATACTGTGAGGGATCTTTTCCCCTCTTATATCGACAGGCTGACAAGCGACACAACTAACCAACTGATTGAAGCGCACATAGCAACCTGCGCGAAATGCGCTGGCATTCTCAATTCAATGCGTTCGCCTGAAACCGGGTCTTCCGCGATTTCCGAAAAACAGTCAAAAGAAATCGACTTTCTCAAAAAGAACAAAAAGCGCAACATTAAAATTATTATAGGCAGCATTGCGGGAGCCATTGCTCTTGTCATTGCGATTCTTCTGCTGAAAACGTTTGTCATCGGGGAGGCAGATTACAGCGGAATGGTCGCCACCCGTGTGGAAGTGAGCGGAAGCGACGTCACTCTGACAGCCGTGCCGATTGACAGCATTCACGCCATTTCCGACCTGACATTTGAGGAAGAGGACGGCGTTGTTACCGTCCGAGCCAGAGCCGTTGTCATGAGCTTCCTGCACAGAGGCGATCTCCGCAGGGAATTCACCGCCAGCACAAAAATACACCGTATTCAGATCGGCGGACAGATAATTTGGGAAGACGGTGCGCCGGTATCCTTCTTTACGTCGCAGGTCTATAAGACGCGGCACGATTACATGGGTTCAATGACCGACAATCTCAGCACCGCTGAAGCACTCAGCATGAGCCGTTATCTCGGAAGCTTCACCAATGAACTGAAATCCACGAAGAAGCCGTATGTCTGGAGAATCATTCTCGACAAAGCCGTTCCAGAAAAAGAAAGGGCTGTCCGGGAGGCGGACATGGAGCGGTTTGCCTACGTTCTTCTCGGAGTTATCGGCAATCTCGACGAGGTGGAATATGCCTACACCGTAGACGGCGAGAACATCACCAAATCAATTACCGCGCAGAACGCGACGGAATTCTTGGGCAGGAATATCAAGGACTGCGGCAGAAGTCCACGTATTCTCGGCGATCTGCTCAACAAAACAGGACTTGACGCCTACGCTATGGGATTGGCGAAGGAGTACTATATCCACGAAAATCCTAATGTCACGTTGAATCTTGTCAATTTTACTGAGTACGAAATACAGTCAATCATATACTCCATTTATTCAGACGGCAGCCTGATCAGCGGCGGAGGTATTTGCAATGCCGACAACAGTCCCATCAGCAAAAACAGCGAAACTATCCTCATTTTCGAGCGCGGTGATTTCGGTAACGGAGAAAACGTGGTTATTGAGCTTGGTATTGAAATGCCAGACGGAAAAAATTATACTGTCAACAAAAAGATCCGCGTTCCAGCAAAAAGCGGCGCAAAAACTACATTGAAGCTCTGCGGTAATACGAAAGACGGCTTCAGGATAGAACAATAACTACCCGGTAACCCTATTCTGACAGTTTATTATCAGAATAGGGTTATTTGCCGTTTGTGCCGTTGATAAGCGGAGTAAGCTTTTTGTAAACGGCTATGGTGA
>ONCX01000025.1 GCA_900316455.1 uncultured Eubacteriales bacterium
TCCCACGATACGGAAAGGGCGATAAGAACCGCCGTCGAGGGCTTGAAGCTGACAATTATCCGTGATAAAAAAGCGTGAATTATTGTGAATTAAGGTTTTATTAATTAAATATAAAAAATTAAAAAAATTATGAAAATAATATTGAATTTTTTTTATAGTATGATATAATTAAGCTAACTAATTATCTTTGGGGTAGATAAGTCATTTATTTTTTAATAATAAATTACCTTAATTATGAAGGGAGGATGCACTATCGTGGATTATTCGGGTAACAGATTTCGCAGACGTTTTGTAGGTTATGATCGCAACGCTGTCGATATGGAATTTGACAAGCTCATAAGTCAGGTTGACGAGGAAGCCGAAAAGAACGAACAGCTCAAACGCGAAATCGACAGTCTTAAAGAAGAGCGCCGCGACTGGGAATACGCAAAGCGCACCCTTGAAGAGGAACGCACCGCAATTTCGCGTGATCGTGCATCGCTTGCCGAATCAGTAAGCTCCATATCCGGCAAGGTTGCCGAGCTGGAAAATAACCTTTCGTCGGCAAAGGTCGCAAATGAGGCGCTGCAGAACAAGATCGACGCTACAACGTCGGAAAAGAATCAGCTCCAGCTTCGTCTTGAAACGGTTCAGGAACGCAACCGTGAGCTTACTCTGCGCGAGAGACAGTTTGACGAAATAGAGAAGTCCGTTTCGTCGATCATGTCGGTCACCAAGCGCGCCACAGACAGACTCTTCCAGAAGTCGGTGGAAAATCAGGAGAACGTCATACGCATTGCGGGCGACGCTGCACAGGAGGCGGCTATAATCCGCGCTGACCTTACGGCAGCCCGCGACGACATGAATCTCGCGTTTGACGAGCTTCAGGACAGAATAGATAAGATAGACGCATCGCTTACCGGCGCGGTTCACAAGCTGGTCGCCATCAAGCACGACAGCGGACTCAAGCCGAAAAATTCCGACGCCACGCTCGAGAGCGAGGTCGAGAGACTTCTTTCCATGCGTGCGGGCGAGGTGGATTATTCCGACGGAAAGGGCTATGCCGTTCCTGTGCTGGGACCGTACAGCGCGAAATTCATTTCAGATACCGCCAAGAAGGTCAATTCCGGTGAAGTCGAGGGCAATCCCGCACGTCAGCAGAATCCCTCCCAGAAGGAGCCGCCGCATGCGCGTCCCGATTCCGCCGAGTCCAAGCCGGATTCCAAGCCTTTGGTCAAGAAGAGCTATCCGTCCAACTTTGAATCGTCGGACGCTTCTATAAAGGAAGCTAACAAGATTCTTGACGCTGCCGACGACGCGGCGGAGCTGAAGAATTATGTGCCGCTTCAGCAGCAGTATATGCCGCAGACGGTTCCGCAAATGCCGCAGACGGTTCCGCAAATGCCGCAGACGGTTCCGCAAATGCCGCAGACGGTTCCGCAAATGCCGCAGACGGTTCCGCAAATGCCGCCGCAGACGGCGTATCAGCCGGTATCTCAGCCAGCGTATCAGCCTGCTTACCAGCCTGTCGCGCAGCCTGTGCCGCAGCCGGCATATCAGGCGGTTTAGCGAGACCTAATCCCATAGGATTCGGCTTCAGCGAAGAGGAGCCTGAACCTGAGCCTGCTGAGGAACCGCAGGTTGTGGAGGAGCCGGAGGAGGTCAATGATCCGATAAATCCATATTCCGACGGTGGCTATCAGCGAGTTGATATAAGCAAACTGAGCGGCTCCATGCCGACTATAAATATGAATACTCCCGAGCTTCAGTATATTCAGACGCCGCAGACGCCGCAGTATTCCTTTGACGGTCAGCCTGTCAGCGTGAATATGAGTAATATTCAGCAGCCTGCGGCAACAGGGTATCAGTATACCGCCAATGCTACCGCTTTTACTCCGAATGTCCCTGTGATATCCGCCGACGCGCAGCAGACAACTCCGGACGCTGAGGAACAGCATGAAGAAATTCATTCCGCCAAGCGTGTGGAGGTTGTCAAAAAGGTGCGGCAGGTTCCCATAGGAGAAAAGGTCAGGGTAAATGTCCGCCACGGAAATTGATTTATTAAATAAAAAGAGCCTGTGCGTTTGCGGCGTTTGTGCCGCGTTAAGCGCAGGCTCTTTTTTGTCGGATTATTTAATATGTATTAAGGAGAATGACATGATACGGATATTATACGAGGACGAATATCTCGCGGTGTGCGTCAAGCCTGTCGGCACGCTGTCGCAGTGCGACGGTCAGGAGGATATGGTTTCCCTGCTCCGGAATCAGCTCGGCGGCACGATTTACCCTGTTCACCGTCTGGACAGGAATGTGGGAGGGGTTATGGCATTTGCGCGGACGGCGGGAGCCGCGTCCGTTCTTTCGGGGGAGATAGCGGACGGCGGATTTGTCAAGCGTTACTTAGCCGCGGTAAAAGGTGCGCCGTTGCCCGATTCTGGAGAGATGACGGATCTTCTCTTCAGGGACTCCGTAAGCGGCAGGACGTATGTCGTCAAGCGTCCGAGAAAGGGCGTGAGGGAGGCGCGTCTTGCCTACCGCACGCTTGAAAGCGCGGAGGAAAAATCCCTCGTGCTTGTCAGGCTTTACACCGGACGCACACATCAGATCAGAGCGCAGTTCGCCTCACGGGGAATGCCGCTGCTTGGCGACGGCAAATACGGCAGCCGCGACAAAAAATGCGATACGGCCCTCTGGTCTTACAGACTTACATTCGCCCATCCGGTGAGCGGAGAGCCGCTGGAATTTGAATCGCTGCCGGATTTTTCGCAGTACCCGTGGAGCGTATTTGTCAATACCTGTCGGCAAATATCATGTAAATAGTATTCGGACCTCCGTGGGTGGCGGTGGTGCAGTTGGTGACGCTTTCGACAATTTCCTCGAATTTGCCGTATTCCTTCAGTCTGCGGTGCATGTTGGCTATGAGCTTTTTGTCGTCGCTGGTGTAGCCTATGACTACCCGCTTGTGATCGGCGTATTTCGCGGCAAGGTCGAGAACATAGTCCATGTACTGATTCTGCACGCTTTCCACTGAGCCGCGGAATTTCTTCGGCGAGGTGATTATTCCCTTTTCGTCAATATGCATCATCGGATAGAGCTTGAGGAGATTTGCGCCGAACGCCACAAGCATTGAACAGCGTCCGCCCTTTGCGGCGTAATTCATACCGCCGAGAAGGAAATTCGTGCGGACGTGCGGAACCATTTCCGTGATTTTTTCGCTTATTTCCTTAGCGCCCATGCCGCCGTCCCTAAGCTCGGCGGCGCGTATCGCCATAAGCGCCTGTGCGCCTGTGAGCGTGTATGTGTCCACGGAGTACACGTTTGTGCCGTATTTCTCGTGAATTTCGCCGGCTGCCGTGAGCGAATTTGCGTATGACGAGCTGAAAACGGAATTCATAGCGATATGTACGACGTCGCAGCCTTGCTTTGCGAACGGCTCGAAGAATTCAAAATAATCTATCGGCGTGCAGGCGGCAGTCTTTGGAACCTGATTCTGCTCGTCGAAAAACCTGAAGAGGTCGGCTGGCTGGCACTCGTAAAAGTCGTCATAGCTCTTGTCGCCGAGCGTGATGTGGAATGGGATCATTGCGTCGATGTGGAATTTTTTCAGATTCTCCGGACGCAGGTCGCTGCCGGTGTCCGTGGTGATTATTACTTTGTCTGACATCAAAAATACCTTCTTTTCATTATCTTAACTATTATTTTATCAGATAGTTATTTTAACTGCAATACTTTGTTAAAAAAACTTAAATATATTTCTTTGTACATATTGCGGTTATTGAAATAATGTGCTATAATTTTGTAAATGTCAGTTAACGGGAGGCGGCATGAGAATGGAGCAAAAGGAAGACCGCCGCGGAGAGTGGATTAATCTGCTGCTCATGCATATTACGCTGCTTGGGGCTGTTCTTCTTTACATGACCGTATTGGTGAAGCTGGAAATATTCTGCCCAATACGCCACTTTACCGGAATTCCCTGTCCGGGCTGCGGCATGTCGCGTGCGCTGGGCTGTCTTATTCGTGGGAATATTACCGGCTCGCTGCGAGCAAATCCCGCGCTGCTGCCCTGTGCGGGCGCTATATTCGTTCTGATTAACCGCGAGACCTGCCTTTTGAAGAACGTCAGCGCGAGGGTCAAGGATATTATCATAGCTTTGGGATTCGGCTTTACAATTGCCGTCTACATCGTGCGAATGGCTTTTTTTGAGATACCGTAATACGGGATAAGGAGTATTTTCAGGGGAAAAGGAGAGCAAGGATTATGGTAAACAATTTTAATGTGAGAAATTCGTTTGAAACCGACGAGGAACGTCTGGAAAAGGAGCAGCTCCGCAGACAGAAGACGGCGCTTGTGGATCGTTTTCTTGTGCTTAATCAGAATGACCTGCCCGATGATAAAATTCCCATGCTGCGTGAAAACATGCTTCACTGCTCGCTGCGGAAGCTCGGCGAGATACAGAGTCTTACCTGCCGCAGAGTGGAAAATATGCAGTTTATATCGTTCATTCTTGGCTGGTCGGGGATAGACAGAATGCTTATCGGCGAGATCGGGATAGGTCTGCTAAAGCTCTGCACCGGCGGCTGCTTCGGATTCCTTATGGTATACGACTGGCTTGCCATGCCGCGCAAGACGCGCTATTACAATTACATAGAGGTAATGAGCGTGCTGGATTACGACGATTACGAATACAACGGATAAAATTACATAGGCTTGCGGTTAATTATTTATTCACTGAATATTCAATAAAAAATTTTTATTCCCAGAAGAAAGGTCTGATAGATTATGTCCGAATATAATTTAAATAAACTCAGCGCGGAGCAGCGCAGGGTTTACAATATGCTGTATGAAGCCATAGGCTCGCGTCAGGAAACTTTTAACGTGGACGTGGTTGATATAGCTGATGTGACCAGTGCGTATGAGGCTTTTTCCTATGATCACCCTGAGATATTCTATGTCGATTTTTACAACGTGAAAATGACGCAGGTTTCCCCCGGAAGAAGCAAGGTCGAACTGAGATATTTTTACACTAAGGACGAAACAGCCCACAGGAAGGCAATGCTTGAATCCTCGGTGAATAAAATGCTTGACAACGCGGATTTTGCCAAGGCGGACGAGCTGGGAAGGTGCCGTCTTATCCACGACAGGCTCGTGCGGAGCGTGACATATGAAAACAACGCCGCCGCGAAGGGCAGGAATATTCCCGACGCGCTGACAATAGAGGGCGTTTTCCTGCGCGGAGCAGCCGTTTGCGAGGGTATAGCCAAGGCGGTGACATTCCTTGGCGAGCGACTCGGCATGGATATTCCTGCCGTCACCGGCGAAGCGGCTTCTGACGGCGCGACGTTTATTCCACATGTGTGGAACCTTGTCCGTATAGGCGGGGTTTACGCGCATCTTGACGTGACGTGGGATATAATTCTCAGCACGCCGCTGAAATTCACCCGCTATGACTATTTCTGTCTGCCTGACGTCGATATGCGCGCCGATCACAATTACGGCGGACTCATGCCCTGTATAAACGGCAGGGGCATGACGTTCTTTGAGCGGTCAAACAGGGAATTTCACGACATGGAATCATGCAAGCACTTCATTTCAGACAAGCTCAAGGAACGCTCAAACGTAATTTATTTCAAGTATGTGGATCACACAATGACCCCTGAGATGAAGGCAAAGCGCATGGACGACGCGGTAAACAACATGCTCAGACTGAGGTCGCTCTTCATGTTTGACTTGGAAACGAGCCACAACGCTATTCAGGGAGTATATTTCTACCGCATTCTCAAGAGACTGTGATTTAATTTTTTTGGAGGTTTTATTATGCCAGGTACAAGCTCCTTTATTCCCAAAAAAGTGCTTCCCATAGTTTATGTGATAGATACGTCGGCGAGCATGTTCGGTCACAGGATAGAAAATGTCAACATGGCTATGCACGAGCTGGAAAAAATAATGCGTGAAAAGATCAATGACATTCCCGACGCGGAGATCAGGATTGCGGTGCTTACATTTTCCACCGATGCGCGCTGGATAACTCAGAACGGTCTTGTTTCGGTCTCGGATTTTTACTGGAATGACATTATTGCGGGCGGACTTACCGATCTGGGCGCGGCTCTCAGGGAGCTTGACCAGAAGCTCAGTCGCAGCTCATTCCTTGTGAGCGATACGGGCTTCTGCGCTCCTGTGATATTCTTTATGAGCGACGGTCAGCCCACGGACAACTGGGAAAAGGCGTTCAACGGCATCAAGGACAACAACAGGTGGTTCCAGGTGGCGCGGAAGATAGCCGTCGCAATAGGCGAGGACGCGAATATCGAGGTGCTTACCAAGCTTGTCGGCAACCGCGAGGCGGTTATACAGACATACGACTATGAAACGCTCAAAAATATGATAATAGCCGTGTCGGTATCCTCGTCCATGCTTGCCGGAACGTCGAGAATGGCAGGCGACGCCGCGAGCGGTCAGATGATTCTTGAAAACGCCGTGACTGCGCTCCCTGCGGAAAGCTATACGATAGCGCCTGAGGTGGCTGATTTTGACGGTCCGGATCTGATGGAGGCGTATGACGGCGGCGCGGTATGGAGCGACGGCGGAAGCTGGAACTGATTTTTGGATATTTCGATGTTTGAATAATATAATAATGAGTGGTGAAAAAAATGGAGGCAAATGTAATTCTGTGCAGATGCGGAAAGTGCAGCAAGGTCTACGGCATCAGAGTGGAACGCATGGCGGACGGCGACTGGTATCGCACATGGGCTTTTAAGCTCTCCGAAAAGAGCGCCGGACGCGAGGGCTTCGACAAGACCCCGATACGCGGCAATCTCAACGCGACTCTCGAATATCCGGGGTGTCCCTACTGCGGAACCATCGGGTTCGTACAGTGCGGCTACTGCGGCAGGATAAGCTGCTGGAACGGCGAATCATCTCTGAACTGCTCGTGGTGCGGCAAGCTCATGGAGAATATTGTTGACGCAAACGAAAAATTCGACGTATCAGCCAATCAATTCTGAAAAATTGCTTTTAAGGATGTGCAGACGAATTGTTCTGTAATGTTTGCAAGAACGAATGGAACGGCTCTCCGGACGACACAAGATGTCCGCATTGCGGAGCCGATCTGAAAAAAAACGCGGAAAAGCATACTATACCGGGGGTAATCGCATTCCTCATTGAAAAGGAAGGCGCGGACGTTCTGCTAAAGCCGGAGAGGGTAATGTCGTTCATATCCGATCTTGTGCAGGGAAACGAGCGCGAGAAGAAGCTTGTACGTGTGGGAAGCGTAAACGGGGCGTTTCAGAAAGCGCACGCGCTGCTTGAAGAACCCAAGCAGTCAAAGCGCGAGGTGATGGTGCTTGAAATGAGACATTACCTGATGGACAGCGCCTTTCTCTCCGAGGAAAACGCCGTATTGCTTGTGAATATTCTGCTCGACGGCATAGGAATGCCGTCGCTCAGGCTGAATTCAGCGCAAAAAAAAGCGCCTGATCAGCCGCAGAAAAAAACGCCGCCCAAGGTAACGGGCACAGAGCAGAAGAAAAACGCGCCGCCGACAAAATCAGCGCCGGTTCAGCCCAAAAAGCCCGCGCCGAAAAAGCAGGCTCCAGTGAATTCCGCGCCAAATACAGCCGGAGTGACAGGCAAGGATAAGCAAAAGAGCCAGAATACGCGGCAGAGCGGCGGATTCCGTCTTAACAGTCTTAGCACGTTTGAATATGACGGCGTTTCCTTCGCATCGCAAAAGGTGGACGGCTCGCTATTCCTTAAAGGCGAGGCGCGTATGATCGGAATTCTTGTCACATATGATCCCGTTCCGGTCAGCATGAACGTATCGCTCGACTGGCAGATTTTCCGTCAGGACGGATCCCCGCTGACGGGACTTATCCACGGCATGGGAGTTGTAAACAGAGGCGACACCGACTTCTATCAGGGCTGGGGCTGGGCTGTTCCCGGCAACTGGGAGACAGGCAGATATACGGTCAAGGCGTCTATGAACGGCTCCGGTCAGCTTACCACATATTTTGATATTGTTGACGGGTGCTACGACAACCCGCGCTTAACGATGAACAGCCTGAAGCTTTTCAGTGCGGGAGGAATGCCGCCAGCCATTTCTGAGAGAAAATATTTTACAGCATTCTCGTCGCATCAGGCGAGGCGTATATATTTCGAGATAAGCTTTGCCAGAATCAACGCTCCGGTTTACACGACCATGAGGTATAAAATTACAAGAGACAACGGCGAGATAGTGGCAAATTACGCCATTCCGATACGTCTGCGTAATGGCGACACCGCCTGCTGGACAGGCTTCGGCTGGGAAAATCCCGGACACTGGAAAAAGGGACGTTACGGCTACGAGGTCACCTTGGGTAAGTCGAATAATATATTCCGCGGAATATTTGACATTGTATAATTAAGAACCTGTCGGCGGCGGAGTCTTTCAGCTTCCGGCAGGATTTTGTTTTTCACCGTATTTTGTATCCGGAATAATATGATACAGGGATGATACAGGGCGGACAATTGATTGTTTTATTGCGATGGAGAGTATTTCGGAAATTTTTTTGGAAAAAAGTCGTAAAAATCAATTAAAATCCAAAAAAAACACTTGACTTTTTCTTTTGGATAGTGTAATATATAACACGTCACTGAGAGCAAACGAAAATCGAGTGGATTATTCACATCGAATTCCGTTCAGCGACGGTCGGTATGGGAGCATAGCTCAGCTGGGAGAGCATCTGCCTTACAAGCAGAGGGTCACAGGTTCGAGCCCTGTTGTTCCCACCATTTCTGGCCCGGTAGTTCAGCTGGTTAGAACGCTAGCCTGTCACGCTAGAGGTCGACGGTTCGAGCCCGTTCCGGGTCGCCATTTTTGCCTCTGTAGCTCAGTCGGTAGAGCAGGGGACTGAAAATCCCCGTGTCATTGGTTCGATTCCGATCGGAGGCACCAATCCGCGGATACACTGTCGTGTATCCGCAAATATTTGCGGAATTAGCTCATCTGGTAGAGCGCCACCTTGCCAAGGTGGAGGTAGCGAGTTCGAGCCTCGTATTCCGCTCCATGCATGGCACCATCGCCAAGAGGTAAGGCAACGGTCTGCAAAATCGTTATCCCCAGTTCGATTCTGGGTGGTGCCTCCAAGAAGCTGTCAGCCTATCCACTGACAGCTTTTATGTTCCTTTTACGACATGCCTCTGTAGCTCAGTCGGTAGAGCAGGGGACTGAAAATCCCCGTGTCATTGGTTCGATTCCGATCGGAGGCACCAAGGGTGCGCCCGCTGTTTCGCGGAGTCGCAGAGAGCATAGTGAATGGAAATTATTTTTTATTTTTTATTCACTTATACGCGGAATTAGCTCATCTGGTAGAGCGCCACCTTGCCAAGGTGGAGGTAGCGAGTTCGAGCCTCGTATTCCGCTCCATGTTTTGTGAAAGCTGTTTCCGATTGCAATTGGGGCGGCTTTTTGTTTTTATGTTTTTTCTTTTTGTTGACAATCATACGGGCTATATGTATAATTAATAAGATAACGGAAGCACTGGAGTGAATTTGATGAATAAGAGATATTCGATGCTGCCCGACGACAATTCAAACGAATTCGGCAAAGCAAACAGTCTTGACACACGCGGCGGCGTTTTTGATTCTTACGGTAACAAGAGAAGGTCCGACAGCGGCAGATCTGTCCGGTCTGATGTAAGCGGGGATGTTATTACCAATAAGCTTTCCGGTTCTGCGCCGATTAAGGTATCCTCAGGTTCGGCTGCGTTATCTCGGGAGCTTTCCGGAAAGACCGACGGGAATGAATCCAAAAGGTCGGAAAAAGGCGTTAAGGCACTGAATAAGAAAGCTGTCGGTATGCTTGCCGCGGTTCTTGCGGCGGGGGCGATGATATGGGCGGTTGTCTTTTTCTGTACGCACGCGTTGTTCGGGGAGCTTACCGGCAGTCATGAATTCATCTCATACGGCGTTAAGGAGATAGACCTCAGCGAGAGTAATTACGGGGATTATAAAGCGCTTTCAAAAATGAGCTGTCTTGAGACGGTAAATCTTACCGGTTCGGCGTTTGACAATCTGCCGGAGCTATACGACTGCAAAAGGCTTAAAAGTGTAATTCTCTCCGACAGGGAGCTTACAGCGGAGGAATGCGTTGAATTCTACAAAAATCTGCCGGACGCTCATCTTGTTTGCAGCGTCAATATCGACGGAAGGGTGTATGACTCCGGAATTACATATCTTAAAGCCGAAAATGCCGGTGAGAATACACAAAGGCTTTACGCGTCTCTGAATAATCTGGAGAAATTGGATATGACGTCCTGCGATGTTTCAGACGACACCTATAAACTCCTTGCGGGCGCGCTTCCGAAATGCGCGATAATTATAAGAACCTCGCTCTGCGGCAGGGATTACACCACGGATTCCAAAACGCTTGAGCTTATCGGAAAGCTTACGGCTGAGGACGCGGAGCGTGTGAGGTATTTTAAAAATCTTGAAGACCTTAATCTGACAAAATGCACAAATCCAGATATTCTCGACGATTATCTTTCCGCACATACCGGAATAAAGGTCAACAGGTCAATTGCGCTGCTCGGAAGATATTTCGGTACGGAGGATCAGTCTATAGATCTCCGCTGCGGCAGGTACAATCTAAAGCAGGTCACTGAGGCATTGGAGGAAACGCTGCCGAAAATGAAATCGGTCAAAAAAATAGATATGTGCGGCTGCGGACTTTCAGATGAAGAAATGGAGAAGCTATGCGATACATTCCCGAAAATTAAGTTTGTCTGGACTGTGAAAATCGGAGAATTGTCTGTGCGAACCGACGCGTTGGTTTTTTCCGTCGCCGGAAAGACCGGTAAGGGCAATGATTTCAATGAACAGGACTACGCGCCGCTATTCAGATACTGCAGGGAGCTGATAGCCATTGACCTCGGAAACAGCAAGATAGCCGATATTTCCGAAATGTCCTCGCTGAAAAAGCTGAGGGCTGTATGTTTAAGCAATAATCCGTTTTCGGATATATCAGCTCTTTCACAGATGAGCGAGCTTGAATTTATCGAAATGAGCGCCGGAAATCATGTCAAAAGCGCCGACGCCCTGAGGGGACTGCAAAATCTGAGATACGTGAACTTCTGGTCGAACAGGGAACTGACCGATCTTTCACCCCTTTACGATCATGAAAAGTTAGAAATGGCTGTTTTCCACTCATCGGTTCCTCTTGACGAGCGGAAGTGGTTCAAAAAATCCAATCCGGATTGCGTCGTTTCCTATTCGATAAACGATGGCAACCCCACCACAAAGAAAAAATGGGACGACAATCCCTACCGCAAAAGCCTTAGGAACGCTCTGAATAATTGGATGTTTGTGGTTGACTTTAACAGCGAAAACGGGGAATATGTTTTTGATTTTGATACCGACAGATACAAATATATCACATGATGGCGTTTATGAGCCGACTTTATAAAATTCAGGAGTGATTTCATTGAATAATAAATTCAGTCTTTATCCCGATGATCGCTCGAATCAATTTGGGAATCCCAATGATCTTGATACAAACGGAGGCGTATTTGATTATAATTACGACGCGCCGGAGGGTTCTACTGCCGCGCCGACGCAAAATGACGCTTCTCAGTCCTCGCCGGAATATGACAGGAGCGATGCAGAAGCAGTTTCCGAAGCCGCTGATCTGATTTTAAGTCAGTCTGTATCAGAGCCCGTCAAGACAGCTCCGCAAGAGAAACCAAAGCCGCGCAAAAAAGGCTCCGGCGCAAAAACCGCCGCGTTCTTTTTACTGATAATCATTCTGACGCTGACGCTCGGCGTGGTGTTTTATTTAAAAACCAATCTTATTTTCGGCAGTCTGTTCGGGGAGCATGTCATTTATCCCTACGGAACCAAAGAGATAAATCTCAGCGGGAGCGATTACGAGGATTATTCCGGACTTTCCGGCATGAAATCGCTTGAAGTGATAGATCTTACAAACTCCTCATTCAAAAATCTTTCGGATCTTTACGGCTGCGGGAAGCTCAGGAAAATCATTCTCGCTGACCGCGAGCTTCGCGCCGAGGATTGCATTGAATTGTACAGACGTCTTCCGGACGCCGAGCTTGTATGCAGGATCAATGTAAACGGCGAGGTCTACGATTCGGACGTGAAGTCAATCAAGGTTGAAAACGCCGATTCCGAGGGACAGAGACTATACGCCGCACTGAGGTCGCTTAAATCGCTTGACATGACCGCGTGCGATGTGTCTGACGACACATTCCAGTCGCTTGCCGAGGAGCTGCCGAAATGCATTATAATTGTACGTACCACGGTTTGCGGAAAGGAATACACCACAGACGAGCAGGCGCTCAGGTTGAGCGGAGAGCTTACAGCCGATGACGTTTTGAGGATAAGCTATTTCAGAAATCTTAATACCATAGATCTCGGAAAATGCAAGAACGCTGGTCTGCTGGATGATTTTCTCGCTGCAAATCCCGATATTAAACTGAGCAGGATCATTGATTTTCTGGGAAAGTCTGTCAGTACGGCGGATGATTTTGTGGATCTGCGCGGCAGCAAATACACCCTTGAACAGGTTAAGGCGGGACTGGACGAGGTACTTCCTCAGATGAATTCGCTTAAAAAGATAGATATGTGCGGCTGCGGCTTGTCCAACTCCGATATGGAGAAGCTCTGCGCCGCTTATCCGGATATTAAATTTGTATGGATGATACACTTTGTAAAATGGTACGTCAGAACCGACGCGGTTGCGTTTTCATCGCTTAACAGCATTGGAAAGAGCGTTTATACACAAGATGATTACGCGCCTTTATTCAAGTATTGCACCGATCTGGTGGCGCTTGATCTGGGACACAGCCGTATAACGGACATTTCAGGAATCGCGTCGATGAAGAATCTCAGGGCTGTTATTCTAACAGATAATAAGATTACGGATATTTCAGCCTTTGCCCAGTTAAAGAAGCTGGAGCTTATCGAGATGAACGCGACAAACAAGGTTAAAAGCGTGGAGCCGTTAAGAGATCTGCCGAACCTGAAATACATTAATTTATGGGGAAGCATGGGAATTACGGATCTTTCGCCGCTGTACAATCATGAAAATCTTAAAATAGTCATATTTGAGCGCACGATAGACAAGGAAGAGCAGGAGAGATTCATAAAGTCCAATCCAAACTGCGACACTTATTTCAAGGTGGACAGCAATAAGGTTTCGACGAATCCCGCATGGAGAAACAATCCCGCTCGAAAGAAGCTCAAGGAATTCCTCTGCTATAACGAGCAGTATGATATGATGTGGCGGTATGTTACGGGATTTGACGAGGAAACCGGCGAATACATCATTGATTACAACAGCGATCAGTACAAGTATAAATAAATAAAAAAACCGTCCGCGTTATCGAAGCGAGGACGGTTTTAAAATTGAACGGGTTACTTTATAAAAACATATTCTGTTCGTAATTCTGTTCGCCGAACGGTTTGTTTTTAAGCTCCGGATAGCTGCCAAGCACTTCAAGCGTTGCGACGTAGGTGTCGTCAAGCTGTCCGGTTGCGTAATCGGCAGGCTCGTGTATATTGAACATAAAGCCCTTTTTGCCGTAGCGCAGGTCAACTCCCTCTATGTATTTTTCATCGACTGAGGCGTGAAGCACGCGCCCGATTATCATGGAATTAATGCCCTTGCGTGTCAGGTCAACATTGCAGGCAAGCTGGCATTCCAGCGTCATGAACGCCTCGCGCACGCGGGGCGTTTTTATTTTCGCGCTTTTTTCGGCAGTAAAATGTCCAGCCGCGAATTCGTCGTCATTGGCGGAATTGTGAGTGATAGTGGCTATGCAGTTTGAATAATAATCCGCGCTCACAAAGTTAATGCAGAATTCGTTTTCTCTTACGATGTTCTCATAGGTGTGCGAGCTGTGAGAGACATTCTGCATTACGGCGAAATATCCGCCCTCGTCCCCGCCGAAGCAGCTCCACGAATGGAAGCAGAGATTGGGCTGTCCGTTTTCCTTCAGCGTGGAGATGAGAAAGAGCGACTGTGGTATCGAGCAGGCGAATTCCATATGTGAAAATGTATTGAACTGCCCGGGCCAGTTTTCATAGAGCAGCTCCGCGGATTCCATGCTTATTTCGCGTTTCATATTGCTTTCTCCTTTTTGGCAATTAAATCTGCGGCGGCAAAGGGCGCGTAAAGCAGCGCCCACACTCCGAAAAGCAGCGCTGTCATTGGCAGCAGATACGCGTCGTCGCCAGTCCATTCGGCAAGCTGTCCGGTAAGCGTGCCTTTTACGGGACCATTGATAAAATAGTAATTGCTGCCTATGAATTTATTCAGCAGCAGCGCCGGAATCATCGTCACGAGCAGCATAAGCGCGACTCCAGGAAGCAGCCGGATATCCGGACGGAAAAAGCCGCAGCATACCATGTAGAGCGGTATCAGCACGATGAATGTGTGGGCGATCATCAGGTGCATAAAGTAAAAGCTGACAGCCGGAGAATTGCCGATATCTGGCGTTATCAGCGCGAAGAGCGCCCCGGGCATGTTGACGGCGTAAATGAAGTTTTTGAATACCCTGTTCTCCGTAAACACGGCGAGCGGATAGGTGAAGAGCGAAACGGAGCAGAGGTGAAAGGGAAGACCGGTCTTTATGTTGAATTCATCGGGATTCAGGAAAAAATAGATATATTTGCAAAGCTCTATCGCCGTAAACGAAGCCCAGAGAATTATCAGCAGCCTTTTTCTGCCCTTATGATTCAGCCTTCCGCCGATGAATATGAAAGACGCGCAGACAAAAGCCGCCGCCGCCAAAAGAATAAGGTGTGCCGGAGAGAAAAGTCCGACCGGCTGCGTTCTGCTGAAAATAGCGGTCACCCCATTTGCCTTTGTTTTATCAGGTATTTTTGTTGTTCCCGCCGGAGCGGGGAATTATTCATTGCCGTTTTTGACGAGCCGCTGGAATTCGTCGCCGCGTACCTCGAAATTTTTGAACATATCGTAGCTGGAGGCGGCGGGGGAGAGAAGGCATATCTTGCCCTCGGCGGTTATTTCCTTTGCCTTTTCCACGCCCTTGTCGAAGTAGTAGCAGGGATATATTTTTATGCGCCTGTCAACGCCGTATTCCCTGAAAAGCGCTTCCATTCGTTCCGTAGTCTGACCGACGAGTACGATGCTGTCTATTTCGGCGGTGGTGAGAAACTGCGCGAGATCGTTGTAGTCGATGCCCCTGTCCATTCCGCCGAGAATAAGCGTGCCGACGTTGCCGAGCGATTTGACGGCGTTTATTGCGGAACGGCATATAGTTGAGATGGAATCGTCGTAATAGGTCACGCCGCCGAATGTTCCGACCCTTTCCAGTCTGTGGGCAAGAGGACGGAACGAAGCGAGCGAGGTTCTGAATTCATCGTCGCTTATATTGAAGATTTCCTTGCAGATATAATAATCCACGCCGATGTTGTAAAGATTGTGCTTGCCGACAAGGCATGTGTCGCCGGAATTTATTTCTATGGAGCCGTGCGGCACTGTTACGGTGTTTCCGCTCACGGAGATATCGGCAGGGACATTTTCGCCCAGACCGTCGCAGGCTGTGACGAGTCTTCCGGCCCGCGGATAGACCGAAAGCGTTTCAAGATCGGAGCAGTTGAGAATTACGATATCTTCTTTGTCCTGACAGCTGAATACGTGCGATTTTGCCTTGATATAATTCTCCATTGTGACGTAATGATCGAGGTGTTCCTCATACAGATTAAGCACCACGCCGACGTGGGGCGAGTGCCTGACGAATTCAAGCTGGTGGCAGCTCATTTCAAATACTACTGACGTCCTGTCGTCAACCTTGTCGATATAGTCGAAGCAGGGAATTCCTATATTTCCGACAAAGATCGTATTGTCGTCGTGGTTTTTAAGCAGGTGGTAAAGCAGCGACGACGTAGTGCTTTTGCCCTTTGTGCCGGTTATGCCGAAGGTATTTTTGCCGAACGCCGTTAAAAACACCTCGGTCTGCGATGTGAGCCGGTCTATGATTTTTTCGGGGCTGAACACGGGAATTCCGGGGCTTTTGAAGATATAATCGAAGCCGTCGAAATCAATTCCCCTTGCTCCGGTATCCCAGAAATCACAGTCGGGATAGGGAGTCATGTCGATCTCCTTGCTGTCGGCAAGGGTGAGATGCATGTCGGGATATATCGAGCGGATATAATTGAATGTGGAAATGCCCTCTCTGCCCATTCCCCAAATGACGATTTTTTTATTTTCAATAAACGAGATGATGTTTTTCATTGCCTGCAAACCGACCTTTCTTTGCTTATTAAACAAATTATAGCATTTGCCGTGAGCTTTGTCAATTTGACCGCTTGGATAAAAATATTAAATTATAATTGCAAAAATAGTAAATATGTGTTATGATAATATAGATCCGGATTCTCAGGAATATCGGATAAAATATAATTTATAAGGGGTAATTCAAAAATGGTAATCGTAAACACGGATTATATTACGGGTCAGAAGCTTCAGGTTCTGTCGATAGTAAGGGGAAGCGTCGTAATGACCAAGCATATCGGCTCCGACATAGGCGCATCGTTCAAGACGCTTGTCGGCGGCGAGATCAAGGCTTACACAGATATGCTCAACAACGCCCGCGAGATAGCGACAGCGAGAATGATGGAGGACGCGGCGCGTTTCGGCGCGGACGCGGTTGTTAACGTCAGGTACACAACCTCTTCCGTAATGCAGGGAGCTTCGGAAATACTTGCTGTCGGCACGGCGGTAAAATTCATTCAGCAGTAAACGGAGGTTGACTCATGTCCCGGTTGGAAAAAAGCGGCGTCTGGAACAAAATCATTAAGATTGCCACAAGCGAGGTCTTTTCATATCTTTTTTTCGGGGTATGCACGACGGTTGTGAATATAGCCGTATTTCAGCTATGCTGCTCGGCTATGGGAATTCACGCTCTTATTTCAAATATCATAGCGTGGATATTCGCCGTTGCCTTTGCGTATGTCACAAACAGGATTTTCGTCTTTCACAGCAGGGAGAATTCTCCCGTTGGCATTGCGCGGGAAGCCGGATCGTTTGTGGGAGCGAGGCTTTTTTCGCTGCTGGTTGACGAGCTGATTATCTGGCTTATGGTTAGCGTGATGGGCTATATCGCAATTGAACGGCTCCTTGCCGATTTTCTCGGCTGTCCTCTGAAGGACGCGAAATCGCTTTTCGCTAAGGTTTGTTCAAACGTTGTGGTGGTAATTATGAATTACGTGCTGAGCAAGATGATTATTTTCAAAAAGGGTGAGGAATAATATGAACTCGCAATTCAACGGCAACGGTTACAATGAGGATAAGGCTGCCGGAAACGCCATGCCTGCCTTTTCCGGCGCTTTTGACGACGACAGCGCGCGTCCGACATTGCTGACCAACGGTCAGCCGGAGCAGACGCAGTATATTCCGCCGATGTACGGTCAGCCGATGTACGGACAGCCGCAGTTCGGTCAGTATGCGCCGCCGATGTACGGACAGCCGGTGTATTACGCGCCTCCGGTATATATTCAGCAGCCGATGCTGCCTAAGAATGTCGTGGACAGGAAGCTCTTCCGCACGCATTGCTCAAGAGTGGGGCTAATGCTCATGGCGGACTTCGGACTGATGTTCGCCGTGCAGTTTGTTGTTCTCATGGCGGCGATTGTAATTCTTGTCGTCAGGAACAGAATAGATATTTCCGGCGGCGACGTTGCGGGATTCAGCGCGGCTCTGCTCGGCGCTCCGTTTATGCTCGCCGGCGGTCTTTCGGCAATCGCCGGAAACATGACGCCCGCCGCTCTGCACCTTCGCAAATGGAATTTTAAATTTTCAGACCCGTTCAGGGGCGACAAGCTAAGTCCGTTTTTTACGCTGGCTGCTCTCCTTACTGCGCTTGGTCTGAACAGCGCGTGGTGCGAGGCGTATGAGTACCTCAGAAGCTGGTTCGGGAATGTTATGGACTATATCCCCGAATCGTCCGATAAGCTCTACAGTCCGGAAACAATGTCTCTTGCCGGAATGATACTGTATCTTACGTGGGTCTGCGTTATCGCTCCGGTAACAGAGGAATACATGTTCCGCGGCGCAATGCTCAAAACCCTGTCACATTACGGCTCCGGCTTTGCCATAGCCGCCTCCGCGTTTGCGTTCGGACTTATGCACGGCAATATGCAGCAGACGCCCATGGCATTCCTTATTGGACTGATAATGGGGTATGTCGCCTCGAAATCGGGCAATATCCGTCAGACGATATTCATTCACGCCGCAAACAACACCATAGCTTCGCTTCCACAGATAATTAATTATTTCAAGCCGGAGTGGAATGAAGCCTACGAAAATTACATCGGTTCATTTGATGAATTCACAATGACATTCGCCGCTTTTGCGCTGCTTTATTTCATGTTCAGAAGATCGCGTGGACTCAGGGCGCGCAGGAAGAGAATTCTTTCCGGCTCGGACAGGATAAGACGCGCCGAACGCTTATGGCTCCGGCTTGAGGTTCCTGACGTGAGGAGAATTCCGAGACTCGATTCGGTAAAGCATAAATTCTGCCATTTCGTTACGTCAGGCGGCATGATATTCTTCATCGTCGTCTGTCTGCTGAGTGTGTTCATAATGAGCTTTTTACCGTATATTATCAAACAGCCGATCCCGGGAATGGGATTTTGAGAATTAAAGGACGGTATTCACAGATGAAAAAAATTCTTGCGGTTGCTCTGTTTATCTGCTGTGCGGCGTTCATGGTTACGCTTGCGGGCTGTTCGCAGGTGGCTGAGAAAATAGGGATAATCGGCGACAAGGGTAAAAGCTATTCCGAGACGATGAATGAAAAGCTCGTTTCGTTCACCGACTGCGCCAATGCGCTCTGCGATTCCCTTGAGCGTATCGCGGACAGGACATACGCGCCCACCGACAGTCAGACGGCGGATATTCAGGATAAGCTCGACGCTTTCGGCAGGGCGTGCGGGGAGCTTGCGGGACAGAAAGCCCCGGCGGAGTATTCCGTAGCGCAGGAAGCAATGAATGAGGCTATGGAGAATTACGCGGACGCAATAGAGAAATGCGGCGCTCTGCTTGAATTTTACGGCGCGTATGACGACATGTTCCGCAAATACAAGGATCCCGCTGAGGGAAAGGCGGCAATTGAAAAAAACGAACGTGCGCTCTATGAGGATTTTGCAAACGCGATGAAGAAAGCAGATGATTCGTTCAGAACCGCTTGCGAAAAATTCGACAGCGTAAATAAACAGAATAATTCAGAGGAGTGACATCAGTGGCAGCAACAGAGGAAAAGGCAGCGGCGGCGGAAACCGCGGGCAGGAATGAAGCTATTCAGGATAAAGGCAGAAACGGCAAAAAGAAAGCGCCAAAAAAGAAATACAATCTGCCCAGGCATAAATTCTGGTTTGCAATAGGCAGACCGCTGACAATGGCGTTCCTGAAAATAAAGGCGAATTTCAAGCGCACAGGCAACGACCTGACAAACCGCCCCTACATGATACTTTGCAACCACGCGTGCGACCTCGATCCGCTGATGGTTATAAATTCAGTGCCCGGAGTGGTTCACGCGCTGGCGAGCGATCATCTTTTCAAGAATCCCATATTCGGAGGATTTGTGGCTCACGTTGCGGGACCTATACCAATTGTGCGCGCCCAGATGGATCTGAAATCCATCAAGGAGGCGATGCAGGTGCGGAAGGACGGCGGAAGTCTGCTGATATTCCCCGAAGCCAACTGCTGTTATTCTTCCAAGACAAGCTACATCGCTCCCGCGATAGCCAAGCTGGTAAAGCAGTTCAAGATGCCGCTCGCGCTTTTCAACGTCAAGGGAAGCTATCTTACCAAGCCGAGGTGGAGCAATTCGTGGCGCAAGGGCAGAACGACCTGCGAGCTTGTGCGCGTCATCGAGCCGGAGGAGCTTGCCAAAATGTCGGTGGACGAGATTTACGCGGCGATCTGCGACGCTCTCAGCTTCAACGAGATGGAATATCAGCGTGAGCAGCACGTAACCTTCAAGGGTCACAACCTGCTCGAAGGCGCGGAGAGAATGCTCTTCCAGTGTCCGAAATGCGGCAGGCTTATGACCATGAAGAGCGAAGGCGACAGCATATTCTGCACCGAATGCGGCTACAGGGTGACAATGAACAGCGAGGGCTTTTTTGAGGGCGAGGATTTGGTTTTCGATTCGTTCGACAGATGGGACGACTGGCAGCGCGAACAGGCGGTGAAGTTTGTGAGCGGCGGCAATTACGACGCGACTGGCGTAGAGCCGGTTATTATCACGCCGTCAAACGAGCTTTACAGGGCAAGGCGTGCCGAAAAGAACGTGCTTATAGGAGAGGGCAGCTTTGCTCTTTACTGCGACAGGCTGGAATTCGACGCAAAGGACGCTCTCGAAACCGACGCTGAAGGCAATACGGTCAGCACCGGCGCGAAGAAATTCGTGTGGAAGTTTGACGATATTTCCAAGTTGAGCTGCGTTCACAAGAACAGAATACAGATAGCCGTCGGCGAAAAGGATTATTTTGAGATACACTCCCAAAACACCTATCGTTCGGCATATGCCTACATGATATATTTTTACTGTCTGAAACGCCACGAGCAGGGCAAGGAAATGGATTTCTTCGGAATGTAACGCCGTAAGCCCATTATAAGTATATAATTATATGAGTATTTGATATTAAAATATAAAAAACAGCCCGAATTTTGTTGACATTATATCATACATGTGTTAAAATAAATTTGCGGAACCGCATATGAATATGCTATAAGCAATGCGGTAATACTGTTAAAACCTGAAAGGATGTTAATATCATGGGAAAATTCGTAGTAAAACGTACCAACACCGGCATTAAGTTTGACCTCAAGGCGACTAACGGCGAGGTCATCGCAACGTCTGAGGTTTATACAACCGAAGCGGCATGCATGAAGGGCATTGAGAGCGTAAAGAACAACTGCGTCGGCGAGATCGAGGATCAGACCGTCGAAGAGGTTGTAAAGCAGAAGCACCCCAAGTTTGAAGTGTATGTTGACAAGGCTGGCGAGTACCGTTTCCGTCTCAAGGCGAGAAACGGCGAGATAATTGCCGTTTCCGAGGGCTACAAGGCAAAGGGCGGCTGTCTCAACGGAATTGAGAGCGTCAAGAAAAACGCGCCTGAAGCTGAGATAGTCAAAAAGGACTGATTCTGATAATCTGACAGCGTATAAAAAAACAGCCGTGCCGTTGTATTCTGGCAATACAGCGGTACGGCTTTTTGTGAGTTTAAGCGGTAAAATCCTCATTCATTTTTTTGCGTGTAAGTCTTAATTCGCCTATGAGCAACCTTTTGAACAGAACCATCGACCATATAATAAAATCCCTGAGTTTTCCCACGGTTCTTTTCTCGCCGCGCCAGTCGCATAGTCTGTGGTATTTCCTGAAGATGATTTCGTGCGCCGGAGTTATGCCGCTCCACGACCACATGTTATGTCCGGCGTAGTGATATATGCAGCCGTGATAAAGAGCTGATCGTGTTTGTTCCTCATTGTAGATATAATCCTTTGAATACTTGAGTATTTTCGGGATATCGCGTTCGCATATCATCAGGAGCATGTTGTAGCGCGGCTCTAACAATTTGATTTCGTCGCGCAGGATAAAATTGATGGCGTCCTGATCGGGATAGACGAGCTTTTCGGGAAAGCTGTTGATATAGTCGATTATTTTTTCTGAGGCGTCAAGGCTGACCCATCTCTCCGTGTCGATAACGAGAACGCCGGAATTTATATAGGGATATGCGAGGTCAATTCCGAGAGCGGTTTTGCGCTGAAAGCTCTCTCCGTCGGAAACGCCTCCTATGCATTTCCCGTCGAGCGGCAATGTGAAAAGCTCTGGTATCGGACGATCCATCAGCAGCCTGCCGTAAATTGCCCTGTTCCAGTTATTCGGAACCTTTGGAACGATCTCCGATAATTTTTTCTCGATGTTGAAGAAGATTATTTCCGCGTTACGGAATTTACTTGCCTGTTTTTTGAGTCGTGATATATTTTCCTCTGAAATGCCGCAGTCCATAATGAAAAGCCTTAATTTATCCACGACCGGACACATGTTGTGCATTACAGAATAAGTGCATATTCCGAGGTACTTTACGTATTTGTCATTGGAAACAAACAGAAAATCAGCGATCATAATTTTTTCATCCCCAATCCATTACATAATAATTATAGCATTAAATTTCTAATTAGTCAAAAAAATTTTCAAATAATGAGCTGAATTCCGAATTGCTTTGTTATTCTGATATTTTACATTTTGCAATTCAAATTCCAAGTATGATTTGATATTGGATTTTTATTGTGTATTTACATTACGGTAGTCAATATATACAATTATTATTTCAAAAATTCTACGTATATGCGATAAGGAAATGTGTCTTATCATGTTCATAAACCATTTGACAAAGACGTTAAATCATACTATACTCTATATGTAATGCTCTATGCTTTTTCATCAATTATATTTTAAGAGGAAGGAACAGCGATATGTCAGAAAATACGGAAAAAATGGTTGCAACAGAAACAGGCGGTGAGGCGCCGCAGACTGCGGAAGCTCCCGCGGCTGAAAGCAAAAGCGCGGGAAACGATGAGATTTATAAAAAACAGGGAAACCGCGCAGTAACGATTATAAGCAGAATATTTACCGTGCTGCTGCTTGCCGGCTGCGTTGTACTGGGGATTATCGGCTATCTCAGAGGGGCGTTCTCGTCGGTGGAGGCGCTTCAGGCGTGGATGGACAGCTACGGTATCTGGGCGCCTCTTATCTTTATCATACTTCAGGCGGTTCAGGTCATTATACCCATAATTCCAGGCGGCGTAACGCTTTTAGGCGGAGTTATCCTGTTTGGTCCGTGGTGGGGATTTGTGTACAATTACATCGGAATTATAGCAGGCTCCTTCGCTGTGTTTGCCATTTCACGAGTTTACGGCAAGCCGTTGATGTACAGGCTTTTCAAGCCGGAGTCGATAGAAAAGTACGAAAACTGGACAAGCAATCACGGACGTTTTGCCAAGCTGTTTGCCATAGCGATATTCCTTCCGGGCGCGCCGGACGGTCTTATCTGCTATCTTGCCGGAACCACTGAAATGTCGTGGAAGACCTATTCGCTTATCATTCTGCTCGCAAAGCCGATGTCAATAGCGCTTTACAGCGTGCTGTACCTGCTGGGAATCAATTCCCTGTCGGAGCTGATAGCGGCGTTGAAAAGGTAATCTGAGACGCGTGCGCTTTTTTGCTGTCAGAGGACGACAGGAATATCCGCTGGCTGAATTATACAGAGCATTCATTTTATAAAGAAATGAGGTAATCCGAATGGCAGAATTCAGTTTGATGTGGCCCTCCGACTGTCCGAGAGAATATAAGGAGCTGAGTGACGACTGCTGCAACGATCTTTCGATTGAATTGCTTTGCGCCCGTCTTTCCAAGAAGGAATACGACCGCAACGTGATTTTCAAAATGCTTCGTCAGATGCCTTCAAGCGCCCGCGTGGTGAAGTACCGTGTGGAAGTGTTTGACGACATTCTCCGTCACCCAGCGCTCAGACAGAATATTGCCGAACTTTTGGAACAACTGGAATTTCTCAAAAGCCTTCATAAGCATGCCCGCGACAGTGAAGCCGCAAGCATATGGCAGATTATCAACCGTCTCAACGAGCTGGATTCCTACATCGATTGCGTGACAGGCATAAAGACAATCCTCGAAAACGGCGACATTCATTCGGAGGGATTGAAGGAGCTTCTGGAGCTTGTGAGGCATATTCATTCCGACAGCGGATTCCCCGCGCTGAAAGAGGACATCAAGAGAGTCGTCAGCGACACCGGCAATATAAAAAGCATCACGTTGGGAGTCAATCTCAACCGTACCCTTTCGCCTGTGGAGGTCGGAGTGGTCTCGGTCAACAATAAGTATTACACCCACGCAGGCGTTCTTTCCAGCTTCTACGAGTTTGCCTCTTCAAAAGAATGCCTCCACAACGGCACGGAAAACGATTCCATGAAATTCCGCACGCCAAAGACAGGCAGCGGTCTGCTTGCTGTTTCCAGACAGTCGGCAGCAAAGAATCAGGCTGTACTGAGCGGACTTGCCAAGGTCTACGTCGCGGGAGACGCGGAAACCAATCCCCTTATGAACAACCTCAACGCCGTTATTACCGACATGCTCAAGCCTGTGGTGAGAAAGCTCAACGACGTGCTTGCCAAATATGTTGACATTGGCGGATATTCTCTCATTTCGCTTATACCCGAATTGACGTTCTATCTCAAATGGGCGGAACTGTTTGAGGAAATGGCGTCTGCCGGAGTCAGGCTTTGCAGACCGGAGATCATTCCGGGGGAAAGACGCGAATTTTACGCCGAGGGACTTTACAATTTCAAGTTAGGACTCAAAAAGACCGACGGCGATGAAATCAACATTGTCACCAATTCATTTGATTTCCGTTCGGAGCGCAGGGTCTACATACTCACCGGTCCCAACCGCGGCGGCAAAACGACCTTTACCCAAGCGGTAGGACTGATCTTCCTTATGGCGCAGCACGGGCTGTATGTACCCGCAAGCAGATGCATTCTCTCACCCGTGGATAATATTTTTACCCATTTTCCAGCCGACGAAAACCGCACTGTGGATCTCGGCAGATTAGGCGAGGAGTCAAAGCGGCTGAGCGAAATATTTGAGCATGCCACAGACCGCAGCCTGCTGCTTCTCAACGAATCCCTTGCCACCACCAACTTCGAGGAAGGCTTGTATATAGCCAAGGACGTTGTAAAGGCAATGCACTATCTCGGCGCGAGAGCAATATTCAACACACATATGCACGAGCTTGCTATGAATCTTGACGAGCTGAACAATTCCGAACCGAACGACAGCAATGTCGCCAGCCTTATAACCGGAATAGATAATGGCGAGCGTTCCTACAAGATATCGCTTGCGCCGCCATGCGGACAGAGTTATGCCCGCGATATTGCCAGAAAATACGGCGTGACATATCCGCAGTTGAAAGAGCGCATGAGTAAAAACAAATGATTGCGAAATAATGAGAAGAACAGGAGGACAAGTCAATATGACATTAATGACAGCCGTATCCGGCAATACGTTTTATTATGAATGGGAAGTAAGTCTGATGGAATGGATTCAGGCTCACTTGGGCACATTCGGCACTTACGCGGCTTCGTTCTTTTCTCTCTTCGGAGAAGAGCTTGTCTGCGTGGGAATACTCGGGCTTTTATACTGGTGTCTTGACAAGGAATTCGGAAAGAAAGTCGGGCTGACACTGCTCTTTGCCGGAACAGCAACTACCATTTTTAAAAACGTCTTTCTTCGCCGCCGTCCTTATTGTGACAATCCCTCGATAAAGTGTCTGCGTCCTGTCTCTTCCGAAGGCGATATTTATGATCTCACTGTGCAGGGCTATTCCTTTCCGAGCGGTCATTCGACAAACTCCGTCTCGCTCTTCACTTCAATGGCTGTTTTCGGAAATAACAGAGCGTTTACGGCTGCCGGAATTATTATTCCGCTGCTGTGCGGTTTATCAAGGATATGCCTCGGAGTGCATTTCCCGACAGACGTACTCTGCGGCTGGCTTCTGGGTCTTTGTTCGATACTGCTGATTTCTTTCTCTGAAAATGTCGTCAAAAACAGATTGGTTTTTTACGGGGTATTGCTCCTGATGGTGATTCCGGGGTGGTTCTACTGCAAGAGCGACGATTACTATACTATGTTCGGACTGCTTACAGGCTTTTTTACGGCGGATTTTTTCGAGCAAAGGTTTGTCAATTTTGAAAGCACAAAGTCGCCGTTCCGCTGTGTGATTCGTCTGACGGGAGGCGTGCTGATATTTTTCGGACTGAGCAGTATTACCAAACTGCCGTTTGACAACGACTTTCTGTATTCCGGCTCGTTACTTTCCCACGCGGTGCGTTCTTTGAGATATTTTATCGTGAGCTTTGTGGATATCGCTCTTTATCCGATGTTGTTTGCCCCTGTTGACAGGTTTCTTGACGGCTTGTCTCGCAAGCGTAAATCCTCTGAAATAAATAATAATGATTGATTCAAAAGAACCGATCCGCGAAAGGCAGATCGGTTCTTTTTTATTGAATAATTATGGCTGTAAGGCGTCAGCTTACCTGAACTATAACCATATGAGATGTGGTGTCAAGCTGCGGATTTTCAGCGGGAACGGCGCTTGTTTCTTCTGTTTGACCGTCGGGATAGCGCAGCGTAAGCACTGAATTTTCCTGAGTGACGGAGATAATTGTCATTCCGGTTATCTCGGAGCCGCCGGACGGTCGTCCTGCAATGGAATAGTCCTGCATTTCACCGTTAAGCGTCAGTCCTAACTTGGGAGTCTGAATTGTTGTTACATTGAACATTACAAGATAGCTTCCCGTATCAGCGAGATTGAATGAGGTCTGGTCAATTCTGGTGATTCCGCCTGACGACGCGCCGTTCTCCGGCAGGGGATAGTCCTCCCCGGGCTGAAGATTGATTGTTTCCGCGTCTTGATTTACAGCATAGAAATCCGCAAAGCCCAGAACGCCTCCGGCTTCGCCCTGAGGACCTGCGGGACCCTGTTCACCCTGAGGACCTGCGGGACCCTGCTCGCCCTGAGAACCTTGCGGACCCTGTTCGCCCTGAGGTCCTTGCGGACCCTGCTCACCCTGAGGACCTGCGGGACCCTGCTCACCCTGAGGACCTGCGGGACCCTGTTCGCCCTGAGGACCTGCGGGACCCTGCTCACCCTGAGGACCTTGCGGACCCTGCTCGCCCTGAGGACCTTGCGGACCGAACGGTCCCTGAGGTCCTCTTGGTCCCATAGGACCTCTCGGACCCTGTGGACCAGGAGGTCCCGGAGGTCCGGGAACCGGATAAGGCGGACGCGGGCAACATGAACAGCTTTTCGGTATAACCGTCTGTTCGTCGCCGGAATTATCTGATGGATATATGATGTGATTTCTGCCAGGATAAAAATATTGTCTTCTCATAAGGCTTTAAACACTCCTTTGATTTAATATTCTATGTACTACAATAAATATCATAGTTTAAAGTAAATTTAAGTTAAGGCATTTACAATAATGCCATAAGGTCAAGGAAATAAAAAATGCCTGACCGGAAAAACTGAAAATTAAAATATCGGAGGTATTTATCATGAATGAAAATAAAAAAAGATTTGTAGCTTCGGCGCTTTCGCTGATCTTTGCAATGTCGTTTCTGACGACGAATGTATTTGCCTCGCCAAACGGCGATCCTCCAGGGGATCCTCCTGGCGGCAGCGCGATGGGCGATCCTCCCGACGGAGGTCCGATGGGCGATCCTCCAGGGGATCCGCCCGACGGCATGGGCGGCGGCTCGGCGTCGGTGAGCTACACCGGCGCGGCGACAATTGATTCTTCAACCGACGGGAGCGGCAGTTCGTACAAAAGCACGACAGGCGGCGAAAACGCGCTGCTCGTTTCGGGCGGCGAATCGACGCTCAAAAATATCACCGTAAGCAAATCCGGCGACGAGAGCAGCGAAAGCTCAGATTTCTACGGCACAAACGCAGCCGTGCTGGTCTATAACGGAGCGACGCTCAACATCGAGGGCGGCAGCGTCACCACGGACGGCGCTCATGCCAACGGCGTATTCGCCTACGGCACAGGCATAATCAATATAAGCGGCACGACGATAAACACAAGCGCCAATAATTCCGGCGGCATTATGGTTACCGGCGGCGGCACGCTCAACGCGGATGATCTCACTGTGGAAACACAGGGCAATTCCTCCGCGGCGATCAGAAGCGACAGGGGCGGCGGAACGATGACAGTCAACGGCGGCTCATATACCACCAACGGACAAGGCTCTCCCGCAATTTATTCAACCGCGGATATTACCGTGAATAACGCTCAGTTGACGTCGAATTCTTCCGAAGGCGTGGTTGTGGAAGGCGCGAATTCTGTCACGCTTAACAACACTGTCCTCACAGATACAAACAATACGCTCAACGGACAGTCGGAAACCTACAAAAACATCTTCCTTTATCAGTCAATGTCAGGCGACGCCTCGGAGGGTACGTCATACTTCACCGCCAACGACAGCACTATCATAACTAACAAGGGCGATACATTCTATATCACCAATACCAATAGCGTTATCAGCCTGAAAAACAACGCCATCGTAAACAACGATCCAACCGGAGTACTTCTCCGTGCCGAGTCCTCAGCGTGGGGAAACAGCGGTTCCAACGGCGGAAAGGTCACATTCAGCCTGTCAGAACAGACAGCCGAGGGAGATATCGTGATAGACAGCATTTCCGCGCTTTCAATGGAGCTTGCGGATTCTTCGACATATAAGGGTACAATAAACGGCGCGAATCAGGGCGGCAGCGTTTCGCTTGCGCTTGACGCGGATTCAGTAATAGTGCTGACCGGCGATTCGTATGTTGACAGCCTTACAAATGCCGACGCGGAAAACAGCAATATTTTCCTCAATGGCTATAATCTCTATGTTGGAGGCAATGCTATTTCCGCAAACGACGGAGAAGCGCCTGAAGTCGTCACCGAAATTGCCGCTTCGTCAAATGATTCATCCTCGGAATTTCCCGCAGCAATTGTTGCCTTCAGCGCAATTATCCTTTTAGCCGCGGCAGGATGCGTGGCATTTCTCGTAATAAAAGGCAAAAAACAATAAAGCCGCCTGATAATATCGAAAAAAACAGGCAATTGCATTGCGACAATTTAAGACTGATTAAAACAACAGCGGTATCATATTCTCGTGGGAATACGGCGCCGCTGTTTTTGTTTGCATATCTGATTTGACCGCTGAAAATATATCCAAAATAATCCCGACGCCGCATAATAAAAACGTTACTTTTATAACAATTTGATAACAATTTTGTAAATATATACAAACAGCACATGCTTTTGAACTTGTTGATGTGTTTATATATAAAAATTGCACAAATATCTGATTGCGTATTGTCATTTTGATTCTTGAAATTACGATAAAAATATGCTAAAATAAATAAGTCAATCCCTGAATTGCGGCATTTCGGGGAGAAAAAAACAATCATTACGAGCCGCGTTATAAAAAATCTCCCGGAGGCTTATTTTTATGAACAACCTGAACGCAAAGCAAATGAAGTCCCTCATCGACGCCAAGCTCTCCCATCACTACGGGCTGAAGCCTGAGGACGCTGACAACGACCACATCTATAAGGCAATCGTACTCGTTGTGCGCGATATCCTCTTTGAGGCACGCAAGGAATTTGCCGACAAGTATGACAAGAATAACGGCAAGAGAGTGTACTATCTCTGTATGGAATTCCTTATGGGACGCTCCCTCCGCAACAATCTCTACAACCTCAATCTCGAAAAGGTGGTTTCACAGTGCCTTGCCGAGTACGATACCACACTTGAAAAAATATACGACCAGGAGCCGGACGCGGGTCTTGGCAACGGCGGTCTCGGCAGACTCGCCGCCTGCTTCCTCGACGGTCTGGCAAACGACGGCTACTGCGGCATGGGCTATTCCCTGCGGTACGAATTCGGCATTTTCAACCAGAAGATAATCGACGGCTGGCAGACCGAGCTTCCCGAATTCTGGCTTCCCGGCGGCGAGGTCTGGATGATCCCCCACCGCGAGGACGCTGTGGATATCCGCTTCAACGGCAGAGTAGAGGAAAGCTGGAACAACGGCTATCACCACGCCGAGCATAAGGATTACAATATCATCAAGGCTGTGCCATACGACATGATGTGCGCCGGCAAGGACGGTTCGGGCGTTTCCACCCTGCGTCTGTGGGCGGCAGAATGCCCCCACTTCGACATGAAGCTCTTCAACGAGGGCGACTATATGCGCGCAATGGAGCAGAACGCAATGGCTGAAATGCTCACGAAGGTTCTCTACCCCGGCGACAATCACATCATGGGCAAGAGCCTGCGTCTTTCACAGCAGTACTTCCTTGTGTCCGCCTCGGTACAGGATATAGTCAAGCGCCATCTCCGCAGACACGGCGGTTCCATGGAGAATTTCGCCGAATTCAACGCCATTCACATCAACGACACTCACCCCACCCTCGCCATTCCCGAATTCATGCGCCTGCTCATGGACGAGTGCGGCTTTGATTGGGACAGAGCGTGGGAAATGACGACCAAGGTCATGGCGTATACCAATCACACCGTTATGGCTGAGGCCCTTGAGGTCTGGAGCGAGGATCTCTTCAAGTCCAAGCTCCCCCGCATCTATCAGATAATCTGCGAGATCAACCGCCGCTTCTGCGCCGAAATGGATCAGCGCACCGGCTACGATTACAACAAGGTCGCACGCATGAGCATTATCCGCGACGGCTGGGTAAAGATGGCAAATCTCTGCGTCGCTTCCTGCCACCATGTCAACGGCGTTTCCGCGCTTCACAGCCAGATAATCAAGGACAGCGTATTCAAGGATTTCTACAGCGTTATGCCTGAGAAATTCACCAACGTCACAAACGGCATCGCCCACCGCCGCTGGCTCAATCAGAGCAACCCCGGTCTTGCCTCGCTTATCACCGACCTTATCGGCGACGGCTTTGTAAAGGACGCCTCAAAGCTTGAAAACCTGATGAAGTACAAGGACGACAAGTCAGTGCTCGAAAAGCTCGCCGCGATCAAGCACCGCAACAAGATCGAGATGTCCAATTATATTCTCAAGAACAACGGTATCTCAGTAGATCCGGATTCGATATTCGACGTGCAGGTAAAGCGTCTGCACGAGTACAAGAGACAGCACCTCAACGCGCTTCACATTCTCTCACAGTACCAGTGGCTTCTTGAAAATCCCGACGCGCCCTTCACGCCCAAGACCTACATCTTCGGCGCAAAGGCAGCCCCGGGCTACTTCCTCGCAAAGCAGATAATCCAATTCATCTGCGCCCTCGCCGACCTCATCAACAAAGACAAGCGCGTTGACGGCAAGCTCAAGGTGGTCTACCTCGAAAACTACCGCGTGACCGTCGCCGAGAAGCTCATTCCATCGGCAGAGATAAGCGAGCAGATTTCCCTCGCCGGCACTGAGGCGAGCGGAACCAGCAACATGAAATTCATGATGAACGGCGCGATCACCCTCGGCACTGAGGACGGCGCAAACGTCGAAATTCATCAGGCGGTGGGCGACGACAACATCATCATATTCGGTATGTCAACTCCGGAAGCCGAGAGACTCAAGAATATCTATTCCCCCCGCGACTGCTACAACAACAATCAGCAGCTCCACAAGGCGCTTGATTTTGTGAGCGCGGGCTTCGGCGGCAAGCAGTTCCACGACGTTGTGAATTCGCTGCTCAATAAGGATCAGTATATGGTGCTTGCCGACTTCAACGACTATTGCAGAGCGCAGAACGATTCTTCCGCTCTCTATCTCGACAAGTACAAATGGAATTCCATGAGTCTTGTCAATATAGCTCAGTCCGGCATATTCGCCGCCGACCGCTCCATCGAGGACTACGCCGCGAATATATGGGGACTTAAAAAATAAAAGAAAACCGAGGAGGATACGGTATGAAAAAAACGCTTTTCAATTCGCGTGATCCTTTTTTCCGCAAGCCTACCGGAGCCGTTTCAAACGGCACGCCGGTTCATTTCAAGGTGTGTCTGCCGCGCTATCTCTGCTGTACCGCCGCAACGCTCGTCATACACAACGAGCATGAGAACAGGGTTGACAGAGGCAATCTCTTCTGGTGCGGCATGGAGGGCAGCGATTTTGAATACTGGGAGGTGGATTACACCCCTGAGGTTACGTCGCTCAATTACTATTACTTCGAGCTTTCCACATCGTCCGGCACAAAGTATCTCGGACGCACGCGCTACGGTCTCGGCGAGCTTCAGTCGCAGCCCGTCGCGTGGCAGCTCACGGTTTACGAAAACACATTCAAGACCCCCGACTGGCTTTCCGGCGGCATTATGTATCAGATATTCCCCGACCGCTTCCGCAAGTCAGGCGTTGTGCATGAGAATATTCCCTACGGCAGGAAAATGCACCTGAATTGGGACGAACAGCCCGACTGGGCGCCCGACGAGCGCGGAATGATAACCAATTCCGACTACTTCGGCGGCGATCTCAAGGGCATTACGGAAAAACTTGACTATATCAGATCTCTCGGAGTAAACTGTCTTTATATAAATCCTATTTTTGAGGCTCACGAGAATCACCGCTACAATACCGCCGATTACCGCAAGGTTGACCCCCTGCTCGGCACGGAAGAGGATTACATCGAGATGTGCCGTGAAGCCGCAAAGCGCGGTATACGCATAGTCATAGACGGCGTTTTCTCCCACACGGGCGACGATTCGGTTTATTTCAACAAGGAGAAGCGCTACGACACCCTCGGCGCTTACAATTCCAAGGAATCGCCGTATTATTCGTGGTTCAAATTCTATCAGTGGCCGGACAATTATCATTCGTGGTGGGGCATAAGCACCCTGCCTGAAGTCAAGGAGGAAGAGCCGGACGTCATCGAATATCACACCGGCGAGGGCGGCACTGTCGGCTCGTGGCTTGAAAAGGGCGCGGGCGGCTGGCGTCTCGACGTCGCCGACGAGCTGCCGGACGTTTTCCTTGACAGAGTGCGCTACGCGGCAAAGAAGATCGATCCCGACGCTCTGATAATAGGCGAGGTCTGGGAGGACGCAAGCAATAAGGTCGCTTACGGCGAGCGCAGGCGTTATCTTCTCGGCAAGCAGCTCGACACCGTGATGAATTATCCGTTCAAGGACGTTATTTTAGGCTTCCTCACCGGCTGGTCGGCAGATGAGGCGATCGAGGTCGTCAACAATATAATGGAGAATTACCCGCCTCAGGTGACACGGATTCTCATGAATTCGCTCGGCACTCACGACACCGAACGCGCTATCACAATTCTGGCAGGCGAGCCTGCGCACAACCGCGGCAGGGAGTGGCAGGCGCAGGCAAAAATGTCCCCCGAACAGCGCGAAAAGGGCATTATCAAGATGAAGCTCGCAACCGTGCTGCAATACACTCTCCCCGGCGTGCCGTGCATCTATTACGGCGATGAAGCGGGAGTCGAGGGTTACAAGGATCCCTTCAACCGTTCGACATACCCGTGGGGCAGAGAGGACAAGGGACTTATCGACTGGTACAAGCGTCTCGGAGAATTCAGGAACGACGTGGACTGTCTGACCGACGGCGAATTTGAGGTTGTAAAGTGCTGCGACGCGGTTATGTCATTCGTCCGCAGGGGCAAGAGGGATTCCGTCTTTGTCGCGGTCAACCGCTCCGACTTCAACGAGCATCACATCAATCTCCCCAAGGGCTTCAACGGCGCACGCACGGTTTTCGGCAACGCGTCTGTGTATAACGGAGTCGTGACGATAAAGCCAATGAGCTGCGTTGTGCTGAGAGCGAACAATTATTCCATGTTCAAATGACTCAAGGAGCTATTCCGGCGTTTGTCCGGCAGGAAAAATAATGACCCGAAGAAACGCTCCTGAAATTACTCACATAAAAAAATTCCCGTCCGGAGAACGGCGCATCTATTTCTGCGCCGCCTTTCCGGACGGTTTTTTTTCGTATATTCAGTTCAGAATTCGTTCGGCGACTGTGACCGTGTAATTCTCCGTATCGTATGATAAGCCGGTTCTGACGAAACGATTCTTTTGCCAGAAGCCCTTTGCCTGCGGGTTGCTGTCGATCCAGCCCAGCCGGACGGCTGAAATTCCAATGCCTCTGAGAAAGCCGCAAAGCTCTCCGATAATTCCGCTCCCCACGCCCGCGTTCTGCACGGAAGCGTCGGTCATGAAGAAGCCTATGAATGCCGTCCTTTCGTCAGGAAATGCCATGATGAAATCCATGACGGCAATGAGCTTTTCCCCGTCGAAGTAACCGACGTAATACTTGTCGGAATAATCCTTGCGCGGCGGCAGCGCTTTCATGTCGTCAATAATGCTCTGTTCCGTGACAAACGGAGGGCAATGCTCGTAGAATTGAGGATTGCCCTCGCAGAGAGAAAGAATTTCGGCAACATCGGAGGAATCCAGCAGTCTGACGCGGTATTTTTTGGAGAACTCAGAAACGTCGATTTTCAATTTAATCTCCTTCTAAGCCGATAGTATTTTTTTGATTATGAAAAATCTCGCGCCCTTTGGCAGCATATCCAGCATTATCAGCAGCGGGTTGCGGTTGATGGAATAAGCGAACGCCGGATTTTTCCGGCGGAATATCCGATAGAGCCTTCCGGCGATATCCGACGGAGGAATGCGCCGTGCCTCCACATTGTCCACGATTTCCCTGAACCGTCCGGCGTTGAACGCGTATAGCCTTGTATTGCGGCAGAAGATGTCGAGCGCACGCTTAGAGACTCCTATCATTCCGGTGTCAACCGCTCCGGCTCGCAGCACGGACACGCTTATTCCCAGAAGCTGAAGCTCCATTCGCAGAGAATACGCATACTGATCCAGCGCGGTCTTTGTCACTGAATAAAGTCCCGTGAAGGGGAGCGGGTCCCGCACGGCAAGCTCGCTTGTCAGCATAATGATTTTCGCTCCCTTTTTTAGAAGCGGCAGGAATGTCCTGTTTATGAGGAACGCGCCGCCGACGTTGATTCTGAATGCGCGTTCAAATTCGGACGGCTGCATTTCCACAAGCGAATCGAGCATGTATATGCCGGCGAGATGTATTATTCCGCAAAGCTCCCGCGTCGTGCCGCTTATCACGTCGAACGCGGCGGCTACGCTCTCCTCGTCTGTTACGTCGGCGCGGACGGGAATAATATTTTCCCGCGGCTCACACGCGTCCCTGTCGAGGGCAAACACGCGAAAGCCGCGGGAAGCGAAAAGCTCCGTTACAGCTCTTCCCATGCCGCCGTTTGCCCCTGTGACAAGAATGTACTGCATTTTTTCATCTTCTCTCAATTCAGGCTGATACCGGCAAACGCGGCAGTGAGATTCCCTGATTAAACTTTCTTAGGATTGCCGAGAGCGCGCCAGACGGTATCCCTGTCGTATGACTTGACTTTACCTGGCGATTTCTGCGGAAGCTTGTCAAGCTCGTCCCACGGAATAAGGCATGTGTGACGCTTCTGATCGGCGTGCTTTGTATTGAATTCCGCAAGATCCTCAGGAGTAAGCTCGCTGACCGGCATTGGAACCCAGCCGTGCGCGAAGCTGAATGCCATCCAGCGGGAATGCTCGTATTTTGCGAGGAATTCCATTGTATCGGACTGTGGAGCCGACGACATCGCAAATAGCTTTTTCTTTACGGGCGCGTCGAGCGCGAGAGCGCGGTTGGAGGCTTCGAGGAATGTGCCGAGACTGCTCCAGCCCGTGCCGCGGTTACTGAGCTGATTGTAATTTGCATTTGCGTCCTGCGCGGACAGATCAACGCTTCTGTCAATAAGCGTCTGATAGCTCATAAGACGGCTGTTAACGTCCACAACCGTTATATTCTCGTACTTGTCGAGCAGGTGCTTGGCTCCGGCGCAGCCGTCGTTGAGAATAACAACGATCTGCGGTCTTGAATCGAATATACCGAGTGCGTCGTATACGCGGCATAGCTTCATGGCTATGTCGATATTCGCCTTGGTATCGTCGGTGGAAACAAGTATCTGATCCCACTCCGCCGCGTATTTCTTTATGGCGGCGAAATACTTGTCGGAATGATATTCCGCCTTGAGGAACGCGATTTCATTGCTCTGAGCCAGATGCGGAATCTCTGTCAGAAAGGCTTCCTTTCTTGTTTCGAGCTTATCGTCTATCACAAGAGCGCCGAAGGGCTTAACGCCATCTTCCTTTGTGAGAAAGGCTGTATTCTCGTAGGTCAGGAGAAGAAATTCCTGAGCTATGCTGCTGAAGCCTATAACGCAGAGCTTGAACGGATCCGTCAGATAAGGCAGTCCGTTTTTTTCAAATGAGTTTGTCCGGATAAGAGTATCAATCGGCTGGCACTCGTCGAGGAAGCTTCTTACGGCGACCTCCTCTCTTGAAAATACGCATGTGTCAAGATTGTTGGCTTTGAAGTCGCGGAATCTTCTCAGATTGTTTTCCATAAATACGGAAACCTTGATTTTGACTTTATTCTTGTTGTTTTTGCCTGCCCATTCGTTGAGAAGGTTCACTCTTTCAAGATTGCGGTAATCGTCCTCAGGCAGCAGTATAACGGTGTAATTTGCGCGGCGTCTGAGGTGATTGAGATAGTCCTCCTTTTCAATACGGCAGGTCTTGTAAAGCTCGGAGTCTTCTGGGATAGTATCTGTGGGAATGTAGATTATACGCGCTCTGCGGTTGTTTTTTAATGTGTCTTTAACAAGACGTTTGGCGTCATCGACTCTACCGACAATGAGAAGCTGATTCTTTGCGTTTTTAACCCTCAGAGCGAGCCTTGCCTGAGCGAACGTTCTGTAGAAAAACGCGAGCAATACTGATTGCAGTGTGAACGCGCCGGCGAAGAAGATAATCAGCCATAGCTGAGTTTCCAGCAGTTCATCCGCTCTGCCGGCAGCCGCAACCCAGCTTGAATCGTCGAATGTAATTCCCTGCACGGTGCTGTACAGGCTGCGTCCGACGGAGACGATAACCGGATCCTTCATCACGGTCATTCTGATCAAAAGCTCCGTCAAGCCGAGAATAAGCACAGTCCTGTGCTTTGCCTTCCACCCGCGTGAAATCAGGAAGACTAACGCCAGTAAAACAAGATAGATGATAAGTAACATAGTTTTACCCCCTGTTTATTGAAACAAAATGTATAAAATAGAGAACTATGCTTATTATAGCACTGCGGGGGAGCTAAGTCAATACATTACTTCATCTCGGAAAGATTATTTCATTATTCATCACACAAAGAATTATATGCGTTACGTTTGCCGCGCTAATTCAGATTCAGAATAAGCATCGCATCCCCGAATGAAAAGAATCTGTATTTTTCTTTCACGGCGGTCCTGTACGCGTTCATAACGCTGTCGAAGCCGGCAAATGCTGATACAAGCATTATAAGTGTGCTTTCCGGCAGATGGAAGTTGGTTATAAGACCGTCTATCACCTTGAATTCATAGCCTGGATATATGAAAATCTGCGTCCAGCCATCGGAGGGCTGAATCATGCCGTTTTCCACAGGGCACGATTCAAGGGTACGGCAGCTTGTAGTGCCGACGGAAATTACGCGCCCGCCGTTTGCGTGGGTTTCGTTGATGAGGTCGGCTGTCTCCTTTGGCAGGCAGTAATGCTCGGAATGCATAACATGACTTGTCACGTCCTCCACCTTGACCGGACGGAATGTGCCGAGTCCCACATGAAGCGTCACATATCCGATTTTCACGCCCTTTTCGCGGATTCTGCCGAGAAGCTCGTTGGTAAAGTGCAGTCCGGCAGTCGGCGCGGCTGCTGAACCCAGTTCGCGTGAATACACCGTCTGATAGCGCTCCTTGTCCTCTAACTTTTCGGTTATATAAGGCGGCAGCGGCATTTGTCCTATGCGGTCAAGCACGGAAAAGAATTCGTCACCGCACTCGAATTTTACTATTCTGTTGCCGTCCCCGCAAACCTCCGTTACCTCGCCGGTCATAAGCCCTTCGCCGAAAACAAAGCGGCTGCCGACCTTTGCGCGTTTTCCCGGTTTAGTCAGACATTCCCAGACATTCTGCTCCTTCTGGGTAAGCAGAAGGAATTCATTGACCGATTCTCCACCCTCGCGCACACCGAATATCCTCGCCGGAAGCACGCGGGAATCGTTGACGATGAGACAGTCGCCCGGTCTGAGATAATCCGTAACGTCGCGGAATATTCTGTGTTCGATGGCGCCTGTTGCCCTGTCCATCACCATCAGCCGTGAGGAATCCCTCGGTTCAACAGGGTGCTGGGCGATAAGCTCCTGCGGCAGGTCGTAATAAAAATCAGAGGTTTTCATAATTGATTCAATCCTTTTTTATGAATGATATGCGAACACCGTATGACTGAACGGCATATTATATGTAAAAACAAGTGATTTGCAGCAAACGATTTGCCGCAAAACCCTTGACATTTGGCGAATATACGCTATAATAAATTTAAAGACAATAAATAAACAGAATTTCTGATAGAGGTGCGGCATTCAAAAGAGTACCTCCGGTCAAGGCAGCCATTGCCGACGGCAGACCGGCGGGAAAGGTTGTGCCGCCGAAGGGCTTGCCCGTATGGCAGGGCATGCGCCTGGGTGTGCGGTCAACAGCCGCGCAACTGTCATCATGCGTGATGGAGTGCTATTCAGATAATATTGACCGATGCTGAACGGGTATCGCTTCAAATCCCTGTTCCGGAGGCGGCGGTTAATATTATAACGCATTGATGACCGGTTATCAACCGGTTTTTTGTTTTTTTGTTTTATTTGTCAACAATACATCATTTATTCTTTTGGAGGTCTGTATTTTTATGAAGCAGTCTTATAATGTAGGTATTATCGGAGCTACAGGCATGGTGGGTCAGAGATTCGCCACGCTGCTTTCCGGTCACCCTTGGTTCAGGGTTACGGCTCTCGCCGCAAGTGCGCGTTCCGCCGGAAAGACGTACAAGGAGGCTGTCGGCTCCCGCTGGAAGCTGTCGGTTCCCATGCCGGCGGAAATGGAGGACATGATGATCTTCGACGCTGACGCGGATATAGATAAAATCACCTCTCTGGTTGATTTTGTATTCTGCGCTGTCGATATGAAAAAGGACGAGATCCGCGCCCTTGAAGAGAAATACGCCAAACACGAATGCCCTGTGATGTCCAACAACAGCGCCAACCGCTTCACAGAGGACGTTCCCATGATAATTCCGGAAATCAACGCCGATCATTCCAAAATCATCGAAGCGCAGCGCAAACGGCTCGGCACAAAGCGCGGATTTATTTCGGTCAAGTCCAACTGCTCGATCCAGAGCTATGTTCCGGCGCTCACTCCGCTTATGGAGTACGGCGTAGAGGACGTTCTGGCATGCACGTATCAGGCGATTTCCGGCGCTGGCAAGAATTTCGAGACGTGGCCGGAGATGGTTGACAACCTCATTCCCTATATCGGCGGCGAGGAGGAAAAATCCGAGAAGGAGCCTCTCAAGGTCTGGGGCAGATACGAGGACGGCAAAATCATTCTCCGCGACGATATCAGAATTACCACTCAGTGTCTCAGAGTGCCGGTTTCAGACGGTCATACAGCGGCGGTGTTCGTGCGCTTCAGAAACAAGCCTTCCATCGACGAGATAAAGGAAAAATGGGCGGCGTTTGCGGGCGAACCCCAGAGACTCGGACTTCCCAGCGCGCCGAAGCAGTTCATTCACTACTTCGAGGAGGACAACAGACCTCAGGCAAAGCTCGACCGCAACCTTGAGGGCGGCATGGCTGTGAGCTGCGGCAGACTGCGCGAGGATACACAGTACGATTACAAATTTGTCTGTCTCTCCCACAACACGCTCCGAGGCGCAGCCGGTGGCGCTGTCCTTATGGCGGAACTTCTCTGCGCTCAGGGCTGGCTCGATTAAGACGCTTGCGTTCGTTCTCTCAGAGAATATTTTAGGAAGTCCTGCGGACTTGAATAAAGAAATTCACTTTTATCGGTCGTTCGGAATACACTGATTAATATAAAGCTTTTACAATTTACAATAAATAAGGAAAGAAGGACTGTCGCTTGAAGAACACTATTTTTACAGGCTCCGGCGTTGCAATCGTCACTCCCATGAATGAGGACGGTTCTGTTAATTACGACGCTTACGCCGATCTCATCGATTTCCAGATAGAAAACAAGACCGACGCTATCATCACCTGCGGCACAACGGGTGAATCCTCTACCCTCAGCGACGACGAGCACAGGGAGGTAATAAGATTCGCTATAGAACAGACCGCCGGCAGGGTTCCTGTTATCGCTGGAACGGGCAGCAACGATACCAAGTACGCAATCGAGCTTTCACAGGCTGCCGGTGAGATGGGCGCGGACGGTCTGCTGCTTGTCACTCCCTATTACAACAAGACCTCTCAGCGCGGACTTATCGCTCACTTCGGCATGATAGCCGAAAGCGTAAAGACCCCTATGATACTCTATAGCGTCCAGAGCAGAACCGGAGTAAATATCGCTCCCGAAACGGCGTTTGAGCTTTCAAAATACGAGAATATAGTCGCAATCAAGGAAGCAAGCGGAAATATTTCGCAGGTCGCGAAAATCAGGGCGATGTGCGGAGACAGCCTCGACGTGTATTCCGGAAACGACGATCAGATAGTCCCGCTTCTCTCTCTCGGCGGCAAGGGCGTTATTTCCGTGCTTGCCAACGTGGCTCCGGAGGTCGCCCACAACATCTGCCAGTACTACTTTGACGGCAGGGTTGAAGACAGCATGAAGCTTCAGCTTGAATACCTTGACCTCTGCAACGATCTCTTCATCGACGTCAACCCGATTCCCGTCAAGGAAGCCCTCAACATGATGGGCATGAACGCCGGTCCCTGCCGTATGCCTCTCTATGAAATGACCGACGCGGCAAAAGACAAGCTGGCGGCAACCCTCGCAAAGCACGGTCTTTTATGACAATCGGATAATCTTAATAAATAACGCGCATGCTTCCGACGGAATTTACTGCCGGAAGTATGCGCGTTAATATGCGTTATAAGCGCGAGAATACGCATAATTACATAATTAAATATGTTGACGCTTTGAAGATAGAATACAATATACACAATTTACATGCGAGATATTTTACAAATCATACAAATTAAAAATATAAATTTATATTGCACATTTTTAACAGAGTATGGTATAATGATTTAAACAAGCGGAAAAATCCGTTTCGTGAATAAATTAAGGGAGAGGTTCAATTGTTACGCAAATTCACAAGATCATGCGCGTGTATCGGTATGGCATTGATGCTTGGATTTTCAGCTTTTGCATTCAGCGGAGTCACATCAGCCAATACCGTCATGGCCGCTTCTGATCAGCAGGCTGCCGCAGTTGACCCCAGCGGCAAGGGAGACGGCTATTCTGCTGTTCTCTATGACAATTCCAACGGTCTTCCCACTTCGGAAGCCAACGCCATAGTTGAAACGCCCGACGGATTCATCTGGATAGGCAGCTACAGCGGTCTTGTACGCTACGACGGCAGGAGTTTTGACCGCGTTGATTCCACAACGGGAATTTCCAGCGTTGTCAGCCTTTTCGTTGACAGCAGGGCGCGTCTCTGGATAGGCACGAATGACAGCGGCTTCGCTATCATGGAAAAGGAAAGCTATCAGCTTTTCACTCACAAGGACGGTCTGAGATCATCCTCCATTCGTTCCATCGTGGAGGATACCGACGGAACCATCTATATAGCAACCATTCAGGGCATAGCGAAGGTTGACGCCGAAAACAAGCTGAGTCAGTTTGACGACAGCAGGATCAATGATGAATATATTCGTTCCATGCAGCTTGGCGACGACGGCATTATTTACGGACTGACAAACGGCGGCTCAATTTTTAAAATGCAGAACGGAAAGATAAATGATTTCTTCACTCCTGAGGATATCGGTATTTCCGACATACGCGCCGTAATGCCGGATTCCAAGAATCCAGGCTTTGTGGTCGTTGGCACATCGCAAAGCACTGTTTACCGCGTCAATCTTATGGGCAAGCCTATAGTTATAAAATCAATGGATATTTCTCCCATTAATTATGTGCACTCCATAGAGCGCGTCGGCGATCAGATGTGGGTCTGCGCAGATAACGGCATTGTCATCATTTCCGGCGACAAGCTTTCCAGACTTACCAATCTTCCGCTCTACAGTTCAGTTGAAAACGTCATTACTGATTATCAGGGCAATATCTGGGTTGCGTCCTCCAAGCAGGGCGTTATGAAGATCGTTCCCAACCAGTTCACGGATATTTTTGAGAAGTATGGTCTTTCCGAGACAGTTGTGAATTCCGCCTGTATGTATGACGGAATGCTCTTTGTCGGCGGCAAGAACAGCGGTCTTTCGGTTATAGGCAAGAGCGGGGTGCTTGACAGCATTCCTCTTTCCAAGGCTGCCACGGCTTCTGGCAAGAGCTTAGGCGGAAAGGATCTTATCGAAATGCTCTCCAATTGCAGGATAAGATCTATTGTCCGCGACAGCAAAAACCGTCTCTGGATCTCCACATTCGGAGAGAATGGTCTGCTGAGATACGAAAACGGTTCCGTTGTGAGATTTTCCACCGAAGACGGACTTCCCTCCGACCGCGTGAGAACCGTTATTGAACTCAAGGACGGCAGATACGCCGCGGCATGCACAGGCGGCGTAGCTATCATAGACGCTGACGACAAGGTCGCGGAGGTATTCGGTGAGGAACAGGGCATAGAAAACACCGAGATTCTTACTGTTGCCGAGGGACTTTCCGGAGATATCATCGTGGGTACGGACGGCGGCGGAATTTATGTGATAAACAATGGAAACGCCGTTCATATGGGTCTTGATTCGGGACTGTCCTCCGAGGTTGTCATGCGAATAAAGAAAGACACGCAAAATAACGTCTACTGGATCATTACCAGCAATTCCATAGGATATCTTGACGAGGAATACATGGTTCACACGATAGAGAAATTTCCGTATTCCAATAATTTCGACGTTTATGAGAACAGCAAGGGCGACCTTTGGGTACTGAGCAGCAACGGAATTTATGTTGTCTCGTCTGACGAGATGATAAAGAATGAAGAGATCAATCCCGTTTATTACGGACGGGACAACGGTCTTTCCTGCATTGCAACCGCAAACTCCTACAGCGACCTGACCGATTCGGGCGAGCTTTATATCTCAGGAACCACAGGTGTTGCCAAGGTAAATATCGAAACCACATTTGAGGATGACGCAAGTATAAAGATCGCTGTTCCATACGTTGAGGCTGACGGTCAGAAATTCTTCTTTGATGAAGAAGGCAAGGTCACCGTTCCCGCCTCAACAAGGAAGCTCACTATTTACAGCTACGCGTTCAATTATTCGCTCGTCAATCCGGAAATCACATACCGCCTTGACGGTTTTGACAAGAATGAATCCACCGTTAAGCGCAGCGAGCTTGTGCCTATCGACTACACAAACCTCAGCGGCGGCGAATACAAATTCATAATCAGCACCGGCGGCGATAATTCAGAACCGATTACGATGCGTATTATCAAGGAAAAGTCCATGTACGAGCTGACATGGTTCAGAATTGCCTGCGCAGGAATGGGTCTGCTTTTCCTCATGCTGATTGTCATGGCGTATAACCGCGCAAAGACAAGAAAGTTCATCAAGAAAGAAAAGGAACAGAAGCAGCTTATCCGTGAAATAGTCGAGGCTTTTGCAAAGGTCATAGATATGAAGGATAATTAGACCAACGGTCATTCCTCACGTGTGGCTGAATACACGGTTATGCTTGCCAGAGAGCTGGGCTACGACGAGGAAGAGGTTGATAAATTCTATAATATCGCGCTTATGCACGATATCGGCAAGGTCGGCGTTCCGCCGGAGGTTCTCAACAAGCCCGGCAAGCTGACGGACGAGGAATTCAAGACCATCAAGTCCCACGCGGCTCTCGGATACGATACGCTCAAGGGAATCAGCATTATGCCTGAGCTTGCGATAGGCGCCGGCTTCCACCACGAGCGTCCCGATGGCAGAGGATATCCCAAGGGATTAAAGGGCGATGAAATTCCGCGTGTGGCGCAGATCATAGCTGTCGCCGACACCTTCGATGCGATGTATTCCAACCGTCCTTACCGCAAGCGCATGAATTTCGAGAAGGCTGTTTCGATTATCAAGGAAGTCCGCGGCACACAGCTGCAGAGCGACGTTGTTGACGCGTTCCTCCGTCTGGTTGACAAGGGCAAGTTCCGCGCTCCCGATGATTTCGGAGGCGGCACGACCGAGGATATCAACAACATTCACAAGAAGCAGAATGAAGAGGAAAAGAAAAACGCCGGCAAATAAGCCAGATTCTCTTTCTCCGCTATAAAGCAACCGCCGCATTCGGGGCAAAAATCCCTGAATGCGGCGGTTTTGCATATTGTAAAAAAATTTTCTTGCGCTTTTGTATTTTAAATAGATAAAACAAAAAAGTCCGAAAAAGTGTGTAAAAAGTTTGTTGATTCAGCCTATGTCAATTTCATCGGATAAATGTTATAATAATACCGTAAATAAATATACAGTATATGTGAAATAATATCACTTTATTTTATCGGGGGTGGATTGGAAAAATGCTTAACATTGGCGAAACTGTGGTTTTCGGAACGGAAGGAATTTTTACTATCGAGGAGACGACTCAAAAGGTTATCGGAGGCAAAAAGACGGATTATTATGTCCTAAGATCCAAGTGCAAGGATAACGCTATCGTATATCTGCCGATGAATAATCAGATGCTTCTGGAAAAAGCAAAGCCGCTTGTCACAAAGGAAGAAATCAGCAGACTAATCGAAAATATCCCAAATTCTGAGGATTACTGGGTTGACGACCACAAGCAGCGCAAGGAGAAATTTAACAGAATATTGCAGAGCGGCGACCGTCAGGATATCATGGCTCTTGCCGGTACAATACATAACAAGCAGAAGGCGCAGCTTGCCGCGCACAAGAAGCTCAACGCATCAGATGAACGTATTCTGAGAGAAGCCGAGCGCATAATCAGTCTTGAATTTGCTTTTGTGCTGAATATCGCGCCGGACGAGGTAAAGGATTACATAAAAAACCGCATCAGCGTTTCAGCGTAAAAATATTAAAAAGCCGTCGGATCATCGAAAAAATCCGGCGGCTTTTTTTGATATCAGTTCATAGCTCTTTCGCTGTCGAAAAGAACGGATATTTCGCGGTTAAGACCTGAATTTTCCCGTTTGCTGAGTTCGGGATCTTCAGAGAGAATTTTCTTCGCAGCCTCCTGAGCCATTGAGAATATATGCATATCCGTCATCATGTCGGCTATTTTCATATCGGGAAGCCCGTGCTGTCGGGAGCCGAAGAAGTCACCCGGACCGCGCTGCTTCAGATCCTCGTTGGCGATTGCAAAGCCGTCGGTTGTGCCGCACATTATCCTCATGCGCGAGACGGAAGCGTCGTTTTTCGCGTCGCTGATAAGAATGCAGTAGGACTGTATGCTCCCGCGCCCTACTCGTCCCCTGAGCTGGTGAAGCTGGGAAAGTCCGAAGCGTTCGGCATTTTCGATTATCATGATGACCGCGTTGGGTACGTTTACGCCTACCTCCACTACGGTTGTGGAAACCAGAACGTCCAGCTCTCCTGCCGCAAACGCCTGCATTACGCCGTCCTTTTCCGCGCCTTTCATTTTGCCGTGAAGCAGTCCTATCCGGCAGCCTTTGAGAAGACCCTCGGAAAGGCTTTCAGCATAATTGCGGGCGGCTTTCATATCCCCGCTGTTGTCGCTTTCCTCAACAAGCGGGCATATAACGTATCCCTGACGTCCCTCGGCAACGTGCTTTTTGACGAAATTATAAGCCCTTTCGCGCTTGCTCCCGTCAACAAAGTATGTGCTTACAGGTATTCTGCCCTTTGGCATTTCGTCAAGCACCGAAATATCGAGGTCGCCGTAGATGATAAGCGCGAGAGTGCGGGGAATGGGAGTTGCGGACATTACAAGTACGTGCGGATTATTGCCCTTGGCGGCGAGCGCTCCACGCTGATTAACTCCGAAACGGTGCTGTTCGTCGGTTATCACAAGACCGAGCGAGGAAAAATCCACGCCGTCGGAAATAAGCGCGTGAGTGCCGATAAGCACATCTGTCGTACCCTGTGCGGCAAGCTCGCGTGCATTCCGCTTTTGTACCGCCGTCATTGAACCGGTGAGCAGTCCGACCCGGATTCCGCACGGCTCGAGAAGCTCCGAGAACGATTTGAAGTGCTGCTCAGCCAGTATTTCAGTGGGAGCCATGAGCGCAGACTGAATTCCGTTTTTCGCCGCAGTGTGACATATTGCCGCCGCAACCGCCGTCTTGCCCGAACCGACGTCGCCCTGAAGCAGACGCGACATTGGCTGCCGCTCTGACGACATGTCCCTTACCGCGTCGAGCGCGGCTTTTTTTTGCGCGTTTGTCGGCTCAAACGGCAGCAGATTCCAGAATTCCTCAGTGTGATCCTCGGTGATTCTTAGTCCGGCGGCTCCGCGTCTGCGCCCTTTCAGCCTTAGCAGTCCTAATTGGAGTATCAGCAGCTCTTCAAAAACCAGTCTGTCACGTGCCGTCGCAAGAGTTTCGCTGTCGTCGGGAAAATGAATCTGCTTCAAAGCGTAGCGAATGTGGCAGAGCTTGTATTTTGCGCGGACGCTTTCCGGCAGCGGATCGGCGAGGTCTTCCGGAAGCTCGTTCAGAACCTGTTCGACTGTTTTGGCGATCTGTCGGGACGGGAGTCCCTGAGTGGCACGGTAAACGGGAACTATCCTGCCGCATTCCTCCGAATCGAACATTGGCGAGGACATTTCCGTTCCGTTACGTCCGGAAGTCAGCTTGCCTCGGAAGATATAGACGCTGCCCTTAACAAGCATTTTGGGAATGTACGGATTATTGAAAAAGGTCACCCTGAAGCTCTTTCCCTCATCGTCAACAGCGCGTGCGGAATACAGCGTAAGATTTCCCCTGAGTCTGACCGAGCTTACCTGTGAGGAAACCGTAGCCCGAATGCAGCATACCTCTTCGCTATTAGCTTTTGCTTCTTCCACCGATACGCAGTTGCTCCAGTCCTCGTATTCTCTCGGATAGTACCGCAAAAGGGCGTCGGAGGAATCGACGCCTAACTTTTCAAAAAGTTCAGCACGCTTCTCACCGACACCCTTGTATAATCTAAGAGGCTTGGATTCAATTTTATTCAAATTAATATCCGTGTTGTGATCCATTTGTTTTCCCTGTTATTCGACGGAAAGGATATAGTAGTAGACAGGCTGACCGCCGTTGACGAGAGTGACCTCGACATTCTTGGCGATTTTTGTCTCGATGTACTTGCGTGTCTCCTCGGCTTCATCGTCAGTAACGTCCTCGCCATAGATGAGCGTGATGAAAGAGGAATTTTTGGTAACCATCTGCTTTGCGAGCTTGGCGATAGCCTTGCTGCGGCTCTTCTCGGTGAATGTGAGCTTGCCGTTGACAAGACCCAGCAGTTCGCCCTCCTTGATCTTTCTGTCGTTGAATTCGGAGTTTCTGGCGGCATAGGTGATCTGACCCGTACCCACCTTCTCGGCAGCCTTGTACATATCTACGGCGTTTTCGTCAACGCTGTTGTCCGGCGCGTAGGCGAGCATCGCGGTAAGACCCTGCGGAATTGTCCTTGTAGGAAGGACGACGACCTTTCTGTCGGCAAGCGGAATCGCCTGCTCCGCCGCCATGATTATATTCTTGTTGTTGGGCAGGACGAATACAGTCTCCGCCGGTGTTGCCTGGACAGCCTCCAGAATATCCTCGGTGGAGGGATTCATCGTCTGACCGCCGGAAACCACGTTTTCGCAGCCGAGGTCATGGAAGAGGGAGATAAGTCCGTCGCCTGCCGCGACAGCAACAAATCCGACCTCGCCCTCGACGGGATCGACTCTTTCAAATTTCTTCTGGGCAGCCGCGCCTGCGCCGGCGTTTTCATGCTGCTTGCGCATGTTTTCTATCTTGTTGGAGATAAGCGAGCCGTAGGTAAGACCTCTTGTGATGGCGTCGCCGGGCTGATTTGTATGCACATGAACCTTGATGATTTCCTCGTCGTCCACGACAACAACGCAGTCGCCGATTGACTCAAGGTATGCCCTGAGCTTGGCGGGATCGTTGTCGTTTTCCTTTTCGACGATGAATTCGGTGCAGTATGTGAAGTTTATAACCTCGTCGAACTGAGCGACAGTGCTCTTGAACGAATCGACGTCGCCCTGTGCCGCCGCCGTATCAGTGACCTCGCTGGCTGCGATAATTCCGTCGCGGAACACCGACTGCATTCCGCGGAAGATGTAGCAAAGACCCTGTCCGCCAGCGTCAACCACTCCGGCTCTCTTGAGCACGGGCAGCAGCTCGGGGGTGGTTTCAAGCGCGTCCTCGGCTGCGTTGCAGATCTCGTCCCATACGTAATTGGCGTCGTTGTTGAATCCCGCGGCGACTCTGCCTCTCTCGGCAGCGACTCTGCCGACCGTGAGGATAGTGCCTTCCGTAGGCTTCATTACAGCCTTGTAAGCCGCTTCGACGCCCAGTGTCAGAGCGTTTGCCAGATCGCTGCCGTTTGCTTCCTCAACGCCTTTAAGACCCTTGGAGAAGCCTCTGAAAAGAAGCGACGTGATAACGCCGGAATTGCCTCTTGCACCCCTGAGCAGAGCGGAAGCCGCCTTGCCGGCAACAACGCCAACAGGCTCGTCGTCGGTCATCTGCATAAGCTCCTTGCGGGCAGCCGACATGGTCATGGACATATTTGTACCCGTATCGCCGTCCGGAACCGGAAAAATGTTAAGCTCGTCAACAGAACGCTTCTTATTCTCGATCAAATTTGCGCCCGAAATGATAGCGTCGCGCAAAACACTGCCTTTAATCACAGCAAGCACTCCCTAAATATAAAAATTTTACCTGTACTATAACATCCTTTTGAGGCAATTTGAAAAAATCACCATTAAAAAGGTTATTAACAAAAGAATTATAACACAAATTAATTCGTTTTACAATGCAAAAACGGCAATTTTTTCAGCATAAACAATAAATATTTTGTTAATTTTATTGTCAGCCGTCCGAAGATGGTCCGGTTTTTGTAACCTTCCATCGCTGCATGTCATAAAAAGGCTGATCCTCGCTGATATTTCCCACACCTTCAAGGTAACGTGCGTAGACAGCCATTCCCATTCGGTAGCAAAGAGGAATGAACGGAAGTTCGCTGTCAAACGCCGTGATGAAATCCTCTATCTTTCCGAGACCAAGCCGGTAATTTGTATATGTCCTCACTGAATCATACGGGAGGGGACCGTTGTAAAGCCCCTGCTCCGGAGTGAAGAGAGCGCCTATATCCATATCGTTCTGAACGGAATATTCCGCAAGATAAAGGTGATATTTTCCCTCGGCGGCGCGTGTTATAAGTCCGTTGCCGGAAATTTCCGTTATATCGACATTGATTCCGACTTTGGCAAGCTGATTCCTGATATTTTCGGCGGCTGCCATGTGGCGGGAATTCCTGCGGCAGACAAGCATGTTGAAACTGAGCTGCTTGCCGCTCTGATCCTCGCGGACGCCGTTATTCACAATGACGTATCCCGACTGATCAAGAGCGTCCTGCGCGAGACTCAGTCCGGAGCGTCCGCTGCCGGTCTGATATTTCGCCGCGTCCTTCCAGCCCGGCGTGAACGGTCCCGTAGCACCGATAGCCATTCCGCCGAAGCCCGCCGCCGCGACCTCGTTGGTGCTTATGGCATAGCTTATCGCGTGGCGCACGTTTTCGTCCGCGAGAGCCGTGTCGTTTGTGTTTATTCCGAGATATAGAAGGTGGTTTATATCAACCTTGCGGTAATTTGCGTTGACGCTTTTGGGAGTGCCGTCCCGCATGTCGGTATACATATAGGACACCGTGCCGATCTCTATGCTGTGTACGATGCTTTCGACGGTGGGAAATTCCTTGAGGGCTATGGTTTCCACGGGAACCTTTTCGGGGTTGTACCACCTTTCGTTTCTGAGAAGCAGGGATTTGTCGATTGTCCTGCCGTCCTGGAGAGTGGCGAATTTAAACCGTCCGCTTCCCACAGGAGGTAGATTCTTGTCCGCCTTGGGGTCGTAGTGAACTATGGGAAAGTCCAGCAGCCGGTATGAATTGACATGCTCGTTCTGCATGATGAATGTGACCGTCATTCCTTTTGAAGAGCATGTGGCGACGTTCTTCAGTTGTTCGTAATAGCAGCTTTCCTTACGTGAGGCGAGGTAGAATGAATAGCTGATGTCCTCGGCTGTAAGCGGGTCGCCGTTGGAAAATACGATTCCCGAACGTATCTTGACGGTAATTATGGTGTGGTCTATCTTGATCGATTTGGCGATTACGTATTCCACCTCAAAGTCGGGATTAATCTGTATCATACTGTCGTAGATAAGGTAGCAGATATTCTTTGTAAGGGTGGATTGGCAGGTATAGGGGTTGAATGTGTCACCGGACGTATAGGGGAGGATCATGTCGGTATCGGTGATCTTGCTTATGTCAATTTTTTTCTCCGTGTCTATCGAGGTGTGATAGAGCTGCGAACGGCGTTCCTCCGCGGCTTTCCAGTCGTAATATTCCTCATTGCAGCCGACTGTCGCAAAAAGCGCCGCCGCGGCAAGCAGCAGCGCCGCCGCCCGTCTGAATAATCCCGCTGCCTTCAATTTTTTCCACCCCTTTCGACTTTTGCCGGATATCCCTTGGCAGATTTCAGTCTGAAATATTAATTCTTTCCACCGAAACGGTCTTGCCGCTTTTTTCGTCTATGGAAAACAACACGGCGTTGAGCATGCATTCGCCGTCAGCGTAATTCAGACGCACGGGCATTTTGGTTTTCATTTTTTCGATGGCTGCGTCCGTTGAAACGCCTATCACGGAATTTATGGGACCTGTCATTCCAACGTCGGTGATGAATCCCGTGCCGCCCGGAAGTATCTGCTCGTCGGCGGTCTGCACATGAGTGTGCGTGCCGAAAACCGCGCTCACCCTGCCGTCGAGATAACAGGCGAGGGCGCGTTTTTCGGCTGTCGCCTCGGCGTGCATGTCCATAATGATTATTTTTTCATCGACGCTCTCAAGAATCGCGTCGGACGTTACGAACGGGCAGTCCAGCACAGGCGTCATTCCAACGGTTCCCATCATATTGACGACTCTTATACGCACCCGTCCGAGGTCTATCACGCCCGTACCCGTGCCGGGCGCCTTGTCGGGATAATTCGCGGGACGTATCACAGGTATGCCGTTATTCTCGTAGATGGGATAGCTCTCCTTGCGCTGGAAGGAATGATTGCCGGTCGTAATAAGATCCGCTCCGCAGTTGAGCAGGTAATTCGCCGAATCCGGAGTAATGCCGTTTGTGTCGGCTGAATTCTCGCCGTTGACTATAACGGCGTCTATTTTTTTGATTTTTTTTATGGTGGGCAGACGTTTGTAAAGATACTTCATTCCCACAGTGCCTATTACGTCGCCTATGCAAAGAACGTTTATCAAATCAATTATCCACTCTTTCTGTTTTAAAATATTGTAAACGGGGTTAACTCTTTGTAAATTTTATTAAGGGTTACGCTGAATAAAGGCGCAGCCGGAATTTCCTCAGCTCCCGCAGACGTTTGTTCTCAGAGCCTGTTCAGAATCTCTCCACACGCGTCCTGCTTGCATCTTTTCCGCCATATTTTTCCATAGTTAATCACACAAAGTATTGCCTGCGGTTTTGGCTGCCTTGGCGAAAAATTTTACGGCGCATGACGCATGCTCTGAGAATCTAAACATGCTCTCAGATAATTGAGCGAAAGCTTTATTTCATCGGTCTCACGGAACGCGTCGTTGTACACCTCTATCGTCCAGAACGCGTTCTCATCGTCTCCGCTCATGACGCTGCGTATGGCGGCGAAATCCTCCGTTCCCCTGCCCGGGAGCATGCAGTCATGTTCGCGGTCGCAGTCGCTTATATGTACCGTTCTGATATGTCCGCTTATCGAGCGGGCGAATTCGACGGAATCAAAACCCGCTCTGCGCGCCTGCTTGTTGTCGAATGTAAAAAGCGCCTTGTCGCCAAGATAATCTATGAGCTTGCGGCAGAACTCCGGAGTCTGGGCTATGTGGGTGTAGACGTTTTCATGGAGCAGAGTCACGCCGTATTTCCTGCCGCATTCAAAAATCATATTGTAGCGTTCGATGTACTCATCGTGAGATACCAAAACGCGGCTCTTGCCGATATTCGAGCCGCCGTGGAAGACAAGGTAATCCGCGCCGAGTTTCGCAGCCGTGTGAAACAGGCGCTTGTATATTTCAAGACCGTCGGCAAAGCGGCGTTCGTTGTAATCGGAAAAGAACATGGCGGATTCAAGCGCGCTGTAGAACGGGTGAACGGAATGGACCCACGCCCCGTAGTGACGGAGCATTTTCCGCATCTCCCTGATATAGCCGTCCGAAAGCTCGGAAAACGTACTGAAATGCACCTCGAAGTGAGTTATTCCCGCCTCGGCAGCCGTGCGGAGAGCCTTCTCGGTTTCCGCCGGATAAAAGCAGGACGTGGAAATTCCGATTGTCGCCATGCCGCTGAACCTCCTTATTTTGCGTAATTTGGCGGATTTTGATGTATTCTCAAAATCAATCGCATATGATAGAATAAAAACGCGGTTCGGATTGTATGAATCACATTATAAAATATTCAGGAGGATTAATCAATGGAAAAAGACAAATTTTCTGAAAATTATTTTGAATTCGGTAAATACGCGAAAAAATATCTCCGCTTTGTAAGCGCGGCGTTTTTTGTATCGGGGATTATCTGCGCGGGGCTTTATCTGAACGCTTTCGGGTTCGTGGACAGAGTGAATTCCTACATACTTGCCGACGAATTCCTCCGCAGCATGATAAGAAGCACGGCTGCCGCCGCGATGCTTACCATGCTTATAGACCTGATGGAAAAGAAATACGGCGATCTGTAAACAAATAAAAAAATTCTTCGTGAACTATCCGGTGAAACGTCTTGTAATTTCAGTTGAAATATGCTATAATATTACTTCAGAAAATTATTAAGGGGAACACTCACAAACGGTGAGGGAGGGATTTTTCAATGAAGAACAACGCAGGGAAAATCACAAAGCTGCTGAAAAAATTCGACAGCGTTTTCTCGCAGTGGATAGAAGAGAGTATTAAAAAAGAAAAAGCAAATTACAAAAAGCTCGAAAAAAAGATGAATTGCGCCGAAACGCTCTGCCGGAAGGCGGTCGCGCTCTGCCGTGAGGACATGGCAGGGAATCCGTATGAGAGTGACGGTCTGTTTATCGGCTGTATTTTCCGGTTGAGCGATATTCTTATACGCCGCGGAAACGCGGATGAAGCGGCGGAGCTGCTTTCGGAGGTATGCGGGAAAGCAGATTCATACGGCAATTCCCCGATTCTGACGCGGTGCATGGGGCATTACGGCAGCATTCTCTGCGAAAGTGGAATGTATGACAATGCGGCGCGGATACTTGACGATATGCTGAACAGGGTCAAAGGCGAATTTGACGACGGCGGATATCCCAAAGCAAATATTCCGGACGGCGAATTCGCTTTGTGCAGGGGTCTTGGCAGCGCGGCACGCGCCTTCACCTATGCCCGCGAAGGAGACGGCTTTGCGCCCGAACGCTTTACGCTTCCTGTGGAAATTCTGGAGAAAATAGCGGAGAAGGGCGCTGACGCAGTCGGTGAAAATATCAAAAGGGCTGCCTATTACGCCGCAAGTCAGCAGCTCTTTCTGACCTGCTATGAGACGGTTCCGGGCGCGGACGTAAGAGAAGTTTTAAAATACGCGGAAAAATGCGAGAATTTCTGTGACAAAAGCAGCGGGAAGGATCTGTATTTTCCGGCTGCGACCCGTCTGAAGGCGCTTGCCTGTGCGCGTGACTGCCGTTTCGCGGATGCCGCGGAATTGTGCCGTCTGACGCTCGACCAATGTGCCGGATACAGTGGCGAACAGACAAAAGACGTGTCTGGGAGCATTCAGAGCATAGCCGGCGACATGAATCTGCTGCTCGGCATACTCAATTACCGCGCCTCCAACATAAGCGAATGCATACGCTGCTTCGGGGCAGCCATAGCGTCGTATGAGGCTGACGCCAAGGGCGTTCCGCTTTCCGACGCGGGTTACGCCGAGGCGGAGACCGACATACTCTTCATGACAAGCGCCGAAAAGTGCGCCTTTGCATGCAAATTCACGGGACTTGCCAAATTCAGCGACAATGAGAAATATCCGCTTGACGAGTGTGTGCAGGTAATGCGCCGTGGCGTGGAGCTTCTTGAAACAGCCGGTTCCGACGAGCCTTACTTCATTCTCGCCGCCTCCGCCGAATATCATATTATCTCGCAGATGTGCGGCAGAGCCGGAGACAGCGATTCCGAAAAGAAATTTGACGAGATGAGCAGAAGCAGGGGATTCTGCGCGCTCGCCGACCTGCGGGAGAGACTTTCCGACAGCGCGGAATACGCCAAGTATTACGAGCGCGTGGGATGCTGGAGACGCATGGCTCTGCGTTCGGGGCTTCTGGAGCTTTACGGGGATTACACCCGCTTTGCCATACTTCTAAGCGAACCGCCATATTCCCAGCCGGATCACAGGCGGCTTGCGCGGCTGAATTTTGATATGGGCGAATACAGCCGCGTTGTGGGAAAGAACGAGTCCGCCGTGGAATATTACTCTGAGGTCAGAAAGCATTCCTTTGACGGAGATGGCAGACCTTATTACGAGATGGGCGAGGGCAATATTTTTGAATTTTCGCTTGTCGCCTCCGCGTCCTGTCTTGCGAAATGCGGAGAGATGGCAAAGGCCCGGAGGATATTCAGAGAGTACGTAGATCTGCACAGCGGAAGCGACGCTGAAAAAAGCGCCTTCAAGGTCAGAACCGCGGGGCTTTCACGCGACGTGGGTCTTGATCCCGCCGAATGCGCCGTATATATGCGCGAGGCTGCACAGGCTATGGAGGGTGAAGAGGGAGGTTCCATAGTCGCGGCGGAGCTTTACAATCAGGAGGGAATATGCTGGTACAACGCTTCCCCCATTACCGATACGGACGGGACGGACGAACAGGACGAAAATGAAGCCGGGCGGCTCGGTAGGACGTTTGAGGCAAACGAGCTTCAGGCGTTTGAGAACGCGCTGAAAATACTCGGCAAATGCGACGGCAAAACCGAAAAGGAAATGGATCTCAAGCCGTCGCTCCATTCAAATATCGGCGAGTGCTACATGAGACAGGAAAGGTACGACGTAGCACTGTGGCATTACAAAGAGGCTGTGGACGCGTTCGAGCGTTTGTTTGCTTCCGGATTTTTCATTGGAAAGTCAAAGAGCGAGCAGGAACCGTATATTTTCCAGTACGGGCTTTGCTTCAAGACCATGGGGGATATATACAATGAGCTGAACGACAATTCCAATTGCGCCGAGGCGCTGACAAAGGCGATAGAGGTAATGGAAAAAATGGACAATCCCGCCGCGAGAAACGAGCTTGCGGGGTGTCTGAACGCGCGCGGAGTGGTTAATTTCCGTCTGGGAGACTACAGGAAGAACGTCGAGGACGCAACTCGCGCCATCGCCATTAAAAAGGGCGAAGACGGCGGCGAGATCAACATGGCAATCATGCTCAAGAACCGTTCCGACGCGTACCGCGAGCTGGGCGACTTCAGATCCATGCAGTCCGATCTCAGCGAATCCATAGGTCTGCTTGACAAATCAAAGCTTCCGGACGAGCTGCTCGGTTCGTTCTACGGCTCGCACTGGTTTTCGATGGGAATATGTCAGGAGGGACTGAACAAAAACGGCAAGGCAGCCGACGCATACCGCAAGGCGGCGGGCTATATGGACAAAAGCCTTGAAATCGACGATTCGGGAGCCTATATGAAAGCGCTCTGCCATTTCCGCAGGGCTGTCTGTCTCTGCCGACGCGAGGAACAGGAGTATTACGGCGCTTTGTATGAATACGACAAGGCGATAAAGCTTCTCGAAAAGATGCCGGCTTCGGACGAGAAAAACGAGAATCTGCGGCAGCTGCTTACGTCGAGGGGAAGTCTTTACGAGGCGTTCCGGGAGATAGACCTTGCCCGCGCCGATTTTGTACGGGCGGAAAGCCTGCGCACATCAGGCGCACAGAGCGAATGAAAAACGTTAACATGCCGCTGCTATCAGCGTAATAATCAACAGCCCCGACGGACGGAGAGCATAAAGCATTCCGCAGCCGTCGGGGCTGAATTATTATTTCGGGTTTATCGCGGGAGAGATCGAGGGCTTATCTGCAGCCGCAGCCACAGCCGCAGCCGCCGCAAATGCTGTCATTGCTGCCCATGTTGCCGTTGCAGCCGCAGCCGCAGTCGCTGTCATTGTCCTGGAAGAGAACCAGGATTATGAGCAGGATAATGATCCATGTGCAGGAAGAACCACCGAAGAAGTTGCTCATAGCGTTTTACCTCCTTTTCTTGATTTCACTACATAATATGCAGCGACCCAATTTGACTGAATAATCCTGCTCATTCAGACCGAGGGTCTTCATTATGAAATCTGAAAGCTCATCGTCGGAAAGATCATAAGAAAAAGTGAAGGATTCCTGACCCAAAGCAAAACCGTCGATATTCGGGAGAAGCTGTTCCGTCAGAGAAGCAAGCTGTTCGTCTGTCAGCGAGATGCCGGAGCTGCTTTCGTTAACTGACCGTTTGACGTTTTCCGGAATAGCCCTGATCAGCAGTTCATCTGCCTTCTCAGGGTCATTGAAGAGCGAATCGAGCGCAACGGTATTGCCGTCACGGTCAAAGCAGTACGCCGTGTTGTAGACAACGGTCAGATATTCGGGGTCGGGGTTTGCCGCCGTCCAGGCGTCGTCGCTTCCCGCCGTGTAATCCGCATGCCTTGTGAAGCTGTAGTAGCCGCTCGTTCTGGCGTTGGAGGGGTAGGTGTAAACCGTGCGCGATAATGTGATGTTTTTCTTTTTCTTTCCTAATTTCTTAGCCGCCCTGCTTTTTATTTTATTGACGCTTATCGGGATTTGCTTCTCATCGTAAGTAATGGATTCAACCTGCCTGAGAACAGCGTCGGGCGTATTGTCGAGGTATTTGTATCTCAGGTAAAACGTGTTCTGGCTGCCGGAATTGTCGATGCGTTCATTTGAATTGTTGCCGAAATCACTTACAAAGAAGCAGTCTGTTTTTTTATTACTGTAAAGATCGGAGAGCGATTCTCCCGCAACGCGGTAATTTGTGAACGCGCTGCCAAGGTTGCCGGAATCGAGCGTCAGCAAACAGGAGCAGTATGCGGTGTAGAATTCCGGAGTTTCGTAATCGAAATAAAGACGGATATCGCCGTCTTCCGACAGGAGGAATTTCTGCTGCGGTTTAATGCCCTTGAACGGCGCAACGGTAATCAGATCACAATGCTCCCCATATTCGGTTTGTTCGCCGTCAAATCCGGCAGTCAGCAGACATCTGTCGATTTCACGGTTAATGAGTTCCATGTAATTTGCTTCCGGCTTAAACAAATCCCGCAGCGTAAGTTCCTCGCCGGTGGATAAATCAAACGTCATCGGCATGTCATAGGAATACACGAAATCGTTGGAATTATCCTCAGCTGAAAACCAGACGTAACATGACGCGCTTACGCTGAGAATGTTATTGCTGTTGAATACAGGAAAGAAATAAACGTGATATGCTCTTTTCATGCTGCCGTACTGCTTCATTTTCAGGGATATTCCGCGGTAGGACGGCAGGAATTCCATACGGCACATTTTCTCAGAGAGGCTTTCTATTCTGCGGTTTATTTTCTTCTGAATTTCTTTGTTCTCAAGCCCGTCGATTTCAAAATATTTCGCCGAACAGCCTTCGGGCGCTTCCGCTTGGATGCTGCGTAATGATAAGTTGTTTTTTATAAGTATGCCTTTTTCAAAGAGACGGCGGTATTTTTCCGCTGTCTGATTTGTTTCATGACCGCTGCCGCCGCACCCTGTAATGCAGCAGAGAAGCAGCGCGCATACCGTGAGCAGGCTGATGAATTTACATGCGGTTCGCGACATATCCGTTCTCCTCCGCTAATTTCGCGCCTTCCTCGCTCTGACACCACGCGATGATCTTCCGCACCATGCTGTCCTCCGGCGTATCGTCGCGTATGACGATCTGAGACTGGTTGATCATGGGATAGCTGCCGTCCGAAATGGTTTTGTCGGATGGAATAACTCCGTCCACGCCCAGCAGCTTGATCTGGTCGGTGTAGTGCATGCTCGACACGTAATAATAGTAGGAATAGCCGATAGCGCCCTTTGAATTTTCATAGTGCGCCACAGCGTCCACGATCTCGCCCATGTCTCCGATGGCAAGCTCAGTGGGAGCCTTCATGACAGCCGCCTTCGGCAGCAGGAAGCGGTAAAGTCCGGTCTGGCTGCCGGAGCCTTCGTTGCGCTGGTAAGGAATTATTTCCACGTCGTCGCCGCCAAGCTCCTTCCAGTTTTTGATCTTGCCGCGGTAGATGTCCTGAAGCTGTTTCTTTGTAAGGCTTTTCACCGGATTGTCCTTATTCACAAAGAACACGAAGCCGCCGTTGAGAATGGTGTGGTATTCAAAGGTCACGCCGGCTTCCTTGGCGGTCTGCACCTGTTCGTCGGAGGGCATGGCGCAGAATATCATATCGACCGTGCCGTCGGTGAGATTCTGATAAGCCGAAGGGGTATTGTTGCAGAGTACGAGAGTGCGGGCTTCCTCTATGTCCACATCAAGCAGCTTCGCAGTCATGGCTTCATAGTAGGGAGCGAGCGCGAGCGCGCCGTCGATGACCGGCAGCTCGTCCTTTGTAAGAGTCAGCGAAGGGCTCTCGTCCGACGGGCTTACGGGTTTCTCCTCATTATTGCCGCCGCATGCGGTGATTGAAATTGCCATAAGCAGCGAGAGAGCGAGACATAGGATTCTTTTGGTTGTGGCTTTTTTCATGGTTGATTTCCTTTCCGTAAATGATATTTTACCGCTCTGCGCGGTTATAAATAAGATAAAAGAAAACAATTCTTTACGCTGTTCCGGTCAATGCCATACAAGCTCAGGTTTGTTTCAGTTTACACGCCGTTTTCATCATATTGAACTCACCCCGCACAGCGCCGCCATGTCTTCCGGCAGCGGAACCGAAAAACGCATTTTTTCGCCCGTGATGGGGTGGCGGAAGTCAAGCTGCCCGCAGTGGAGCGCCTGACGGCTGATCAGCTCGCGGGAGCCGCCGTACATATCGTCGCCCGCGAGCGGCATTCCGAGAGAGGAAAAATGCACGCGTATCTGATGTGTGCGTCCGGTTTCGAGGTGAATTTCAAGAAACGTCAGGTCGTAGCTGTTTCCGCTCGGGGCGGTGACGGAAAGATTCCTCACGGCTCGCCAGTGCGTGACGGCTCTAATGCCGCCTTCGCCTACCTCGCGCTGTATGCCGTGTCCCTCCATAATACGGATAGGCGCGTCGATTGTGCCGTTTCCCGTGAGGGTTCCCTGACATATCGCGTAGTAAATCTTTTCGGTGTGTCCGTGCAGAAGCGAGGCTGCGTGGCTGTTTTTTGCTGTCAGCACAAGACCGCTGGTGTCGCGGTCGAGACGGTTTATCACGCGGAAAGCGGAATTCGGCTCTCCGGCGGCAATGAGATGCGCGGAGAACGCGTTTGCCAGAGTGTCCGCGACATGCTCGCGTGCCGGGTGAACAGGCATTCCGGACGGCTTGTTGATGACGGCGATATGCCCGTCCTCGTAGATAATATTGATGGGAATTTCGACAGGCATTGTGGGATTTTCGTCCTCCGGAATATTGAGTCTCACAATATCGCCGCCGTGAAGCGGGTCGATTGTGCGTATATGAATTCCGTTGGAAGTGATTCCCAAAGGCACTCGCTTTAGCTTCTTGATAAGGCGGTAAGAAACCCCGCATTTTGCGCGGAGGAAGTTGTATACCGAAATTCCGTCGTTTTCCGGCGGCACGACAAATATTAAAGCAGGCATTTTGGCGCATCACCCTGAATCTTTACTGTTATTTTTATTATATTGTAGTCTGTTATTTTTGAAATTATATGACCGCAATTAAAATAAAAATATAAAATATTCCATAATCCGCTTGTATTTCTGAACTGAATAGTATATAATTTACAAGGAAAATGATATTTTATCACAAAAGGAGTTTTTTCAGATGAACAATTACACACCCAAGCCCCTTGACACTTCCGATGTCGAGCTTAGTCAGGACATTTTAGAGCTTACCGAGCTTCTTGCCAAAAACACCCATGAGGTCTGGTCCGCCGGAAGAATCGCGCAGGGCTGGACCTACGGCGAAGAGCGCAACGACGCGGAGAAAAAGCATCCCTGTCTTGTGGAGTATGAGGAACTCAGCGACGATGAGAAGTCATATGACCGCAACACCGCTTTGGAAACGCTTAAATGCATCATTAAGCTGGGTTACACCATCGAGAAGAAGAACTGAAAAATATAACCGGCAGATCATCCAATTCGGTTTGACCTGCCGGTTGTTTTTCCTTATGTGTCCACTTCGGAAAAATAAAGAATGTTTGCCTCCGTATCATAAATAGCAAGGGTGAAATTGTAGGACGGACGGCTTTCATCAAGGAGCATTGAGTAGTCCTTGGGATCTGTGGCGTCGCTGTGACGGTCGAAGAAATAATAATATCCGTTTTCGACTCTCGGAATAAGCGGACTGTCCCAATCGTTGTCCCTGATTATCATGGGAGCGAAGTCGTACTCATCATCCTGAAGCCCCCATGCTACGGCTTGCAGACTTTCCGGCAGCGGAAGCGGGCTCCATTTGTCGCTTTCGCTTATTTTGGCAACCTGTGAACCGTCGCTGAATTCAAGACGGTAATATGAAGTGCCGTCTCCGAGGAATCCGCCGTGGGAATCATATTTCTCTGTTATCTCAGCCGAAGTGCAGTCGATGGAGAGCTGTCCGGATATTGCGGATTTGAATTTCCTGCTTCCGCACCCCGAAAGAGCCGACGCTGCTATTACGACAGCCAGCAAAACGCAAATCATTCTTCTGATTTTCATAATCTGTCATTCTTTCTGTGATAATTGAATCGCGGCAATGTGCGCGCTTCATGCCGTTTGAATATATTATACGCCCTTACTTATTGAATGTCAAGTATTATTTATCGAAAATCAATATCTTTTCAGTCTTTTTCATTGCGTACAAATGTCCGTTCGCTGATTATGTATCTCGGACGGGCTTTTGTTTCCATGTAGATTTTCCCGATGTATTCTCCGATAATGCCGAGGCTGATAAGCTGAATGCCGCCGATGAAGCATATTATGCTCACTGTGCTCGACCAGCCTATTATTGTATTGTGCAGAAAGTACTGTACGATTGACCATATCACGCCGATAAAGCTGAGAATTGCCACGAATATTCCCATGACTGTGATGAAGCGTATCGGCTTGATACTCAGGCTGGTTATGCCGTCGATGGCAAGACTGAGCATTTTTGAGAGCGGATAGTGGCTCTTGCCGGCAAGCCGTTCGCTGCGCTCGTAATAGACGCATGTGCTTCTGAATCCGACAAGGGGAAACATGCCTCGCAGAAATATATTGACCTCCCTGAATCCGGCGAATTCTTTAAGCACTCGTGATGAAACAAGCCGGTAATCGGCGTGGTTGTAGACAACCTCCGCGCCCATGCCGTTTAGCAGACGGTAGAAGCTCTGAGCCGTGAACCTTTTGAAGAATGTGTCAGTCCTGCGGGCGCTTCTTACACCGTAGACTATTTCCGCGCCGCCGAGATATTCGTCCACCATTCTTTCCATTGCGGATATGTCGTCCTGACCGTCGCAGTCGATGGAAATTGTTATGTCGCAGATATCCCTGACCTCCATCAGTCCTGCGAGCAAGGCATTCTGATGTCCGCGGTTGCGGCTCTGAGATATTCCCTCGAAAAGCTCGCATTCCTCTGACAGCCCGCGTATTATTTCCCATGTGGAATCCTTGCTTCCGTCGTTTACAAAGAGTATTCTGCTGTCGGGACTGACCTTGCTTCTGGCTATAAGTCCCTCAAGTTCCTCGCGGAAAAGCCTGCTTGTAATGGGCAGCACTTCTTCTTCATTATAGCATGGTATCACAATAATTAATTTTGGCGGCATGGCATGAACCTTCTTTTTAATTTCTTATAAAAAATTATACCATACCGCCGCACAATGTCAAGCGATTTAGTCAGTGGGACTTCATGTTTTTGCCCTGGGCTTTGCAAGAAGCGCGCAGAGATAGCCGAATATGACAGCGGCGGCAATTCCGCCAGCCGTTCGGGTCACTCCGCCGGTGAACGCGCCGAGAAGTCCCTTTTCCTTTACGCCCTCACGCGCTCCCTCGGCGAGAGCGTGTCCGAATCCGGTAAGCGGCACGCTTGCCCCCGCGCCAGCGAAGTCGGCTATGGGCTTGTAAATTCCTATGGCGCTGAGAATAACGCCTGCCGTGACAAAGCTGACGAGTATTCTGCCCGGGGTGAGATTTGTCCTGTCAATGAGGATCTGCCCTATCGCGCAAAGCGCGCCGCCAACGGCAAAGACCTTGAGATACTCCAAAAATATCTGCATATTCCGTCAAATCAACCTTTCCAACTGTATTCAATAATAGTATTTGATGATTTTCCCAAATAATTCGCATGAATTTGTAAATTGTTATTCAAATTTTGTTCAATTCACTTGCACACGTGGCTGATTTATTATATAATTATAATTACATTTATTATTTGAGAAAGCTTTCAGAGGTGTTATTATATATGGCATTCGCACCTATCCCCGAATACGAGGGGAAATCGCCCTATGTGTTCATATCGTACGCACAGCAGGACGAGAGGATTGCATACGCTGTCGCCGTAAAAATGTACAACGAGGGATTCAGGCTGTGGAGCAGCGCCGCGTGCGGAAACCCGTCCGCCATGCGACTTTCCGAGCGTTTGAGCAATTCTTATGTTGTGATGGTTTTTCTTTCCAAAAGCTATCTGAAATTCGCTTCTGACAGGGAATTCGAGCCTCGCGCCGTAATGAACAGCCCAAAGCAGAAAATTGTCGTCTGTCTCGACGATACCCCGCTTGGTACGGAATGGAACACGGTGGATTTTCCAGCCGGTATACGTTACAATCCCGACGTGCCGCAGGGCTTGTGGCTGAGAATCAATTCGTCCGACGCGTTGGAACGCTGCCGCGGCGCGTGGCCAAAGCGTCCCATACCAGCGCCTTTTGAGGATAAGACTCAGCTTAACATTCCTTTGGACGAGGACGAGCTTGCGGACGAGATGAAAAGCCTCAACAGCGTTATGAATTCATTCGGAGCCGGACTCGGAGATGACGAGATAAACAATATTTCACTCTTCCGTAAAAGCGAGCCGGAAACGGATAAATTCAGGTGGCCGGAGAAGGTCGAGCCTTCGCAGGAGCAGGAGTATTATTCATTAGAGAATCTCATAGACAATTCGCCCATGCCCGTTTCTCCCGAAAAGAAGCAGTACGACAGCATGAGGGGACTTATCGAGCGCTTCATGGAAAAAAGCGGCAGAGCAAGGGAAGAAGAACAGAACCGTTCGGAAGGAGAATTCAATGGCAACGATAAAAAACGCAGTATGCCGGTTTCCGGAAATACCTACAGCGAGTACCGCGCCGTTCCCAAGAATGAATTTGATTCTGTGGATCTTTCCAAGGACACGTCGTCCGCTCCTGTTGTAATAACCGAATCCTCCGCTCCATCGCCGATAACTCTGGATTACGGCGAGGAAACTGAAATAGCCGCCTACAGCATGACGCGGAGCAAGGGACGCGCCGACCGCGTTTCCGAGATAGTCTTTTATTCCTCCGGCAGACAGCGGCCTGAGCCTCAGCCGGTCTACAACGAGGTAGCAAGCAACGACGTTAAGCCGGAGCAGCCCGCATCTCCCGCGCAGCCCGATTTCGCGCCGAAAAAGGACAAAAAAGCCCCCGATCAGCAGAAGCCGGTATTTGAAAAAATCGTTGACGACCGCAAGTTCATCAAGTCCACAGAGGACAATATAGAGGACGCAAAGCTGACATACCACCTCGGCAGTCTGTTTGACGGGTTCGACGAAAGCGACTATGCGCAGGACGAACCGGAACCCAAGCCCGTGCCGGAAAGCAAGCCGGATCCTCTGCCTGAAAAGCAATCCGAACCGCCGGTATTTGAGCCTGTCGATCACACTCCGGTGAGATTCACGGACGACGATATCCCGCTGCCCGCACTCAGCTTTGAGCCTAAGATTCAGCAGCCGCTATTTGACATTATTGATGAAAAGCCGAAGCCGTTCGCGCCCGCGCCCGAGTATCACAAGCGCACGCTTTCCAAGCCGCGCAGACGGTATATAGTACAGGTCAGGAGAGGCGTGCGTCACATCGAATACGACGATGAGATGTACGAGGTCAACGGCAGATGGATTCCAGGGCACATTTACCACAGGCTTATGCCGGGGGCAAAATATACCAATATACGCAGGATTACGAGAACCACAAAGCAGGAGCCGCGCACACAGTTCCCACTGAGCCGTCCCTCTCCGGAGCTTAATTCTGGCAGCAAGCTGTACAGCGCCGTCAACACATTCTTCTCCCCGTCGCAGCGCGGAGCTTCTTCTGGCGAGGGGATATCCGACGGGGTTCGCGTGGCAATGCGCGAGCGGTACGAGGTGCGCAGGGAAGAGGCTATCAGACAATTCGAGGAGACGCAGGCTGTTTCACCCCAGTCCTCTGTGTCCCAGACAAAGAATCAGCCCCCTGCCGACGGTGAAAACATTCCGGCGCGCAAGCATAAATTCTCTCACGACGGCGGCATAAAGAAGTCGCTCATGGCGAACATGGAGACTCCCGTGAATGTCGAGGCTGAGGAAAGCCACAGGCAGTATGGAGCCAGAGCGGAGGCTGTCGCGGAAGCGGCGGCGCAGCCGGAGCCGGATGGCAAGAAATCGAAGAAAAAAGACGAGAAGGCGGCAAAGAAAGCGGCTAAGAAGGCTGCCGAAAAGGCGGCTCAGAAAAAGGCTGAATCCAAGAAAAACGACAAGAAGAGCAAAGAAAAGTCCGCAGACGGCAAGCGCGGAGGCGAAAAGCAGCCCGAACAGATACATCCTCCGACAGCGGCGGCGGCATTTGCCGATGTGGACGAGGACAGCCTTATCGAAATGCCAAGGCAGAACCTTCCGTGGTTAAAGCTCGACCCGACCGCTTACAGCAGCATGAATCTCAGCGAGATTCTCTTCGGAGAGAACAGGGATTCCGCTAAGAATTCCAAGAAGAAAAAGAAGAAGTAATTTTTTATGAGTAATTCAAATCCGGCGAGGAAAAAATCCGAGCCGGATTTTTTTACACTCAGATAGAAAATGTATTGTTTTGAATTTTTCAAATTTTGAATTTTTTATAAACTTTGCTGCAGCGGCGTTTCTTCGCGATTGTTTTGATATAAAAAGCTTGAATTATTTTATTTATTATGGTAAAATTATTATAAGTGTAGCAGTAAATATGTTTATTATCAACAAACGATAATTGCTTATAGATTAATAATTGTCATTGAAAGGAGTTTTGCCGTGTGAATAATAATTCCAACAGAAGATTTAATCCGCATTACCGCAGTACGGTTTATAAGCAGAATAACAGGCAATCATACGGCAAAAGGGAAAACGCGGCAAAAAGGAATAATACGCCTGTCCGTGAAAGCAAAAAAAGCGGCGGCGCAAGGTTTATCGCGGCGATTCTTATTTTTGGTCTGTTCCTTTCGATTGCCGGAACCAATATCGTCTCGATAGCGGATCTGCTGAACGTAAGAGCCGCGCAGCCCGCCGTTATTGATGGGTATGAATATTACGACGCGGATCTGACGCTCTATGATTATTATGACGACGCATGCTTAGATTCAAGCAATTATTCAACTAAGAATTCCGCAAATCAGAGGTTCGGCTACTTCAACAATGCCCTAATTGCCGACGATTATGTTTCCGGCGCAACATCGGATACGAATGAAACATACGAGGATCTGAACAATCTCTATCCCACGCCGGATCACCCTTATACCTATTATCCTCTTTACCTCGGTCTTCAGCATCAATCCAAGCAGCCGGATATATTCAAGTCCGGCACAAAGAATTACTTCGGCAGTTGGAACGACGTTGTTCTGAATGACTACAATTACAGCCTTTCAGCCAACGCGCAGGCAAAGGACAACGACGCCATGACCACGCCAAATCTTGTCAACGATACCTTTACCTCCACAGTGACACAGGAAAACGGTGTGGAGCTTCCCTACTTCTCTTCGACATTTCCGGGAAAAAACTTCACGTATACGTGGAACAGCGGAAATTCAACAAAAACGTATCACCCCGGAGAGGTTCAGGCTAAGAGAACATTCCGCTTCAGAAGGCATTCCGCTGACGTCGGCGACAGCGATTCCGATAACTATGGATATTATGTATTTGACAGCCGTTATGACGGGTATATTGTCAGCAGTGACGGCAAAACATTCACAACAGCTACCTTAGGCACGACTGTTGCAAACAGCAATACTGTGTCAGGACATTACAACGATGAGACTGGCAGCGCGGGCTTTTTCCCTCTCGGTCAGGATAATTACGGCTTCGGGGCTAAATTTGATATCAATTTCACCATGACGGACGACGGATATTCACCTGTGCTCGTGAACGGCAACAGGGTACCCATGAAGTTTACATTCAGCGGCGACGACGACGTTCGGGTGTTTATCGACGGCGAGCTTGCGCTTGACGTAGGCGGCGCGCACGGCAGAGTAGAGGCGAGCATAGATTTTTCGACAAAGCGCACCAGCGTGACCAAGGCAAAGAAGCCGTCCGCGCTCGATTATTCCAAGGCAAAGGGAAACATCGGGGACAGCGACCTTATTTCTACCACAACCCTTTACGACGGCACAACCGTGAGCGGCGTTCAGGAAAGCATCGAGGGTCTTCTCAGCCGCCACAATGTTTACGGTGACCCGACAAAGTCCCACAAGCTGACTGTGTTCTATATGGAACGCGGGAGATTAAACTCGAACTGCATGATAACCTTTAACTTCGACCTTGCCGACACAATCGCGGTAAACAACAATATCGACGCGTCAAATGTAAATCCCGTACTCAGGAACGCGGCTGTCGATACTGCAAAGCATGAGGGAATAGAGTACATTCTCGTCAACAAGGGCGCAAGCACCACCACGCCAAGTCCTGACGACGGCAAGACCGGCGAAGCTCTGACTGCGGAGCTTCCGTCTGAGAATACCGATCCGGAAACCAACGCCGTCTATGTGAAGTATTACGATGGAAGCACGGAACTGATCCGCTACAGAACCGTGGCGAGGTCGGGAGACACCGTCGAGCTTGTGTCAAGCCCTCCGGGGCGCTCCGGATACAGATTTACAGGCTGGGCGACAAGCAGCGGCGGCGCTGTGGTTTACAGTCCGCGGCTCGGAAACACCGTGACGCTAACCTCGGATCTTTCGCTTTACGCTGTCTGGGAAGAAGCGCCGGTCGTGGTAAATCTTAATACTCCGTATGTGCCTACCGTGATTGTGTTTGTCAACAAAGACGCGAATATGGTTAGTGGAAACATGGGGCCGCTGTATTTCGGTACCGCGCCGACATTTGAAACCGTAACCGTGGACAGCAGACAGTTTGTTTTCAGCAATTACACCTCCGCCTTTGCCAAAACGCGTGATGAAAGCTATAATGTGGCATTCAGGTACAAATGGGGTACAAACGATTCATGCATGGGTCGGCGTCAAGGCGGACTATTACGTATACGTAACCAATCTTGACGGCAGCGAATCCGTCTACAGATTCAACGGGACTCAGTTCAACCGCAGCATAGCTTACTTTTGCCACACGACAAACGGCAGCGGGAATTATGAGGGACTAAGCTCCTCAAACTGGGAGGGAAATAGCGACTGGACGGAGTTTTACTACAAGGTTAAGCTCTCTCCTGCCAGAGCGCCTGATTACACTCCTTCGTCGGAATATCTTTTTGAATCGGTGAAAGTTCGCAATTTTGCCGAAAGCGGCATTGATGAGAGCGAGCTGCCTTATCTGATAACTGTTGATGAGAATGGGATTTATCATATACCGGTTTACAGCGGCGCGGGCGACGTTCCGTCCTCAGCGACTGTGCCGACCGGAAAGATCAGCTCCTATTCGCTCCCGAATTTCGACATAAATTTCAAGGTTTACGCGGTGCAGGTTGAATCCGACAGTGAGACGTATAATTCAGACGTCCGCGCAAAGCTGCACACCGTGATGAGTTATTCCACTACAGCCCCCACTTCCGGAAGCTGAGGATGGTGACGCAATGAGAACAAAAAGAAGCATAAAATTCTGGACAGTCGCGCTTTTTCTGATATCTGTGGTTCTTGTCGCCGCGTTAAGCGTTTCAGTCGCCAGGGCATTCCTGAATGACAAAACGACCGAACGCGAGAATAAATTCTATGGCTCCGCCGATCTGCTCGGCGAAATAATTGAGGAAAATTACAGCGTCACAAAGGCGGAAAACAGCTTTCCCGACGTGCCTGTGATAAAGGATCCCCGCGTCTACAACAAGAGCGAGGACGGCATGGAGATGTACACCGGAGTGCGGCTCGATTTCTACGTCTACTGCTATGAAAGCAAGACTCCGGGAGCTGACGGAAGCTATATCAAGGTTCCGTATAACGTTTTTGAGCGGTTCGTTGACATACGGCGTTCGGTATGCGACACGAGCGGCGATGAGACAGGCACGGTTTCATTCCCGAAGAGCGAAGAGAACGTGAAGTCATCGATGAACGGAATCAGTGAACTCATGCCGGACACGGCGCAGCTCACCGCGCAGCAATACAACGATTCGACAGGCTGGTATGAATATGACCTCAGCGGACTTTCTGGCTTCGACAGCAGCGCGAGGTATTTCTTCTATAACAAGAAGCTTTGGGCTTACAAGGGCGCGGACTGGACGGGGAGCATATATCAGGAAAAAACGTCCGTGCTTTTTTCCAAGGTCATGATGCGGAAGGGCATAATGATAAACGCCACTCCCGCAGCAACTACCACAACGTCGAGAATTGACGATCACGGCGTCGAGTATTACACAGTAGGCTCGGAGAATTTCACGCAGACTGATTTAAACGCGGCGATTTACGCTTATGACGAACAAAACAGCCGTTTTCCTCTGGACATTTACACATCAGTAGAATCGGATAATAGTGCGCGTAAGATTTTCAACGGGTTCATGTATAAAATACTCATCAGCGGATACGGAGTCAATGCGGAGTATACAAAGCAGGCTGCGGAATCGGCTGGCAAGGCGACAAATCAGGAGGCGTTTGAGCGCGTGCGGGACGGTCTGAAAGAAATTCCGGCGGCAGCCGCGGCAATTGATTCGTAAAGAAGGATAAATTAAAGAAATATCAAGCAAGCCGCCAGCTGCGGTTTTAGCTTCAGATAAATCATAACACAGCACGGAGGCTGATATACATTATGAATTACGGCAGGATAAAGTCCTTTAACATTGAGGGCAGCCGCGTTGAAATTGCCTTTGAGAACGCCGTGGGCTATATTACGGCGGTTACGGAGGAAATAATCAACGTATTCTCACCCTTCAAACCGGAATGCAATCATTCATTCGCCATCGAGGGAGACAAGTCAAAGCACGTCCATGTCATAGCGAATATGGTAGGGAGCTATATGGTCATTTCCACGTCAAAGCTCGCCATCTATGTTTATGACAACTTTATGATTAAATTCATGCAGTCGGACGGCACGCTTATCTGCCGCGACTTCAAGGGCGTGCGCGAAGCGCAGGGCGTTGCGGTGATCTCTCAGGAGGCTATCGAGCAGGCACGCATGGAGGGATTGAGGGCGATGAATATTTCTACGGTTTAGGCGACAAGTACAGCTTCCTCAACAAGAAAGGCTATGAATTCGAGATGTGGAACAGCGATATTCCCGATCCGCACTACGAGTCCATGCGCAGTCTTTACAAATCCATGCCATTCGTGATAGTTCACCGTGAAAAGGTTGATTACGGAATATTCTTCGACAATCATCACCGCACTCAATTCGATCTCGGCAAGGAAAACACAGGCTACTATTCATTCTCCGCCGACGACGGCAACCTCGATTATTACCTTATTTCAGGCGATTCAATCAAGGACGTCGTGAGCGGGTATACATACCTCACCGGAACCACGCCGCTGCCGCAGCTCTGGACTCTCGGCTATCAGCAGTGCCGCTGGTCATACGAGAACCGCGACGAGCTTATTTCCGTAGCCAAAAATATGAGGGACAATGAGATTCCCTGCGACGTGCTTTACTGCGACATTGACTACATGGACAATTTCAAGGTGTTCACGTGGGGCGAAAAGCAGTATCCGCGCCACAAGGAAATGATAGACCTTTTAGCAAGGAACGGATTCAAGGTAGTTACGATAATTGACCCCGGCGTAAAGAAGGAAAAGGGCTATCAGGTCTATGACGAGGGCATAAGAAACGACTTCTTTGTTCACAACGCCGACGGCTCGGTCTATGAGAATGTGGTATGGCCGGGGGATTCGGTGTTTCCCGATTTCGGCAGACGAGCGGTCCGGAACTGGTGGGCTGACAATCTGCGCGTAATGACCGCCGACGGAGTTGCCGGTATCTGGAACGACATGAACGAGCCGGCGAGCTTTCGCGGCGAGATTCCACAGGACATTGTATTCTGCGACGAGGAACGCAGGACGACCCACGGCGAAATGCACAACGTCTACGGCTCGTTGATGAGCAAGGCGACGTATGAGGGAATAAAGCGGCAGACAGGCAGACGTCCGTTTGTCATAACCCGCGCATGCTACAGCGGCGCACAGAAGTACACAACCGGCTGGACGGGTGACAATCAGAGCCACTGGTCGCACCTGAGATATTCCATAGCCCAGATGTGCAGTCTCGGACTCAGCGGAATGGCGTTCATAGGCTCGGACGTTGGCGGCTTCGGCTCGAACTGCACGCCGGAGCTTCTCTGCCGCTGGACGCAGCTCGGCTGCTTCACTCCTCTCTTCCGCAATCACGCCGCCAAGGGAACCCGTCATCAGGAGCCGTGGGCATTTGACAGGAAAACTCTCGAAATCTGCCGTAAGTATATCCGTCTGCGCTACAGGCTTATCCCTTACATCTACGACTGCTTCCATGAGACAGAAAGCACCGGTCTGCCGGTTTTCCGTCCGCTCGTGCTGGAATTCCAGAAGGACAATAACGTGCTTGAGATAAACGATCAGTTCATGGTCGGACAGTGGCTTATGGTAGCGCCGGTTGTAGATCAGGGCAGAGTCAGCCGCGACGTATATCTTCCCAAGGGATGCAACTGGTATGACTTCCACACGGGCGAGAAATTCCCCGGCGGCACACGTATACTCCGCGAGGCGCCGCTCGATACCTGCCCGATTTACGTGCGCGAGGGAGCGGTTATTCCAATGTGGCCGGTGATGAATTACGTCGGCGAAAAGAAGGTTGACTGTCTGGAGCTTGTGGTCTACGGCGGCGACGGCGAATATCTCCACTATCAGGATAACGGCGTTGACTTCGCCTACCGCGACGGCGAATATAATATTTACAGATTTGTGAGCAGGCGTGGCTGTCTCTCAGTCGAACAGATAAAATCAGGCTATTCCGAGAGATACGAGCGTTTCAAAATCAATCTCAGCGGCAAGCTCTTCAACGTCAAATTCACCGGAAGAAAGCTCAACGCGATTCGCTGATATTAATTACATTCATAAAAGAACAATATCCGGATATTCCACACCGATTCAGATGCGGGATATCCGGATATTTTTTTGCTTCTGACGTCATCTTCTGAGATATTCGGAGGACACGGGAAAATTAAAATATGTATCGGGATAAGGCTCGTTTTTGAGGGTGAAATGCCACCATTCGCAGTCGATAGGGACAAATCCGTTTCTCACCATTACCCTTTGAAGCGCCATACGGTTTTTGAACTGCTCGTCGGTAATGCCTTTGTAATCGGGGTGAGAAACCTCGCTGAAAAGATCGAACGGACTGCCCATATCCACCTCTTTGCCTGTTTTCATGTCGAGCAGCGTGAGGTCTACCGTGCTGCCCCTGCTGTGGCTCGACTGCTTGGCGATATATCCCAATGCGAAAAGCTCCTGCTTTTGCAGGTCGGGGTAAAAATACGGCTTCATTCTTACGTCCTGATCCTCTATGCCCCACAGCACAAAGTGCTTAACGGCGCAGGCGGGACGGTACGCGTCGAAAATCTTCAGCCTGTAGCCCTGAACCAGCATCTCGCTGCTTACGGATTTCAGAGCGCGCGCCGCTTCTATTGTGAGCAGCGCGCAAGGCTCCTCGTACCCGTCTATGCGCTCGCCTATGAAATTGTAGCTTGAATAATAGCGTATCTCCTGCACGATATGCGGCACATAATCCGCAAGCACCACAAATCCCGAAGGATCCATTGTAACGTCGTTTCTGTATTCCGTTTTCATCGCGTTGCCTCCGTAAGTCTTATTTATTCTTAGTTTATCATATACTTATTGATAATTCAACAATAAAAATAAAATTTGCGGATTGCACAGCGTTTTTTTATTCTCTACTCGTTATTCTTGAGCGCCTGTTCCATGGGAATGCGCCGTATGCGGAGGTACTGCACCGCGCTGACGGCAAAGTATGAAACAACGCCGATTATCAGCATTTTGGCATACGTCACAGGTGCGATGAAGAATGTCAGCCAACCATTCATTTCCAGCATGTATCCGTTGTATATATACCTCATAGCGACGGCTGCAAGCGGCAGGGTGACAACAAGCGAGAAAAGCACGACCCAAGCGGTCGGAGAAATATAGAGCTTACCCGTTTCACGTCCGCTGTAGCCGAGAATTTTCGTCATGGAAATCGACTGTGAGTTCTTCTCCAATATCAGCTTGGAAAGCATGTATATCATCAGCATATAAAGAAGTATCGCGAAGCCGCCCATTATGGGGAATACAAGTCCCATACTGTCGTCGAGCTGATCGGCTATTACTACGAGATCGTGTTCGGTAATGACCGACGCGATGTAGACGTCCTTTATGTCCGTAAGCTTCCTGTCGCTGAGATATCCTGTGAAGTAATCGTCGTCCTTATCGAATGTCTTGCGGAAGAGATCTTCATTCATAAACACTGCCAGTGAAGCGGGATAGTGTACTATATCTTTTACCTTGAATGTATATGACTTGCCGCTGAATTTTTCTTTGAGAGTCACCTCGTCGCCTGACTGATAGCCGTATTTTTCCATATATCCCTCGGAGATCAGGATTTCATCGCCGGAGGGAACCGCGTTTTCGGAAATATTGCTGAAATACCCGCTGTCCTTGGAAATTCCGTATACCATGATCTCTTCTTTGGAGGGCTTGTCAAGCAGTTCGCTAATGCAGTATTCTTCCGCGTCCTTGTCGCTTGTGGAAACCGGAGTCTTTAGTATATACTGGTAATTCGCAATTTTGCTGTCCATAACCTCGTCGCGGAAGTTGTCCAGAAGCGGAGCCATCATAATTCCGAACAGGAGTATCAGATTTGCAAAGAAGATTCCGAGAAAAAGCGTGATGTATGACGGTATATTCTGGAAGATAACCCTCAGACGGAAGCGGGATAGAAAGCGCAGCTTATGGGAAAGGCGCATGACACGCTTCTTGCCATGTTTGCTGAGATCCCTGCGAAGAAATTTCAGCGGCGAAAGTCTGAGCTTGCGGCTGATGACAAGAAGATTAACCGTCACCAGAATTACAAGCGGAATGAAGGTTGTCAGCCAGAATGCCTCGGAACTCCATACCGTCCTGTATGGGGTGAGGGAATAGCTGTGCAGGTAAAGCGCGGCAAAATAATCCTTGAGAACCGTATATCCCACGATGTTACCCAGCACGGCGGCGGTCATTGATACGATTATAGGAAGCGCGATATAGTGCCGCAGAAGCTCGCCGCGGCTGTAGCCCGAAGCCCGCAGCGTGCCGATTACCGCTGCCTCCTGCTCGATGGTGTTGGATGTTGTGACTGCGAAAATAAACGCCATAACTACCATAACAACATACAGCAGCGCGGAAATAAGCGCCTTGTCGCGGCCCATATCCGTTCCGGTGAACGTGATAGCCTGATTGTCTGCGCGCCGGAGGAAGTCGGTTATTATTGTCCTGCCCGACAGCCATTCCATGATATCCTCAGCCTTTTGCTTGCATTCGTCTGCGGAAAGGCTGCGGTCATTGTTGGTCCAGCTGTAGCAGTATTTCATTTTATCGGGCTGGATCGCGTCAAAATCAATGTCGCTTACCAATGCGACGGTGAATTGCTTTGCGTCAAACATCATGTCGGTGTTGTTCTTGAAGAGCGCGCTGTAATCCGTGAGCGCAACAAGACCTGTCACCCTGAAGCGTCTGCCTTCTATGCTCATATAATCTCCGACGGAAATTTCATTGTTTTCAGCGTAAAGGCGGTCAATGGCAATCTCGCTGATATTGGCAGGATATTCGCCCTCCCAAAGAGCGGTGCGGTTGACGTCGCTTCTCATACGGAACATTCTTACAGCGTCACCGTCGTCGGCTTCGCGGTCCGCGTAGAAATTCTCATAGACTCTGATCTTGAAATACCGCTCCATGCCGTCAAAGAATCCATCCTCAGTCGGCATATAAAGCGTAAAATGCCCGTCCTCGACGTTGTATTCTTCAAAGCTCTCGTCATACGCGGTTTTAAGGCTTATGTCGGATACAAGGAAGCCGGCTACCATTGCGATTGTGGCAAATATAAATGTGAAGATCACGACGTACTTTCCAAAGTCGTGAAGCAGCTCGCGGCGCAGCCTTTTGCGAAGGGGATTTCTGACCTTTTTGGGCTTGTTCATATAAGAAAACACCTCCGCGTTACCATTCGAGATCGGCGGCGGCGATCTTCTGTTCATTCATGTAATCCTTGCGAACCATGCCGTCACGCAGCTTGATAATCTGATCCGCCATGTTTTTGATAGCGTCGTTGTGAGTAACAATTACGATAGTATTGCCATACTTATGGTTAAGCTCTTCAAGCAGCTTGAGAAGCTCCTTTGAAGTGGCGTAATCCAATGCGCCGGTAGGCTCGTCGCACAGCAGAATATCCGGATTTTTGACGATCGCCCTGCCGATAGCGGTTCGCTGCTGCTGACCGCCGGAAAGCTGATTTGGTATTTTATTCCTGTGTTCCCACAGTCCGAGGGTTTTCATCAGTTCGTCTATGTCAAGCGTATTGCTGCCGAGATACGCTCCAACTTCAATATTTTCGCGGACGGTGAGATTCGGTATCAGATTGTAGAATTGAAACACATAGCCCAGATGCTTCCTGCGGTACTGCGTGAGCTTGCGTTCGCTCATATCGGCGAGCTTTTCGCCGCCTATGCTTACATAGCCGCCGTCCGGCTTTTCTATGCCGCCGATGATATTCAGCAGCGTTGACTTGCCGCAGCCGGAGGAGCCGAGAACAACGCAGATATGTCCCTTTTCCACTCCGGCGGTGATTCCCTGCAGCACCTTGACACGGCTCTCGCCTTGTCCGTAGTATTTTACCAGATTGTTTATTTCAAGAAACGCTCCCAAAATATAACCTCCCAATTTAATAGATGAAAAATTTGAATTGATTATTCTTTCAAACAAACATATGATTATTTGTTCATATATTTATAATAACATAAATGTACCGCTTTGTCAATACGGTTTTAATGTTATTTCCGCATTCACTGAAGATTCTGAAAGCAGGATTGCGGGATTTATTTTTTTGCGCCGTGGCATATGCCGGCTGAAGGACAGTTGGCACAGCCGCAGCCGCAGGATGATTTGCCGTTCTTTTTGTTTGAAATAAGACTGCGGACGGCAAATCCCACGATTATCAGCAGAATCAGACTGACGATGATCGTACCGATATTTGAAATAAAGAAGTTCAGCATAATAAATTACCTCCATACATATTGTTAGTCAAGCCTAACTAATTACAAATATATGTTAGCACTATCTTTTTAATTTGTCAAGGGATTATTTAAAAACACTTTCACACAAAAAACATAAAGAATTCCATGAAAAAATTGCGATAAACTCTTGACATAGGGAAAACACGGTGATATAATTCGTATAAATTCAATATTATGAAAAACCGTTGAAGCGGAGATAACGGCGGCAATGCCTTTACAGAGAGCCTGCGATGCTGAGAATCAGGCGAGAAACAAACCGTCAAATGGACCGCTGAGGGCGCAGTCAAATGAATTTGCCATGTGCTGATTCAAAGTATTCTGCGACGCGGAGACATGCGTGAGTTGTCGGGGATATGATCGTATCCTGTCAAAGCGCACGGCATTGCCGTGAATCAAGGTGGCACCGCGGATATTTTATCTTGACAATATTCGTCCTTGACAGAAGTATATTCAATTATTCTTCTGTCAGGGATTTTTTTATTGCCTGACGGAAAGAACAATAAATTAAGTATTTTATCAAACGTCAAAATCTTATTACCCAAAGGAGCAAATCAAAATGATCAAGGAAGCAATAATCAAAATCGTAAGCAAGGGCGACCTCACCTATGATGAGGCATATGCCGTAATGAACGAAATCATGAGCGGGGAAACCACCGCCACGCAGAACGCCGCTTTTCTGTCGGCACTTTCCACCAAGAGCGCGAGAGCCGAAACAACCGACGAGATTGCGGGCTGTGCCGCGGCAATGCGCGACCATGCGACAAGGGTCAATACCGGCATGGACGTCTTTGAAATCGTAGGAACAGGCGGCGACAACGCGCATAGCTTCAATATTTCCACGACCTCCGCGCTCGTAGCGGCGGCTGGCGGCATGAAGGTGGCAAAGCACGGCAACCGCGCCGCTTCCTCACTCAGCGGAACGGCGGACTGTCTGGAGGCTCTGGGCGTGAATATCAATCAGAGTCCGGCACGTTGCGTGGAGCTTCTCAATGAGGTTGGAATGTGCTTCTTCTTTGCACAGAAGTACCACTCGTCGATGAAGTACGTTGGTGCGATACGCCGCGAGCTGGGATTCCGCACGGTGTTCAATATTCTCGGGCCGCTGACCAATCCGGCTTCGCCTAAGATGCAGCTTCTCGGCGTTTACGACGAATACCTTGTGGAGCCGCTGGCGCAGGTGCTTGTAAGTTTAGGCGTAAAGCAGGGCATGGTGGTATACGGAATGGATAAGCTCGATGAAATATCACTCAGCGCACCCACTAAAATCTGCGAGATCAAGGACGGCTGGTTCCGTTCAAATATCGTCAAGCCGGAGGATTTCGGATTTGAACGTTGCAGCAGGGCTGACTTGAAGGGCGGAACTCCGGCAGAGAATGCCGCAACCACACGCTCCATACTGAGCGGACAGCAGGGACACAAGCGCAACGCGGTTCTGCTGAACGCTGGCGCGGCGCTCTATATAGGCGGCAAGGCTGATTCGATAGAAAAGGGCGTTGTGCTGGCGTCTGAAATAATTGATTCCGGCGCGGCGCTTGCCACGCTGGACAAATTCATCGAGGTCAGCAACCGTCCGGAGGCTGCACAATGAGCATTCTCGACGAGCTTGCGGGATATGCGTTGGAACGCGTGCAAAGGGCGATGAAAATAATTCCTGCGGGAGTGATGCGGGAGAACGCTTTTGCCCTGCCAAAGGGGAACTTCGCCTTTGAGAATGCTCTGAAAAAGCCGGACATTTCATTCATCTGCGAATGTAAGAAGGCTTCTCCGTCAAAGGGACTTATCGCACCGGATTTTCCTTATCTGCAAATAGCGATGGATTACGAAGCTGCGGGAGCCGACGCGATTTCAGTGCTGACCGAGCCGAAGTGGTTTCTCGGCAGCGACGAATATCTCAGGGAGATATCGTCCGCCGTTTCGATTCCGTGTCTGCGTAAGGATTTTACGGTGGACGAATACATGATTTATGAGGCAAAGCTCCTTGGCGCGTCCGGGGTGTTGCTTATCTGCGCGATTCTCAGCCCGTCGCGGCTTGGGGAATATATTTCCCTCTGCGACGAATTAGGGATTTCGGCGCTTGTGGAAGCGCACGACGAAAATGAGATCAATATGGCGCTGAATGCCGGCGCAAGGATGATCGGCGTGAATAACCGGAATCTCAGGGATTTTACAGTCGATACCTCCAACAGCGCAAGGCTGCGTTCGCTGATTCCGTCAGACGTGCTTTTTGTCTCCGAAAGCGGGGTGAGCAGCGCGGAGGACGTGGATTTACTGAGGAAAATCGGAGCTGACGCGGCGCTTGTAGGGGAAACGCTCATGCGTTCACATGACAAGGGAGCAAAGCTGCGGGAGCTGAAAGGAATTAAGTCATGACAAAAATTAAGCTGTGCGGTCTGACGCGACCGGAGGATATTCAAGCCGCAAACGAACTGCGTCCGGAATACGTGGGTTTTGTATTTTATCCCAAGAGCCGTCGCTTTGTCACTCCGGAAAAGGCTGCGAAGCTAAGGGAATTACTTTCACCTGACATTCATGCGGTGGGTGTGTTTGTTGACGAGCAGCCGGAAGCGGTAGCCGAACTTATGGAACGCGGCGTGATAGACATTGCACAGCTTCACGGGCGCGAGGATATTTTCTACCGCGAAAGGCTCAGAGGACTGACCGAAAAGCCTGTCATTAAGGCATTCCGCGTTGAATGCCCTCAGGACTGCCTTGACGCGGAGAAATTTCCGTCGGACTTCATTCTGCTTGATTCCGGCATGGGAAGCGGCGCGACATTCGACTGGTCGGCAGTTGCTAAGGTTCGCCGTCCGTACTTCCTCGCCGGAGGGCTGAATGAAAAGAACGTTGCCGCAGCAATACGGAGCCTGCGCCCGTTCGCGGTGGACGTAAGCTCAGGAATCGAGAGCGGCGGAATAAAGGATATTAAAAAAATGGAGGCATTTGTTGCCGCCGTCAGAAAGGAAGATTAAAAAATGACCAACCCAAACGGACGCTTCGGAATATACGGCGGGCAATATATCCCCGAAACTCTGATGAATGCCGTCATAGAGCTGGAGGAAGCATATAATCACTACAAGAACGACCCGCAGTTCAACGCCGAGCTGACGGAGCTATTCAACGAATACGCCGGCAGACCGTCCCGCCTTTATTACGCCGCGAAAATGACGGACGATCTCGGCGGCGCGAAGATTTATCTCAAGCGCGAGGATCTTAATCACACCGGCGCCCACAAGATAAACAACGTGCTGGGGCAGGCGCTTCTGGCAAAAAAGATGGGCAAGACTCGTCTTATCGCCGAGACCGGCGCTGGACAGCACGGAGTCGCCACCGCCACAGCCGCAGCTCTGATGGGCATGGAATGCGTTGTTTTCATGGGCGAAGAGGACACAAAGCGGCAGGCGCTCAACGTTTACCGCATGAAGCTGCTCGGAGCGACGGTAATTCCCGTAAGTACAGGCACAGCCACGCTGAAGGACGCCGTTTCCGAAGCGATGCGCGAATGGACCTCGCGTATCTCCGACACGCATTACTGCTTAGGCTCGGTCATGGGACCGCACCCGTTCCCGACTATTGTCCGCGATTTTCAGGCGGTCATTTCCAAGGAGATAAAGCGTCAGATAATGCAAAAGGAGGGACGTCTGCCTGACGCGGTAATCGCGTGTGTGGGCGGCGGATCAAACGCGATCGGCAGCTTCTATCATTTTATTGAGGATAAGGACGTGCGTCTCATCGGCTGCGAGGCAGCCGGACGCGGAATTGACACATTCGAGACCGCCGCCACCATTTCCACGGGAAGTGTCGGCATATTCCATGGCATGAAGTCGTATTTCTGTCAGGACAAATTCGGACAGATAGCGCCCGTATATTCGATTTCGGCGGGACTGGATTATCCTGGAGTCGGACCGGAGCATGCTTGGCTGCACGATATGGGACGCGCCGAGTATGTCGCTGTGACCGACGAGGAAGCAGTGGGGGCGTTTGAATATCTTGCGCGGACGGAAGGGATAATTCCCGCCATCGAATCAGCGCACGCCGTTTCTCACGCCATGAAGCTCGCCCCGACGCTTGACAAGGACAAGATAATCGTCGTAACTATTTCCGGACGCGGCGACAAGGACTGTGCTGCAATAGCTCGCTACAGAGGGGAGGATATACATGAGTAATATAGCAAAGGCGTTTGCCGGAGGAAAGGCGTTCATACCGTTTATAACATGCGGCGATCCCGATTTGGAAACCACGGCAGCCGTCGTTCGTGCGGCTGCCGCTGCCGGCGCGGATTTAATTGAGCTTGGAATACCATTCTCCGACCCGACAGCCGAAGGTCCCGTTATTCAGGGAGCGAATATCCGCGCTCTGAAAGGCGGGGTCACCACAGACAAAATATTCGACCTCGTGCGGGAGCTGCGGCGTGACGTGACAATTCCGATGGTGTTTATGACATACGCCAACGTTGTCTTTTCATACGGCGCGGAGAAATTCATATCGACATGCGCGGAAACCGGCATTGACGGGCTTATACTGCCAGATCTGCCTTTTGAGGAAAAGGAGGAATTCCAGCCGGTCTGTAAAAAGCACAGCGTTGACCTTATATCGCTCATAGCTCCCACGTCGGCGAACCGTATCGCCATGATAGCGCGTGAAGCGGAGGGCTTTATATACATCGTATCAAGTCTTGGCGTAACGGGCGTAAGAAGCGAAATCAAGACTGACCTTGCTTCCATTGTGAATGTCATCAGGGAAAACACGAAAATCCCATGCGCTATTGGCTTTGGTATTTCAACTCCGGAGCAGGCTCGCAGAATGTCCGGACTTTCGGACGGGGTGATAGTCGGCTCCGCGATTATCCGGCTGCTGGAGAAATACGGGAAGGATTCGCCGGAATATGTGGGAGAATATGTCAGGCAAATGAAACAGGCTGTTAGAATCGCGATGATGAAGTAGTCGGTAAAGAAAATAATATAAAAAGGGGCTGTCGCACAAGGAAAATCAAAATTCCTGTGAGACAGCCCCGATTTGACAGCATATAGTGAAAAAATACATTATAAGCATAAAGTATGCCATTCTCTGAGCTTTACACTTGTTCAGCCGGCTTGCTGATAGACTTTTTTTCTCGGGAAAATTCCTAAAACAAATGCCACAATTGCAAAGACAATTGCAAATCGGATACCCCATGCAACTGCCGATACAATATAAGACGCATAGCAGCAGATGTAATAATTTCCAGCGGCAGCCGCACAGGCGCAGAACATGCCTGTAAGAGCGTGTTTGCACAGCGTAATCAGCCATGCCGCCAGTACCGTCACTATAATAATGCATATAAGCATTGTGAGCCATGTGATTTCCTTCATGATTTCCACGTCCTTTTTTCTTATGGTCTGTACCGGCATGAATCTACAATATGCTGATTGATGTCGCTCCAGTCGGCGCATTGTTTTTTTGCCTCATCGGCTCTGAAAATATTGTGATTGCAGAAGATGTACTTGTTGCCGGTTCCGCGTTCCTCCTCAAAGCTGGTTGCGTATCGTGAGAATTTCCTGCCCATGAGATAAGGCGCCTTGACTATGTAGCATCTGTAGGAACCGTCTCTGAGCATTCTGATCTGAAAAACATATGTGTGATCGTCCTTTTTGAAATCCGTCCTTGCTTCATATTCATATCTGAAATTTTTAGGTCTGAGCATCACAGGCAGTCTTATTATAAAAACTGCCGCAAGTATAAAAGCGGAAATCATAAATAACCTTTCGCCGCCGAGTTCATTCATCTTTCATTCTCCTTTCCGTAATTCCCGTTCAATCAGCCGACTGAGCCGAGAGAAACGGGAGCAGGCGTATTTCGCTGACATTTCCGACGTCAAAATGATCTGCCGCGGAAGTGACCTCCGAGGCAAACAGACTGTACCGGTTCAGGCTGAACGGCATATAATCCCGCGCCCTGTGAGCGTAGATAATTCTTCCCTTTTCATCGAGAAACGAGCAGAGAATGCCCGGTTCGACGCTGTCGTTATTGACTCTGAAAGATGGGGAGGAAAACATCATTCCGTAAACCGTCAGCACATCTCTTTGGCTGTCAAACACTACGCTGACGTCTGTAACCTCCAGACCTATTTTCTCAGAATGCTCTTTGTCAATTGTCACCTTCATCGTAAGCGCCTCCTTATTTTATATTTCACAATCCACTTGCTTTTTGATAACGGCAATGATATAATTGAATCAAAACAAGTCAGAGTGAATTCTTTGTATCTCTAAGAAAATTGTATCACAGCCATTTCATAGAAAAAAATGCAAAATAAAAGCCTTTGGCGACCTTTGGCGACCTTTGAGAGTTTCTTTATTTTTTGGGCGTTCAACTGCGTGTGAGGAGGGAGAAACGCATGAAAACCGATAAATACGAGCTTGGCGAAGGCAATGAACTCACTATAAAAATTCTGTATGATCCTGAGGATCCCGGAATGTGGTACAATGTAAAGATAAATAAGTTAAACGGCGATGAGGAAACGGAGGAATGGCTGAAAGAAAACAACGCTGCCGTGCTGAAATACATGATAGAAACAGCCGCAAAACAAGATAAAAGCTTTATCGGCAGAAATGACTGGCCGAAAGGCGTAAATGGCGGAGCAAAAGCATATAAACAGATCCGGTTTATGCGCAGGATCGACGACTTTATCCTGATGTGTACGACCGACGTCACACCCGGACTCATCTATAGAACAACCTGCAATTCCGATAGCATCACAACCGTTGCTCCGGATGCGATACGTAAGCTGAACTCGCCTCACAATCTGTATCTGAGAACCATAGACGCGGTTCGCCATGACAACGGCTACTTTTTTGCTGCCGCCGGCGATTCGGGTGAAAAGCATATCATCGAAATATGGAATGAATCTCTCAGCACGGTTATTTATCCCGAATACGAGCGGGGGATTTCCACGCTTTGCATGTCCATGTTTGCTGGCAGGTATTACCTTTTTTCCGCGTCATATGACGGGACAATTTCCGGCTATGAACTGAATTCCGATGAGGAGAGTATCACGTTCCGTCCGATCTGCACATGCCATCATTCAGATCAGGTGCTTCACATTCAGGCGTCCGGGAACAAGCTGTATGTATCGCTTTTGAGCGGTAAGGTTTTCGCGTGGAATATAAGAGACATACTCGGAGAATGTGAAAGGCAGTTCAGTGAAAATGAAGCGGCTCTGCTCTTCCACACCATTACAGGACTGAATATATGCAACGTCGATTTCAGCTTGAGCAACACAGACGACTGGGACGAAGCATTCAGCTCAATTGTAAGATACTATGAATATACTGAGTGAACGGAGGATAATATGGAATACCGTTTTGTGGAAAAGAACGGAATAAGAATGATCGAGGTGACGCCGATTGTTGAAACAGGTGCGGCGATAGCCTATTGCAGCACTCGTGACGGAGGTGTGTCAACCGGCCCCACCGCGCACATGAACCTGAATATTTACAAAAGGTTAGACGTGGAAAACGGACAGAAGAACCTCAAATTATTCAGTAAAGCCATCGGAACATCTTATGACAGGCTGATTACAAATCGTCTGATATACGGGACTGATATTGTCCGTAGAGTCACATCGGCTGATCTCATAGATATATTCGACGAACCGTCAGCCCCTCACGCCGACGGAATGGTTACTGACGACCCTGAGATAACGCTTTATCTGTATGCCGCCGACTGTGCCATCATTCAGTTTGCCGACCCTGTGCGAAGAGTTGTCGGCTGCTGTCACGCCGGTTGGAAAGGAACCATGACTGACATCATGAAAAACACCGCGGCAGCTATGCACGACGATTACGGATGCGAATACGAAAACATTATCGCCGTAATACTTCCCTCTATCTGTAAGGATTGCTTTGAGGTGGGCGAAGATGTAGCCGAGGCGTTTGAAAAGGCGGGCTACGGTAAATATGTAGACCGCAGCCATGAAAAACCTCACGTCGATCTGAATGCAGCCAATGCGGAAAACCTGCTGAATGCCGGACTAAGACCTGAGAACATTCACAGGATTGACCTCTGCACATGCTGCCGTGAAGACCTGTTCCACAGCTACAGGCGAGGTCCCGTACAGGAAAACGGTCTGCATCTTAACGGAATGAACGGCATGTTTATACGGGTTAATCCGGAGGCGACTTGTTAATGGAGGTTATATTAAAAGAGTCATGAAAAATACAGTAATCATTCTATTGACTGTATTCCTGCTGATATTGATTGCAGCGGGAATCGTGTATTACAAAATGTCGCCTTTAACAAGCAAAGGAAATGACGGAGCAGCAGTCTACAACGGACACATTGAAATATGGAATGTCCCCGCAGGGTATTCCAAAGAAAAGAAGCTTGACCGTATGAACGTAAAGACCGACCGCAATGCGTTTATGTCACAGATAGAGTTTATATCTGCCATTGTCAATGATGAATACAAGGACGAGGAAGTAGCCATCGACACATTCACTTATCTGTATGAGATTAAAGCGGGGTATGAATCTGAATTATTTGACGATAAGCCGTATCTCATTCCGTATCTCTGTGAAGGCTCTGACAGCGCGGTCATAGTGCTGCCTGGCGGCGGCTTCGGATTCAAGTCTATAGACGGCGGAACGGCGGAAGGCGAGGATATCGCTGTCACACTTCAAAAGAACGGCGTAAATGCTTTTGTGCTGCACTACCGCAGCAATCCTTACGAATATCCCATTCCGGTTCTTGACGCGCAGAGAGCTGTACGCTGGCTGCGGCATCATGCCGCGGAATACGGCATTGACCCTGACAAAATCAGCCTGATTGGTTTTTCTGCCGGAGGATTTACGATCGGGAGCTTCATAAGTCAGATTCGTGGAAATGACTGTTTTCCCGACGACTACAAGCCCGATGAAATAGATAAAGAGGACGACAGCATTGCTTCGGCTGCCATGATCTATCCGGCGCTTTCATTTAACGCCAATGTGCCCATGCTGTTTGCATTATTCGACGCGGAAGAAGTGCGGAACGCAAGCAGACGCGCCGAATTGCTTCGGCAGGTGGATTTAAAAAGCTATGTTCAGAATTCAAAAGATGTGCCGCAATTCGTAGCGTGGGGGACAAAGGACAAAATGGTCGGAACCTCCGAAACGCCCGCGTACATTGAAGCTGCACGGAGTGTCGGCGCAGATGTGACAGAGGTCGTCGTCAAGGGCAATGATCACGGCTTCGGACAGAAGTATTATATGGACGCGTATCTCGATTGGTTGAAGATTGGTTGAAGACTGGTTAAAAAAAATAATACATAACTACAAAAAAAAACGGGCGAAAGAACGCTGCAATAGAGCAGGTCTTTCGCCCGAATTATATTATTAAACACACTTTCGGCTTAAATTGTGTAATGCGTTGGTTCATCTCTTGACAGGGATCCAGATTCCGCTCTCATAGTCAGGAGATGCGGGGTCCATGGCGGAATAGTATTCCAGAGTCACGGTCTGGTTGGCATGGAGCTTCTGTCCCTCATTCGGGAACCACTCCTGCCAGATTGCCGTATTCAGAGCCTGAATTGACGATGGCATCGGACCTTTTGTTGTGAATATCGCCCATTCGCTTTCAGGAAAGGTATACAGCTCAAGTCCCTCCGGAACATCGCCGCCCTCATACGGTCCCGCTATCCAGTAGGTGAATCCGTTCTCAGATTCCACGCAGATTGCAAACATGCCTACCTTGTTGGCAAGAATCGCCTCTTCGACAGGTGTTTCCGGCTTCATTGTCTGCCATAGACGCGCATATTTTACAGCATATTCCTTTTCCCAGAATAAGGGGCATTTTTGATATCCCTCCTCCGGAAGGATTTCCGTATGATATCCGATGAAAGTCATAGCATCTTTCTTTTCATAGGTTACATTCATAATTATTTACCTCAGTATTGGTGATATCGGGAATGAATAGTACGCATAATCTCATAGTATTATTCAAATTAAAGGAAAATTACAATTGCTTTATTCACAATCACATGCCGCAAGATGATAAAATAGTTTATAAATATTACAGGTACATTCGGGAAAAACCGTTCTAAAGTCCCGGATGATTTATACATTTTGTTAATTTGTCGTAAGGCACATTGATTCTTTCTGATTTTAGATTTATAATCATATCAACGAATACAATATAAATGCCGTCATATTTCCGAAATAGTCTATGCTTAGGCTCCCGTTGCGTAAAAGTACCAGACCGTGGAGATTAGCAAGGAGGAATACGACAAGTGGCGCTATAACTATCCGCAGTATGACTATACACAGATCTTGGCTAAAATGCCGTCCAGGAATTCAGCAACGCTATAGTCAAGACGTTCAAAGGTAAATTCAAAGAGTAATACAACTCGGGATTTTGGGCATGAGAAATGGAGATCGGATGTATTAATCCATCTGATAATATAGAAGAAACCAGCAGGATATATTAAAAAAGCTGGAGATATGCCTATGAGGGAATTATCCCGCAAGACTGCCTGGATGCTATTCCTGAGGGGCGATGGGTCAAAAACTTTGAAATTCCCGGCTTGTCAACGATGGCTTGCGTTGAAAACGGAGACATTATCGGAACCAGTAGTTTCTGTAAATCAAGATTTGCGCTATATCCTGATTCAGGAGAAGTGATTTCTATTTATTTTTTGCCTGAGTTCATGGGAAAAGGATATGGATATAAGTTGATGGAAGCTGTCATGGGTGAACTCAAAAAACAAGGCTTCACGGAAGTTTTCCTTTGGGTTCTGGAAGAAAACAACATCGCAAGGCGCTTTTATGAGAAATATGGATTCAAATGCTCGTACGATTATCTGGACGATAACATCGGCGGAAAAAACCTGAGAGGAGTTCGATATGTTTATCAATTCCATTAAGGCATGAGATTTTAAGAAATTGCATTTACCGATCTCCCCGAAAATGATAAAAGCCCTTCGCTGCATACCCACAGCGAAGGGCTTTCATAATATGGATCGTATTTGCCGCAAACCGGAGCGAATTACTCCTTTACCCCTAAACCCCTTGATAGGGAGAATAAAGGGAGATCACGCAACTGTTATCAAATTGTTATCAAAGGAACCTTTGTGAAGCCGGAAAGTCTTGATTTTACTGGTTTTTTCGGCTTTCGTATCTCACTCCCACTCGATGGTTCCGGTGGGCTTCGGGGTCAGATCCCAGAGGACGCGGTTGACGCCCTTGACTTCATGGGTGATTCGGTCGACGATGTGGGCCATCATACGGAAGTCAAGCTCCGCCACCTCTGCGGTTACGGCATCCACCGTGTTGACGGCACGGATCACAACCGGCCAGTCATAGGTGCGCAGGCCGTCGGTAATGCCGGTGGACTTAAAGTCGGGCACGATGGTGAAGTACTGCCAAACCTTGCCCTCGAGGCCGCTCCGCTTGAACTCTTCCCGCAGAATCGCGTCGGACTCACGGACGGCTTCCAGACGGTCGCGGGTGATCGCGCCGACGCAGCGCACACCCAGGCCGGGACCCGGGAACGGCTGACGATAGACCATGTTATCTGGCAGGCCGAGCTGTTTGCCCACAACGCGGACTTCGTCCTTGTACAGGAACTTCACCGGCTCCACCAGTTCAAACTTCAGGTCCTCGGGCAGGCCGCCGACGTTATGGTGGGACTTGACCGGGCCGCTCTCGAGAATGTCGGGATAGATAGTTCCCTGTGCCAGGAAGCTGATGCCGTCAAGCTTATAGGCTTCCTCGGCAAAGACATCGATGAACTCCTTGCCGATGATCTTGCGCTTGGTCTCGGGATCCGCAACGCCCGCCAGCTTGTCCAGGAAACGGTCGACCGCATCCACATAGATCAGGTTGGCGTCCATCTGGTTCCGAAAGACCTCGATCACCTGCTCGGGCTCACCCTTCCGGAGCAGGCCGTGGTTGACATGCACACAGGTCAGCTGCTTGCCGACCGCTTTGATCAGAAGTGCCGCGACAACAGAAGAGTCAACGCCGCCGGACAGTGCCAGCAGAACCTTCTTGTCACCGATCTGCTCGCGCAGCGCTGCAAGCTGCTCGTCGATGAAGGCCTGGGCAAGTTCCGGGGTGGTGATCCGCTGCATGCTTTCAGGGCGTTTGTTTTCAGCCATTTGCTTATCCTCCGACTCATAAAAATCAATTTCGCGCCGATTATAGCACACAGCATATCCATTTTACAACATGATTTTTACTGCTTGACGAAATTGATTTCCAATCGCCGGTATCCCGCTCCGGCTCCGGCGGGAAGAGATCCCGCACTGCACTGCAATAAAGGATCTATCAAGAATCTGAGAAGCTTAGAATGACCCATTGCCATTTTTTTCATGAGATGTTAAAATACACTCATTCTTATTCTTTGTAGGTAGACCCGTTTAACCGGTGAAGGATCACTCCCCGTCTCCGGCGGTGAGAGCTCCGGATACAACATGATGTTTTATGGTATATCTTTTTTCACAGAGGCGACAGCAGATGGAAATCAGAATTCTGGCAGTGGGCGACGTTTGCGGAGAGCCGGGCATGAGCTTTCTCTCAAACCGTCTGAAGGAATATATCTCGGACATGCAAATCTCCTTCACCGTGGTCAACGGTGAGAACGCGAATGTGGTCGGGATTACCCCGAAGCAGGCGGATCTCATTCTCCGTGCGGGCGCGGACGTCATCACCCTCGGGAATCACACCTGGACAAGGACGGAGCTCCGTCCCTATCTGGACGAACGCACACGGATCCTCCGCCCCGGGAATTACGGCCCGCAGTGCCCCGGCAGAGGCATCGCGGTCTATCACAAGCCTTTCGGGGACGTGTGCGTCCTGAACCTTCTCGGACGGTTCACGCTGGACAACAACACGGATAACCCCTTCCCCATCGCCGACGGCTACATGGCGGAGATTCAGGAGAAGATCATCCTGGTGGACTTTCACGCCGAAGGCACCAGTGAAAAGCGGGCGATGGGCTATCTGCTTGACGGGAAGGCCTCGGCCGTATGGGGCACCCATACACATGTACAGACCTCGGACGCGGCCGTTCTGCCGAAGGGCACCGGATATATCACCGATCTCGGCATGACCGGTCCGATTCATTCCGTGCTCGGCATTGATCCGGAGCAGAGCATCGGTAAGTTTATGGGAGATCCGCCGCGGCGCTATGAATCGGCAAAAGGCCCCTGCAAAATGGAAGGATGTATTTTCACCGTCGAAACGGAGACCGGCCGCTGCCGGAGTGCGGAGGCGATCAGACTGACATGAGAACCGTTAAACTCATCCACGCCGCGGACTTTCATCTCGACTCGCCGTTTCAGAGCCTTCCCGCTTCCAAAGCCGCCGTCTGCCGCCAGGAACAGACGCTGATGCTTCAGCGTCTGGCGGAGCTGGCGGAAGCGGAATCGGCCGATCTGATGCTTCTTCCGGGTGACCTGCTGGACAGCGCCAACACCCGCGGAGAAACCGGTGAAGTACTGCTGCGCCAGCTCAGCCGTGTTCCCTGTCCCGTGGTCATCGCCCCCGGCAGCCAGGACTGGTACAGCGACCGTTCTCCCTGGGCCAGACTGAAGCTTCCGGAGAACGTGACCGTCTTTCGGGAGCAGGCCATCCATCTTG
>ONCX01000016.1 GCA_900316455.1 uncultured Eubacteriales bacterium
ACCGCAGGCAATACTTTGTGTATTAACGAGGATTTTGGCAAAATATGGCGGAAAAGATGCAAGCGGGACGTGCGGGAAGAGATACTGAACAGGCTCTTACTGTCATCGCTCCCAATGGCGACTTATACACGTGCGAGCATCTGGGAAGGGATATGGTCATCGGAAATGTATATGAGGGAATCACCGACAGGGCATTATCGGATCGCTGCGCCAGTCGTCGCCCCGTATCCACCAAATGCTCCGGGTGTTTGCACTTGCCGAAATGCACCACCTTTGATATGTGTCCCGTCAAGAAGAAGATACAGCAATGTCGTGAAAGAATGATGGCTGACCTTACACATTTTTTGGAAGGAAGCATTGAGAAATACAAGATTTTATCAGAAACAGGAGGTGTAAGGTGTGAAGGAAGCGTACATCAAGATGGAGATTCACATTGACGAGGTGGAGATAGACGACGTCATCACAACATCCGATGGCTGTCTTTTCGATTCGCCTTGTCCTATCGATTCGTCGCCTTGTTCCGACGATGGCTGGGTTTGCATCTGTGGCAGTGTTTAATGATGGAGCGGCGGCATTACACGCGCAATGAAAAAACACAATCCAATGGCTCCTTTCGCGTCACGCGGAGGGAGCCATTGGATTTTTGCGCGCTTTTCTTTCGTCTCGGGATGAAAGCGACCCTCTGTTCCCGTACATTTCCACAGAGAGAAATACAAGCGGGGCAACGAATAACAGTCCGTGCGTCAACGAGATTCTCATAGCCATATTTTTTTGACTACATAGGAACATGCCGTCCTCTTTGGGTCATTCCATTGTTTCATTGCATGAATGTTTCGGAAGAACTCTTGAATACTTCTGCGAAATGTGTTATACTCTTCATGTTGTTGTTTATAGGCGGATCATACAGAATAAGAGGGGCGGAATATGAATGCGCTGGGGAACAGAAACCGCAGGATCGTTGAAGCGGTCTTGCAAAAGGAAAAAATACTGTGTCCCGGTGCGGTTGCTCTGATTGGAATATACGGTTCTTTTCAGACCGGTGAAGTGCATCCGCTGTCGGATCTGGATTTGCTCATCCTGATCAATGATGACCGGGGATGGCAGTTAGCCACCGCCTTTATTCAGGACGATCTGGGCGTGGGACATGATATTTATTGCACAAGCTGGGACAGCCTGTGGCAGGATGCTTGCTTTTCTCATCCCCATATCTCCAAATTGATGGACGCCAGAATCGTGTACTGTGCGGATGAAACATACCGGATTGAATTGGAGGAATTACGGAGAGCGGGACAGTCATTTTGAGGAGGACTGAGAAATCATCTCCCGGAAAACCATCGAGAACTGCCTGGATCACGGCGTTGCCTATTGTATACGGGAAGACGGCAGGATCGTCGGCGGCCTTGTGCTGAAGATCGATGAGGAGGGCAATCGGAATGAACCGGAGCTGTTGTTTGTCCATCCGGAGGCGCACAGTAAAGGCATCGGCTACGCCGCGTGGCGGGAGGTCGAACGTCTGTATCCCGACGCCGAGGTATGGGAAACGTGTACCTCATACTTTGAGACGAGGAACATCCATTTCTATGTCAACAAATGAGGGTTCCATATCGTCGGGTTTTTCAATAGTCACCATGTCGATCCGCACGATCCGGAGACCGCAGACGAGAACAGCTCCGAGAGGGAAGATGACATCGGCATGTTCCGCTTTGAGAAGCGTATGAAATAAAATCACCCTGCCGCCGACACGGAGTCAGGGATGCAGGGCGATTATCTGATTGGGAGGAATCACGCTTTTACATATTCGTCAAAGTTGAAGTTGCCGTAATAGCCGCTGGTGTAGTCGCTGTTGTGAAAGACCAGCTTCTCATCGTTGTCTCCTCTGAATTCAAACGTAATGTCCTCGGATTCGCCGGTGCTGAAGCTGACGCTCATCAGAGCGATCACCTTTTCACTGTTGTTGTTGTAAACCTGATGATAAGTTGAAACCGTGTAGGTAAAGGTACATTTCTTGTCAAAGATACCCTCATAGGTTCCCGTTCCGTCTTTCTTGAATGTCAACTGCTCCAAATCTACGCCGGAAAATGTCCATGTGCCGTACAGCTTTGCTTTGCTGGCGTCGATCAATGCGGCGTCGCTGTCCTCCTGACTGCTGACGGCCATTGCGTTGCTGTCGCTGACATTTTCCTTGCCGTCTGAGCCGTCGCCGCCGCAGGCAGTCAAGGCCATAAGCAACGCGGCAGCTATCAACAGCGCTGTTATCCTTCTCTTCAAGATGAAACACCCCTTCATATAGTTGTTTGTCAAGGATTTGCGGTTATTCCTATTCTACCATATCATCTGATTTTGTCAATAGAATTACAGGTTCAAATTGATTGGTGCAGGAACGCTGTTCAGCGTGGTGCGTCATCTGTTTTTTTGCGTGTGGCGTCTGCCACTATCCATCATGAAGCCTTGGCGTTTTTCGGAGACCGGAATGGTTACAGCGCCTGTGCTGCAGCTATCTCAGCCGCGCACAGGCGCTGTATTCATTGAATGGTTACCTTGATGTTGTTTGAATTGAGCGTATAGCCGTTCTGATCTGTGATAATGCATTGGACGAGCATGCCATTCCAGGTGGCATTCGACACGACGGTGATCGAGGCGGTGGTTTTTCCTTTCCACTGATTCCATGTGGTCTGTCCCGCTTTTTTATAGAGCCATTGGTAGGTCAGTCCTCTGCCCGTAGCGCTGACAGAGAAGGTGGCAGACTTTCCTGCCCGGACGGTCACCTCCTGCGTCTGGCTGATGATGGTGATGGGGGGAGTTACGCGGACTTTCGCCACTCTCGACTTGACGGAATGACCCTCGCTGTCCTTGACGAGACAATAGAGCTGGATGCCGTTCCATGATTTGTTGGGAGTGCAGGTCTCGCTGGCGTGCGTCCGCCCGTTCCATTTGGAGAAGGAGGACTGTCCTTCCTTCTTGAAATACCACTGGTAGGTCAGTCCGTTACCCACTGCCCTCACCGAAACGGTCAGCGAGTCTCCGAGCGTAATGATACGATCCTCCGGCTGATGGGTGATGGCAAGCTGTTTATTGACTGTGACGGTGATCTTGTTGGAATTGACCTGATTGCCATATTTGTCCTTTACCCTGCAATAAAGCAGAATGCCGTTCCAGGTGGCGTTGGGGACGCAGGTTTCGCTGGCGCTGGTGTGTCCGTTCCAAGCGGAGAAGGAGGACTGATCGGATTTCTTGAAATACCACTGGTAGGTCAGTCCGTCGCCTTCCGCTTTCAGAGAAAGGGTGACTGGGTCGCCGAGATAGACCGTCTTGTTGGTGGGCTGGGTGGTGATTTTCAGCTTGTTTCTGACGGTGACTGTGACGGTGCTTGAATTCACAGAATTGTTGTATTTGTCCTTGACTTTGCAGTAAAGCTGAATGCCGTTCCATGATGTGTTCGGGGTGCTGGTTTCGCTGGCGCCTGTGTGCCCGCTCCAAGCGGAGAAGGATGATTCACCCTTCTTCTTGAAATACCACTGGTAGGTCAGTCCGTCGCCTTCCGCTTTCAGCGAAAGGGTGACTGGGTCGCCGAGATAGACCGTTTTATTAGTGGGCTGGGTCGTGATTTGCAGTTTAGTCCTTATGGTAAGGGTAATTGTGCTGGAAGTGACAGAATTGTCATAGCTGTTTTTCACAACGCAATAAAACTGACAGCCGTTCCATGGCGTATCCGGCGTGAAGGATTCCGAAGCGCCGGTGTGCCCGCTCCAAGCGGAAAAGGATGACTGACCAGATTTCTTGTAATACCACTGATAGGTCAGTCCGTCGCCGTTCGCCTTGAGCGAAAGAGTGACGGAGTCGCCAAGATAGACCGTTTTGTTGGTGGGCTGGGTGGTGATGGATAATTCGCCGTAATTGTAATTAACTGTAACGGAGTCCCTGACAACGCCTTTCCAACTGGAATTGTTCCACTCACTCTGCGTTCCAACGTAATTGACGGTTTTGATTGGCGTGGAAAGGAACACAGATGAGCTGATTGACGGAGATTTGGCATAAATCGTCACGCTCGTCAGACTGCTGCAATACTCGAAAGCACAATCCCCAATGCTCGTGACGGAATTGGGTATTGTCACGCTCGTCAGACTGCTGCAATGCGCGAAAGCATAATCCCCAATGCTCGTGACGAAATTGGGTATTGTAAATGTGTTTCCTTTTTTATTCGGATAACAGAGTAGCGTTGTTTTACTTTTATTATACAACACGCCATCCTGACTTGCATAATTTGTATTTCCGCTGTCAACGTTAATGCGAGAGAGTTCGGTGCACGAAAGGAAAGCACAATCCCCAATGCTCGTGACGGAATTGGGGATCGTCACGCTCGTCAGACTGCTGCAGCCATAGAAAGCCTCATGCCCAATGCTCGTAACGGAATTGCCTATCGTCACGCTTGTCAGACTGCTGCAACCATAGAAAGCATCATTCCCAATGCTGGTGACGAAATTGGGAATCGTAAATGAACTTCTTTTTTTCGGATAAAGGAGTAGAGTTGTTTTACTTTTATTATACAACACGCCATCTTGACTTGCATAATTCGCATTTCCACCGTCTACAATAAAGCAAGTGAGTTCAGTACAGCCATAGAAAGCATTATACCCAATACTTGTAACGGAACTGCCTATCGTTACACTCGTCAGACTGCCGCAGCCAAAGAAAGTATACTGCTCAATGTTCGTGACGGAATTGCCTATCGTCACGCTCGTCAAACTACTACAATCCTTGAAAACAGCGAATCCTAAGCTCGCGACGGAATTGGGTATTGTCACGCTCGTCAGACTGCTGCAGTCAGAGAAAGCACACCACCCAATATTTGTGACGGAATTACCTATCGTCACGCTCGTCAGATCAGTGCAGTAATAGAAAGCATACCGCCCAATTTTCGTGACAGAATTGGGAATTGTAAATGTATTTCCTTTCTTATTCGGATAACAGAGTAGAGTTGTTTTGCTTTTATTATATAACACTCCATCTTGACTTGCATAATTTGTATTTCCGCTGTCTACGTAAACGCGAGTTAGTTCAGTGCAGTTAGAGAAAGCTCGCGACCCAATGCTCGTGACGGAATCGGGGATCGTAACACTCGTCAAACGGCCGCAATCCTCGAAAGCACTATCCCCAATGCTTGTGACGGAATTGGGAATCACCACATCGCCGCCTGCGCCGATATACTTAGTCAGTACGCCGTCTTCAATTTCAAAATCTCCGTCGGCAAATACATTCATGCTCCCCGCGCCGGACGGCAGGAACAGCCCTAACATCGCCAGCACCAGCACGATTGATACGATTCGTTTTTTCATCATTTGTTTTTCCTCGCTTTCATGTAGGTTTTCTTTATTTTACCACGTATTGTCAGAAAATACAAGAGTTTACAATACTTTTTATACTGAAAGAAAACAAATTTATCGCAAGGATATTTCGTGTCATGCGAGGATGACGACGACGGGCTGGCGCCCGCCTTAGGAGGAAGACGAATCAGGGCGCGAAATAAGTCCAAAAAATGTCTGATTTTAGCCGGAGAGTAGTATTATATTAATTGCTGTGATTTGCCTGCAAAAAAGCCAATGCAACGACATTCCCTGCATTGGCTTTTTCAATTATTTTATTTTTCTGTTTCAGTCGGCAAGACGTGAGCTTTCACTCTCTGTCCGGACACTCATTCAACCGTGACGGATTTGGCAAGATTGCGGGGCTTGTCAACGTCGCAGCCGCGTGCCACGGCGGTGTAATAGGCAAATATCTGAAGCGGTACTATCGCGGCGATGGGTCGGATGAATTCATCCACATCGGGAATCTCGATCTTGTGGTCGTAAATCGTGCTGTCCACGCTCGCGCCCTTCTTGCAGAGCAGAATTACCTTCGCTCCCCTCGCCTTGACCTCCTTGACGTTGCTGACGGTCTTTTCAAAGAGCTGGTCGCCAGACGCAATCGCAATAACCGGCATTCCAGGCTCGATGAGGGAAATAGTGCCGTGCTTCAGCTCGCCTGCGGCGTATGCCTCAGAGTGAATATACGATATCTCCTTGAGCTTGATGGACGCCTCCCAGCAGAGAGCGCAGTCATAGCCCCTGCCGATAAAGAAGAGATCCTCGCAGTCCTTATAACTCTCGGTCATTTCCTTATAAATTTCCGCGTTCTCGAGTTCTCCGGCTACAACGTCGGGAATCTCTCTGAGCAGATCGGAATAACGCTCCAGCTCGGCGTCGCTGACAGTGCCGCGCTCGCAGGCAAATCTCAGAGCCATCATGAGCATTACGGCAACCTGGCAGGTGTATGCCTTTGTCGTGGCAACGGCAATTTCCGGTCCAGCCCATGTGTACAACACAATGTCAGCTTCTCTGGCTATCGTGGAGCCGACGACATTCACAATGGCAATCGTCGGAATTCCTCTCTTTTTGGCAATACGCAGTGCTGCCAGCGTGTCGGCGGTTTCTCCGCTCTGGGAAATCACAACAACGGCGTCGCCTTCTTCAAAGAGCAGGCTGGAATATCTGAATTCTGAAGCTACCTCTGTGAATACAGGAACCTTCGCAATGCGCTCTATCATATGTCTGCCGACCATTCCTGCGTGAAGCGCGCTTCCGCAGGCTACGACATGCAGACGCTTTATCTTGGAAATATCCGGCATCTCCTCCGCAAATATTCCCTTTGCTCCGTTTTTCAGGCGCGGAAGAATCGTATCGGCAAGCACCTTGGGCTGCTCGTTTATCTCCTTGAGCATGAAGTGATCGTACCCGCCTTTTTCGGCTGCCGAAACGTCCCATGTGGCGGTGAATACGTCCTTTTCAATCGGCTCTCTGTCAGCGCCGAGAATCCTGATGGAATCGGCTGTGATGATTGCAAGCTCATTCTCTTCAAGCAGGTAATATTTATTCGTCCTGCTGAGAATTGCCGGAATGTCGGACGCAATGTAATTCTCGCCCTCTCCTATTCCGACAATAAGCGGACTGTCCTTGCGTATGGCAAAAAGCTTTTCCGGATAATCGTCAAAAAGCACTCCGAACGCATAGGAGCCGCGGATTCTGGCAACCGCCGAATAGATAGCGTCTATCGGGTCGCCGTCGTAATACTTGTCGATAAGCTGGGCGGCAACCTCCGTATCTGTTTCGGAAAGGAATGTGCGTCCCTCTTCAATCATTTTTTCTTTAAGCTCAGAATAATTCTCAATTATTCCGTTGTGGACAAGAGTGACCTTGCCGCTTCTGTGGGGGTGGCTGTTGACGTCGGAAGGCTCGCCGTGAGTCGCCCATCCAAATTCTTGATGCGTCCCTTTGCCTTTATAACCTTCACTTTGCTGTTTTCAAATACAGCGACGCCCGCCGAATCATAACCTCTGTATTCAAGCTTTTTAAGCCCGTCAATGAGAATCTCGGTTGAATTATTATTTCCTATGTATCCTACGATACCACACATATATAAAATACCTCCAAAAATATGACAGAGTAACGGCACTTCTGTTCACCGGTCGCCCTGTGTTTTGTATGCCGATATGCAGCTTCTCTGCAAAGCCGGAAAGCATCCGCCGAATAATCGATAAGCTTCCATCCTCGTCATCCGTTCAGCGTTAAAAAGCATATTGTATTACGCTCAACGGGTCAGGCGCTTTCTTCTAACAAAAAATCTGAAAAAAACAAAAAAAATTTCCACCTCCGAAAATATGCTTACGTTTAATTAAATCATATAATAACAAATTTGTCAACAGTGATTTTTTTTAAAAATATACCCGTTATCTCGCTTTATTTTATTATAAATTTTGCCATTGATTTTTTTTGACGTTATTATATAATTAAAGCATAATAGATATATTCACCCCAAGAACAAAAAAGAACGACAGAACAAATGACATAATCACCCGCTCCGCCGAACAAAAGTTGCGCATGTGGTGCAAGGACACAACCTTCATTTGAAATTATACCACGGCATTTCCTAAATGTCAATACTTTAAGCTCCAAAATTTGCAAATTCGGACAAAAAATATTTGCTTTGAATCTTAAACTATTCGGCAAATAATCTCAATGTATTTTATTGATACTTTTATACTGATTTTTTGTAAATGACTTATTATTATAAATTTCATTATTTTGTTTCTATATGATACTAAGCTTGGGAGATTTAGTTATGAAAAGCATCTATATTTCTTATTTAGCACCTAAAAATATCATAAATTACATAAAAAATTCAGGCTGCAATATACATTTAGTTCCGTCCGGCGGCAGGACTTACAATGCAGTTGACTCGCACCCTGATATTTATTTCTGCAAGATGGGAGTAACTGAACACCCTTATATTTTCAGGGGCAATCCTGCCGAAATCGGCGCGGCTTACCCGCAGAACATAAAATTCAACGCCGTATGTCTCGACAGATATTTCATACACAACATAAAATACACATCTCCCGCGCTTCTTAGTGAGGCGCGGGAGACAGGTCTTGAATTTATAAACGTAAATCAGGGCTATACAAAATGCAGCTGCGTTGTGGTGGACGGACATTCCATAATCACGTCCGACGAGGGAATTTACAGAGCGCTTAATCGATATTCCGATATTGAAACTCTGAAAATACGCGCCGGCTTCGTGAATCTTGAAGGATTCGACTACGGTTTTTTAGGCGGCGCTTCCGGCAGAATCGGAAATGAAATCATATTCAGCGGCAACCTCTCCGCTCACCCCGATTATTCTTCAATCAGTCAATTCATAGAGGCACGCGGACTTGCTGTAAAATACTTCCCCGAATATCCTCTCACCGACATAGGCAGCATTCTCACCGACTTCTGATCAGTCGCTGAATTTATATTTTTACCACGCTGCGTCCTCGTATTCCTTAGCCAGAAATTCAAGGAATGACCGCAGGTCGGCAAACGCGGGTTCCGGATCGGTTTCGGAATCGTGATCCCACGCGTCGAACCACATTCCCTCCCCGTCCGGCTCAAACCGGCAGAGCCAGAATGTGAAATATTCATCGCAGCCGAACTGGAACCATTCGTCCCCGAACGCCTGTTTTGATACGGGATCATTCAGCGCCTCTTCAGGCGGGAAAATATGCCCGAAAGGGAAATCCGCCCCGCCGCAAAGCATATAAAATTCCCGCAGCGGCTCCGGTATTTTTTCGAGTGTTTCATCTGTGCAGCTTCGCTCGTAAAGCTCGGTTTCCGGAAATTCATCAATCAGCTCTTCCAGATACGTTTCGATCTCAAACAAAACAAACCACAACCTTTTTTTGCGGTAAGCGAACATGAGAACAATCGGAATTTTTACTGCCAACTATCCATTGTGAGTTGTGCGTTGTGCGCTTATCCGCTATTTCTTGTACGCCCTGCCTATATCCGTGCGGAAGTGGGCGCCCTTGAATTTTATTTTGTCAACCGCCGCGTAAGCCTTGTCAAGAGCTTCGTCGAGCGTTTCACCCTTTGCGGTAACGCCGAGAACGCGCCCGCCGTTGGTGAGAAATCCGCCGCCCGCAAATTCGGAGCATCTTGTTCCGGCGTGGTAGACCGTCGCGCCCTCCACCTGTCCGTTTTTGTCAAGACCCTCTATCGGGATTCCCTTGTCGTATTTGCCCGGGTAGCCTCCCGAAGCCATTATCACGCAGGCGCACGCGCCGTCGTCCCATTCGATGTCGATATCGGAAAGCCTTTCGTCGATTATCGCCTGAATTATCTCGGAGAAATCAGTCTTGAGTCTCGGCAGGACAACCTGCGCCTCGGGGTCGCCAAAGCGGGAATTGTATTCTATAACCTTGGGACCGTCGGGAGTTATCATGAGTCCGAAGTAAAGGCAGCCCTTGAAGGTCCTGCCGTCGGTATTCATGGCATTAATGGTGGGAATAAAAATCTTTTCCATACATTCCTTTGCAACTTCGTCCGTATAGAACGGGTTGGGGCTGATAGTTCCCATACCGCCAGTGTTGGGACCTAAATTGCCGTTGAACACCCTCTTGTGATCCATTGATGAAACCATGGGCTTTACACATTTGCCGTCTGTGAACGCCAGAACGGACACCTCCGGACCTGTGAGAAATTCCTCTATAACAATGTTATTGCCTGAATTGCCGAATATCTTGTCCTCCATGATGGAGTGAATGGCGGCTTTCGCTTCGTCGAAATTCTCAGCGATCACAACGCCCTTGCCGAGCGCAAGTCCGTCCGCCTTGATAACAGACGGGTAGCTGTTCCTGCCTGCAATGTAATCCAGCGCTTCCTTAGGGTCGTTGAATACCTCGTAAGCCGCGCTTGGAATGCCGTATCTTTTCATGAGATCCTTTGAAAATACCTTGCTGCCCTCGATGATGGCGGCTCTTTTGTTTGGTCCGAAAGCGCGGATCCCCTCCGCTTCAAGAGCGTCAACCATTCCTTCAACAAGCGGATCGTCGGGCGCGACGAATACACAGTCCACCGCTAACTTCTTTGCGAGAGCTACAACGCCGTCAATGTCCGTCGCGGCGACATGAAATACCTCAGCGTCCTTTGAAATGCCGCCGTTGCCAGGCGTACAGTAGATTTTGTCAACGCCGGCGCTTTCTCTGAGCTTACGTATAATCGCGTGTTCACGTCCGCCGCCGCCGACTACCAAATATGTCATTGTGTCGTGTCAATCCTTTCAAATCAGAGCGCGGCAAAACAAAATCCAGCGCACAACGCTCCTACATTATTCAGTTTTCAGTTTTCAGTCTTCAATTTTCAGTTAGCGAGCGAATGCGAGTGCTATTAGTGATGGAACAATCTTATTCCCGTGAATACCATCGTCATTCCGTACTTATTGCAGGTCTCAATCACGTTGTCGTCACGGATTGATCCGCCTGGCTCGGCAATGTACTGTACGCCGCTTCTCTTGGCGCGTTCGATATTGTCGCCGAACGGGAAGAAAGCGTCGCTGCCGAGGGACACTCCGCTCATTGTGGCAAGCCATGCTTTTTTCTCTTCCTTGGTGAACGGTTCGGGCTTCTCGGTGAAGAAAAGCTCCCATGTGCCGTCGCGGAGAACGTCGTCGTAATCGTCGCTGATGTAAACGTCGATGGTGTTATCGCGGTCGGGACGGCGAATGTCGGGCTTGAACGGAAGATTCAGCACCTTTTCGTTCTGTCGGAGATACCAGTTGTCCGCCTTGTTGCCGGCAAGTCTGGTGCAGTGTACTCTCGACTGCTGACCCGCTCCGACGCCGATTGCCTGACCGTCCTTGACGTAGCAGACGGAATTCGACTGGGTGTATTTCAGGGTGATGAGCGAGATGATAAGGTCGTGCTTCGCTGTTTCGGGAAGCTCCTTGTTTTCGGTGACAATGTTGCTCATCATTTCGTCGTCAATCACAAGCTCGTTTCTTCCCTGCTCGAATGTCACGCCGTAAACCTGCTTGCGCTCGATGGGGTTCGGAACATAATTCTCGTCCATTTTTATAATGCAATAGGTTCCCTTGCGCTTGGATTTGAGGATTTCCAGAGCCTCCGGCTCATAACCCGGCGCGATAACGCCGTCGGAAACTTCGCGCTGAATCATCTTCGCTGTGGGAACGTCGCACACGTCTGAAAGGGCGATGAAGTCGCCGTAGCTCGACATTCTGTCGGCTCCGCGTGCCTTGGCATAGGCGCAGGCAAGGGGCGAAAGCTCCAGATCGTCAACAAAGTATATCTTTTTCAGCACGTCGGAGAGAGGGGTTCCGATAGCCGCGCCTGCGGGACTTACGTGCTTGAATGAAGCCGCGGCGCAATAGCCTGTCGCCTTTTTAAGCTCACTGACAAGCTGCCAGCTGTTGAAAGCGTCGAGCAGATTGATATATCCCGGCTTTCCGTTAAGCACCTCGATGGGAAGGTCGCTGCCGTCCTCCATAAAGATTCTTGAAGGCTTCTGGTTGGGGTTGCAGCCGTATTTGAGCATCATTTCGTTCATTGTTTTCATGCGTCCTTTCAATTAAAAGAATTCAGGTTGTACAAATGCGTAATTCATCTGCATGAGCATATTCAGATAATCGTCAAAGCTGTCGGCGATCACGTCCAGACGGTCCGGGTCGTGAAGGAAACGGATAATCTGTCCCTTTTTGCCGGATTCCGACGGCGTATAGTCTATAAAGAGGCTGGACGTGCCGCCGTTGTTCATGCAGTCGGAGAAGCAAAGCCAGTCGCACCGCGAACCGTCCTGACGAATGCGCGGGTCAACAAATAATTCGCTGCCGCCCTCATGCTCCATTTCTTGTTTGTACCAGTAAAAAAGGTCGGCGAAATTGTCCCCGTAATTCATGTCGTCGTCCTCGATAAGCTGCGCCGCGGAATAGAGATAATAAGGATAGCCGCCATCGTCAACATCAGAACCGAGAAAGTACAGCGCAATTTTATCATCGCCGTATTTTCTCCAATAGGTTCCGTCGGCAAATTCCAGCAGCTCCACCAGCGACGCAGGAATTTCGGGATATTTCTTCAGCAGAGTTATTTCGTCCTCAGCTGAAATTCCCTGCCTGACGTTTTCAAAATTGATCCATTCCTCCGCGCTCAGATCGCCGGCGCGGATATAGGCGTTTCTCAGCCCCTCGACGTATTTCTGTGCAAGCGTCATTTCAGTCACACGTTCTTATTGACGATTCGGGTATCAACCTCTCCGGATTCAAGGTCGATAAAGCGGGTGAAGAGGGAAACCTTGTTGTCCTCGTTGAGAGCGTTCCATGCCGCGTCGGTGAATTCATCAAGGCTGTCCGTGTCGATTTCAACCCATGTCGGCTCGCCCTCGTAGCTTGGAATGGGGTTGCCGTCGCACTTGTAGGTGTGAATGAAGTGTCCCTGTCCGGCAGGCGTGCCATTGTAGTCAAAGAAGAAACGCTGCGCCGAATCCGGATTGCCGTTGGCGCTCTTTAAGATGGAAAGCTGATAGTCGCCGTTCTTATGGACAATGCCGCTGATTCTGGGGGTGTAGTTGGGCGGGTCAGGCTCGAATGTGCGGGTTCTGAGAGCGTCCTCGAACGTCTTGCCCTGTGCCATGAAATCATAAATAGTGTCGGTCTGGTCGCCGTTGGTTACGATGGTGTCGTCGCCAAGCACGCGGACAGGCGCGTAGATGATCAGCGAGGGATCGACGAGCTTCGACGGGTCAAAAGCCTCCGTGCGTATTCCGCCCTCCTGCTCTATGAAAACGCGGTTGCGGCTGTTTGTACTCCTTCCCATGATGAAGTAGGCAATCGCGGCGAACCTTCCGCTCTTGCTCTTGCCGAGCAGAATTCCCCTGCCCGGGTAGGTTGTCGCGCCGATTTCCTTAGCGTAATTGATGATTTCCATATTTTATTAAACTCCTTTGTTTTGGTGATTATCTGTCAATTCTGACATAATGCCGCTTTGTATTCTCCCCGTCCGGCTGAACGGCTTGCAGATAGGGAAAACTCCCCAGAACAAACTCACATAGCGGTTCAACCGAGGATTGTTCAAATTGTTCGTCTGTATGCAGCGGCAGGGAAAAAATTTCAAAAATATCCCTGTCGGTCGTAATGCTGAGGGTGGAGAATTTCGCAAAGAAAAACCGCCTGTCGCCGCCGATCAACTCTTTGACAGAAGCAATGCGGTATTCTTTCTCTCCGCATTCTATCACCACGGTTTCACCGTCCCGCCAGCAGTGTCCCACACCACGGAAAATCCCTAAGCCGTGCGTCAGACTGAACAGGGAAAGCAAGCCGACTGATACAATTAACATGCGCTCAAGACATTGCCACAGGCTGACGGAAAACCTCACCCGCAGAAACAATGTGAACAAGCCCGCCAGCACAAGACAAAGCATATTGCCCCACTGAATCCTTTCGTGAAGCTGATAATGGAATTCATACTTCACAAGCCCGTTGTCGGCGGCTTCTTCCTCACCGATAGCAAAAGGAAAATTAACGGCTTCCATTATTCCTCACTCCTTCATTCAATAGCGCACAATGGCACAGCCCTTATTAACTGATTTGTGCAAAGCACATTATCCGTGCAGACCCTCGGACTGAAGCTGCATGTTCTCCACAATTATGTCGTGGATTTCTCCGAGCGACGCGCAGTATTCCAGCACCTTCCACGGCTCATTGGTGTGGTAGTGGATTTTGATTGTTTCCTCGTCGCCGACGGCAAGCAGGCAGTCCCCCACAAAATTCTCCACAAAATAATCGTTGATTGCGTCCTCGTCAAGGTCGTGTCCCTCGATAAGAAGCTGCGTGTCAAATTTGAATTCTACTGTTTCATTCTCAGGCATGTTTTTTCGTCTCCTTCATTGTAAATTTCAAGGGCAAATCCCTTCCGATTTTTGATTCTTCTTTATTCTCTATTCTTCCATGCTAAGCGTCCAGAATGACCGTATGATTTCCCTCGATCCTTATTCTTCCTTCACAGAAGAGTGAAACCGCACGTGGAAGTATTTCCCATTCAGCTTGGCGCATAACGCGGTATTGGAGAATATCCTCGTTGTCCCCCTGCTCTATCGGCACTGCCTTTTGCAGAATAATCGCGCCGCCGTCGGTGATTTCATTGACGAAATGCGCTGTCGCGCCGGTGACCTTCATGCCGCTGGCGAGAACGGCGGTGTGAACCTTTTTGCCGTAAAAGCCGTCCCCGCAGAAAAGCGGAATCAGCGAGGGGTGAATATTGATTATCCTGTTGCGGTATTTCTCTATGACAGTTGGACCGAGTATCGAGAGAAATCCCGCAAGCACAATTAAATCTATCGAGCGGTTTTCCAGTGCTGCCAAAATCGCCGCGTCGTATTCCACGCTCGTGGAATACGCCTTTCGCGAAACGACCTGATATTCTATTCCGGCTTTCTTAGCCCGCTCGATGGCGTATGCCTTTTCGTTGCTCGCAAGCACGAAAACTATCCGCCCGTTTTTAATCTCGCCGCGCTCCTGCGCGTCTATCAGGGCTTGCAGATTCGTGCCGCCGCCGGAGACGAATACAGCTATATTCTTCACACTCAGCATATTTCAACACCCTCAGCGCCGCTTACCACTTCGCCGATGACATATGCCTCTTCGCCGTTTGCCTTCAGCGTTTCAATCGCTCTGTCCGCCTCGGAGGGATCCACAGCCACAACCAGACCCACGCCCATGTTGAATGTGTTGAACATGTCGTGATCGTCGATCCTGCCGTCGCTCATCTTCTGAATATAATTGAATACCGGCAGAACCTTAACCGCGCTTCTCTGAACCCTTGCCATCAAGCCGTCCGGCAGCATACGGGGAATGTTCTCATAAAAGCCGCCGCCGGTGATATTTGAAATGCCGTGTACCGATACAGCCTTTTGCAGTGCAAGCACGGATTTAACATATATTCTCGTCGGGGTGAGAAGCTCTTCGCCGAGCGTCTTGCCGAATTCGTCAATATGCTTTGAAATATTCTGCGAGCTGACTCTCAGAGTCGTGCGTACAAGCGAGAAGCCGTTGGAATGAAGTCCTGTTGACGCGACGCCTATAAGCGTATCGCCTGCTTTTACGTTGGCACAGTCAACGATTTTCTCCTTGTCGGCAAGACCAACGCAGAAGCCCGCCAGATCGTATTCCTCAGGAGGATAGAATCCAGGCATTTCGGCTGTCTCGCCGCCGATAAGGGCGCAGCCCGCCTGCACGCAGCCCTCCGCGACGCCGCCTACTATATCAGCTACCTTCTCCGGAATGTTCTTTCCAACCGCAAGATAGTCGAGGAAAAATAGCGGCTGCGCCCCGCTGCACGCCACGTCGTTTGCACACATTGCAACGCAGTCTATTCCGACGGTGTCGTGCTTGTCCATGAGAAATGCGATTTTCAGCTTGGTTCCAACGCCGTCAGTTCCCGATACAAGCGTCGGGGTCTTCATTCCGGAAAAATCCGGCTCAAAGAGTCCCCCAAAGCCGCCTATGCCCGACACCACTCCTGGAATATTGGTACGTGCGACGTGCTTTTTGATAAGCTCTACCGATCTGTAACCGGCAGTAACGTCAACTCCGGCTTCCTTATAGCTGTTGCTGTAGCTTTTTGTGTTGCTCATATATAAAAGACCTCCTGAATATTATTCCGTGCGCTGCGATTTCTGTCAATTCGGCTGCTCGCCTATTTTAAAATCATATTTATTGAAATATTCGCGCTCGTCTACTTTCATGGGATAATTTCCGGTGAAGCAGGCGTCGCATATACCTATCCCGTCCATTCCCGCAACATTGTGAATGCCGTCTACCGAGACAAATCCGAGGGAATCCGCGCCGATTGCGGAACAGATTTCCTCCACCTTCATGCTGTTGGTAATGAGCGAGCCGCGGTCGTTGATAGTCGTGCCGAAATAACAGGTGTTGAATACCGGCGGCGACGAAATTCTCATATGAACCTCGACGGCTCCCGCCTTGCGGAGAAGCCCGATGATGTGCTTTGCCGTCATTCCCTTGATGATGGAATCGTCTATAAGTATGACGCGCTTGCCCTTAATGATGGATTCAAGCACGTTCAGCTTGACCTTCAGCGCCATTTTAAATGTGTCGTCGTCCTTGCCGATATGCGCCTGTGAGATGTATTTATTCTTGATAAGCGCCGTTCCATAGGGTATGCCGCTTTCGCGTGAATATCCTATTGCCGCAGAAATTCCCGAATCCGGCACACCGCATACGATGTCCGCCTCAACAGGGTGTTCCCTCGCGAGCAGCTTGCCTATTTCCATGCGTACCTCGTGTACGCTCTTGCCGTTTATTACGGAATCGGGACGCGCAAAATATACATACTCGTAAATGCAGAGAGCCTGCTTTTCCTTGCCGCAGTGCGTCCTGTCCGAATGAAAGCCGTCGTCGTCGATCATCACGACTTCGCCCGGCTCCACGTCGCGCACGAATTCCGCGCCTATGCCGTCGAACACACATGTCTCGCTGGCAACTACCCAGCAGTTGTCGCCAATCTGTCCGAGCGACAGCGGACGCATTCCCCTCGGATCGCGCACGGCAATGAGCTTGTTGCGGCTCATTATTGCCATTGAATAGGCGCCCTGAACCTCTTCCATAGCCTCGGCGACAGCCTTTTCTATCGAACCGGAAAGCACACGCTTGCGCGCGATCAGATACGCCATTGTCTCGGCGTCGCTTCCTGCCTGAAACATTGCGCCGTCATGCTCTAAATATTCGCGCAGGTCGTTGCCGTTTACAAGAGCGCCGTTGTTTGACAGCGCCATAACGCCCTCCATATATCGCATGACAAGCGGCTGGGCAGCAACGCGCTCCACAACAGCCTTGCTCGAATTCCTTACGTGAGCTATGGCAATCTTGCCAGGCTTGATTCTTTTGAGCATTTCCGCCGTAAAAACGTCCGCTACAAGTCCGAGATCCTTGTAGCAGCGGATTGTCTTTCCGTCGGAGAATGCCATGCCCGCGCCGACGCGTCCCCTGTGCTGCATAGCGTAAAGCGCGAGGTGCGTCAGTTCCAGAACCTTTTTCTCATCTGCGCAGTAAATGCCGAACACGCCGCACTCTTCGCTTAAATTTTCATAATTATTATTCTCATAATTATTCAAATGCTAAAAACCTCCAGACATCGCAAAGTGTTAAGAGAGAACAGCCTCGAACTTCACATTTCCCTGAGCTTTTCCTGAAGCGCCGCGTCCTTTTTGGCTACGCCTTCCGCCATGCTCTTTTTATACGCGGCGAATTTTTCCGAAAGACGTTCGTCGGAAAGCGCAAGCATCTGTATCGCAAGAAGCGCCGCGTTTGCAGAGCCGTCGATGGCAACTGTCGCCGGAATGCCTATGACAGGCAGCACTGTATGCGCAGCAAGCACTCCGCCGAGGTGCGCCGCCTTTCCCGCGGCGGCTATTATCACTCCGAAGCCGTTTGCTTTCGCGTTCCTGCTGAATTCGGCGGCTGCGTCCGGAGTTCTGTGGGCGGACATGACCCTTACCTCATACTCGACTCCGAATTCTTTAAGCGTCGCAACAGCCGGCTTTACTACCGGCAGATCGCTGTCGCTGCCCATGATTATCGCAACTTTTTTTGACATGAATATTTTCCTTTCCTTATTTTACAGATTATTAAATTTTTCAATAAATAACCAGCAAAAGGCAAGTTTTCTATCGCTTCACAGAATATCCTATGATATTCTGATATAGGTACAAACAGAAAATCTTGCCTTTTACGTTAACAGTCAATAATTAATAATTAATAATTTTATCAGATGGAGACAACGTCGGCAATCTTGTAGAGTTCGTCCTCAAAGGGCTTCGTCATTTCGAGAGCCTCGTCAATATCAAAATCAACGACCTTGTCCTCCTTGATTCCTACAACTCTGTTGCCTATTCCCTGTTCAAGCAGTTCCACCGCGTGATAGCCCATCTGGGTAGCAATAACGCGGTCGCGCACTGTGGGAGAACCGCCTCTCTGAACATGTCCGAGAATTGTGGCTCTGGTGTCTATACCGGTGAGCTCCTGAATATGGCGCGCAATGTTTTCCGTGCCGCCCACGCCCTCGGCGACAATGACAATGAAATTCTTCTTGCCTGTAGCCTGAGTTCTGGTGATCTTGGGAATAACGTCCTTCTCAAGGTCGCAGGGTATCTCAGGAACGAGAATGGAGGTAGCTCCGCAGGCAATTCCGGTATGAAGCGCCAGATAGCCCGCGTTTCTGCCCATGACCTCGACAACGCTGCAACGGTCGTGTGACTGGGAGGTATCGCGGATATTATCCACCATATGCATAGCTGTATTCATGGCGGTATCAAAGCCTATCGTATAATCCGTAGAGCTTATATCGTTGTCGATTGTGCCTGGCAGACCGACACAGGGGATTCCCGCGTGAGTCAGGTCGCGCGCGCCTCTGTAGGAACCGTCGCCGCCGATAACGACAACGCCCTTGATTCCCAGCTCGCGGCAGTAATCGGCAGCCTGCTTAACGCCCTCCGGTGTGCGGAATTTTGGACTTCTGGCAGTATAAAGGACAGTACCGCCTCTGTGAATAATATCTGAAACGCTTCTCAGATCCATTTTGACAACTTCTCCGGTAATAAGACCGTTGTAGCCTCTCTGAACGCCGTAAACGTCCATACCCTTGAAAATAGCCGTTCTGACGACTGCTCTGACTGCGGCATTCATGCCTGGCGCGTCGCCGCCGCTGGTGAGAACCGCGATGGAATTAGGATTGCTCATTATAATATCCTCCCTGAAATCTTATTATGTATCCGTTCGCTGTCGAAAAAAATTATTTCCGACATTACGTTCATATCAATTATATCATAATATCAGAATTTAGCAACAACTTTTTGCCAAAAAACAGGATTTTTTCAGGATTTTTCTGTTTTTTTCCGTTTTTCATAATTTTATTTGATTCAGCGGCAGCTCTCTGCAATTCTCAAATAATCAAAAAGCTTCATGCCGCCGTTTTTTACACTGTTTCATAACGCACGGCGACATTGCCCTCGCCAAGAATGCGCGTAAGCTCCTCTAACATTACCTTATTCATCATAACACGGTACTGAACCGGCGCCTCGATCATTTCTCCGCTGTCCGCGCATCTTATGAATACCCTCGATATGCCGTCGAACACCTTTATTACTTTAAGTGCGCGCTGCCATTCCGGCGACTTCATCGACGACACGCGCAGGAATAATATCGGATTGCCCTTTTGCCGCTGCGGTTCGCCGCGCCGCGTGCCGGACTGCGGATTGGATTCGCGGCGGTATGCTCCCGATTCCGATTCAATCTGCGGCAGGTTATCCGCCTGTGCCGGAGTGAATACCCTCTCGCATATTATCTTAGGCTCTTCCTCCTCCCGCAGACTTATCCTGCCGTCGATTATCAGCGGCACATGCTCGGCAATAATTCCGCCGGAACCAGCGAGTACCTTCGGAAAAACAATCATTTCCAATGAGCCGCCGGAATCCTCGATATCCGCAAACGCCATTTTTTCGTTGTTCTTTGAAAGCTTCAGCTTGATTTTATCTATCATCACGAGAAGACGGACATTTTTCCCGTCGCAAAAGCGCGTGTCAGTCTCGTCCTCCGCTCCGGCGATTATCTGCGGAATTGAAACCGCGTGAACCCGCTTGGCAATATCATTGTACGCTTCAAGCGGGTGCGAACTGAGATAAAGCTCAGTGACCTCCTTTTCCATGGCTAAAAGCTCGCCAAGCGGAAATTCCTCCGTTTTTGGCAATTCCAAGCCCTGACCGCCGTTTTCCTCTTCGCCGAAAAGATTGAGCTGTCCCTCGATGTTGCGCCGCCTGTCCTCTTCGAGATAATCCATCACCATGTCAATTGAAATCAGCATTTGCCGGCGGTTGTCGGCAAGTCCGTCGAGCGCTCCGCTTTTGATAAGGCTCTCAATTGCGCGGCGGTTGACTTCCGTTCCACATGCTCTGCTGCAAAATTCAGAAAATCTTTTGAATTTTCCTCCCGCTTCCCGCTCCCTGATTATACGCACTATCGCGCCCCTGCCTAAATTCTTTATGGCAAGCAGTCCGAAGCGTATTCCGGCGGGCGTATAGGTAAATTCGACGTCGCTCTCGTTTATGCTCGGCGGAAGCACGGGGATTCCCATTCGTCTGCATTCCTCGATATATTCCGACACCTTTCCCCGCCAGTCGAGTACGCTTGTCAGCAACGCGGACATGTATTCTCCGGGGAACTTGCATTTGAGATACGCAGTCTGATACGCCACCACGGCATAGCATACGGCATGGCTCTTGTTGAATGCGTATGACGCAAAGGACTCCATCTCGCCGAATATCTTTTCCGCCGTCTCACGCTTTACTCCCCGCGCAATCGCGCCTTCTACAATAACATTCCCGTCTTCGTCCTTCAGCCCGTTCAGAAAAACCTCGCGCTCCTTCCGCATAACGTCGTGCTTCTTCTTGCTCATTGCGCGGCGCACAACGTCGGCGCGTCCCAGAGAATATCCCGCAAGCTCTCGGAATATCTGCATGACCTGCTCCTGATATACAATGCAGCCGTAGGTCACGTCGAGTATTTTCCCAAGCCGTTCGTCGTCGTATTTTATATTTGACGGATTCCTGCTGTTTTCTATATATTTTGGAATGGACGCCATCGGTCCGGGACGGTACAGCGACAGTACTGCTGTGAGATCCTCGACGCTCTTTGGCTCCATTCGCTGCAGAACGCTTCGCATACCCGACGATTCAAACTGAAATACGCCCTCAGTCTCTCCAGCCGACATCATTCCGAATACCTCCGCGTCGTCATACGGAATATCCTTCATGCTGAAATCCGGGCGCGTGCGGCGTATCATTCTCTCGGCGTCCTTTATGACTGTCAGGTTGCGAATGCCAAGAAAATCCATTTTGAGCAGTCCAAGCTCTTCAAGCGTTGTCATTGTGTACTGGGTAACCGCAACGCCGTCGTTGACCGCAAGCGGCACATATTCGCTCACCGGAAGCCGCGTGATAACCACTCCGGCGGCATGTGTGGAGGCGTGGCGCGGCATTCCCTCAAGACTCATGGAAATATCAAGAAGCTCCTTTGTCTGCGGGTCGCTTTCGTATTCCCTGCGAAGGCTCTCCGATTCCTCAAGCGCCTGATTAAGAGTGATATGGAGGGAATTCGGTATCATCTTCGCTATGCGGTCGGGGACGCTGTAGGGCAGTCCCAAAGCGCGCCCCACATCGCGTACCGCCGCCTTTGCAGCCATTGTGCCGAACGTTATGATCTGCGCGACATTGTCCGCTCCGTACTTTCTTATAACGTAATCTATAACCTCCTGCCGCCGCTCGTTACAGAAATCAATATCAAAATCCGGCATGCTTACGCGTTCGGGATTGAGAAAGCGCTCAAAAAGAAGGTCGTACTTCATCGGGTCAACGTCGGTAATTCCCACGCAGTAAGCCGCAAGACTTCCCGCGCCGGAGCCTCTGCCCGGACCTACCGGAATGCCGTGGGATTTGGCGTACTGCACAAAGTCGTTGACTATCAGATAATAGTCGGTGTAGCCCATTCTTTCTACAACCGAAAGCTCGTAGTCCAAACGAGAAGTCAACCGCTCTTCGTCCGGATTTTCATATCTCGCCCTGAGTCCGTCAAAGCACATCTTTCTCAGGTACTCCGCGTGAGAGACTCCCTCCGGCACGTCGAAATGCGGCAGCTTTGTGTGTCCGAATTCAAATTCCACATTGCAGCGTTCTGCAATCCTTACAGTGTTGTCGGCTGCCTCAGGATATTCCGGAAAAAGCGAGCGCATTTCATCCTCGCTTTTCAGATAGAATTCATTTGTAGGGAATCTGAACGCGCCCGCATCGTCAACCGTGCTTTTGGTCTGTATGCAGAGAAGTATTTCATGCGTTCTCGCGTCGCTTTTTTTGATGTAGTGGCAGTCGTTGGTAACCGCAAGCGGTATGCCCGTTTCGTTGTGAATCCTGATAATTCCGGCGTTGACGGTCTTTTGCTCCTCTATGCCGTGGTTCTGGAGTTCAAGGAAAAAATTCCCCTCTCCGAACATGTCACGGTATTCCAGCGCCATGTTATACGCCGAAACATAATCGCCGTTCAGAAGCAGCTTGGGAATATCTCCGGCAAGACACGCCGACAGCGCAATAAGCCCCTCAGAATGCTCCGAAAGCGTCCGGCGGTCAATTCTCGGCTTCACATAAAAGCCCTCTGTCCATGAGAGCGACACTAATTTGATGAGATTGCGGTATCCGGTCATGTTTTCACAGAGAAGGACAAGGTGAGAATAGTCCGAGTCAACGCCGTGGGTCTTATCCTTCATTCCCCGTGGAGCCACATACATCTCGCAACCGATTATCGGCTTTATTCCCTGCTTTACGGCTTCCTTATAGAAATCCACCGCGCCGTACATCGCGCCGTGGTCGGTTATCGCCACAGCCTCCTGCCCCAGCTCCTTCACGGCTGCGACAAGCTCCTTTATCCGGCACGCCCCGTCAAGCAGACTGTATTCACTGTGCAGATGAAGATGTGCAAATATTTCAATCAGCCCCCTTTCCGGAAACAAATTATACCGAATCAGGCACGCCGTTACTCATCAATTATTTCTATCTCGCCACTAAGCACTTTATACAGGTGACAATTTTTTGCGCGTTCCACCGCGGCTTTCACGTCGGCTTCAGGAGCGTCGGAAATAACTCTTACATTTCGTGTGATAACGGTTTTTCCGTCCTTTGTCTCCATGCTTACGTCAACAAATATCTCTTCGTACTGAATGCCCCGTTTGCGGAGTACTCCGCTCACAGTCATATTGGTGCAGCTCGCCAGCGCCGCTTCCATAAGCTCGGACGGCGACATGCGGTTCACACCCTGCTGTGCGCGGCTGTCGGCGATTATTGGTTCAAATCCGGCAATTCCGTTCTCGGATTTTGTAAGATATGGATTCTCCGCGTTTTTCATGTTATATGAATGTATCATAATAAAAACCTCACCTCAGATATTCCATTATTTTTTTGATCCTTATATTATTCCTCAGCCAGCTCCATAAGCTTCTTCAGCCGGTGATTAACGCCGCTGCGGGTTATTGGCTGGCTCAGATTCTCGCTCAGGTCACGGAGTGTCATTTCCGGATTTTCCAGCCTGAGACGCGCTATCTCGCGAAGCTCCGGCGGAATTCCGGCATATCCGCTTTTCCTTATCAGCTTGCGTATCGCCGCGCACTGCTGCTCCGAAGCGGAAAGCGTGCGGTCGATATTCGCCTGATCGCAGTTGAACTGACGGTTCACCTTATTGCGGACGTCGCGCACCGTTTTGGTCTGCTCTATGCTCTGGACAGCGTATTTTGCCCCCATTTTTTTCATAATGCTGATTATGTCATCCGCGCCCTTGATGTAGAGAAGCCAGCGGTCGCCCCTTTGCAGCTTGTGTCCCTTGATTCCGGCTCTTCCGAGAGTGTCGGACAGAATGTCGCTCCTGCGCTCGCTGCCCGTGAGGAATTCCATATGATAATCCCTGCTCGGCTCGGCGACCGTTCCGCATACGATAAAAACCCCTCTCAGAAATGAAGCGACACAGCATTCCTTATCTAAAATTCCACCGCTTGTACCGGCGAATCGGGCGCAAATCATCTTTTTCTGTTCGGAATTGGGAATTTTTACCATATATCTGCTGCCTCCGCTGCCCGCCTTGGCAAGGGTAATCACATCGGCGTATACTCCGCAGACAGAAGCCATTGTCTCCCCTATCAGATCGGCAATTCCCTTTGTTTCGGTGGCATAGGAATCATGCCCCTCGCTGAGAAGCCTCGAATACAGCAAAAGACCGTAAGCCTCCGCCAGTCGGCAGCAGTCGCTTTCCGGTCTTATTCGGCACAATTCGGATTTTACTACTGTTGAATATGACATATCGCTCTGATAGTCTCCTTTTATTATCGTGTACCAGCGTCATTAACGCGCCGTCCGCACATTACCAGACCTGCTGTTGATATAATAAGCCCATAACCCCTATTTAGTGATATCCCTGTGAGAGATTACAACCTTATTGCCCTTTGAAGCGAGGTAACCGCCTAAATTTTCGGCAATTGTCACCGAACGGTGCTTGCCGCCAGTGCAGCCCATCGCAATCACAAGCTCGCTCTTGCCCTCTTTCTTGTAAAGCGGCAGAAGATAGTCGATCATATCATACAGCCGGCTGAGAAATCCCATTGTAGAATTATCTTTCATAACATATTCTCTGACGCAGCTTTCCAGACCCGTGTGGTGCTTCAGCTCCGGCACATAATACGGATTCGGGAAGCATCGCACGTCAAAAATCAGATCGGCTTCCTTATTCGGTCCGTACTTGAATCCGAACGACATTACACGTATTACCATCTGCGCCGAAACGTTGCCGCCGAACATCTCCTTGACCCGCTCCTTTAGCTGCGCGGGTGAAAGCTCGGTGGTATCTATCAGATAATCCGACATCTTATACGCAGGTTCGAGCATTCTGATTTCTTCCTCAACAGCCTTCTCCAGCGAGCCTTCAAAATCTTCCGCGAGAGGATGCTTGCGACGAGTCTCCTTGTACCTGTTGAGAAGCACATGCTTGCTGCAATTGATATATAAAACCTTAAACGGCTTTTTTTCCACTTTAAGCACTTCAAGGTCGGTGATAAGCGTTCGGAACGGTTCGCCTCCGCGAATGTCAGTTACCACCGCAACCTTGTCAAATTCCTCCTGTGAATTGAGACATATCCGATAAAATCTCAATATCATCACCGGCGGCATATTGTCCACACAATAATATCCTATATCCTCCAGTGCGTCCACTACCAGCGATTTTCCCGCGCCGGAAAGTCCCGTAACTATCAAAAAATCCATCAGTTTGTCCTCCGTTTTTACGCTTACGGATATTCCTTTGCTTTATACATAATTAAATTCTACTCTCCGGTCTTGCGAACCTCACATTCAAGCTCTATACCCGTTTCATTCCTGACTGTTTCCTGAATCCTCGCTATCAGTTCCAGAACGTCACCGCAGGTCGCGCCGCCTGCATTAACTATGAATCCGGCGTGCTTGGGGCTGACCTGCGCCCCGCCTACCTGCGTTCCTTTGAGTCCGCACTGCTCGATAAGCCCGCCGGCAAAATACCCCACGGGGCGTTTGAATACGCTCCCCGCGCTCGGGTATTCCAATGGCTGCTTATCCCTGCGGCGTTCCATCAGCTCGTCCATTTTAGCCTTTATTTCCTCTTTATCGCCCTTTTCCAATTTCAGGTTCAGCGCCGTTATCACATATCCGCCGTCCGAATATGCGCTGTGGCGGTAAGCGAAATCCAGCTCCCCGCCCTCAAAGCTGCCCCATTTTCCTGTGGCAAGCTCCACATGCTCGCAGGACACGACAACGTTCTTCATCTCGCCGCCGTAAGCCCCCGCGTCCATGAACGCCGCACCGCCGCACGAGCCTGGAATTCCCCACGCGAATTCCAGACCCGTCAGCGAATGCTCCAGCGCGAACGCGCACAGCTTAGAGAGCTGCGCCCCCGCGCCGCAGTGCAGCGTACTGTCGTCATTAAATCCGACCTCGCAGAATTCCCCGCCCAGTCTGAGAACCGCGCCTCTTATTCCCTTGTCCGAAACCAGCAGATTTGACCCGTTGCCCAGCACAAACACCGGAATGCCCTTCTCATTACATAAGTCCACAACCATGTCAAGCTGTTCTTTATTATTCACGGTAATGAAGAGGTCGGCACAGCCGCCTATTTTGAATGTTGTGTGGTTCTTCATGGGTTCGTCAGCCCTGACCTCGCAGCCAAAGCTTTCTATAAGAGAACTGTATTGCAGAAATTCGTTTGCCATCAGATATTAATTCCTCCGGATTGTTTTTTTGTTTTATTTTTTACAGTGTTATTTATAACTAAGGAAACGCTGAATAATATACGCGACAACAAAATTATTCGGCGTTCAGATAGAGATTCGCCGCGCCTATGATTCCCGCGTCATTGCCGAGAGTCGCAACCACTATCTCTGTCTGCTTGGCGAGATTCTTGCCGAAACGCTCTTTGTTTACATAGCTCATCAGAGGCGCGAGAAGCGTGTCGCCTTCCTTGCTTACGCCGCCGCCTATGCATATGATGTCCGGCTGGAAAATATTTATGACGTTCGCAACTCCGCAGGCTATGTAGAATATATATCTGTTTACAACCTCTATACCTGCCTTGTCGCCCATGCGGTAAGCGTCAAACGCGGTCTTGCCGTTGACATTTCTCAGGTCGCCGTCGGCGATGTTCCACATCGAGGACGTCTTGCAGTCAAGCATTTTAAGCTGCGTCTGATAAATAAGAGCAGAAGCGGAGGCGTATGCCTCCCAGCAGCCGTCTCTTCCACAAGTGCAATGTCTGCCGTCCGCGACGATCACCATGTGACCCAGCTCGCCGCCAGCGTAATTGGAGCCGCTGTAAATTTTTCTGTCTATAATTATGCCGCCGCCTACGCCAGTGCCGAGAGTGACGCACACGGCGTTTCTCGCGCCCTTTGCCGCGCCGGCTATGGATTCGCCGAATGCTGCCGCGTTGGCGTCGTTCTCAATGAATACCTTGCGACCCAAACGTTCCTTGAGCTTTTCGGCAACGGGATAATTCTTCATTCCTAAATTACCAGAAAATTCAAGCATTCCTGTAGCCGAATTGACCGAGCCGGGACAGCCGAGACCGATATTCTCAACATCGTCAAAGCTCACGCCCGCGTTTTCAACCGCGAGATGACATGCCGTCGCAATGTCGTCCATGATGTCGTCAGCCGGACGCGGAGGCTGATTCGGAGAATTGGTCGGAACGGCAGCCTTGCCGATAATGGAATTATTCTCGTCAACTACGCCGACTTTAACGCTCATGCCGCCCAGATCGATACCAAGATTGTACATAAAAATACACCTCAACAAATTTATTTTTAACACACAGCCTCCGTATTGCGGGAAACTCATGCATTATTTCATATAATAATTGAATGTAATTAAATCAGAAGGAAATCAGCTGAAGCTGTCCCACTCTTCCTTTACCTCCGGTGTGGTTGGAACAACGTCCATGCCAAGATTGTGCAGAAGCTCCTGCGCCGCGTTGTAACCCATCTTTTTCTGACGGTTGTTCATCGCCGCAACTTCTATGATAATGGCTAAATTTCGACCCGGCTTTACCGGTATTGTAAGCATCGGAAGCTTATTGCCCAGAAGCTCCGTGTATTCGTTCTCCATTCCCATGCGGTCATAAACCTTGTCGGGATCCCAGTTTTCCAGCGCTATGACAAGATCAATCTTCTCCGTGATCTTGACCGAGCCCATACCGAATATGCGGCGTGCGTTTATGATGCCTATGCCGCGCAGTTCGATGAAGTGACGGATATTCGCGGGAGCCGAGCCGACAAGGGTCTTGTTGGAAACCTTGCGTATCTCCACAGCGTCGTCCGCGATAAGACGGTGACCTCTCTTGACCAGCTCGATGGCAGTCTCGCTCTTACCTACGCCGCTGTCGCCTAACAACAGGATTCCCTCGCCGTATACCTCGACAAGAACGCCGTGGCGCGTGACTCTCGGCGCAAGTTCCACATTGAGGAGCGCTATGAGGTCAGACATGAATTGCGACGTCGGCTCAGGTGTGACGAATATCGGCATATTGTATTTCTTTGCCGCGTCAAGCATTTCCTCAAACGGCTCGAAGCTGCGGCAGAGAATCAGTGCCGGCGCGCCCTTCGACATCAGGTCGTCAAGGCATTTCGCCCTCTGCTCCGCGCTGAAGCCTCCGAGATACGCCATCTCGGTATTGCCGCAGACAAGAATTCGTCTGTTGTCATAAAAGTTGAAAAAGCCCGTCAGTTCAACGCCCGGACGGTTGACTTCATTTGAAGAAATAAGCACTTCATCGGGATTTTTTTCCAGATAGACGGTTTCAAGCGAAAATTCCTTTATAATCTTCGCAAGCGAGACTGTAAAAGTAACTGCCATATTATACGACCTTTCAATTCAAAATTTATTTTTCGCAGGGGAATATAATTCTCGCGACTACAGTTATTGTAATTATATCATACAATTGCATAAAAATGAAGTATTTTTGATAACTTTTTTGTTTTTAATCGGTAAATTTTTTATTTATTTTTTGGTACAATAAAAAAGCTCACAGACGACATATTCATATGCCTTCCGGAGCTTTTTTATAATCAATTATACGGTATTCTGAGGCTTTCCGGCAATAAACGCTCTGAGGTTTTCGGTCACGATTCCAAAGAGCCTCTCACGGGTCTCCACCGGCGCCCACGCCACATGCGGTGTGAATACGATATTCCTCGCGTTTTTCAGCGGAGTTTCATCCGTCATCGGCTCGTCCGTCAGCACGTCAACTGCCGCGGCAGCGATTATTCCGTCATTGAGAGCTTCCGCCAGATCATATTCATTTATGATGCCTCCCCGCGAGGTATTTACCAGCAACGACGACGGCTTCATCATGGCAAGCGTCCGGCTGTTTATTAGCTCACGGGTGGAATTATTCAGCGGACAGTGAACCGACACAATGTCCGATTCCTCCAGTAGCCTTTCAAGCGGAACACAGGTTATATATGGAATATCCCTCAGCTTCTCCGGAGAACGGTTGAATACCAGCACCCTCATTCCGAAAGCGTCCGCTATGCGCGCCACTCTTTTTCCTATTCCGCCGCAGCCTATAAGCCCTATGGTTTTGCCCGCAAGCTCATGAGTCGTCCGTCCGAACGCGCTGAAGTACTTTTTCTCCGTCCAGCCTCCGTCAGCGCAGTCGGCTGTATATTCGGAAATTCTCCCGAAATAATTCAGTATCAGCCCAAAGGTGTGCTGTGCCACCGCGTCGGAAGAGTATGCCGGAACATTGCAGACCGTTATTCCAAGCTCCCTTGCGGATGCAACGTCCACCTGATCGAATCCCGTTCCCATCAGACCGACATATTTCAGATTCGGACAGCTTAACATAACGTCTCTTGTAATGCGGGTCTTATTACATATCACCGCGTCAGAATCCGCTATCAGCTCCGACGTATCATCGTAGCCGGTTTTTCCGAAAATCCGCAGCTCGCCAAACTCCGCGAGTCCGTTCGGTGAAACGTCTCCCCCCGTCGCCGCGGTATCCATATCAAGTACCGTTATCCTCATATTCACGCCACCCGTAATCATTTATTCCAAGCCGGTTTTTTAATATAAATAGTAATCTCCGGACAATTCCGAAAATCTTATAACAAGAAGCATACACGCCCGCGTGCTTATATCCGAAAAGCTGACGTCCAAAATGCTCTCTATTTTGCGAAGTCCATAATTTACGGAATTCCTATGTACAAAAAGCTCCTCCGACGTTCTTTGAATCGAACAGTTATTGCGGAAATACGCTTTTAAGAGCTTAATATACTCAGTATCATTTCGTCTGTCATACTCAGCCAGCCGTCCGAGCGTTTCCATAACAATGGATTCTACCGCTTCGCGATCCTTTACGGAAATGATAAGTCTGTCCAGAATCCGGTCGGAATAGCAGTTCTCAGACGTGTCTTTTCTTCTCCACATACTGAGAAGAGCCATCTTCGAGGCAAACTCATACAGAACAGGCAACCGTTCTATTCCGTATTCCGTATCGCTTATTCCGGTATAAATGTCATAACCCGCGCCGCAATCATCAGGAATTGCGGCAAGCCCGTTTTTGAGCGCACTGAACGCCTTTTCATACTCCGTATCGGCAAATATAACCGCAATCTGGTATCCGGCAGAAAAAACTGCCGACGCGCAATCCGTCCCCGCAAGACCGGATTCAATAAACCTGTATATCTGAGTCATGCCGCACCGGACGGAATCCGCGTCGGTTTTCCTGACAAAGCGGCAGACAGCGACGCAGTAATAAGAGTTTTCAAAAAATCCGTATTTCGCCAATGTGCCGCTGTAATGTCTGTACATCTCAGGCATTCGGATAATTTCCTGAAGCTGCTTTGATACGCTCACGACAGGCTCGTAAAAGGTGATGATTTCCTCATAAAACATATTCACAAGCATCGGAAGTGTTTCGGACGAATTCACCTCTATCAACGGAAGTGAAAGATCAGCGCACGTTTTTCGGAGCTGTTCAAGCTCATACATGCTACAGTCATTTCTGCATACAATCAGAACGCTTGCGTTCTTGGCATTCACCGCTTCCGCCGCGTCCAGAATACTGCATCTTTTCCCTAAAAGAGAGTCAAAAAACACAGCGTCATATTTGCGGATTTCTTCAAGCGAATCACGGCTTTCAACCACCCTGATTCCAAGCACGGGAAAATCCGTCGTATTACTTCCGGCTGTCAACTCAATCTCATGTTGGAATAATACGCTTATCCTGCAATAAAGCTCTCCCGCTGATATCGGCATTGACAATCACTCCATACATAATTCAGTGTGAATAAAACATTGTGAATATTCCTGCGTGAATTATATCACTTAGACTTGCAATTGTCAATATCTTCACTATATTTTTTTGCTTTTTCTCACACAGAATTTTCCAATTCCCCGCGAGAAAAATCTTAGAGCCTGTTTAGAATCTCTCCACACGCGTCCTGCTTGCATCTTTTCCGCCATATTTTGCCAAAATCCTCGTTAATACACAAAGTATTGCCTGCGGATCAGTCGATTACTTTGGAATTTACCTTTTCAACAATGAGATCAACAAATTCCGAGGGAGTCATTGCTCCGACGTCGCCGTCCTTGCGCGAACGAATGGCAATCGTGCCGTTCTCAATATCCTTATCCCCGGCTATAACCATATAAGGAATTTTCTTTACCTGCGCTTCCCTGATCTTGTATCCTATCTTTTCATTGCGGTCATCCACCTCGCAGCGGATGCCCTTGGCTTCGAGCGACTTTTTGACCTCATAGATATAGTCGAGGTGTCTGTCGGCTATCGGAAGGAGCTTGACCTGTACGGGAGCCAGCCACACAGGAAACGCGCCGGCAAAATGCTCTATCAGAATGCCGATAAACCGCTCGATACTGCCGAATACCACGCGGTGAATCATTATAGGACGGTGTTTGTTTCCGTCCGCGCCGACATATTCCAGCTCAAACCGCTCGGGAAGCTGGAAGTCGAGCTGAATGGTACCGCATTGCCATGTTCTGCCAATGCAGTCGGTCAGGTGGAAATCGAGCTTCGGACCGTAAAACGCGCCGTCTCCCTCATTGACCTTGTAATCATAGCCCAGTTCCGTGATAGACTGACGGAGCGCCTCTGTTGCGACCTCCCAGTCCTCCTCACTGCCCATTGAATCCTCCGGTTTAGTGGAAAGCTCAATGTGATAGGTAAAGCCGAACTGCTTGTAAACCTTATCGATAAGCTGCACAACGCCCTTTACTTCATCCTTGATCTGCTCTTTTGTCATAAAAATATGCGCATCGTCCTGTGTAAAGTTTCTGACACGCATAAGACCGTGCAGCGCACCGGAAAGCTCATGTCTGTGAACAAGACCCAGCTCGCCCATTCTGAGCGGCAGATCGCGGTAGGAATGCATTTTTGTCTTGTAAACCAGAATCCCGCCGGGACAGTTCATCGGCTTGATGGCATAATCCTCATCGTCAATCACCGTGGTATACATGTTCTCCTTGTAATGATACCAGTGTCCGCTTGTCTCCCACAAATGACGGCTGAGTATGATGGGCGTCTGTATTTCGTCGTAACCTGCCGCTCTGTGTATCTCACGCCAGTAATTGATCAGTTCGTTCTTAACGATCATGCCCTTGGGGAGGAAGAAGGGGAATCCCGGACCTTCCTCCATCAGAGTGAATATTTCAAGCTCCTTGCCCAATTTTCTGTGGTCGCGCTTCTTGGCCTCCTCAAGCATTGTCAGGTGTTCCTCGAGCTGGGAAGCCTTGGGGAACGATACTCCATATACGCGGCAGAGCATCTTATTCTTGCTGTCGCCGCGCCAGTACGCGCCCGTGCAGTTTGTCAGCTTGAACGCCTTTACCGGCGCAACGCTCATCAAATGCGGACCCGCGCAGAGATCTGTGAATTCCGCCTGCTTATAGAAGGAAATCGGCTCGCCCTTGTCAACATGCTCGTTGCAAAGCTCCACCTTGTAGGGCTCTTCCATGTCCCCGCACAGCTTCACAGCATCAGCCGGAGCCAATTCAAAGCGCGAAATTTCGACGCCGCTCTTGACGATTGCCTTCATTTCCTTCTCAATGGCTTCGATATCTTCCGCGGTGAAAGGCTTCTCCACGTCGAAATCATAGTAGAATCCGCTGTCGATGGAAGGTCCGATGGAAAGCTTCGCCGCTGGATAGAGGCGTTTGACCGCCTGAGCAAGAATGTGAGACGTCGTGTGCCAGAATGCCTTTTTGCCTTCCGGATCATCGAATGTCAGAATTTCAGCCTCACAGTCCTTATTGAGAACCGTGCGGAGATCGCACACCTTACCGTCAACCCTCGCGGCGCACGCGGACTTATATAGCCCCGCTCCTATGGATTTTGCAATCTCGGCTACAGATACGCCGGATTCAAATTCTCTCACGTCGCCTTTCAGCGTTACCTTAATCATAACAATACCTCCGTAAAAATTAATTGATAATAAATTATTTCCCGAACGAATAAATTAAAACTCACCCCGAACGCGCCGCAATGCACATTCGGGGTGAGGCGTAAATCTGATAGAAAACCCCACGGTTCCACCCGTGTTGAAGCTGATATTTATTCAATACCGCTTCCGCTCATAATAAGACCTTTAACGCGGTCACGCGCCGGAGCTTATGCTTTAAATAATTCTCTGCTTTTTCGCTTCGGACTCAGGAGCGGTTTATGCCTGAATGCCCCGTCCGCCCTCTCAGCATACAGGCGGATCTCTGTGACATGGAACAGAAAGGTTTTTTCTCCATCGACGTTTTTTTATTATTTATTCATTCGACATGAACTTATTGTAACCATGATAACTCAAATAAAATAATTTGTCAATAGTTTTTTTTGACAAATCAGCCCACTACCTCATCAGGATCATATCCTGTCGGAACTGAAGGCTTTTCGGAAGTGACAGGCGCAGTTGTGGCTTTTGTAGTACTTGCGGTTGTGACTTTCGTAGTACTTGTGGTTGTGACTTTCGTAGTACTTGTGGTTGTGTCTTTTGTCGTACTTGCGGTTGTAGGCTCTGTCGTACTTACAGTCGTAGACTCTGTCGTACTTGCGGTTGTAGGCTCTGTCGTACTTGATGTTGTCTTTTTGGTTTTGGCTGTTGTCTTTTTTGTTGTTGTTGTGGTTTTCTTAGTCGTGGTCTTTTTAGTTGTGGTTGTGGTCTTTTTAGTTGTGGTTGTGGTCTTTTTAGTTGTGGTTGTAGTCTTTTTTGTTGTTGTTGTGGTTTTCTTAGTCGTGGTCTTTTTAGTTGTGGTTGTGCTTTGAGTAGTCGTGTCAGCCGTCGATGAGGTGACAGTCGATTCAGTCGCTTCTGTAGTCTTATCTGATTCTGACGGAATAGATTCCACATTATCATTCTTTGTGAAATCGGTTGCAGAAACATCAGTCATAGACACAGGCGCTTTGTTGCCATTATCCTTAACTCCTGACGAACCGACAGCCTGAATTGCAAGCCTTCCAACTCCCCAGCCCACACCGAGCAGAAGCGCTATTATCAAGGCTGCCTTAGCAAATGCGGGAATTCCGCGCTTTCCGCGCTTATAAGCCGGTTTTGCCGCAACGGAGCTTTCGGCATGACTTGTTTCATAATTTACAAAATCATCTATTGAATCATCATCTACATCATACGCTGATTGATTTGATAAATCTTCTGCTGTAATTATTTCTTGCGTATCTTCGTCTTTTACACCTTCATTTTCCGAAACAATACTTTCGGATTCCGGCTTGACCGCCTGAGCGGAAATAAAATCATTCATGTCGCCGTCGTCTATGGAATAATCACTGCCGGATTCATTGATATGCTGTTCATCAACTTCTTCTGTTTCCGCGCCGCTCTGAGCCATTTCAGTTCCGAAAAACATCATCATGGCAATGTCAGAATTCCCCGCGTCATCTGATTTCTCAGAAATATCCTCTTTTGGTTCAGCCGGAGTATCCGTTTCGTACTCTTCGGCAAAAGTCTGTTCTTCATCATTGCTTTCGTCAAACAGACTCTCTGACAGTTGGCTGAAGCAGAAATTTCTGAGAGAAGCAAATTCACCGTCATATTCCGGTTCAATCTCCTCGTCAGAATCTTCTTCCGGACTGTAATCGGAATCATCAAATTCAGACGCTTCATACTGTAAATTATCTTCCGCAGGTTCGTCAATATCTTCAGCTGGCAGACTGTCGCCTTCGAGACTCTGCTCAACATTGTCTTCCGATCCTTCAGCATCGTCAAGTTCGTCAAGCTCGTCAATAATCCTTGCCATTTCATCGAAAGGATCACCGTCGTCCTTATAATCCTTGGACATTACAACCTGACCCTCATCGTCAGTTTTAATCATACGGTCCAATGTCATCATCGTGAATTCCGCAATCTCGTCAGACGAGGGAACATAGCCGTATTCTGCGGAGTCAGTCAATTCATCGGCAGATTTTTCACTGACAGACTGTTTCCCCCCAAGATCTCTGAATGTAAGCAGTTCCATTTCACAATCTTCACTGACAGTATCCTCCAGACTAAGCTTCTTTCCGTTTGCTTTTACAGCGCAGACAGACTGCAAATACTCCGGATCGAATTCATTAAGAACGTCATAAACAGCAATTTTCTGATTAAATCTCTTTGTTTTACCATTAATCGTTATATTTATCATTTTTTTGTTCCCTCAATTCCGTGTTTTTTTATTTGTCTAAGAATAATTCTGTTTTTCTTTAACGTTCTGTCAGGCTCAAGGATTTCCAATATTCTCAGATGTATTTAAATAAGAATCGTTGTTTTCTGAAATTATAGGTTCCGCCTCCGTCGGGGCGGTATCTGACGGATTATCTGATGTTCTATCTTCATCTGATGAATCGGCAGACGTCGCGGTTGTCGGCTTGGTTTCTTCAGAGGAGGAAGCCGACGACGTAACGCTTTCTGTCTGTGACGCGGACGTTGGCGTTTCCGTGCCTGTAGTCTGCGTTTCAGCTTCAGTAGTTGTCGGCAAATCTGTCGTTCGCGTGGTGGGAGCTGTCGCGTTGCTGTCGAATATCAGCTGATATGTCGATTTATCCACCACTCCTGTAGCTTCAAGATAATTTGCTTTCTGGAACATCACAACAGCGTTTTTGGTGGTCGAGTCATATACTCCGCTCACATCTCCCTGATTAAGATATCCAAGAGACGCAAGGGTTCTCTGAACCGCGTCAACCATATCCCCTTTGTCGCCGAGTGTGAGCTTCTCCGCAGTGAAGTCAGGAACTACTACCGGCTCCGGCTCCTGATCGTCCTTAAAAGGCTTTATGATCGTACTCGACGTGGAATAATTATATTCGTCAGCCGAAACAGTATCATCCGCGCCCATTACGGAAAAAGCCACAACGCTCAGAAGCCACGCAAGACCGACAACAACAGCAAGCAACGCGGCAATCTGGGCAAGTCCCTTGAAAAAGCCGTAACGCTTCTTCCGGCGGATCTCGGCATAATCAGGCGAATAGCCGCCTGCACCGCCATATGTCGGCTGCGGTCTGACCAGCTCAAAAACGTTCGTATGCTCTATCTCACCGACGCTTTCCGACAGGTCAATCACCATTTCTTCATCAGAATAATCCGGTTCGGGCTGATTGCCGCCATGAAATACCTTTACGTCATCGTCTTCCTCATATGATGAATAATCCTGTTTTACAAATATCTTAACGTCGTCATCATTGTTGTCTTCAATATAGAAATTATCTTCCTGATTCTTGATTTCAGAATCAGACGAATATTCATTCAATTTCAACGAATTGACCCTGTCCGAAAGGTCAAATTCAACGGTTCTTTCCTCGGCAAATTCTTCGTCAGGATCCTCTGAATCGCTGCCAAGCTCATTCGCAAGCATAAAAAGATCCGCGGAAGACACTTCGTTTTTATCTTCTTCACTGCCATCATTGAAAACTTCCTGCAAGTCGTCAACTAAATCGGTTATTCTTTCGTTAATAAGTCCATCTTCTTCGGGCTGTTCGTCCTCCGGCTGCTCGGCTTCGGGCTGTTCGTCCTCCGGCTGCTCGGCTTCGGGCTGTTCGTCCTCCGGCTGCTCGGCTTCGGGCTGTTCGGCTTCGGGCTGTTCGTCCTCCGGCTGTTCGGCTTCTGACTGTTCGTCCTCCGACTGCTCGGCTTCGGGCTGTTCGTCCTCTGACTGCTCGTCCTCCGACTGCTCGTCTTCGGGCTGTTCGGCTTCGGGCTGCTCGTCCTCTGACTGCTCGGCTTCGGGCTGTTCGTCCTCCGACTGCTCGGCTTCGGGCTGCTCGTCCTCCGACTGCTCGGCTTCGGGCTGTTCGTCCTCCGACTGCTCGGCTTCGGGCTGTTCGTCCTCCGACTGCTCGTCCTCCGACTGCTCGTCTTCGGTCTGTTCGGCTTCGGACTGTTCGTCCTCTGGCTGCTCGGCTTCGGGCTGCTGCAATTCATCTGCAAGCAATTCGAGTTCCACGGAAAGATCATTGTCAGACGATTCTTCAAAGCCCTCCGGAAAATCCTCCGCGCTCTCTTCGTTAATCGCTTCCGCCTGAGCGGTTTCGTTCAATTGCAGTTCTTCTTCGTTCTTCTCCCTGATATCTTCTGAAATCATATCGTTCCCTCGTTTCCCTCCAAAAGCAATAAACCTGAGGTCTATATCCGACTATAATTATAAGATATTCCACGATTTAATTCAATTGGACAAAACGCCAAATATTATCTATTAATCCACCGTATTTTGGAAAAGAATCACTCAATTCCCGAAACAATGCACACTTGACCGCTATTTCAGTCGTCAGTATTAAAATATTCCTCTCTCTTTGCGTTCCAGTATTCCTTATCCTTTGCAGTTATCTCGCGAATAACGCGGCAAGGATTGCCTGCCGCCACCACATTCGGCGGGATATCCCTCGTAACTACCGAGCCGGAACCGATTACCGCGTTATCTCCTATTGTGACTCCTGGATTAATTACGGTATTTCCACCTATCCATACATTATTGCCTATGGTTACGGGATAGCCGTATTCAAGCACCTCAATCCGTATCTCGGCGTCGATTGGATGACCTGCCGTAAAAACGCAGACCTTGGGACCGAACATTACATTGTCCCCGATTGTGACCTTATTAACGTCCAGAATAACGCAGTCGAAATTCGCATAAAAATTCTCGCCTACATAAGTATTGCAGCCGTAATCAAAATGAACGGGAGGTTCAAACTTGCATTTCTTCCCGCACCCGCCGAGCAGTTCTCCGAGAAGCTGACGGCGGTATTCCGACTGCTCTTCCGTAGTGCCGTTGAAAAGCCTTACCAGCATTCTGCACTTTTTAACGTCCTTTTCAAGCTCTTTATCCTCTCTCGGAATATAGAGTTTTCCGGAGAGCATTTTTTTCTTCTCATTCTTGCCGTACATAGTTTTCCTCCTGCAATTCTCATTCGGTGTTTTTCAGAATATTAGCTTTCATTTTTTCCATGAATTCAACTATGGACATGTTGCCGTTGCACTCTTCCCCGCCCTCCATGGAAAATTCAATATTCATATTAATGGTGCTGAGATAGTTGTATTTTGATATGAGCTTATCGCTGTAATTCTTCCTGGCAATATCGTAATATTTGCGGTAATTGCTCTCCGTAAGCCATTTGCTCTGGGCGACGTCGCGAAGACATTCGGTGTAAATATCGGTAAAGTACCCGCCCTTCAGCACGGTCTGACGGAGCATCGGAACCTTCTGTTCAGCATCGTAGCGATAGTTATACGAGACATACGGCGATTCCTCCGTGAGCGCGGATTCCGACGGGCTCCATAAATACGTGTCGCCAAGCACGATCTCATTGTCATACGGAATGATAACTGCCTTTCCATCGCTTTTTCGGAAATAAATGTAATGGTTATTGTAATTGTTACGCATATCGTCCTGATTCCCCATGGCAAAGTTGATCGCCTGCACGAGCGCAAGCTCTTCCATATCAATCACCGATTCAAAATCCTGCTTTGTCGCGCCGGGCTTGTTGACTACATTCAGCAGATTTTCAAGCGATTTGTGTTCGCTTTTGCCGATGTTGGTTTTCAGGTCAAAGTTATACATCTCCGTCTTCTTTTTATTCCCCACGCCATAGGTATTATCCTTGGAATATGTTACCGGACCATCCTTGGTGCATCTCGCCTTGTAGAGATCACCGCCCCAGTCCTCTTGCGGGAAATATCTGTGTATAAATTCCTCATCGACTGGCTCGAACAAACGGTATATTCCCATCTTACAGCCGCCGAGACTCAATGTGCAAAGACTGCAGCTCTGCGCCGGAACGCCGTATGCCTTAAACGTCTCCTGCACGTATTTGTTGCGGACATATGTGTTATCTGCCGCAATGTTCCATTTAAGCTCTATGCTCTTCATGGTGGCAAAGGTACGGTTTTTGCGCTTGCGCTTTTCCTCCTTGTCAGTCCATGTGTGGGTTTCCAGTCCGTAGTCCTCCGTATCCTCAAACGTGCATGTAAAGCTTATACGGAAATTTACAAGATTATATATTCCAAATACGTCGTCAAAAAAATTGCATCTTGAGGAAGTGCCCTTCAACCTGATTCCAACATCGTCAATTACGTATTTCTTACCGTTGACGGTAATTGTTACATTATTGCATATGCGGTAAACGGAAGAACGCGAATGCTTCTGCCTGAAGAATTCAAAATCCGCCTGCATGTTTGAAATCTGTTCTTTGGAAATATCCACATTGATGTCGATAACGCTGTCAGGCGCGAATAATTCGTCATATAACGCCTGCTCGTCAATAGATGAAGCAACCGCCTCATCGTCAACAAATATGCTGTCAGCCGAAACATGCGCGGGGCTGATGCTCACAACATTTATCATCAGCAGAATGACAGCCGCCGCAAGGACGCACGCAATTATTCTTCTCAAATCCAAAGTCCCTCCTTTACGGAAATGCAACCAATGTATTTTTGATTATTATATCAAAAAAAGTTTAATATTTCAATTCTTATTAATTAATTGTAATAAAAATTACAAATCAATCCAGAAAGAATTCATAAAAAGCCCTGTAAGCCATATAAACGTCTATCTTTGAAACAATCTCCCACGGCGCGTGCATGGAAAGAACCGGAACGCCGAGATCCACCGTATCAATGTCGAGATTCGCAACGAATTTCGCAACGGTTCCGCCGCCGCCGATATCCACCTTGCCCAGCTCGCCTATCTGCCAGAGGACATTCTTACTGTCAAGAAGCCTTCTCAAGCGTGCCATATATTCAGCCGAAGCGTCAGACGTGCCGCTCTTGCCGCCGGCTCCCGTGTACTTGGTAAGGCACACGCCCTTGTTGAGGAAGCAGGCGTTTCTTTTCTCGTACACATCGGCGTAATTCGGGTCAAACGCCGCGTTTACGTCTGCCGAAAGGCACTGTGATGCCGAAAGAGCATCTCTTCCTTTCACACCCTGCATATCCGCGAGGTCATAAATGAAATATTCCATATACGCCGATTTAAGACCGGTGTTGCCTTCGCTGCCTATCTCCTCCTTGTCGGTGAGAACCGTGATCGCCGTGTGTTCGGGATTGTTGCAGGTGAGAGCCGCCATGAGCGCGGGATACGCGCATACGCGGTCGTCGTGACCGTAAGCGCCTATCATCGAGCGGTCGAAGCCGACGTCGCGAGCTTTTGCCGCGGGAACAAATTCTATCTCAGCCGAGAGGAAATCTGCTTCCACAAGTCCGTATTTCTCATTGAGCAATCTGAGGGTATTGAGCTTGACAAGGTCGCTGCCCTTTTCTTCATTTATTGGAAGACTGCCGACAAGTATATTCAGATTCTCAGCCGGAATTGCTGTGGCAAGAGGCTCCTTTTCCTGCTTGCGTCCGAGATGCGGCAGCAGGTCTGTAACACAGAACTGCGGATCTCCCTCGTCCTCGCCTATGCGGACTTCAAGCTTGCTGCCGTCGGCAAGGCAGATAACGCCGTGCATGGCAAGCGGTATCGTCGTCCACTGGTACTTCTTGATACCTCCGTAGTAGTGGGTCTTGAACATGGCTATCTCGTCGGACTCATAAAGCGGATTGGGCTTGAGGTCGAGTCTCGGAGAGTCGATGTGAGATATTGCCAGACGAACTCCGTCGCTGACCGGCTTGCTTCCGATAACCGCGAGAATTATCGCCTTACCTCTGTTGACGCGGTACACCTTATCGCCCGCATTGTAGACCCTGCCCTTTTCAAAGGGAACAAATCCGGCTATCTCAGCCAGCCTTACCGATTCTGCGACAGCCTCGCGCTCGGTCTTGGCGGCATCCAAGAATTCCTTATAGTCGTCGCAGAATTCAAATGCCTTTCTGAGCTGATCGTCAGTGAGCTTTAATCCTCCGTTCTTTGGATTGTAAACAAGCTGCTCGCGGAGCTTCTCCGCCAATGTCTTTTCTTTCATTACATATCTCTCCTTCAAAAATTTTTGCTATATCAATTTATAAAGTCAAATTCAAAATCGTAAATGCTCACGGTGTCCTTTTCCTGTACGCCCGCTTCGCGCAGTCCGTCGATAATGCCGCTGCTCGTCAGCACTCTCTCGAAATACTGCATGGACTCATAATCGTCAAAATTCACCGAACGCATGATATTCAGCAGCCACGGTGCTTCCACAATATACACGCCGTCCTCCACGCGAATGCTGAATTCACGCTTGTCCTCTACCTGTTCCGGAACAAACGGCTCCGGCTCGTAAACGGCTATCGGAGGAAGCTTGGAAAGCATTTCCGTTATCTTGGCGATAAGCTCGTCAACCCCGTAATTAATCGGCGCTGAAATCGGAAAGTATTCGTAGCCCTTGCCGCGGACATACTCTTCAAAACGCTTCATCTGTTTCTCTTCGGCAAGGTCTATCTTGTTGCCGGCTACTATCATCGGACGTTCAGCGAGCTTTTGACTGTACTTGACAAGCTCCGAATTGATGGACTCAAAATCCTCTATCGGGTCGCGACCCTCGCTGCCCGAAACGTCAACAATATGCACCAGAAGCCTGCACCGGTCAATATGACGCAGGAATTCATGCCCAAGACCGACGCCGTCGCCCGCGCCCTCGATAAGTCCGGGGATATCAGCCATGACGAACGACTGTCCCTCTCCCCTGCGAACAACGCCCAGCACCGGCTCGACGGTTGTGAAGTGGTAATTTCCCACTACCGAATTCGCTTCGCTGACCTCGTTGATGAGAGAAGACTTGCCTACATTCGGAAATCCCACAAGACCTACGTCGGCAAGAAGCTTTAGCTCCAGAAGAACTTCAAATTCCTCGCCCGGGATACCGGGTTTTGCAAATTTCGGAACCTGTCTTGTAGGCGTCGCAAAGTGAGTGTTGCCCCAGCCGCCATTGCCGCCTTTTGCTATTATATGCGGCTGATCGTCGGATAGATCGGCAATTATCCTGCCGCTTTCCGCGTCGCGCACCACGGTTCCCAGAGGAACCTGAACTATAAGGTCCGCGCCCTTCTTACCGGAACCTCTGCCCGACTTGCCCTTGCCGCCGTCCTCTGCGCGGTACTTGCGTTTGTAGCGGAAGTCCGCGAGCGTGGAAAGATGCGTGGACACGACAAATACTATATTTCCGCCCCTGCCGCCGTCACCGCCGTCGGGACCGCCCGCCGCGACATACTTCTCGCGGTGGAACGAAACCGCGCCGTCACCGCCGTTGCCGGCTTTAAGCTTTATCTTCGCTTTATCTATAAACATGGCTTATCACCATATCCTGTCGAACTGATCGTCGTCCTTGCTGAAAACTATCAGAGGAACGAATATCAGTGTGAGAAGAACCATTACATATGAGCCGATAACAAGAAAAGCCGATCTGACTGTGGGCATATCAAAGGACAGCGGGAAGAAGTTTTTAAGCTCGCTTCCGTAAATTATCAGTGTGTAAAGAGCGAGCAAACCGTTCGTAATTCCCACTCCGAGCGTGAACTGCTTGAAAATATTGGCGCATACGGCAGTTACGGCGATCATCAGTCCAAACAGCAACCACAGCACTACTGTCGGAACATTCATTATCCCCGGCACAAACAGCCTCGGAACAGTCGAGGCGCAAAGAATTCTCGATTTTTCGGCATACAGAGTGTCACTTGTCAGAACTCCCAGAAAAAGCACGGCATAGGTGACAGCCATATATCCGTAAATAAGCTTGTAAGCGGATTTTCCCATAATATAGCCTCCCTGAAATAATAAATTAAATAAAAAAACCCGAGACTACTCAAAATGGTCCCGGGTTTTTGTCGGAATGTTTACAAAAGCCGTCTGACCGAAAATTTCAGTCCGACTATTGAATTACTGCTCGGCGGGATATACAGAAGCCTTCTTGCGGTCCCTGCCAAGTCTCTCGAAGCGAAGAATGCCGTCGCATGTGGCAAAAAGGGTATCGTCGCCGCCCTTGCCTACGTTTGCGCCCGGATGGATCTTTGTGCCTCTCTGACGGACAAGGACATTGCCCGCAAGCACAAACTGACCGTCGCCTCTCTTTACGCCAAGACGCTTTGATTCGGAATCTCTGCCGTTCTTGGTGGAGCCCATACCTTTTTTATGAGCGAAAAGCTGTATATTTACTCTCAGCATTACTGATGCACCTCCAAAAAATTCAATTTGATCTGTTTGGGATACTGGTCGGCAAGCTGCTCCAGATGAAGCCGCAGTCCCTCAAGTATCGCCTTCGACTTCGGAATACCGTCACCGTCCACGATGACGCTCATGTATCCGTCGCATACCGAAACATCGGCGTCTACTCCGAGAATTTCGGTAATTGTGTTAGCCGCCATATAGCACGCCGACGACACAGCCGCGCAAACCACCGACTGTCCGCTTGTTCCCGTATGACCGCTTACTCTGAATCCCGCCGGATCATCAGACCCCTGCGCGAAATAAAGCTCTGCCGTAATCACCGCCGGAATTATCCGATAATCTCAGTGATAGCGAGCTTTGTATAGGGCTGTCTGTGACCCATCTTGCGTGAAGAGCTCTTCTTGGGCTTGTAGGTAAAGACTGTGATTTTCTTTGACTTACCGTTCTTGACGACCTTAGCCATTACCTTAGCGTTCTCAACGTCGCTGCCAACCTTGATACCGTCCTCAAAACCGAGAGCGATAACCTTCAGCTCAACGACGTCATCAGCCTCCGCGTTCAGAAGCTCGGCGTAAATCTCGTCGCCCTGCTCCACCTTGAACTGCTTTCCGCCTGTTTCAATAACTGCGTACATAATTTTTACGGCACCTGCCTTATCCTAAGACTCGCTGCTGACGGGCGCAGACCTTGCAAAACCAATAAAAGTCCGACTTAAAAAAGCCCGCAACAAGCGGCTTATTGATTATACCATCAACAAGGGCATGTTGTCAATAGTTTTTTTTAAATTTTGTCCGCAATACATATTATCATTGAGTCTGAGGAAAAATAATTCTGCCATAAACAATCAATATAGAAAGGCGCCTGATAAAAATGAGAGTCGAAATAACACGCCGCTGTTCCTCAAAATATACCGCGCTGCTCAGAATATACTGCGGAATGATCGCATTCGTTTCTCTCTGCGCGTCCATAGCGCTCGGCATGTGGGAGATCACGGAATTATCATTCGCTGCCGGCGGCATGTGCGCCGTTATGTGCTGCGCCGCCGTTGTAATTCCGATGAGCTTCGGCAGGATAAGCTATCTTCGCAGCGGAGGCTGCATTAAAATAGAAAAGGGACTATTCACGCGGAAAACGCTTTTACTGAACCGCAGCGACATTCGCGCTTCCGAAATAAAGCGGGGATTTATTCAGCGCAGAATGGGACTCTGTACGCTTACGTTCTTTACGGGAAGCGGCGAGATAAGGCTAAGAGGAATTGAGCTTGCCGACGGAAAACTGCTCGACAGAATGATAAGCGCGGAGGTTATCTGATATGTCGGTTTCACACGCCAACGTTATTGTAAAAGAAAAGCACAAGGAAATAAATCTTTGCGGCGGCTTGCTAAAATACAAAAGTCCGCGTTATGAAAAACTGCTTCGGCTGGACTGCGTGGAACGGGTAGAATTGTATCGTACATTTCTTTCACGTTTTTCCCGCCGTAAAAAAATAAAAATCTATTCCGACGCGTCGCGCAGGGCATGGCTGTCAGTCAGGATTCCCGAAAAATCGGCTGAAGCAATGTTAAACGCTCTCGCTTCATACGGACCTGAAACCGGACGTATTCTTCCCGGACCGCATTCCGCGGCGGTCTGCGCGATAACCTCCGGCAGGACTGCCGCGCTGTTGATCATGTCTGCGTTTTTTACAGCCTTCGGAGCTGAAAGCGCCGTTATGAATATTATTGCCGCGCTTTCACTTGCTATTGCATTCGCTCATATATTGTTTACGGCGGCTGCACAGAAAAATCTTTCTCTTATACGTCACGTTTGCGGAATTAGCCTGACGAAAGGTTTTTCCGGAAGCAAAACAATATTCATTCCGGATAAGGCGGTCACCGGCGCGGTTTTCAGACAAGGTCCCGCCGGTATCATATGCGGCTCCGGTTCAGTCGGTCTGATAACGGCGGGAGGTTCAGAGATAACCTGTGCAAGCCATGTAAGCCGGAGCGAAACGGAAAACATCATCTGGCGGCTCATAGGCGCGTCCGGCGGAACCTGTACCGTTCTTTCGGGAAAGGAAGAGCTAAAAAAAAATTATGTCCGGAAGCTGACCGTCTCATTGTTTGCCGCGTTTTCGGGAACAATCCTTGCCTTTACAACTGACAACGAACCCTTTCTCATATTGACCTGCCCGGTTGGTGCAATCATGACTTATATTGCAATCGACTGCCTGATCGGTCTGAAATCAGCGGACGTCTCCGGTCTAAAAATTTTCCCGTCCGCAATATTCGCAAGCGGAACGGTTAATTGTATGAATACTTCTTATTGCATCAAAAGAAACTGCGTTTCTGGAGTAAGGATAAGAAGCGGAATATTCAGGCGAATGAACGACATGTGCATTACAGAGCCGGTTCCCAAAGGGCGCAGGCACAGTGTAAAATGCGCTTGTGTTCCTTATAAGGCTGCAACCGGATTTTTAAGAAGATTCTGATTTTTTTATTTTTCTTTTTTTAACAGAAAAAAAACTTGACAACCCAATAATCGTGTGTTATACTTATTCAGACAATAAAGAAGTCGGCGGCATTTGCCTCCCTCACCTCCGTTCTGACAGTCAGGCGGTCGGTCAATATTTCTGTAGCAATTACGCGCCCACTTCGGCGGCGTGTTTTACGCGATTATTGAAATTATTGCACAGGGGAAGCTTTACTGCCTGCCCTGTGCTTTTTTGTGTGCAAAAATTATTATTTTATCTGGGGGTGCTTGGTCATAAGCAAAGAACAACAGGTGCAGATCAACGAAGATATTCGTGACAAGGAAGTGCGAGTCATCGGATCCGACGGCGGTCAGCTCGGCATTATGAGCGCGTCGGAAGCTCTCGAAAAGGCGGCGGAGGCAAATCTCGATCTGGTTAAGATAGCTCCTCAGGCAGTTCCTCCCGTCTGCAAAATCATGGACTACGGCAAATACCGTTTTGAACAGCAAAAGCGTGAAAAGGAAGCCAAAAAGAATCAGCGCACGTTTGATATCAAGGAGGTTCGTCTTTCACTGGGTATCGATACCCACGACTTTGAGACTAAGGTCAAGCAGGCGGCTAAATTCGTTCAGGGCGGCGACAAGGTCAAGGCGACTATCAGATTCAAGGGACGTGAGCTGGGGCATCCCGAACACGGTCTCGTTATTATGAAGAAATTCGCCGAGGCTCTGGCTGACGTAGCGGTAGTGGAAAAGCCTGCGAAGCTGGAAGGCCGCAGCATGATGATGTTCCTTGCGGCTAAGCCGAACAAGTAAGATTACATTAAGGAGGATATTTCAATGCCCAAGATCAAAACACACAGCGGTGCAAAGAAACGTTTTAAAATTACCAAGAACGGCAAAGTGTTGCACAGCAAGACAAACAGAAGACACAAGCTCAACAGCTCTAAGAAATCCACCAAGCGTAAGAGAAACCTGAGAAAAGTAGCGATTACCGACAAGACCAATGTAGCTCAGGTAAAGAGACTCCTTCCTTACAAATAATCACAGGTTGGTTGGGAAGCATCATTATTCAGACTATTATTGGAGGTAATATATAAATGGCACGTGTAAAGGGTGCTCTTGCCACTCGCAAGAGAAGAAAAAAGACATTAAAGCTCGCCAAGGGATACTGGGGAGCAAGAAGCAAGCACTTCAAGATGGCTAAGGAAGCCGTTATGAAGTCCGGCAATTACGCATATATCGGACGCAGACAGAAAAAGCGTGACTTCCGCCGCCTCTGGATCACCAGAATCTCGGCAGCCTGCAAGTTCAACGGCATCAACTATTCTCAGTTCATGAACGGACTCAAGAAGGCAGGCGTAAACCTCAACAGAAAAATGCTCTCTGAGATCGCTATTGCTGATCCCAAGGCATTCACCGCTCTTGTTGAGACCGCAAAGGACGCTCGCAAGTAATTTCTTTTCAAATCCAAACGAGCCGCGCCATATGATTCTCCGGAAGAATCATGGTGCGACTCGTTTATTATTTTTCTTCATAAAGGAGGTTTTCAAAATGAACCACATAGGAACGCGGACAATTGAAACGGAAAGACTTATTCTGAGAAAATCCCGCCGCGAAGACGCTCAGGCAATGTTTGACAACTGGGCAAGCGACGATAAGGTCACTCGATTCATGACATGGCAGACCTATCGCAGCGTTGAAGAAGCCGTCTGGCGTATCGACTATATGCTCGGAGAGTACGCAAAGGACAATTATTATGATTGGTTTATCGAACTCAAAGAAACAGGTCAGCCAATCGGCAGCATTTCAGCGGTACATTTTATAGACAATATACGGCTTGCACACATCGGATACTGCATAGGCAATAAATGGTGGGGACAGGGAATAATGCCGGAAGCTCTCGGTGCCGTCATAAAATTCTTCTTTGAGGAAGTCGGCGTCAACCGCGTCGAAGCCTGCCACGACGTAAACAACCCGAATTCCGGCAGAGTCATGGCAAAGTGCGGCATGAAGTACGAAGGCACTCTCCGTCAGTCCGGCTGGAACAATCAGGGGATTAACGACCGGGCTTTTTATGGGCTTCTGAGAGAGGAATATTTTGACTCTAAAGATTGAAAATTCTCTCGGCGTTGCCGTGCATCAATAATTCATAGTCGTCATGTGATACCCATTCCCTGAATTTCCCAAAATAGACCTTATAGAACGGGTGCGCGTATGTGTCGGGACCGTCGATGGGATTGTCCGTGCCGAAAAGCAGCTTGTTGGCTCCGTATTTCCTGATAAGCTTGAGTCCCGATTCCGGCTTGACCCACGTCGTATCGCCGTAAAGATTCGGCAGAGAGCCTATCAGCTCTATCGCCTCATTGTTGTCGCTGATAAGACCCATATGTACCATGATAAAATTGATATTGGGATGCGACTTTGCCGCTTCATAAACAAAGCGCGGCTGGGAAAATTCATCGTTTGATGAATGTACAGCAACCGGAAGTCCCCTTTCCGCTGCAAAGGCAAGATACGGCTCGTTCTGCGGATCCGTTATGGGAAGCATGGAGTGATAGGGATGGAATTTCAGCCCTTTGATATATTCGCCGCCCTCGTCGATGAGTCTGACAAATTCGTCGTTAAATCCCTCAAGGCGCGGTCTGCACCATGCTAAAATTCCGATTTTGCCGTCGTTTTCGCGTGCGAAGTCTATCGCTTCCCTGTTGGCAATAATCTGGTTATAGCGCCAGTCCGCCGGAAGCGGGGAATGATCGCTCTGAAATTCCACTCCTGTTATAGGCGACAAAAGAGAGTAGTCAATCCCGTACCGCTTCATAGAGTCGATGACGTATTCCGGTTTCATGTCATACTTTCCGAAAACGCCTGTATGCACATGCGTGTCAATAATCACTTTTCTCCGCCTTCTTTCATACGTCAATTCATCACAGCTGGATTATCTTGTTGTATAAAACCGTGTGGCACTCGTCTATTCTCCAATCAACATGGAAATGACCGAAGTACCAATGCCTGTAGCCAACGGTATTTCGCAGCTCGTCAAAAAACGGCATCAGCTCGTCGTCCTCCGACTTGGCAATATCTATCATTCTCGCAATTGATTTAGGCGCGTCGTGGGTTATCATAATGTCCACCTGATTATCATTTATGGCAAGATTCTGTCGTGCGCGCTGAATTTCCTCCGCGCTCGGCATTTCCTCCCGCCACCATGATACGTTCTCCGTGCGGAACATTCTGTCTACTGACCGCGCCCCGCCCATCGCAAATATTTTCATTCCCTCAAGATCAAAGACATATCCCCTCATCAGGTGAATGACCGAAGGACGGATAAACTGCACCTTGCCGCCGTTCCAACTGCATTCATCATATTGTGAAAGAGCAGCGAAATTCTCATGGTTTCCGTCGATAAAAAGAGTCGTAAAGCTCTTTTCCTCAAGCCAGTCGAGCCAGTAATCGTCCTTTTTGTTGCCGTACCATACTCCGCCAAAGTCTCCACAGATTATCACGTAATCGTTCTTTGTAAGTTCCTTCTGCTGTGGAAAATTCTTTGAGTTGAGCTTGGAAATATCTATCGGTATATGAGTATCACCTGTAACAAAGATCATTTTTTTTCCACCTTTCTTTTTGGAAGAGATTATTCTTGCATTATCTTTAAAATAAAAGCAACAATCAGCTTTATCAGCCCTATTAAGATAAAAAAGCACCCGAGTACAGAAAGAATTGAAGACATATTCACACACCTCCTCACTATATTATAGTACTAAATTCATAGGTTATCAAGAGGTTTCACAAAATAAAAAACGAAGCGGAATTGCAAAAAATTCACTTCAAGCACTTGACATACAACCTTATATATGATAAAATAAATTTGTTGCGCAATCGGCGCGACATTATCCTTGCTCCGAGAGAAACGGAGCCATATGCCCAGAAGGAGGTGCTGAAAGATGGAAAAGATGAAAGAAGCTTATGAGTCCATCCTTATTGTGTCCTGTGAAGCCATTGCAGAAGTAGTCGGCAAGTTCAAGAATATGATCGAAACCGACGCCACTCTTGACAGCGTTGAGGAATGGGGCAAGCGCAAGCTCGCTTACCTTATCAACAAGGAGTCCGAGGGTTACTATGTACTCTTCAACTTCACAAGCGATGCGGAATTCCCTGCTGAACTCGACAGAGTTTACAACATCACTGACGGCGTTCTTCGCTCGCTTATCGTCAAGAGAATCGAGAAGTCCGAGGCTCCCGCAGCCGCAAACGACGCTCCCGCAGCTGCCGAAACAGCAGAAGCTGACGCCGAGTAATCGAGAGGTATTAAATCTATGCTCAACCGTGTTATTTTAATGGGCAGACTCACTGCCGAACCCGATTACCGTACTACTCAGAGCGGCGCGACGTTCGCAAGATTTACGCTGGCTGTTGAGAGGGATTTTTCCGGTCAGGGAGCCGAGCGCAAGACAGATTTTCTCGACGTGGTTGTGTGGAGAAACACCGCTGATTTTGTCAGCAAATACTTCCACAAGGGACAGCTCGTTGCCGTTCAGGGAAGCATTCAGGTGAGCAGCTACACCGACCGCGAGGGAAACAAGCGCAGATCATGGGACATTGTTGCCGATCAGGTCTATTTTGCCGAGGGCAAAAGGGACAACGGATATCAGCAGAATAACTATGACTACAGCCGTTATGAACAGATGACCCCTCCGCCTTCACAGAATCAGCAGCCGTCATATAATGAGCCGGCAAGCTCATACAGCAGCGGCAGCGAAGGCGACTTTACACCTGTTGCTGACGACGATCTGCCGTTCTGACAAATTCGATCTTAGTATGACACATAATTACGTAAGGAGGATTAACCTATGGCTGACAGACCCGAACGCAGAGGCCGCAAAGGTCGCAAGAAGGTTTGCAATTTCTGTGTGGAAAACATCAAGGAAATTGATTACAAGGACGTAAACAAGCTCAGAAGATATGTTTCTGACAGAGCCAAGATTCTGCCCCGCAGAGTCACAGGTACATGCGCTTTCCATCAGCGTCAGCTCACAGTAGCCATCAAGCGCGCACGTCACGTCGCTCTTATGCCCTACACCGCTGACTGATTATAAAAATGCGTTTACCATCAAGGCAATAATTTTTAAGGCTACGGCACACAATACGGCTGCAATACCTGTTGTGTGCCGTTTTTTTTATTAAAATACGGCAAATGTATTGAAAATACTGCTAAGTAATGCTATAATATTTTCCGCATATTCAAAAGAAAGCATATTAAATGCTTTATGCCATTTATTTGAGAGAGGAATTGAATTAAAAATGAACAGAAGAGGCAATATTGTCTCCTACAGACCTGACGTGAAAGTGCTTGACGCGACTATACGCGACGGAGGTCTGGTGAACAATTTTTATTTTGACGATGAATTTGTCCGCGCGCTATATCTCGCTAACGTCAAGGCAGGCGTGGATTATATGGAATTCGGCTACAAGGCGTCGAAGGATATATTTTCGCCTGACAAATTCGGCAAGTGGAAATTCTGCGACGATGAGGACATTCGCGCTATTGTCGGGGACAACAACACAGATCTCAAAATCTCAGTCATGGCTGACGTAGGCAGAACGGATTTCCGCAGGGATATCAAACCCCGTTCCGAAAGCGTGATAGATATGGTGCGCGTCGCTACATATATCAATACCATTCCCGCCGCTCTGGAAATAGTGGAATACTGTCATGAGCTTGGCTATGAGACGACCGTGAATATCATGGCAATTTCCAACGCAAGCATTTTTGACATTGACGGCGCTCTTGATATGATTTGCCAGAGCAGCGTGGACGGAATATATCTCGTTGACAGCTATGGCTCACTTTACCCTGAACAGATTGCGAGACTTACTGAAAAATACCTCGCTTACACTGAAAAAGCCGGTAAATTCTTAGGCATTCACGCCCATAACAATCAGCAGCTTGCTTTCGCAAACACAATTGAATCCATGTCGCTCGGCGCAAGCTATCTCGACGCAACCGTAAGCTGTATGGGAAGAGGCGCGGGCAATTGCGCTATGGAGCTTCTTTTGGGCTTTTTCAAAAATCCTAAATTCAACATATCGCCGATTCTCAGCTTTATCGAAAAATATATGCTCCCGCTCAAAGCATCGGGCATTGTCTGGGGATATGACGTTCCGTACCTTCTCACCGGCAGACTTAACAGACACCCTTCCTCGGCTATTGAATTTATTCGTGACAAGAAAACGAATTACGCCGATTTCTATCAGGAGCTTTTGGACAGAGATTGATTCAGATAAAAAATAACCGCGACGGAGTAAGACAGCAATGTCAATTCCGCCGCGGTATTTTTTTGATTTTCATATGTATACTTCACCGTAATACCCCGAATGAAGCCGCCTTTATGGCAGGCATTTCCGAAAGAACAGCCACCGTCGCGGTTACGCAGTAAACAGCCCTTGCGCCGGCGTCGAGCAGCGTCAAGGCGCATTCGTCAAGCGTAAAGCCGGAGGTTATTACGTCGTCACAGAGAAGTATTGTTTTTCCCTTTATCATTTCGGGGCGCTGCACACTGAATACTCCCTTGATATTCTTTTCTCGTTCAGCATATGAAAGAGTGTGCTGAGGGTGGTTTTTGACCTTCTTTATCAGCACCTTGTTTAAGAACGGAATATCCGTCTCTTTAGCCACAGTTTCCGCGAGAAGCGCTGCCTGGTTGTAGCCCCTTGTCATGAAATCATCCCTGTGCATCGGAACGCCCATGACATAATCAAACCGAATGCCGTTATCGAGATATTCGGTCCGTACGGAATGCGCCATCAGCTTTCCGAAGTATATCGACGAATATGGGGAATTGCGGAATTTAAGGCGGTGAATGCCCTTTTTGGCAGTCTTGTTGTAAATAAGCGGAGATACATTGCGAATAAAAACGTGATCTCCCCTTTTGCAATTGCAGGAATAGAGCGGTCTGCCGCATATTCTGCATACAGGACGGCGGATAAATTCCACGTCCTGTGAGCATTTGGAGCAAATTCTTTCATTGCTGTTGATTAAAGCTCCGCAGAGCGGACATCTTCTCGGATATATGATATCCGACACACTTTCCTTAATTCTTTCGAGCATTCCCATATCAAAATTATCCTCCAAAACAAAATAGCTGAACTTTACATTGTATCACGCCGCAAAAAAACATCAAGCGCGGAATATCTCAGTGTCTTTTTATTATTTCTCACCATCTGAAAGGCAACCTGCCTATGTCCCACCATTATCAGTAATGAACGGGCACGCGTGACCGCTGTGTACAACAGATTCCTGTAGCAGAGCTGCGGCGCCATTGGGTACATCGGTATTATTACCGCCGGAAATTCGCTGCCCTGACTCTTGTGGACAGTAATAGCATAGGCATGCTCCAGCTCATCGGCGTCGTCTAAGGAGTATGCAGCTGTCCGGTCGTCAAAACGCACTCTCAGAATCCCACGCAGCTTGTCTATTTCCTCAAGCATTCCCACGTCGCCGTTGTATATTCCAGTGCCTTCCGTGCCGTCGTCCTTTTTCCACTCGACGTTGTAATTATTCCTGATCTGCATTATCTTGTCGCCCTGACGGAATATCACACCGTTCAGATTAATTTCTGGACGCTTCTGGTGGCGCGGGTTGAATCGCTGCTGCAATATCCTGTTCATCTCCATTGTGCCAAGCTCGCCCTTGCGCCCAGGACACAACACCTGAATGTCCCTCAGCGGATTGAAGCCGTAAGCGTCCGGCAGGCGTGTGAAGCAGAGATCGCTCACCATTTGCTCGATTTTTTCCTTTTCACGCAAAGGCAAAAAGAAAAAATCGTTATCCAGCAGATTCAGCTGAGGCATTTCGCCGTTTACAATCCGGTGCGCGTTCATTATAATGGCGCTCTTCTGCGCCTGACGGAACACCTCCGTAAGCGCGACGACAGGCACGCGCCCCGATTTTATCAGATCGCCAAGAACATTCCCCGCTCCCACGCTCGGAAGCTGGTCGCTGTCCCCCACAAGCACAAGCCGGCAGCCGAATTTTACCGCCCTGAGCAGATTCTGAAAAAGCAGAATGTCTGTCATTGAAAGCTCGTCTACAATAAGCGCGTCGCAATCGAGAGGATTCTTTTCATTCCGGGCAAAGGACTGCGTGTCATTCTCTCCCCATTCTACCTCGAGCAGACGGTGAATGGTCTTTGCCTCGTGTCCGGTTATCTCTGTTATCCGCTTGGCTGCGCGTCCCGTCGGCGCGGCAATCGCAACCTTGTTTCCGTATATCTCCAGCAATTGAATTATGGCGTTGAGAGTGGTGGTCTTGCCTGTTCCGGGACCTCCGGTCAGCACAAGAAGTCCCTTGTTCATAGCAGCGTCGATGGCTTCCGTCTGACGTTCGTCGTAGGTAATGGCTGTAATGCTTTCGATTAGCTCCATCTGACGGACGTAATTCCTTATCGGCTCCGCGGGACACATCGCCATTGTCGCAATACGCCCCGCACAGTATAGCTCCGCTTCATAAACGTATGGCAGAAAAATAAATTCCGTGTCCCGTATCTCGTCCTGCATGAATTCGCTGTCGTCGAGATCGTCCTCCAGCTGACCCGCGACGGTCGCACGGTCCACTTCGAGCATCGACGAGGCGACGTCAAGCAGCTTCTCTTTAGGCAGACAGGTGTGTCCGTTGCCCAAATTGTGGCTGAGGACATAGGTAATTCCCGCCGTTATCCTCCTGCCGCTGTCCGGCGACTTTTCCATGCTCATAGCAATCGCGTCCGCACGCTCAAAGCCTATATTCAGTTCATCGGCGCACAGCACATAGGGATCGTCCTTAATTAGCTCTACGCAGCCGACTCCGAACCGCTTCCAGACGGCGAGAGCCTGATTAGGATTGATGTGGTACTGCCCTAAAAAAGCCATTGCCTCCCGCAGTCCGAAGTGCGAACGGAAATCCTCTGATATCTGCTCCGCCTTGCTTTTGGAAATACCCCGTATCTCGGCAAGACGCATGGGCTGATTCTCTATTATTTCAAGAGTGCGGTCGCCGAATGCCTCTACGATTTTAGTCGCTGTTGAGGGACCTATTCCCTTTACGGCTCCTGACGAAAGGTATCGAAGTATCGCGGACGCGCCTGATGGCATTTTGCTCTCGCAGCTCTCAGCGGAAAACTGTCTGCCGAATTTTGGGTGAGTGGTCCAATGCCCGTACATATGCACTTCCTCACCTGAATTTACAGGCGGAAGCACTCCGACGGCTACCACAGGTTCGCCGTCAATATCAAGCTCGACCACAGTAAAGCCGCTCTGCTCATTCCGGAAAGATATTTCCTCCACAGAGCCGGTTATTTCGTCGAGCTTTTGATTTTTTTCAGTATCGGGCAATCGGATCACCTCCCTTTTATTATGGTACAATTCCTAAAGCGTTCCAGTAAATCTCATGAACGCACTCTTTCCCTTTTCGTCGCGTTTGAATACGCCGGCGTCCTCAAGGACATGCATGAATACCCGTCCGACTTCTTCTTCAAGCGCCGCACGTATATGCTCGCGCGGTTTTCCAATTAATTCCGGAGCGAATTGAGCCGCCCACTTCGCGTGCTTGGCTGTCCGCTCGTCCGAAGCAATATCCTTGCCCTTCGCAATATAATCCTCCAGAATGTCAAGCTCCTTCTGAAGTCTCGACGGAAGCACCGCAAGTCCCATTACTTCTATAAGTCCTATGTTTTCCTTCTTGATATGGTGCCACTCGGCGTGCGGGTGATAAAGACCCATAGGGTGCTCGTCGGTGGTGAGATTATTACGCAGACAGAGGTCAATTTCATAATCCTCTCCCCTGCGGCGCGCAATCGGAGTTATTGTATTGTGCGGCGTGCCGTTTGTCTCCGCAAGAATCATCGCTTCACGGTCGGTATATGCTCTCCATTTGCTTAAAATGCCCGTCGATAATAGGGTAAGCCTTTCCGGATCTGCGCTTCTGAGACGAATGACAGAAAGCGGCCATTTTACTATTCCGGCGGTCACATCGGGATAGCCTTTGATTTCAAACGGCGTTTCTATCTCCGCTTTTTCCATAGCGAATGTGTAGCGTCCGCCCTGGAAGTGGTCGTGACTGAGAATCGACCCTCCCACAATAGGCAGATCAGCGTTTGAACCCACAAAATAATGCGGGAACTGCCTTACAAAATCAAAAACTATAAATGTGCATGGCTTGGTAGATGTGTACAAATAGCAGTGTAAATAAGAACTATGTCGAGGCATAGCAGGACGAATTTGAACTGTCATTTGTGCAATTTAACAACGATGCACATTTATAGTCAAAAAGTCTCACAAATGCCCTTTCGTCTATCTTCATCGGAATATTTTCCGTGGAGTCCGAAATTATACCCCTCTGGGCGGCGATATCGCAAAGCTCTCCGAGAATATCGCAAAGCTCACGCTTTTCAACCGCTCCGGAAGCCTCGAAGCCGTCCTCGCCCATGACGGCAAGAAGCATATTTCTTGAATAAACCTCCTCGCAGGGCTCGATAAGCCCTTTCTCCAACGCGTAACCGATAAGCTGTTCTATTGATTGATAAAGTATTTTATTACCCTCCTATTCCAAGCTTATTGATTGTCCGAATTCATACGCCTTTTTGAGATCGTCCTGTGTGACCGCGCCCATTTCCCTCGCCCCGCGTATCAGAACCGTTCCGGAATCCGCGAGATGAAAGAAATTCAATATCAGTCTGTACTGCGTAATAATCGAGTCGAAAAGCTCCGGAAGCTCCGCGGCTCCGACAAGTATCATTCCGAGTTTTTTTATGTGGAAGCCGTTTCTCATAGGTGTGTGCAGTCTGTCCACTACAGCCTTGAGCTGGGCGCTTATACCATAGAAATAAACCGGCGACGCTATTACCACAATATCCGCCTTACTGAGCCTGTCGTAAACAAGCGTCATGTCATCGTCCTGAAAGCACTTGTTTCCCTCCCGCTCAAAGCAGGAATTGCAGCCGACGCAGGGATTTATCTTATAGTCGTGAATTGATATGACCTCCACATCGTTTTTTCCCTCCGCGCCCTTCACAAAGCGTTCCACAAGTCTGTCGGTATTACCTCCCCTGCGCGGGCTTCCGGATAAAACCAGTATTCTGCTCACTGTAACTCATCTCCCGAATCATGTAGTGTTATCTGACAACTCCCGCGCCGTCGCCCGGACTTACATTGTAAACCGCGCAGTCGAAACCGAATCTTTCACGGTATGAGCTACTGATGCTTTCGGCAAATTCGCCCTCGCTTCCGCGTTTTACCAAATTGACCGTACAGCCTCCGAAGCCTCCGCCTGTCATTCTCGCTCCGAATACAAACGGCATTTCCCACGCCCGCTCCGCGAGGAAGTCCAACTCCGCGCACGACACCTCATAATTGTCCCTTAAAGATACGTGCGATTCATTCATCAGCCTGCCGAATTTTTCAATGTCGCCGCTTCTGAGATTTTCAGCCGCCGCGATTGTCCGTGAATTCTCGCTTACAGCGTGGAGAGCGCGTCTGCGGCAGCTTTCGTCCTCTATAAAGCCCTCCAGTTCCTTGAATTCATCATCGCTTATGGAACAAAGCGAGGGAATTCTCTTATGGACGCAGATATTGGCAAGCGCCGTTTCACATTCTCTGCGGCGCGTATTATACGCAGACGACGCAAGCGAATGCTTTACTCCCGAATTGACAATTACAACCGAAGCGCGGCTTGTGTCGATGGGAGAATATTCCACATCAAGGGTATACGTATCTAAAAGCAGCGCGTGTCCGCTTCTTCCCATTGCGCTCGCAAACTGATCCATTATACCGCAGTTCACGCCTATGAACCGATTCTCGGCGAATTGACCGAACACCGCGTTCTGCTGGGACGTGACCGGCAGCTTCCAAAGCTCGCAGAGAATTTTCCCCGTCAGCACCTCGAGAGCTGCGGAAGAGGAAGGTCCCGCGCCGTCTGGAAGATTGCCCTTGAAAAGAAAATCCGCTCCTGATTTCGGAGCATATCCGAACCGGCTGAATGTCATTATAACCGCCATCGGATAATCCGACCAGTCTCCGCCGCGTACAGGCTCATTCGCGGATCTTTCCGACACGCCCGCGGAGGGGAAGTTGGCGGAATAAAACCGAATCTGCCGTCGCTTCTCGGAGCCGCCATACATTCTATTCCGAGATTTATGGCGCAAGGGAATACCCTCCCGCCGTTGTAATCGGTGTGATCGCCTATCAGATTCACCCGTCCCGGAGCGAAACAATGCACCGAATGCTTTCTTCCGAATACCGCGACAAAATCGCTGCCCGATAGAATATGCACATAAATCCCTCCTGTTTCATTCATAATTATATTATAAATGACGCGTGACTTTAAATCAATAGCAAAAACACAAAAAAGCCGCCGCATTTTTTGTGAAACGCGGCGGCTCAATTATATCCGTAAGATAGCTTATAAATTATAGAGAATAAAGCTGTAAAGACTTGCAAAGTGGAAGATTGTGCCTCCCAAAACGAAAAGATGCCATATAGTGTGCATATATCTTATCTTGTTGCCAAGACCATAGAAAATCGCGCCTACTGTATACACAACTCCGCCCGCGACAAGCATGAAAAGCTGATCATGCGAAAGGGCTGCCGCGATATCCCTGTATGCCAGAACAATGCACCAGCCGGATGTAAGGTAACATGCCATTGAAACATAAGCGTATTTTTTCAGATTAATGACGTTAAGCGCTATTCCAAGCACCGACGTCAGAACAACTACTGCAAATATTATTTTTCCGGCAAGATTGTTCATAACCATCAGCGTATAAGGCGCGTAAGTTCCGGTAATAAGAAGAAATATCGAACAGTGATCCATTATCTGGAATTTCTTCTTTGCCGTTGAAAGCTTCCAGCCGTGATAAAGCGCCGAATTGCCATAAAGAATTATCATTGTGACAAAGAATACGCTCATTGAAATCGTCGCGGCGGGATTGCACGCGGGAATCAGCAGCTTCAGGCTCATTATCCAGCCCACAATGCCCAGAAGCGCTCCAAGCGCATGCGTCACGCAGTTGAGCATCTCCTCGTTAAATGTGTATGTCGGAAGGCTCAACGCCTTTATCTGACTCTGACGGCTTACCTCGCGCTGCGCGTACATCATTCTGTAATCGTTAATTGAAATATTCATCAACCAGTTCTCCCTTCAAAAGCATTCGCTTTTCTTTATGTCAGAATTATATCATATAAATATTCAAATGTCAATACATAGTTTTTAAAACTATGTATTATTTTTTTGTTAATGTCATCAAGCATGTTCCGACATTATTATTCCACGTCCGCATTTAAAATATCGGAATGCAAAAATCCCGCATTGCCATGATTTGAGCAATACGGGATTTTTTAAATTATTTATTTTTTTATCGTCTGCCGCCCTGACCGTTCGGCTTTCCCTCTGTGGGATTGAATTGATTAAGGCTGTATCGTGAACGGTCCGTCGGATAATAATATTCATAGGTGTATTCGTCTTCATCATCGGCAGTCTGCTGCACAACATCACGATTCTGACGTTCAAGACGGTCAACGTGGTCTGTGAGTCTTTCGCCGGAACGTGAATAGCCCTGTGCAAGACGTACATTCCTGCCCTGTCGGGATTCATTCGCCGGAGCCGGAAGCTTTTCGTCAGGCGACGCGCTGACATATTGGTTTGAAGGCGGCTGGCTGCGGTTGACGCTGTTCTGCAGACGTGCTATGGAACTGTCCACCTCTCCTGTCAGCTTTTCAAGCTCCCTGTTCTGCAGCTCGGAACGCCTGCGCTCATACTGATACTGAGCTGCCGCGGCGTCGTATGGATTGACGTATTCCGTCGGCTGCTGAGGCACGGGATAGCTCATATTCGGCGGCATCATTCCCTGATAGGGATATACCGGATATGCCGGCGGATAATACTGCGGCTGCCCCTGCTGCGGATACTGCGCCTGAGGATATTGTCCGTAATACGCCGCGGGATTTGCAATATATGGCGGCGGCGTTCTCTGAGGCTGCGCGGACTGCTGACGCTGCTGCTGGCGGTTATTTACGCCGTATTGCTGCTGCTTTCTTCCTTTTCCTCCTATAGATGAATTAACCGGAATATAAGGCGATTCGTTTATATCGTCGTCGAGCAGACTGCCCTCCTCCAGTTCGTCTACCGGCGTGTGCAGTATCAGATTTGGCTTTGGCAGATCGTATGTTTCATAGAAATAATCGTCCCATTCCTCGTCATCGAAATATTTCGCCGGATATGATACGTGGAAGAGAGCGCCTATGGCAAACAGCGCCATAAAAATATCGGTAAGAATAAGCGGATTCCCTAAAATATCCTCCATAGACTTGCATTCGGTAACAAGCCAGTTCACGCTGTAGAGAAGCGAGGTCATGATACCTATGCAGCCGGCTGCAAAGCCCCATTTAATTGAATTTGAATTTATACAGCAAAAGAGCTTTCCGATAGCCAGAGAAAATATTGTAAACGAACAGCACATTGCTATTACAGGCAGCTCCGCGCTGATATCCGCCATCGAAGCCGACCTGAGAAAAGCGGAAAGCATTCTGTAGCCGTACCACAGAGCCGGACAAAGCGGAACAAGAGGCATTGATAGAATTACGTTTTCGCCCTTGAAAAAGGTCACGGAATAAAACATCATTGCCAGCACGGTGAGAAGTCCGAGTATAACAAGCACAATTCCCCCCGCGCCCGCATAAGCCGGAATATTGTCGCCGACAATGCCCATTACAGACGAATACCCGCAAAGCACCGCGGCTGCCATCGACACTACTCCGAGGACATTTGATTTTCGCGGCGAATATGTGTGAGGATAGTCGTCGCTGAAAATCGAGAAAGCCGATACAAGCAAAATAAAAACCGTCATCAGGACATTATTTATTATACTCACTGTATTGATGAATTCCTCCGACGCGTTCGCGGAAAAAATACTGCGATACAGCGATATTGGAATGATTAATGAGGCAATTATAAATAAAACTACCATAGATCGTCTTATTTTCATCTGTTTCCCTCCGGACAGCAATTTCTTAGAAAAAAACTGACGATGTGATTTTGGCAGATCGTACTGCATATACATATAATTATGATAAATAAAAAAATGCATAATTATCTTTTTATATTTTATCTCATATTAACCATAAAGTCAAGTAATAAAAATATACAAGCTACTAAAGAAACAGAAAACAAGGGTTGTGATTTTTATGGAAAGATTTAAAAATGTACTGCTGCTGAATTTCATCTTTGTGCTGCTGCTCTCGCTGATTCCTGTCGCGTCGCTTGCAGCGTCAAAAAGAAACGATTCGCCCGTAAATGCTCTTGCGTCGCAGAGCGACCTGAGTATGCGGCGCAGTCGTTCAGTGACGGTGAATGATCCCGAAACAGGCGAGAGAACCGTAATGACCGAGGAGGACTACCTTTGCGGTATAGTCGCGGCTCAGATGCCCGCGGAATACGACGACGAGGCAATAAAGGCGCAGGCAGTCGCTTCCTACACGCTTATGAAGTACCGCGGGAAGAATGCGAATCAGGAAGCGGAACAGGGCTTCATTTCAGTAAAGGAGATGAAGCGGACATGGAACGGCGATTTCAAAAAGAATTATACAAGGCTCAAGGCACTTGTCCATTCGGTTTACGGCGAATATATCGCCTATGAAGGACAGCCGATTCTGGCGGCTTACCATGAATTCTCATGCGGCAGGACGGAATACGGCAAAAACATCTGGGACGGTGAATTCCCGTATCTTGTGCCTGTCGGAAGCCGCGATGATATATGCGCGGAAAATTACCGCGGCTCGGTCAGGCTTACGGAAAGCGAATTCAAAAGGATATGCGGGAAGAAGCTTAATGTCGTTCCGGACGGCGACCCGAAAAAATGGGTCGGCGAATGCGTGCGCTCCGATTCCGGTTATGTGATGAGATGCAGCATATGCGGAGTAAGCATAAACGGACAAAAGCTGAGAAACGCTTTCGCCCTGCGTTCGGCATGCTTCACGATAAAATACGACGGAAAATTATTCGTATTCGACGTCAGAGGAAGCGGTCACGGCGCGGGAATGAGCAAATTCGGCGCAAACCTCATGGCACTCAATGGGAAAAATTACCGCGATATTCTCGCGTATTATTACAGCGGAACATCAATTCAAAAAGATTAAAAACAGCGGCGGAGCTTCAGGTCGATTTTAATGAAGCTCTGCCGCTGTTTAATTTTTTTTTGCTTAATTCAGGAAAAATTCGGATTGTATTCTGATTCTGCGCTCCCTGATGCGCACTATTATTGTCACAAATATTGCAAGCACAAGCAGAATACCGGCTATGACCGCTACAAGAATTGTGTCGGCTGTAAGCCTGAGGGACATGTCATCGTTTTTTTCCTCGCTCACCAGCGCGAACGGGCTGAATTTATTACTCTCGAACCACACGCCGCGTTCATCGCAAATTACGTTTTTCATGCGCTCGACAGTGCCATCGGATTTCTGATGATATACAGAATATTCACAATCGCCGTCTTTACCCGCAATGGAAGCCGGAAAAGCAAGACACAGCCTTACATTTCCCTGTTCCATCGTAACTGTGCGTCCGTAGTTGTCAGAAAGCTCGATATCATATTCCTCAAGAAAGGAATTGTCATTTTCAAAACTGCCGTCAATATTTCTTATTCCGTCACTCAGCGATTTTTTCTCAGCGTCGTTGAGCTTTTTGACGTTTATCTTTACTTTTTCAAGCTCAATGTACTCGCCGCCGACCTTTGTCCTTGCGTCCTGTGAAAATACTGCCGATTTTACAAATCCGTTGTCAGGATCGCCGAGCCTTATCTCCACTTCCCTTATCGACTGAGTTGCCGATGTTACGTTCGCGGTCGTGGTTGCAACCGTGCTTGGCGCGGTTGTTTCGGAAACATCATTTGAAGCCGTTGTTGCTTCGGAATCGGAATTTGAAGCCGTTGTGGTTTCAGCAGAAGTTCTGTCAGGAGAACGCAGGCGCACCGGTCTTGATGGCTCCGTCCCGGAAACCGAAACTTCCGGCTCGTCAAGGCTCTCCGGCACATCTTCGCTTTGATTGAAATTGTAATAATAATCATTTGTGGAAAGGCAGGGATAATTTATCTCAACCTCAAATTTCGTGCCGTCGGTATATACTCCTCCCGGATTCGACGGGGTGTGGGCTGAAGAGAATGAATTGCTTCCTTTCAGAAAATAATTGTAGATTATTCCGGAATTCGTGTCATCCCATGTAACGTCAACCGCGTACCACATGCCATCTTCCATCTGCACATAATTCCACATATGTCCGTCAATGCTGTCGCCTAAATTTGCCGTTCCACAGACCAGTACGCACGGAATACCGAATCTGTCGCACAGAACCTTGAATGACTTTGAGTATCCCTCGCAGACGCAGGTTCCCGTTCCGTTGAAAAGCGGCGCGGCTGTGTGAGATTCCTGATTTCCGCCGTTTTCCGCTTCATAACTGTCATATACCAGATTGTTGCATACATAGTCATGAATGTTTTTAAGGGTTCCAAATCTGTCACTGCCCACGGCTATTGCGTTCTGAGCCGCGTTAATGCCGTTTCTTACAATGTCAAGCTGATCATACGCTCCGGAATATGACTCCTGAGGTATTACCGAAAATTTAACTATTTCAAGCTCATACCCTGAGTCAACCTCTCTTTGGTAATAGTATGTGCTTGTAAGGCTGCTCTTTGTCCAGAAAACCTCAGGGTGATCATACAAAAAAGCGAATTTCCCGCGGTTTACACTTGAAGAAAAATCCTGATAATTCTGGTCGTTGTCATCAGGATCTATCATTGAATAGCCCTGATCGTCGGTTCTTCCGTTATCCACTCCCACTACGAATATATGGGGATCCAGTTCGATAGTGAATCTGCCTTTTCCCGATACCGCCGCATAATTTGCGTAGTACTTATCATATACTGCCAAGGCTATATCGTCGCCCAGAAGTTCACTGCGGTAACTGCCGTTATATGATAACGGAGCGGCTTGTGAGTATAGCTGTTCCTCCGAATACACGCTGTCAAGGACAAGCGTATCCTCGGTTGTTTCGGTATAGTCCATTTCAATACAGGCATCCGTTTCCGCCGATTCGCTCGTGACAGTTCCGGCGCTGACTGTTCCGCCGGATACTGCGAGCAATGACGCAATTATCCCTGCTGTAAGAACCGTCCGTAACGCAATTGTAATTTTTCGTTCTTTCACGTCAACCAGCCTCTCCAAAAAATCAACTCAGCAAAATCAATAACACTATCCGACTATTTTTATCTAAAAACGCGCTATTCAGCATTTTAAATAACACTGTCCGATATTTTTGTGTAAATTTTCCAATCCGTTAAATTACACTGTTATTATATTCCTGTTGTGCAAAATTGTCAAGTTGATGATTTGAAGTTAATTATTTATGGTTATATTTGTCTGAAAGAAATGAGCAAAAGAAACAAAAAAATAACAAAATAATGACAAAGCCGCCTCCCTTACGCGAAAAATGCGCTCGGGAGACGGCTAAATGTGTTATAATGCTGTGTAATGTGTGATTAGTTGTTGATGAGCTTCTCGCTCTCGTCGTTCCAGCTGTAAAGCTTTCTGACTTCCTGACCGACTACCTCGGAGGGATGCTCGGCGGCAAGCTTACGCATTGCCTGGAAGTGTACCTGACGACCTGCGGGAGACATATCGAGGAGGAATTCCTTGGCAAAAGTGCCGTCCTGAATGTCAGAAAGGATCTTCTTCATTGCCTTCTTGGTTTCGGCTGTGATGATCTTCGGTCCGGTGACATAATCGCCGTACTCAGCGGTGTTGGAGATGGAATATCTCATGCCCGCAAAGCCGCTCTGATAGATGAGGTCAACTATGAGCTTCATCTCATGAATGCACTCGAAGTAAGCGTTTCTGGGATCATAGCCAGCCTCGCAGAGAGTCTCGAAGCCTGCCTGCATAAGAGCGCATACGCCGCCACAGAGAACAGCCTGTTCACCAAAGAGGTCAGTCTCGGTCTCGGTGCGGAATGTTGTCTCCAGAACGCCGGCTCTCGCGCCGCCGATACCGGCTGCATATGCAAGCGCCATATCAAGCGCGTGACCTGTAGCGTCCTGATATACCGCGACAAGGCAGGGAGTACCCTTGCCTGCCTGATACTCGGAACGTACTGTGTGACCCGGAGCCTTAGGTGCGATCATGGTGACGTCAACAAACTTGGGCGGCTTGATGCAGCCGAAGTGAATATTGAAGCCATGAGCAAACATAAGCATATTGCCCTCTTCAAGATTCGGCTCGATGTCCTTTTTGTACATATCAGCCTGAAGCTCATCATTAATGAGGATCATGATGATATCAGCTTTCTTTGCTGCCTCAGCGGCTGTGAATACCTCAAAGCCCTGCTTCTCAGCCTTAGCCCATGACTTGCTGCCCTTATACAGACCGATGATGACATTACAGCCTGACTCCTTGAGGTTGAGGGCGTGCGCGTGACCCTGGCTGCCGTAGCCGATGATAGCTATGGTCTTGCCTGTGAGCATGGAAAGATTACAGTCTTCCTGATGGAAAAGTCTTGCTTCTGACATGTTTTTTCCTCCAAAACAAAAATTATTTGACAGCCCCTCCGGGCTGATTATTATTGGAATTCCCCTGAATTCCGAACGATGTGTCCAGTATATACCATTCCTGTAGAAAATGTCAATCAATGTTTGGGCAAAATCTGTCAACTATAGGTTTACACAATTATCAATCAATCGACGTCAAAACAACTTGCCGCAACCTCACCGACAACGGGATTCATATGTTTTTCTGTCAGCGCTTATCGTTAAAAAGTCTCGCCGATACTCTTCTGCCTATAATGCGGGTTCTGTTCAGGACGTCGATAACCTTTTCGGCATATTCCTGCGGAACATCAAACGTTGAAAAACGCTCGTTTATTTCAATTTTGCCTATAAGTCTGCCCTCAATTCCCGTTTCACCCGCCACAGTGCCTACAATGTGCTTGGGAAGGAGTCCGGAACAGCTGCCGATGTTTATATGAATTCTGACTGAACGGCTGTCGCTTCTGCCGGATCGGAAGCCTTCGCTCCTTGACCTGCGTTCGGCGTTTCTCCGGCGTTCGTGACCCGCGAATATAAAGTCATCAGCCTCGGACGGCATTGCAGTCTTGCCTCCTGACGTCATTTCGGATCTGAGAAGAGCTGCTGCAATTTCAACCGACGATATTCCCTCGTCCGCAAGCTGTTCAACCATAGCTATGTATTGGCTGAGATCCTCGCTTTCCACAGCCGCACAGACCCTTCTGGCGAATCTCAGCCTGCGGCATTCCATGACCTGCGCGCTCGTCGGTATTGAGGATTTGATTATATCCTTGTGCGTATAGTCAATTATTCCGCGAAGCTCCGCCATCTCACGTGAGCCTGTGACAAATGTGAACGCCAGACCTTTCTTTCCGGCACGTCCGGTCCTCCCTATGCGGTGAACGTAATATTCGTAATCCTGCGGTATATCGTAATTGAATACCGCGCCTATGTCGCTTACATCTATTCCTCTGGCTGCCACGTCGGTAGCAACGAGAATATCTACCCTGCCGCCGCGAAACGTATTCATAACGTGATCTCTCGCCTGCTGCTTCATATCGCCGTGAAGTCCCTCGGCTACATATCCGCGAAGCTGCATGGCGCTGACAAGCTCATCCACCTTTTTCTTTGTATTGCAGAATACCATAGCCGGTTCGGGATGATACACGTCCATGAGACGGCTGAGTGCCTCGATCTTGAGACTCTGCGGAATGTTGAAGTAATACTGGTCGATTCCCTCCACCGTCAGTTCCTTTCGCAACACGCGTATTACGGCGGGATCCTTCATATATAATTTGGTTATCTCCAGAATCTCCGGCGACATGGTTGCCGAAAAAAGCACTGTCTGACGCTCAGACGGAATATCGGCAAATATTGTGTCTATATCCTCCCTGAATCCCATTGAAAGCATTTCGTCAGCCTCATCGAGAATTACTATCTTAACGCCGTCAAGCCTGAGAGTGTGGCGGCGCATGTGATCCATTACCCTGCCCGGCGTACCGACGACTATCTGCACTCCTGAACGCAGCCGCTTTATCTGGTAATCTATATCCTGACCTCCGTAAATCGCGGTCGGATTTATAAAGCCCGTATGAGCCGTAAGCTTGCGTATCTCATCACACGCCTGTATGGCAAGCTCCCGCGTCGGACAGAGAATCAACGCCTGCACACCGTTTCCCCTGTCGGCAAGCAGCCTTTCTATTGCTGGAATAGCAAAAGCCGCCGTCTTACCTGTCCCTGTCTGTGACTGACCTATAACGTCCCTGCCGCTCAACAGAAGCGGTATTGTCTCGGTCTGTATCGGAGTGGCTTCTTCGTAGCCTATGTCGTCTATCGCCTGCATTACAGGCTCAGACAGTCCGAATTCCGAAAAAGGTATGGTATGCATAAAATAATAAATCCCCCTATCCTGACGAACAACTGAATTTTTTACGATCTATATCGAATACTAATTGAAGTGTACCGACTCAATTATACAAATCGCAAAATAACATGTCTCTCTTCTGTACATTTAAATTATAATATATGTTGCGTCACATTGCAATTTAAAATATGACAAATGTTGAAAAAACCCGATTTTGACCAAAAGTTGGGATTATTCATCGAAAAATATATGAAAAATTCGAATAAAATACACTACTTGACAAATCGGTATTTCTGATATAGCATATTCATTAGTAATATATTTAAGGAAAGTGTTATTGCACATGAATTTTGCAAAGAGATTTTTCGGTCATCTTCACACCGTCAACACTCACCGCCGCAAGGTCATTGTCAACTGCTTCCGCGCCGGAATTCCTTTGCGCGGACTTCTGCACGATCTCAGCAAATACAGTCCAACGGAATTCTGGAACGGCGTGAAATACTTTCAGGGCATGCGGAGTCCTAATGAAGCAGAACGGGAGAACATAGGCTATTCCCGCGCATGGCTTCACCACAAGGGCCGCAACCGTCATCATTTTGAATTCTGGACGGATTACGATCCGGTGACAAAGCTTTGTCAGCCGGTGAAAATGCCGGTGGTTTTTGTGGCGGAGATGTTCTGCGACCGAATGGCGGCAAGTAAAACGTACCTCAAAAATAATTACACCGACTCTTCCCCGCTTCAATATTTTTTAAAGGGAAAAAAGCGCAGGATAATTCACCCCGAAACCTCCGATCTTCTGGAAAGCTGGCTTACAATACTTGCCGAGCAGGGTGAAAAAGCCGCTTTTTCCGAAATAAGAGCCTGTTTAGATTCTCGGAGCATACGTCATGCGAAGTAAGATTTTTCGCCAGATGCAGCCAAAACCACAGGCAATACTTTGTGTGATTAACTATGGAAAATTTTGTTTCCATTGATTTTGGCAAAATATGGCGGAAAAGATGCAAGCATGACGAGTGTGGAGAGATTCTGAACAGGCTCTTAAAGAAATTGACTTCGGACTTGATGTTTTTTTTCAGCAAAATCTCATTGATATTATTATACAGGAGCCGGAACATAATGAAAAAAACACAGGATAAGAAAAAACATTCTAAACTTAAAATACTTGGAATCGTTCTGCTTTGTTTATTTATTCTGATGATTGTGGGCTGGGGCGCATTTTCGATTTCAATTTACAATGAAAACTTCAATCAGCGTTTCGAGAGCTATGAGCCGTTGATGTTCAGGGTTGAAGATTTTGAAGGACTAAACCTTACAGAATACGAATTCACCTCAGACAAAGGACAAAAGCTGGCGGGATACTGGTACTCCGCCGGAGAAAATCAGCATGGCATTATCGTACTGGCACACGGCTTCGGCGGCGGCGGACATAATTCCTACATGGACGTTGCCAACTTCTTCGCACAGCACGGTTATTACGTATTTACCTACGACGCCACAGGTAACGACAAGAGCGAGGGCGAAGGCGTCGGCGGCGTTCCTCAGGGACAGATCGATCTTGATTATGCTGTTTCATTTGTGGAAGAAAGCGGAGATTTCCCCAAGCTTCCCATAGGACTATTCGGTCACAGCTGGGGCGGATACAGCGTTTGCAGCGTGTTGACTTTCCACCCGGAAGTCAAGGCTGTCATTGAATGCTCAGGTTGTAATTCCTCCGCCGATCTCTTTGAAGGCGGTGGAAAGAAACAGGCAGGAGATGTGATCTATACCATGATGCCGTTTGTACGTCTGCATGAGCTGATTCATTATGGAAAATACGCCGCCAACTCTGCGCTGGACGGCTTTGAAGCGAGCGACGCTGCAATTATGGTGGTTCACAGCGAAGATGACAACGTGGTTTCTATTGAGTACGGTCTGGAAAAGTATTATGAAAAATATAAGGACGATCCACGCTTTGTATTTAAGCGTCTGAAGGACAAAGGACACAATCATATTTATAATGACATGTCATACATTAATGCTTTCAACGCGGAGTTTGATAAATGGCTTACAACGTTAAATTATGACTACAACGCGGCTGAAAACAAAGAACGCTTCATAAATGACAAGTCAGACTATATCCACACACATCTCGACAGAAACGAATGGGCAAATACTCTGAATGAAGAAATGTTTAATGAATTTCTTGCATTCTATGACAAGCATATTTCCTGAAAAATGATGACAAAAAACGCCTGTCAAAGCGAAAAATCGCATTGGCAGGCGTTTATTTGTTTAAATTCGGGTGAAAAATAAAGCCGGAATAAAATTATTTAATCTCGACGGTTGCGCCGACTTCCTTGAGCTTGGCTTCGATAGCTTCTGCTTCGTCCTTGGATACAGCTTCCTTGAGAGGAGCGGGTGCGCCATCAACAAGAGCCTTTGCTTCCTTCAGACCAAGACCGGTCAGCTCGCGAACGACCTTGATAACCTTGATCTTCTCTGCGCCTGCGGCGGCGAGGATAACGTCAAACTCTGTCTTCTCTTCAGCGGCAGCGGCTGCGCCACCGGCTGCGGGAGCTGCAACAGCAACAGCTGCAGCGGCGGATACGCCGAATTCTTCCTCGATTGCCTTGACAAGCTCGGAAAGCTCAAGAACAGTCATTTTCTTAACTTCTTCGATAATGTTTGCAATTTTCTCAGACATGGTATTTTACCTCCAAATATAATATTTAAATTGATTGTTTGCAGAAAGTAATCTAAGGAAAATTACTCTGCTGCGGGTGCTTCCTCAGCAGCGGGAGCCTCCGCGCCATCGCTCTGCTTGTCCACGATTGCTTTGATAGCAATGGCAAGACCCTGAATGGTCGCGTTGAGTCCGAATGCGAGCTGAGTGAGAAGAGTCTCCCTGGAAGGAGTCTTAGCAAGTGTTTTTACCTCGTCAACGGTCATCTTTTTACCGTCAATGAAGCCAGCCTTGATTTCAAAGCCCTTTTTGTTGCCCTCAGCGTACTCGTTGAGGATCTTTGCGGCTGCGATATAATCGCTTTCGCAAGTGGCAATAGCTGTTGTTCCGTTAAGAACGGCGTCGTCAATTTCAACACCTGCATCTGCGGCGGCACGCTTGATAAGAGTGTTCTTAGCTACAGTGTAGACAACTCCCGCCTCGCGAAGCTGCTTGCGGAGCTTGGTGTCATCGGCAACAGAAATTCCGCTGTAGTTCACGATAACGCCTGCGACAGAATTCTTGAGTCTGTCGGAAAGATCGGCAACCATAGCCTGCTTCTGTTCCAATATTGCTTTACTTGGCATAATAGTTTCACCTCTGAATTTCAGGATATTTCGCAGGAAACAAAAATGTCCGTCCCAGATATGCCACCAAGGACGGACAGACAAATTCATCATGAAAAAATGCGGAATCCACACTATTAATATCACCTGAAAATGCTCTGTTTCCCTCGGCAGGCGTTTTCATCACGAAAAACGTTGGGCAAAAATGCAACCTGCTGTCTTTGGTATTTCATTCAGCATAAGCCGAATGTTGTACACAGCTTTATTATATTATCACAGCTTAGTAAATTTGTCAAGATGTTTTTTTGATTTTTTTAATGCGAAATAAAAAATTTACCTTCTGATACTGACTTCGCCTGAATTCAGTACCTCCTCGCTGCCGTCCTCATATCGTACCAAAAGACCGCAGCTTGAATCTATGGAAAGAGCAAGCGCCTTTCGCGGTTCACCCCTGCCGAGAACGGTTATCCTCTCCCCTACCGTCACGGAACGACTTACATATTCCGTAAAAAATTCGTGTTCCGGAAGCATATTATAATATTCCATGAATTTTTTTATAATTCCGGCTGCTATACGGTTCTTGACGTCAGACCCTGGCGGATCATCGAACACGGCTCCGGCAATATCCCTGATCTCTTCCGGAAATCCACCTGCCGGCGGAGTAATGTTAACCCCTATTCCGCACACGGCATACTGCATTTCTCCGCTCTCCATGTTTAACGAAGCCTCGGTCAGTATTCCGCATATTTTTCTTCCGTCAATAAGCACATCGTTGACCCACTTGATACCGGCTTTTTTTCCCGAAATATCCTCAACTGTGCGCGCCACGGCAACTGCCGCAGCCGTGGTTATGAAAAGAGCTTCACCAGCGTTTATAACGGGACGGAGAAGTATACTCAAATAGAGTCCGGTTCCCAAAGGAGAATGAAAACGCCGGTTCATTCGTCCCCTGCCGGCAGTCTGTCCCTCAGCCGCAACAACCGTTCCTTCCGCCGCGCCGTCCGCAGCCATTTCTTTAAGAACGGTGTTTGTAGAAGTAACAGTCTTATATACTCTTATATCATATCGCCCTGCTTCATTTCCGAGATATTTCTCTATTCCGCTTTTGGAAATAACGTCACTGTCAATTCGCAGCGAATATCCTCTGCCGGTTGAGGCGTCAAATTCGTAGCCTTCCGCTTCAAGCTGTTTTACCGCTTTCCATACGGCGCTCCGGCTGACATTAAAACGTGCGGCAAGCTCTTCTCCCGAAAGATATTTCCCGCGGTTTTGTTCAAATAATTCCAGTATATCTTCCCTGACGCTCATATTATTTCAGAAAACCTCCCGCACAAATGCACATTCTGTCAGTGTGCGCTTGTATTTATAAATTCGGCTCTGTCCTTTGAATACAGAATTTTCTGTCCTATATAAAGACCGTAGTAACCTGATAACATATAGCTCGTGGCAACTGCAACCGCAAAAAATATCAATCCCTGCGGTCCGAACATCTCTACAGAAAGTATTATGGAAGTAATCGGGCAGTTTGTGACTCCGCAGAATACGGCAATCATTCCCACAGCTGCAGCGAATGTACCGCTTATTCCAAGCAGAGGGGCAACAAGACACCCGAATGTCGCTCCGACGACAAATGACGGTACAATTTCGCCGCCGCGGAATCCTGCTCCAAGAGTTATAGCCGTAAAAAGCAGCTTTAGCAGAAAAGCCTGAGGAATGGTTTGCCCTTCCAGAACAGCGCTGTTTATCAAAGCCATTCCGGCTCCGTTATAATCGGGGCTTCCGATTATGTATGTCAGGTTTATAAGTATTGCAGAACAGATAAGTATTTTGACGTACTTATTCGGATAGGCGTTTTTGAGAAGCTTTCCAGTGCCGTGCATTGCTATGCAAAACACAATACTCAGCAATCCGCATAGCACAGCCAGCGCGGTAACCCTCACAACCGACGGAATCGTTATCGACGGTATATAATTCAGTTCAAAAAACGTCTTTTCCACCCCTAAACGCACTGCTATGCAGTAGCCTACAAGAGCAGATATTACGCTCGGTACAAGCGCCGAATAATACATAGCTCCGACGCTTATGACCTCCATCGAGAATATAGCCGCTGTTACCGGAGTGCCAAAAAGCGCGGAGAACGCGGCGCTCATGCCGCACATTATAATGAGCTTCTGATCCTTTTCGTCCAGACGCAGCAGCCTGCCTATCTGATATCCTATTCCTCCGCCCATCTGAATCGCCGCGCCTTCACGTCCGGCGGAGCCTCCGGCGAGATGCGTGAGTACGGTGGATAAAAAAATAAGCGGAGCGGTAAATAATGGCGGTTTTTCCTCACTGCGAACCGAAACGAGTATCATATTTGTCCCCTTGTCGTTATCCATTCCGCAGTACTTATACAAAGCGACTATAACGACGCCGACAAAAGGCAGCAGCCATACCATTTTCAGATTGGACATTGCAAAGGTCTCAGCCGATATCTTTATCAGATAATGAAATAGAGTACCCACGCAGCCCACAACTGCTCCGATTATCACCGCGCATACGCACCATTTTAAAAACATCTTGAAATGGGTAACGCCGTGGCTGAATTCTTCCTTTGACTTTCGCTCGAATTTCCTTATGAAAAGAGGCAATTATATCACCCTCAAATATAATCGGCAGACTGTACAAATATTCAAGTACACAGTCTGCCGGAGATTATATCATATTTTTAGCAAAAGGTCAATTACCTTTTTTACTGGTTTACGCCATATCATTCTTCTCAGGATTATAATGATGGTATATTTATTTATAAGACAATCAATCATGAAAGATTAGGAATTATTTGATCCACAAAAGAATAGATTTTTTTATTGTATTTTGATTTTAACAGTTTAGACATTAAATACGCAAAAAGCCATACAGTTAAATACGCAAAAACAAATGCAAATAAAAAAGTAAGCCTTGAGTTTGGATCATATTTAATTCTGCTAAAAATCAGATTATTAGTCAAACAATAGAACATAGGATGAAGCAAAAAAATTTCAAACGATATAAAACCCGTTTTGTGCAATAACGATGGAAAACTTAGTATTTTCTGAATTAACGGAGAGTATAAACATACAAGTAAGATAATAGAAGCAGAAACTCCGTCAAGGAGATAAGTTGTATCGTTCTCAGGAAAGCGAATTATTAGATATGCAACTACAAGAAGACATATTTTTAATGCGGAAAAAAGCAATTTGTTTTTACTCATCTGTTTGATGAAATTCTTAAAAAAAGACAATTGTGAAACATGATAAATTATCGCACCAAAAAGGCAAATACTTATCCATAATCTTTGATAGAATAGAAACAAAACAGAAAGAAAAAGCATAAATAATATTCGATGTTTTTTTTCATTTAGCAAGTAAATAATTACACTTGCACTGAAGAAAAATGAAATACACCAAGCTTGCGCACAAAGCATATTAGATTCGAAAAGAAAGCTTATAGACGGGATCAAAAAAACATCTCTCTTACTTACACTATTCTGAAAATAATAAATTACATATTGAAGAGAAGAAACTAACAGCAGCGGAATACAGAATTGTAAATATCTGTGAACTATACGGTCAACTATGTTTTTATTTTTGCTTTGTGCTGCTAAATAACCCAAAAAAACGCAAAAAAATGATACGGCGTATTTTCCGCTTATACCATATAGAATTTTTGAGCCAATTGTACCCCAACTAAAATTTATTCCCCAGTTTAAAAACGAAGATTGAATAAAATGAGTCAGAAAAATCCATGAGACGGCAATTGCTTTCAAACTATCAATCCAAAGCATTCTATTTTTTGAAGTTTTTTGGCAAATATCAGCGCTCATTATTTTCACTTCCTTTTTGACAGAAGTATTCAAAGTCTAATTATACATAGCCGAAAGTCGCTTTTCAACTTCTCTCAGGAATGTCTCGGTATTCACCTTTTTCTTGTTTTCAAGCGTTGAAAGGAGGTAAAGATCTCCAGTCATAACCCCGTCCTCTATGGTTTGAATTGTTGCCTGTTCAAGATTATCGGCGTATTTGCAGAGATCAGGAGTTCCGTCAAGCTCGCCGCGCTTTCTCAACGCGCCGCTCCACGCAAAGAGAGTGGCTACGGAATTGGTGGAGGTTTCCTCGCCCTTTAAATGCTTGTAGTAATGGCGCTGCACAGTGCCGTGAGCCGCTTCGTATTCATACACGCCATCTGGAGAAACCAGCACGCTTGTCATCATGGCAAGCGAACCGAACGCTGTTGCGATCATGTCGCTCATAACGTCGCCGTCGTAATTCTTGCATGCCCAGATATAGCCGCCCTCGCTTCGGATAACTCTTGCGACAGCGTCATCTATAAGCGTGTAGAAATATTCAATGCCGACTTCTGCAAATCTTTCTTTGTATTCGGTATCAAAAATTTCCTGAAAGATGTCCTTGAAGCGGTGGTCGTACTTCTTGCTTATGGTGTCCTTGGTGGCAAACCAGATATCCTGCTTCTGATCCAGCGCGTAATTAAAGCAGGCTCTCGCAAAGGAGCTTATTGAACTGTCAATATTGTGTATTCCCTGAATTATACCGTCGGAATCCTTAAAATTATGAATCATGCTGCGCTGCTCGCTTCCGTCGGGATTTGTAACGCAAAGCTCCGCCTTTGAGCCTTTGGAAACAACCATCTCGGTGTTCTTGTAAACGTCGCCGTATGCGTGACGCGCTATGCAGATAGGCTTTTTCCATGTCGGAATGTAGGGAGTAATGCCCTTTACAAGTATCGGAGCGCGGAATACTGTGCCGTCCAGAATCGCTCGGATAGTTCCGTTGGGCGATTTCCACATCTCTTTAAGATTGTATTCCGTCATTCTCGCGGCATTCGGTGTGATTGTCGCGCACTTCACGGCAACGCCGTATTTCTTTGTGGCTTCTGCGCTGTCGAATGTCACCTTGTCGTTCGTTTCGTTGCGGTTGACAAGACCAAGGTCATAATACTCGGTTTTAAGCTCTACATACGGTTCGATAAGAATGTCCTTTATCATCTTCCATATGATGCGGGTCATTTCATCGCCGTCCATCTCCACAAGCGGAGTTTTCATCTGAATTTTATCCATCGAAATCATTCCTTTGCGTTTTATAGAAATATTTAGCCTTCTCTTACTTCCAGTTCCTTATACGGTCTGTGGTGACCAACGTACTTATAAGCGGGACGTATTATCTTGCCCTTGTTAATAACCTCTTCAAGACGGTGGGCGCTCCAGCCGGATATTCTGGATATTGCAAAAATCGGGGTAAAGAGCGATTCCGGTATACCAAGAATATCATACACAAGTCCGCTGTAGAAATCAACATTTGCGCAAATCGGCTTAAAGAGATGTCTGCGGCTCGCTATAGTCGCCTTGGCGATACGCTCAACGCGGTCGTAGAATTCATACTCGCGTTCACGTCCTTTGGCGGCTGCCAGCTTTTCGGCATATTCCTTGAGTATAACCTCACGCGGGTCGGAATAAGTGTAGACCGCGTGTCCAATGCCATAAATCAGTCCGTTCCTGTCAAACGCCTGCTTATCGAGAATCTTAATGAGATAATCGCGTATCTCCTCTTCGTCCTCCCAGTTTTTGACGTTTGCCATGATCTCCTCCATCATGTGCTTTACCTTGAGATTGGCGCCGCCGTGGCGGAATCCCTTGAGAGAAGCTATGGAAGCCGACAGCGCGGAATAAGTATCTGTGCCGGAGGAGGTCACCACATGCGCGGTAAACGTGGAATTGTTTCCGCCGCCGTGTTCCGCGTGAAGCACAAGCGCCACATCGAGTACCTTTGCCTCAAGCTCGGTGAACTGTCCGTCGGGACGCAGCATATAGAGCAGGTTTTCCGCCGTGGAATATTCGGGCTTGGGATTTTTTATGACAAGATTCTTGTCCAAAACAATATGCTGATAGGCATGGTAAAGATACGTCGCCATAGCGGGCATCTTGGCAATTATCTGCAATGACTGCCGCAGGATATTCGCAGGAGAAATGTCCTCGGGACTGTCGTCATACGAATAAAGGGTCAGAAGTCCCCTCTGAAGTCCGTTCATAATATTCTCGCTTGGCTTATTTAAAATGACGTCGCGGGTAAATTCATTGGAAAGCGGACAGAAATCAGACATAAGCTCCTTGAACTGCTCAAAATGCTCGCTGCTCGGCAGGTCACCGAAAAGCAGAAGATATGTAGTTTCCTCAAACGCGTACCGCTTGTCCTTCATGCCGTCGATAAGATCATAAACGTTATAGCCCTGATAATAGAGAGAACCTTCATCAGGCATCTTCCTGCCGTCAACCGTCTTTGTTGCGACGACGTCGGATATCTCGGTAAGACCTGTCAGAACGCCCTTGCCGTTGGAATCGCGCAGACCGCGCATTACTCCGAATTCCTCATACAGATTTACGTCGATCATGCCGGACAGCATGGCGTTATTGTAAAATTCGTCAAACAGATCCGTTTTGCTTTTCTCAAATTGCACAACCTCATATTTGCCCATAATATCATCTCCCTGTTTGTTGAGTGAAAGACGGAGCATATTCTAAGGATCTAATGAAAAAGGAGCAAAGACGGGGCATTCTCGTTAAGTAAATGTCCGCACCTTTGCTCCGATACTCCGTTTTAATTAATTTAACATAAATAATAAATGAAAAATTCCGATTTGTCAAGCAGGAATAGATTGGATAAAATTAAAAGATTTTGTTTATATTGCTCAATCAGCGTCACTAAAGACTGCAAATAATGTTTTCAAGCAGCTTTCTCCGACAGCCCCCGCATTGTCTGCGGGAACTGCAATTGACTAAAATACTGTCCTCGCCGATAACTTCTATGTCGCTCCATTCTATAATGCAGTCGTCTTCCCTGCCGAGCAGACCGAAGAGACGTGCCCTGCCGTAGATGACAATGGCTACAAGACGCGCGTCGCAGGTATCCACCTCCACATCGCTGACATATCCGAGACGTGCGCCGTCCTTAATGTTGATTACTTCTTTGTTCCTGAGATCTACAATACGACAATTCACAACATGATCCCTCCAAAGCGTGCATATGGATTTGCTATCATTATATTATTGCTTTTGAAAAAAATGAATGGTATAAATATTGTTATTCATATTTTAATATATTTTTAATATTTAATATTGAAATTTTATCTCACTGTACTTTATAATAGTATTATATAATTTGTTAAACGGAGATGATTTTTTGTTTAAACCCGTAATGGCAAAATACAAAAATGAAATACTGGTCGAATTAAAGAATTTAGTCGCTATAGAATCTGCCGCTGTTCCGGACTGTGATAAAGAAGGATATCCTTTTGGCGAAAAATCAGCCCGGGCGCTCCAATTTATGACTGATTTGGCTGACAGACTCGGATTTTCCTCCGAGAACTGTGACAATTTCGCCGCGCATGCCCAACTTGGCAGCGGTGACGACAGTGATTACGCCGCCGTTCTGTGTCATGTAGACGTGGTTCCTGTTGGTGACGGCTGGCACACAGACCCGTGGACGCTCACTGAAAAGGACGGATATATCTATGGCAGAGGCGTCGCCGACGACAAGGGCGCCGCAATGGTTTCTCTCTTTTGCATGAAGGCTATGAAAGACAACGGAGTTCCCATGAAGCGTCCGATCCGCTGCATATTCGGCGGAGGTGAAGAGATAGGTATGGACGATATGGAGCATTATTTTTCCAAGCACGCCCTGCCCTCATTTGCGTTCACTCCTGACGCGGACTATCCCGCATGCAATTGCGAAAAGGGAATCCTGCACATAAGACTTACCGGAAATACCGACCCCGCCATTAATTCGATAAAAGGCGGCAGCGCTATAAACTGCGTTATCGACCGCTGCGAAGCTGATATTATTCCGGACAATGAAGCCGCCGGAATGCTTGCCGAAAAAATCAAGGTCTCCGGCGCAAAATGCACATTTACCAACGACGGAAAAATAAACGTAACAGGCGTTTCCGCGCACGCAATGTGCCCCGAAAAGGGAATCAACGCAGCCTCGGAGCTTCTCCTCGCGCTTGACGGTTCAGGCGCGCTTTCAGAAGGAAGCGCCGAATACTTCTTTGCAAAAAAGCTCTGCGGCGACACTCGCGGAAAAAAAATCGGCGCTGCATGTTCCGATGAAATGTCCGGTGAAATGACCCTGAATATCGGAACTATTTCATCTGAAAACGGAGCTACGACCCTTGGAATTGACATTCGCTATCCGGCGACGTTAAGCAGCGACGGTATTATTTCCAGAATAAATGAAGCTGCCCAATCCGCAGGTATCAAAGTTGAAATTATAGACGATAATCCGCCGCTTTATGTTCCGGCTGACGACCCGCTCATATTGGCACTCGGAGAATGCTACACCGAAGTAACAGGAAATCCAATGATTCCGATTGCAATGGGCGGCGGAACGTATGCCCGCACACTGCACGGCAAAGGCGTTGCGTTCGGTCCTGTTTTTCCTGACGCAAGACCGTCAAACCTCCACATGGCTGACGAAAATCTTTCGGTCAGCGAATTAATGCTTCACGCGGAGATATGCTACAGGGCGATGTGCCGTATAGCTTCGCTTGAAAAAGAATAACATAATGAACAGGCTCAGATCAACTCTGCGGCAGTTCGGAATAAAACGCGGAGATATCGCATTGCTTCTCGCTCTGCTGGCATTTTCGTTAATTTCAGGAATAATAATCGCCGTAACCATGCCCTCTCCCGAATACGTTGTGATTAAGTCTGACGGTGTGGAAACGGCGCGTTTGCCGCTTAATGAGGATTGTACCTACAGAATCGGCGATGGCAATACAATTGAAATTTCAGGAGGAAGCGTGCGAATGTCATTTGCCGACTGTCCGGATAAGATATGCGTTAAGACAGGGGCAATATCGCGCAGCGGACAGTCAATTGTCTGCGCTCCGCACAGAATAGTTGTCACCATCACCGGAAAGCAAAGCAATAATTCTTACGATGTGATTACAAATTAATAAAAAGGAAGATTAAAATGAACAACGACGCAAAAACATTCAGTTATCTGGCATATATCGGACCTCTTTTCCTTGTGGGACTTTTCAGCGATATCCGCAATAATCCTACTCTCCGTTTTCACTTGAATCAGGGCATGGTGCTTTTCATCTGCGAACTCGCGGGTATGATAATTCATTCCGTTGTAAATTCCATATTTGGCGGAATCATTCTGCTTAATATTATTCCCGCTCTGCTGTTTGCGCTTGTGGGACTTGGCTCCCTTATACTTTCCCTCATAGGAATATTTAATGTCGCGGGCGATAGACTTAGCCCGCTGCCAATAATAGGCGTAGTTAACATTCTGAAGTAACCGGAGTGATTGATTTGTCTGTCAGAACGACCAGACTCTTATCATACATACTTGTGTTATCAATGCTGATTTCATCTGTAAGCAGCTGCGGAAAGAATGAAAAAAAGCATTTTGTAATGCGAACGTTCAGCACGCTCGGTTCCGATGAAGACGCTAAGGTATATTCCGAAATAATATCCGAATATACCAAAACACACAAAAACGTCGTTATCAACGACACCTCAACAACACGATCCGGCGGATACAAAATGGAGCTTTCCATTCCTTCAACCTACCGCGGAGCTTCAACGCCCGATGTTATTTATTATTCGGCAATGGACGACATGAGCGCTCTTTCTGATTTTTTCATGACAATTGATGAAATACGAAAGGATTATCCGGCGTTTGCGTCGAATATTTCTGAGGCGGCAATCAACAGCGCCGCGGCGGACGACGGCGGAAGGTATTGTATTCCGGTAAGAGGACAGTGGCAGGGAATTGTGATAAACGCCGCTTTATTCCGCAGAAGCGCACTGAAAATTCCAGAAAAGTGGGAGGACGTAGTTCGCGCAGCAATGCATTTTGAAAAAAGCAAGGTTTCTCTCTTCGCAAACAGTCTTGATGAAAGCGGCGCGTTGCTCGAATATATGGTTCGCGGACTTGGCGGCACAAAATCGCTTAATTCGGCAATAAAAGGTACGCCGGACGAAAACTGGAGTACCGCGCTTGACGCGATAGAAGCGCTTGACGAGCTTAACGCTTTTCCTAAAATGTCAAAGAGTTCCTTTGACACGTTGATTTCACCGTCTGACCTCAGGCATACATCGGCAAAAAAGCAGCCGTCGCCAGTGGAGCTTTACAACAGCGGCAAAGCCGCTATCCTGCTGATGGACAACACAATCTGCGGACAAATTAACGCGGATATAGACAGCAGCTACATTGCGCTTCCTGAAGTCGGAACATTTACACAGGCAGAGTCAACCACGGCTTCCAATTCATACCCGACTCACGCGATATCCGGACCGGTATATCCTCCGATAACAGCCAATACTCTTCCCCCGGAGGAGCCGGAAACAACCGTTAAGCACTCTCCTGACCCGACTCAAAGTCTGAGCGGCTCCGTTTCGGATTCCGACTCGGTAAGCGCTGAAAACGGACTGTATGTCAGCTTTTCCGAGGGGTTCTATATAACCAAAAAGGCTTATTACGACAAAAACAAACGGGAAGATGTGCTGGATTTCGTTGAATCATTTTTAAAAGAACAGAACGCCGTTAAGCTATGCGGAAATTATCAGGCGCCTTCCCTGAAAAAGCTGTCCAAAAGGATACGTAATAATCTCACCGATAAGTCCAACATATACAACGGGGTAATTAAATCCGTGCAGTCCGCCGACAGCTTTTATGTAAGCGCAAGAACTCAGGAAAATTCATTTTTCTGGGAACACTGCTCACTGGCTGTAGCCTGTATGTCTAAGGGAATTCTCACAAAAAAAGAAGCGCTTGGCATGATCAGTAATTCGCAAACTACAGTAAATGATATTATTGCAGATCGCTGAAGTTGACTAAGCTGTTTCATTTGAAAGGAACTTTTTATGCACAAAAAAGTAACCACCGGCGGCATGAAGCTTCTGATGTCGCTGGCAGTTATCTCATGTATCGCGGTTATGATCCTATCGGCGGCGGCAGCTTCCGAAATGTATACTCCAAGCAGCGACAAATTCATGTCGTCTCTATGCAAGAATCTCGCCGCTCTTTGCGAAAAGTCGGAATCCGGACTGAGTAAAACACAGCTTTCCATAATTGAAAACGCGGAAATCAAGAGCATACAATACAATACCAAATCGAGCGGAGAACGAATGTTCTTTGCCAGACTCTTTCTCCGCGCTCCCGTCGAAAAGCTTATGAGTTATTCGGATAACCCGACTGAATATCTGAATGACACTCTGAAAACCATGTATTCGGGCGAACCGGAGGAAATTGAAATAATGGGGATATGCGGCAATGGAAATGACGCAAATTCACCTGTTTTGGATAACGAAACGGTCAGCTCATTGATTCAAGCCGCTAAGAATGCGTGGGCGAACGAAAAGCTTACTGAAAGCGTTAACTTTGGATATGCTCTCACAGATATTTTAATTCCGGAGCCTTATCCAGACAGAGCCTTTTCCGACCAGACTGATTATCTGCCCGCCTACGACGAATGGCTTGACAAATGTGCAAAGCATTTTGCTTCGGAAGGTCTTACAGTTAAAGTAAATGATACCTCATCGTCCGAAGCAACCGATATCCGCTCTGCTCTCGAACAGATCATCACTCCTTATCTCTGTTCAATCAGGAATGTTTCTGTGTCCAGAAGTGATGATAACGATGGATTCATCACTTTGACATTCGATTCCCTCGACGTTATCGGCACTTTGTCTGCGGCAAAAAAACCATCTGTTTCAGCTCTTAATAAGCTTGCGGGGGTCTATTCGGATGAAAGAGTGTTAAAAGTTAAAATTGAAATCGACCTTGCCGATTTTATCTCCGACGACAGCAGAATGAAGCTCCCGTTTTTCAATATGATACGCGCAATGACAGGCTACGGATCATTTGTCGTAATTCCTCTCACCAAAATCAAGACTCCGGCTTCTACCCAGGTAATATCCGGAAAGTCAAACGGTCAGTGGCCTGTGGAATTCAAACGCGCAAAGGGCGACGGCAATATCATTATTGACGTTATCAGCATTGACGATTCCGGTGCGGAAGCATCTGTGCTGAAAATATTTCTGACTGACGGCGGCAAAATTACAGTCTGCCTTGGCAAGGGGAAATATCGTCTCAATATGGCTGTTGGCAATACTTATTACGGCAGCAAAGAGCTATTCGGGGCAAACGGCATTTACATGAAGGATACAACGAATATTTATTCTGTCCCCTCAAAGGAGCTTAAAACCATAACTGTAGAAAAACAGCAGGGCGAGAGCCTTAAATTTAAAGACTATCTCCTTGCTGTAGGTACTGATCCGTCACTTATTGACAGGGCTGAATTTTGAACCTGTTCTCACTATAACAAAGAACCGCAACATGTCATACAATCCAATGACATGTCGCGGCTCTGTTTTTTATTTCATAATATCAGCCAATGTTCACATCAACCTGATAACTGCCTATTGCCCAGCAATTAGAACGGTTTTTTATAGAAACAATCGCATTTACAGTACAAGGTCCGGTTACAGTCTCCATTCCCGTCATGTCCGCCTCAATAATCACATCTTTGGCTGTAATCTTTTCAACAACATACGCCGGACCTATTATGCGTAAATTGTCAAGAGTCTTTGTCTTGAAGCTGACCTTGCGCGTTCCGGTGTAATTTATTATGTCAAATTTTGAATTGGCTGAATTAACATCTAAGGATTCAACCTTATACTTTGAAAGGTCAATATCCACCTTTATTTTGTCAATCTTATCGGCTTCAAGCCCCGTACTGAGTGAAAGGGCAAAATTATATGTGTTAGTACCCTTTCGCAGCTTTGATATGTCTATCTCGCCGGCGGTATACGTTTCCTTTAAATTGTTTATAGCATCAGGAGAACCGGTAATCGTAAGCGTGCTGGGCGATATTTCTATCGGCAGCTTGGCAGCGTCAAAATTTGACGGCGCGTTTTTGAATGTAACCCCAACTTTAAACTCCTTGGTACTCCGTATCGGAATTGTCACAGACACCGATTCGGTTATGTCTGTAGCTACGGTAATATGACCGAGATTAAGCTGATCGCCATTCTTATTTAAAAAAAGTATAGATCCGTCAAATGTTTCTCCGTCTGTAAGCTCTTTATTTATGTCCGCGCTTACAACGACAGAAGAAATCTGGTTGACCTCAGTTTCAGGACCTTTAACATTAACTGTTGAAACATTGGTATAAGGCGTACCCATAGTAAGATTTGAGTCGCTCGGAATAGTCGCTCCTATTGCCTTTACATTGGATATTGTGTATTCCTTTTCAACAAAGCGATCAAATTTCACATATATCTGCTGAGTATTCTGCTCGATCTTTACGTCAAGCAGCGGATTCTTGCATGTGACAAGAAGCGTAAAGTCATATGAACCCGGCTTGGATATGCTTTTGTTTGCCGAAGCTACCGCCGAAAAATCATCAGCCGTAAGCTGTGTCAAAAGGTACTTTCTCCCGCTTACCTTCACGTCAAGTTCAAGCGTTTTTAATGACTCAGGACTGATTATTTCCACAAAGTCAAGTCCAAAATTGTCTTTTATAGTATCAACATTAATTGTAATCGGAACCGCTGATATTATCTTTGACTCAACCGGACTGATATTAATTGCGAGCGTAGCCCACATCAGAACGGAGCATATAACCGACAGCGTTACCAGAAATTTTTTATTATAAAACCACGGACGATTTATAAAACCCCGTATTTTTCTGTATACAGCGACGACCAGCTTTCTGCCGCCGCCCTTTGAATTGTTTCCCATTGCCACCAGTCCTTTTACGTTAAAGGGAACACATTTATTGTTTTTTTTCGATACTTGTAATTTTCTTCCTTACCGCGGTAAATAACGGTATCTTTTTTCCCTGCTGTTCATCGTCGTTTCTGCTGGGAAGAAGAACCTGCATAAGCTCCGAAGTAAATTCGGTCACAGTGTCAAAACGCCGAAGCTTTCCGCCTATAGCTATGGAAAGCTGTCCCGTTTCCTCAGAAAGCACAACAACCACGGCGTCAGAATTTTCGCTCATGCCGATTGCCGCTCGATGTCGCGTACCAAGCTCCATTGAAATATTTGTACTCTTTGTAAGCGGCAGAATGCAACCAGCCGAATGCACTCTTCCCTCACGAATTATTACTGCTCCGTCATGAAGCGGAGCTTTATTAAAGAAAATATTCGATACAACTCCGGCATTAGGCAGCGAATCAACCTGAGTGCCGGTTGCGGCTATATCATTAAGTAGGTCTTCCTGTTCAAAAACCACAAGCGCACCCATCTTTTGCTTCTGAAGCGTGCGAAATGCCTCCACTACACCGTTGATGGCATTAAGCTGCGCCTCGTGCGGATCCTCCTCGTCGCCGAAAAAACTGCCTACTGAAAACTTGCTGCGCCCCATATGCTCCAGAAAACTGCGAAGCTCCGGCTGGAACACAATAATCACTGCTAATATTCCGTTATTGACAATAATATCAATAATATAAAGCAATGTGTTAAGCTTTAGCCATGAAGCGAGAAGATAGGCGACAAAAATAACCAGTATACCTTTCATTAACTGCTGAATGCGCGTATCCCTTATAAAGACTATAAGATAGTATATTAAGAATGATACAATTAAAATATCCAGAAGGTCAAATATAGAAAAATATGTAACAAGGCGCTTTAATATTTCAAAGAAATCGTTAACCATGAAAAATCACCGTTGAGGTAGTCAGTTTTATAAAAAATATCCTCTTATTATTTTATCATAAACCCGCAATATATTTCAAGCGTTTTTTATTTTTTTATTACAATTTTAATAAAAAACTGATTCACAGAAATTAAAAAAATCCGTTACATACGCTAAACAGCGCAGGTAACGGATTTTTTAGTTAGAATTACGCGGGCTGACCTTTGGGACCTACGTACTGAGCCTTGCCGAACGCGAGAATAAGCATAAATATCGTGTTCAGGAAGAGTAATCCAAAACCAAAGCCTACTCCCTTGCCGAACGACTTCGCCATTCTGAATACCAGCATAATCGCATAGATAATGTTAACTATCGGGATCAAGAGCAACAGGAACTTCCAGCCGTTGCCGTCAACTATTTTTACCAGTGTATAAGTGTTGTAAATCGGAATCAGGCATTTCCAGCCAGCCTGACCTGCTTTCTTGAAGATTATCCACATTGCTACGATTGAAAGCACTGAAATGACCAGTGTAACAGGACTGGTACTTGAAATCATCTCCGAAAGCTGTTCAGTATTCTGAGTGACAGTTGAATTGTAAGCGTCAAGAGTATTAGTCATATTATTTCACCCCTCTTTTTTATTCATCGTCTGTATTATATATCAAAAATATCTAAAAGTCAATATTAATACTATATTTTTTTCAATTTTTAATAAATTATTTGAAAAAAAGGCGGAATGCAGATGGAATAAATCCGCATTCCGGCAAAAATCAGATTAAATTTTCTCGGGAAGTATCATTGTAATTCTTGTTCCTTTGCCTACCGTTGATTCAGCCGTGACGGAACCGCCCAGTTTTTCTATTACAGAACGGGTTATAAACAATCCCATTCCTGTACGGCGTCCTGATTCATTCGGAACATTATCTCCCATGAAGCCAGCCATGAATATATGAGGTAAATCCTCATCAGATATTCCGCAACCGCTGTCATCAACCATCAGGTGAATCATACTGCCTTCCTTTTTGGCGGAAATAGCTATTTTTCCTCCAAGTCCAGTGAATTCCACTGCGTTGAAAACCACCTGAGTAAGGGCGAAAATAAGCCAGCGCTTGTCTGTAACTATATCTATATCAAGACCCTTCCACAGCAAGCCGATTCTTTTTTCCATAAAGAAAGGCGAGAAGCGTCTGAGGCATTCCTTTACCATGGCGGAAAAGTTGTATTTTGTCAGTTCGAGATTATCCTTTACGCTGTCAAGCATTGTGAAATAGTAGATTCTGTCAAGCATGGCATTGACATATTCCGCTTCCCTGCCCAAAGAATCCGCCGTCTTCTTGTCTGCAAGGGATTCAACCTGCCTGAGCAGACGTATTGCAGCAGGTTTTGCGTCAGAAGCCCATACTTCCACACAATCGCTGTAAAGAATTTCATCATCGCTCATGTGATCAAAAAATTCTTCGATTTCCTGTCCCCTGTCCTCGCGTTTTGCCGCTGACTGAACATTGTATGTATTCACCGCAGGCTCCGGCTGCGACACCGGCTCCGGCTGCGACACCGGCTCCGGCTGCGACACTGGCTCGGCTTTCTTTACTTCCACTGTGGCAACATCTGACGTCGCTCCCCTGAACGGAATGGACATCACCGGACCGCCTATTGTGTCAACCGGTTCTGGCTTGACTATCAAGGGAGCCGCGGTTTCGGCGGCAAACCGAACCTCATCACGCACAGGACGTGACGGAACGTCAAATGTCATAACAGGCTTGCCAATGACATTATCATCATATAATGAAGCGGAACGGTCGGTATTTTTCTCAGGCTCGGGGCGAAACTCAAAACGTGAAGGAGCATTACGGCGTATTCCCTCTTCCCCTGAATTCTGTTGTCTTGCGAAAGATACTGGTTCAGGAGTAACCGTATATTCTATCGCATCGTCGCGGTAATCTCTCGCATCATCATAAACGGGTTCGCTTTCAAAGTTGCCATTATCGTGATAATCATAATTATCCGAATAATTGCCGTCATCTGGATAACTCTGATCGTCCATGTAACCGCCGTTGTCTGAATAATCCTGATTGTCTGTGTAATCAAAATCACCGGAATAATTATTTTCATTTGCGGCGTCGCTGAAATCCGGATTGTCAAAGCCGTCCATTGGACCGTCATTTGCCCTGTATCCTGACGATTCATCCTGATAGCCGTAATCATCAAGACCGTCGTCAAAAAATTGATACTGCTCATCTGTGTGATTATTCACGGGAATCTCTCTGCGAGACATGATAAAATCCGTAATAATAATGGCTGCCATCAGCAAAAAGCCTATGGCAACGGATATAAGCGCAACCACGCCTCCCGCCTCGGCAATTGCGTCGATGAGTATGCCCAGAAGCGAGACTATGGCAAAAACAAGAAATCCCGCGGCAAGTATGCGCTTTTTCTTATCCATATCTCTTATTATGGGAATCTTATCAAGAAAAGAATCCAAAAAGTTCATAATAAACATTCAACCTCCGTTTTTCGGAACAGATGCCCTTAGGACACTTCACACAAATACCTGAATATTATAACTCAAACATCGGTTAAATGTCAATTATAGAATTATTAAAATTTATTCCTTATCCCTCACCATAAAAGCCGAGACAGCAAATACGACAAACATTACTCCCATAGCAATTACGCTGAATAGAAGTCCTTTGCCGGAAGTAAGCCAATCAGCGTACTTTCCAAGCGACGGCACAGAGAATTCCGTTCCTTTGCCTGCTATTTTAGCGTAAGGAATATCTGCCGTTCCGTTTTTCGTCTTTACAGTAATCTTTGACGTCTCAGCATTGTTAACCGTGACATGAGAACCCACAGCAGTACGTCCCTTGTAATATAGCGCGACGTCGCCATCGCTCAGGTCGCTTACCGATACCTCTCTGACAAACGCGAGAGCGCCGTCAGTGTAAATACTGTCAGCGTTGCTCCCGTTAACAGGACACGCTGAAAATCCTAAAAGCGGAAGTACACCAAAAAATACAATCAACACCACACATTGAAGAATAAGCAGTATGCCTGAAATCGCTCTTATTATTTTTGCTGCCATTTTTATTGCCCCTTTTTTAAGTTTTATGTTATTATTATACAGCCTTTTTATCCTGAATGCAAGATGTATTTGCAAACAAACGCGGAAAACAATCCGGAATGATTTATTTATAAATTGAAAAAGCACCTTGAGTATAAAAAAATACCTCTTGCACAAATTTGCTTGAAATTCTCATAATTAAATTGTATTATATTACCGTAAGCAGAAAAAAGGATGTGACGGATTGAAGATTACTCTGAATAAATTGGAAAGCGGCGAAAATGAAGTAATCATTAATTACATCGAAATGAACAGCGAAGTGGAGGATATTATCCGAGCCGCGAGCGGAGAGGATGAAAAAATCCCATGCAGCCGCGACGATTCCAGATTCATGATCCCCGTAAGACACATTCTTTATGTGGAGAGCGTTGACAGGACTACATTCTTATATACCGCAGACGGCGTGTATAAAACCTCCTGTTCGCTTCAGGCTCTGGAAATAATGTACGCTGACAGGGGCTTTTTCCGATGCTCAAAGTCAATGATAATTAACATATACCGTATAGTCGAGCTGCGAAGCGAGTCCGGAGGAAGAATAAACGCGTCTTTGGAAAACGGAGAGCATGTGATAATATCGCGCAGCTACGCCAAATCATTCCGACGTGTACTGAATGGAGATGGATAATTCCTTATGAACCCAAAAGTTAAAAAAATATTAAAAAAGGCTCTTGTAAATGAAATTGCAATCGACTTCAGGGCGTGCGTATATTTCTTTTGCGTGGTATTTTTCTACTGTGTAGTGCGGCTCTGCGATGGAGTACACAGCGTTGAAATATTGACTCTTGCCGAAATAATTATTTCCAATTACATTATCTGCTATGTGCAGACTTATCTTTTTAACGACTTCGATGAGTCTGACCGCTTGGGTTCAAGCGAAATAGCCGGCATACTCATGTGTACATTTCTCTACACGGCGTCAAGTATGCTGTTCGACTGGTTCGGAGGCAGCGAATTGATAACCGCGTTGTTTGCTTTGTTTATAGCTCTTACCTACATTTGCGTTATTATCTGTTACATTGTAAAAAGAAAACTGGACACCAAACAGCTTAATATGATGCTTAATAATTACAAGCAAAACGAAAGGGGAGATTTGCATGAACAGTGCAATTTCAATCAGAAATCTGACGAAGAATTACGGAGCTAACCGCGGAGTGGAGGACATATCCTTCGACGTCGCAAAGGGAGAGATTTTCGGCTTTCTCGGACCGAACGGAGCCGGTAAATCAACCACAATACGCTGTTTGCTCGGTCTTATCAAGCCATCGGGCGGGAGCGCGGAAATCCTTGGCTCCGACATGGTGAAGAATCACCTGGAGATAATGAAGCGCGTCGGCTACATGCCGTCGGAAACGCAGTTTTATCCGTCCATGAAGGTGTCGGAAATAATTAAATTCGCGGCTGACGTGCGTGGAATTGATTGCGGAAAAGAAGCGGAAAAGCTGTGCGACAGACTTAAAGTTGATACCCGCAAGCGCATAGAAGATCTGTCGCTCGGAAACCGCAAAAAGGTCAGCATAGTCTGCGCTATGCAGCACAAGCCCGAACTCTTCATTTTTGACGAGCCTACTTCAGGACTTGATCCGCTCATTCAGGCGGAATTCTTTGAGCTTGTCAGGGAATACAACGAGCAGGGCGCTACCTGCTTCCTGTCGTCGCACATCCTTTCCGAAGTAAGGAAATACTGCGGCAGAGCGGCAATAATACGTGAAGGCAGGCTTATTGCCTGTGATACTATAGAAAACCTCGCGCACACTAACGTGAAATTCGTGCGTATTTCGGGCATAAACGAGCTTTCCGCCGATGGAATCAGCAATGTAAAGCAGACTGCGGACGGTATGGAATTTGTCTATGGCGGCGATATAAACGAGCTTCTGCGGGCGTTGTCAAACGTGAACGTCAAGGATCTTAGCATAGAAGAACCGTCGCTCGAGGACGTCTTTATGCGCTACTACAACTGAGGAGGATAAGCATGACACTATATAAACACGAATTGAAAATGAACCGAATGAGCTTTTTTATCTGGCTTGTAGGAGTTCTCTCAATGGCGGCGGGCTGCATTTTTCTCTTTCCGCTGATAGACGAATCCATGTCCGACATGTCTGACGCCTTTGCGTCGATGGGAGGCTTCTCGGCGGCATTCGGCATGGACAAGCTGCCAATAACCACATTAGAAGGCTTTTTCGGCACGGAGATAGGCACGACATTTGCCCTTGGCAGCGGAATGTACTCAGCTCTGCTCGGAATATCAGCCCTGTCACACGAGGAAAGCGGTCATACGGCTGAATTCCTGCACACGCTCACACTCGGCCGCGTCGGAATTGTTACAGGAAAGCTCTTATCAGTTATTACATTCATCGCATTCTTCGATATCATTGCGTTCGGCGTTTTTGCCGGCTCGGCGGCTATAATCGGCGAATCGCTTGACATGAAGTGTCTTATAGGCTATGTTATTGCTCAGTTTGCCGCGCAGATTGAGACAGCGTCAATATGCTTCGCGCTTTCGGCTTGTTCAAGGCGAAGCGGTACGGGCGTCGGTCTTGGAATAGCGCTTATTCTTTATGTTCTGGATATTGTGGCAAGGATTACAGACAAAGCTGACTTCCTGAAATATATTACGCCTTTCAGCTACTCCAACGCCACTGATGTTTTTGTAAATAAAGGCTCAATAGAAACCGTTCCGCTCTGCATAGGCGTATGCGTAACAATGATAAGCATATCGGCGGCATATATTATTTACAACAGAAGAGACATAGCCGCGTAATATTTTTGAATAAGAACATTTGCCGTAAGTCCTCATATTATGTAATGCGAGGAATAAACAGCCTCGAATTTCCTAAAAGGAGGACATAATCCATGGGTGATAAAAATGCACAGTGCATGGGCGGAAATGCTCAGAATCTTGGCGAAAGAGCGGGTCAGTGCGGCAGACGCGACTGCTTCAAGGAGGCAGTCTGCATTAACGCGGGCAGAGTATACGACGCGTGCCGCGACAGAGAATGCCTTGAGGACCTGCAGGTATTCTTTGTGGAACGCGACCAGGACGTTATAAACAACGCCCTCGGCGTGAGACTTAAATCCGCCGACGTGGTAAACGTCGTGATAGATACTGAGCCTGTACCTTTCAACAGAGGATATTATTCGGTAGATATCACCGTTTATTTCTGCGTGAAATTGGACGTAACCATGTCGCCGATAAGCCCGTCATGCGAAATCAGAGGTCTTTGCGTCTACAATAAGAAGGCGATTCTTTACGGCAGCGAGGGCAGCGTTAAGGTATTCAGCTCCGATTACGTTGGCGGCGACGATGACGAACAGAATATTCCCGCCGGCAATCTTCCCAAGGCGACCGTACAGATTGCGGAGCCAATCGGACTCGGAGCGAGAATAGTTCCGGTCTGTGAAACACATTATCCCTGCTGCTGCGTTCCCAATCGCGTTGCAAGAATGTTCGCCGGCAGCTTCGATCACAGACTCGCTGAAAAAGCCGTCAAAGTGACTCTCGGTATCTTCATGATAATTCAGCTTGAAAGACAGGTTCAGATGCTCGTTCCGGTTTACGACTTCTGCATGCCTGACAAAATCTGTGTCGATTCGGGGAACGAAAGTCCGTGTGAGCTTTTCAAGAAGATCAGCTTCCCCGCGGATGAATTCTTCCCGCCCAAGGCTGGAGACCTGCATTGCAGCGAAGCTCAGATGATGCGCGGTCAGAGCTCGGGCGTCGGTGGCTGCGGCTGCGGTTGCGGTAATTAATTAAAAGAAGCGACGGCTTCAGGAATTTTTTCCTGACAGCTGTCGTTTTTTGCTTTAAATATTATTATCAAATTTTGCTCAGTAAAAATTCCAAAAAAGACTTGACTCTCACGTTGCGTAAAGGTTTATAATATTATCAACAGGGAGAGATATATCATGGAAAATACACATGGCAATAAAAAACTGTTCTCAATCAGTGAGGTAAGCAGACTTTCGGGAATAAGCGTAAGAACGCTGCGTTATTATGACGAAATAAATCTGCTCATTCCGACAATAACGACTAAGGCAGGATACAGATTATATGACGAAAATGCTCTTCGACGGCTGCAAATCATACTTCTGTACCGTGAACTTGAATTTCCACTCAAAGAAATAAGCGACGTCATGAGCGGCAACAATTTTGATATTAAAAACGCGCTTGAACGTCAGATCAAACTGCTTCAAAAGAAAAAAACGCACATTGAGAACCTTATCACTCTCGCGGAGGGAATAAAAATACTGGGGGTAAACAATTTGGATTTCAGTGAATTTGACGTCAGGAAAATCGACGAGTATGAAGAACAAGCCAAAGCCAATTGGGGAAACACGCCCGAATATAAGGAATTTGAGCAGAAATCCGTCGGGAGAACCGCAGAGGACTACTCTTCTCTGGCAATGGGTCTGATGAATATTTTCAGAGAATTCGGCAAGCTGCGGGAATTACAGTCGTCAGACGGCAAGGTACAGCAATTGGTCGGAAAGCTGCAGGATTACATAACCGAGAATTTCTACACCTGCTCCGACGAGATACTTCTGTCCTTGAGCAAAATGTACAGCGGCGGAGGAAGTATGCAGCGTAACATCGACCAAGCATCTGGTGAAGGAACTGCTGAATTTGTCACACATGCAATCGAATATTACTGTGACGATAAGCGGCAGTAACAACAAAAATCTTTATATTTCTCTTTCCCTGTTATTGGCATAAAAAATCCGTACATTGCAAAGCTCGTCAACAATGTACGGATTTTTATTTGCAAATTATTTCACAGTTTGAGGACATAAGAGTCTTATCTTGCTTTTAAGGCATTTTATCTCACTGCTGCCGGTGGTATACGCAAATTCACCGTCAAGGGACCAGTCGGATCTCGCTGATGGATAAATTTTGAATTTATCCGATCGGTCAAATTCTATCAGCGGATTATCTGAAAATTTATTCGACACAAGACTCCGTATTATAGAAAAGAGCTGTAAGGGATTCCTCGGCTTGTGAATCAGCAAGATTTCAAGCTTGCCGTCGTTCATATTCACAATCCGTGGATCATATTTAAGCACGCCTCCGACAGAAGCCGAATTTGTGACCGCACCAAAAAGGAAGTCGCCCTCATAAGCTCTGCCGTTTGTTTCCACTCTCATGTGCTCCGCTTTTATCCGACCCAATTCTGTAATGCTGTTAAGCATATAAGATAGCCTGCCGCCAATTACATTTTTTACTCGCTGAGGCGTACTGTAAGATGTGCGGGTAAAGATTCCGAATGAAGAAACATAACAAAAATACCTGTCATTGAAAATTCCCGTGTCTATATCTATCGTAATCCCGCTCAGAATGTTGTCTACAGCCTTATCGATATTCCTTGAAAGATGCATGCTCCTTGCAAAGTCATTTGTGCTTCCCGCGGGAATGTAGCCGAGAGGAACGTCAAGATTTGCTTTTAATACCCCGTTGATAACCTCATTAAGAGTGCCGTCGCCCCCCATGCACGCAACAATATCATATTTGCTTCCATCATCAATAACAAACTGCGTGGCGTCTCCCCTTTTCCCCGTCATATACAGAACGCATTCACAGCCCTGATTTTTTAACATGGAAACTATCTTCTCAGCATTTTTCATGCCTGATTTCCTACCGGCACATGGATTTATAATAAGCATTATCTTTTTTATTCCCATTAATATGACTCCAATCAGAGTAAGAATTTTCCATTATTTAAATTATTATAAATCATGTTTGTTAACTTGATATTAACACGGGCATTTTCAAATGCTTATTTGGATGCATATGACTGACGTCTGAAGCTCAGAAATGATTTTCTCCATTATCTCCGATACTATCGATGTATTCAAATATCATATTCATACCCGAAATAAAGCTCTGATATTCTTCCTTTATCTTTTCAAGATACTCCCTGCCCAATTCGGTTATTCTGTAATGAATTCTCCTGCGATCGTCGGAAATCGCTTTGCCGGCTATCTCTATGTAACCTCTGTCGGACATTCTGTATATTACCCCGTATGGATACTGTATGCTGCATACTCCGTTGCTTTGTTTGTCAAGAATATTCAGAATTTCAAAAATCGTCATATCCTTCTTGCTGAGAAATGATAAAATAAGCATCTCGGTAAGTGCTTTTTTAAGATTTTCAGACATTTTGGCGCTATAATCCTTGTTCGTTTCTCTTGACATTATAAAACCTCCCATTCTGATCGTTATTACAAATATTATTATAATGCAATTTTTTCTAAAATTAATAAGAATTTGTTAATTGCATGTTTCATACTTAAATTTTTGGTTTTAATATATTAATCACTGTGAGTCAGAATACTGCTCAAGCCATATCTTTATCGGATAAGGATTTTCTTTTTCATACACCCAGTTGTTTGAATAATATGAGGGCGCTTCATTCTCAAATGATACTACCGCGCTTATGCTTCCGTCATCAAATTCAATTACACAAGCCGCGTATTGCTGATTCACCATTGAACCGTAATGTATTGTGCCGCCGATTCCATCGTGCATATGAACTGCGCCTCCATACTCATAGGGCAGATTGCTGCCAGTGGCGTCGCTGCGTACCGCATTATGTATTTGAAAACAGCAAAGCAGGCGGAAATACACATCCTCGCCCATGAGCTTGCGAAGACTGTCATCGCTCTTTTTGCTAAGCACACCCATTTCATACAGACTGCTGTTTATATATTCCTCATCATGCGAGAAGATTCCTGTTATCTGAGCATTTTCATCAAATCCTTCAAATGCGGTCCATTCGGTATAATTGCCTGTGGTAATAAAAGAAATATCAAGCTTATCATCTTCTGTATCGTCAAAGCAGAATTCAATATAGCTTCTTGGATCCTCAGCATAATAATATGCGGCATATCCGGCGTCATCTGATACCGTTTCCTTAAAAAAAGCGGCGTTATCCTCGTCAAAATCCGTGTCCTGAGGAATATAGTCATTTATTTTCTTCTGAAACAGCGCGTGGCATTCTTTCAGTTCACCTGCTTTATTCCCGTTGTATACGGTCAGACTAAAGTCAAAGCCTTCACCTGAAACATTGCTTATTTCAACATAGCACCTTGAAAAAGGCGAATCACCCTCACGATACCATGTTCCGCTCCAATCAGAGGCTCTTCTTCCGCCTGCCGAACCGCATGACGTCATACCAACCGCCATTATTATGAGCATTAACGCGGCAAGCAGACAACTCCACACCTTAAATATTTTACGGTTACAAACGACAAAACCATGACGCATAGAAAACATCTCCATTATCGTTTTTTAAAGTATAATATTGTATTATAGTACTTTTTTATATTAAGGTCAATAGTTCACATCAGCTAAAATAAAAATAGCAAATGAGCTTTAGCGAGAAAAGTAAAGAAAAACAGAGAAAACAAAAGGTATGTTATTTATAAATTAAATTTTTTTAAAAAGGTGTTGACAATGGAAAAATAATGTGGTAATATACTCACTGCGAGCTTACGAATATGCCGTCTGACGGCGTTATTTACGAGGTTCATAAAGTATATTATGTATGGAGGAAAAAGCTATGTCAACATTTATGCCAAAAGCCGGCGAAATTGACCGCAAGTGGTATGTAATCGATGCAGCAGGCAAGCCGGTCGGTCGTGTAGCGACACTGGCTGCCGATATTCTCAGAGGTAAGACTAAGCCGATCTTTGCGCCCCATGTGGACTGCGGAGATCATGTGATTATCATTAATTGCGAAAAGGCAATTCTCACCGGAGGCAAGCTTGAAAAGAAAATTTACTATCGCCACACCGGTTACATCGGTCACCTCAAGGAAACGAAGGCTGGTACTCTCATGAAGACCAAGCCCACAAGAATTATGGAGCTTGCCGTTAAGGGTATGGTTCCCAACACCACCATCGGCAGAGCCGCTCTCACAAGACTGCATCTCTACGCAGGCGCGGAGCATAAGCATGAGGCTCAGAAGCCCGAAGCATGGGCAATGTAATTATTGGAAGGAGGAAATTATTTTATGTACGATAAGACACCGTTTTTCTATGGTACAGGCAGAAGAAAAAGCTCAGTTGCCAGAGTAAGACTTTACAAAGGTACTGGTAAAGTAGTCATTAATAACAGAGAAATTGACGATTATTTCGGACTCGACACTCTCAAGGTCATCGTTCGTCAGCCTCTTGAGCTTACAGGTCTTACAGACCGCTTTGATGTAATATGCAACGTAACAGGCGGCGGCGTAACAGGTCAGGCAGGTGCAATCCGTCACGGTATTGCCAGAGCGCTGCTCCAGTACGACACAGAGAACCTCCGTCCCATGCTCAAGTCTGCGGGCTTCCTCACCAGAGACCCCAGAATGAAGGAAAGAAAGAAGTACGGTCTCAAAAAGGCAAGACGTGCTCCCCAGTTCTCCAAGAGATAAAGTCAATACCTCGCAAACGCCTAAAATACGCGGTTTTCAGATTTATAAAGCTGAATTTGCTGTTTATTTGCTGTTTATTGGCGAAAAAATGTGGCTGCTTTCGCATATTTCATGCGGGTGCAGCCACTATTTTTATCATGTTGACTTTTATTCATACCGGTGGTAAAATAAGCTTAGGGATAGCCTCACATTATGAGAAGGAAAGGCGATGATTCTATGACAGCAATTCAG